>NZ_JAAVBE010000001.1 GCF_014803725.1 Desulfovibrio sp.
CCCGGGCGCGGGCGGCTCTCGCGGCCTCCACGGCGCGGAGAAGTTCCGCCTCCGCCTCGGGGGAAGCCGGGGCCACGCCTTGCCTGAATTCCTCCAGCAGCGCCGGCACCCCGGCNGCCGNCGCNTNNAGNAGGCGCGCNCGCCAGNCNTCNGCNGCGTGNAAGCGCGCCACNTCNGCNGCGTCCCGCGCCTGGCGGCCGGCCATGGCCCGGCGCAGCGGCTCCTCGTCCACATCGCGCATGAGGCGCCCGATATACTGCTCCTGCCGGCGCCGGCCCTCGCGGTCGGTGAGGCGGTCGAGCAGGTCCATGGCCTCGGCGAGCTCGGGCGTGAGCGGAAGATTCGCGCGCTCGGCGGCGGTGAGGCGCGCGATCTCGAGGCCCAGGGCCTGGCGGGCGTGGCTGCCCCGCTTGTTGGCGGAGCGGCTGGGCTTTTCCGGGCGGTCGCCGTCCGGCTGGGGGGAGGAACGCTTGCGCGGCATGGGGCCTCCTTTGCGGTTCAGAAANAGAGCCCGAGGATGACGCCGACGAGCACCACCGGCGAGATGATGCCGTTGAGCGTGAAAAAGGCCATGTTGATGTGCGTGAGGTCATCGGGCTGCACCAGCCTGTGCTCCNACACGAGNAGGNCCCCGATGCCGGCGCAGATGGCGTACCACGGCCAGCCGAGCCCGGCCGCGAGGCCCGTGAGCGCGAGAAAGATGACCGTCATGACATGCGAGAAGCCGGCCAGCGCCAGGGCCGTCCTGGGCCCGAAGCGGGCGGGGATGGAGTGGAGCCCNTGGGCGAGGTCGCAGTCGAGATCCTGNAAGGCGNAATAGATGTCAAAGGCGCCCACCCAGAAGGTCACGGCGAAAAAGAGCAGCACCGGCGCGAGGCTCANGCTTGAAGGGTCCACGGCGATCCAGCCGGCCAGCGGCGCGAGGCCCAGGGTGGCGCCGAGCCAGTAATGGCAGAGCGGCGACACGCGCTTCAAGAGGCTGTAGGCCCCGGCGAAGAGCAGGGCCGGCACGGAGAGCCAGAGGCACAGGGAGTTCATGGCGGCGCATGCGGCGATGAAGATGGCGGACATGACGGCGCAGAAGGCNCGGGCCTGGCCCATGCTGATGGCGCCGGTGACGAGCGGGCGCCCCTTGGTGCGCGGGTTTTCGGCGTCGATGGCAACGTCGGCGATGCGGTTGAAGGTCATGGCGAAGGAGCGCACGGCCACCATGGCCACGGTGAGCAGCAGGAGGGCCCGCCACGGGGGCAGGCCGCGCGCGGCCAGCACGGCCCCGGCCCAGGCATAGGGCAGGGCGAAGATGGAATGCTCGATCTTGATCATCCGGCAGATGTCGCCGAAATGGCCGAAACTGATGCGCATGGCTCGCTCCGCGGAAAGGCCGGCCCCGCGCCCGNCATTGGACGCGNCGNNCGGAATGGCGTAGAACNGCCATCATAACGCGCTCGGCGCCGGCTTACAAGCTGGAGNGGGCGCATCTGCACCAGAACTGAAAAAGGAACATCCATGCCCCATCATGACCGGCCCGCCCCGGAGTCTCCGGCCACCGACATGCCCCAGCCCCGCCGTGACGACGTGAGCGGGCTGCACCTGCTCGGGGGCGGCTCCCTGCCCTCGGTGAGCGGTGGCCCCAGCCCCGCCCTGCTGGAGGCCTTCCCCAACCGCTATCCCCACCGGCCCTATGTGGTCAGCATCGCCTTTCCCGAGTTCACCTCGCTTTGCCCGGTGACCGGCCAGCCGGACTTCGGCACCATCAGCGTGGAATACGTGCCGGACNNNCTGTGCGTGGAGTCCAAGAGTTTCAAGCTCTACATGTTCGCNTTCCGCAACCACCAGTCCTTCATGGAGAGCATCACCAACACCGTCCTTGANGACCTCGTGGCCGTNCTCNCCCCGGCCTGGTGCCGGGTGAAGGGGCTCTTCGTGCCGCGCGGGGGCACGCGCATCCATGTTTTCGCCGAGGAGTTCAAGCCCCTCCCTTCGGAGAAGGACGCCGCCGTGCGCGCCGTGGTGGCCGCGTGGCGCGCCGAGCAGGACCCGCACCGGCCCTGAATCGGCCTGACATCATGCCGGGGCGCCCCCGGCGCAAAGGCTTGCGCGCCGCGCCGGCCTAAGGCATAGTCAGGGGCGCCCGGCACAGGGCCACGCGGAAAAGCCCGCGGGGCGCCCTGCCGGCCAGCGGAGNCACACCGGAACACATATGCCCACGCCCAGGAACTCCTCACCGCATGCGCCGCGCATCTCGCGCACGGCCAGGCGCGGCGCCGCCCTCCTTGTCTGGGGCGCGGGCATCGCGCTGCTCTTCGTGCTCGGCCTGTGGAACCTGGAGAGCAGCCGCCGCGACGCGGAAAACCGCCTCAGCGCCGAGGCCGGCCGCATGGCCGCGCAGCTCGCCACCCTGCTGGCGCTGCCCGCGTGGGACCTGGACGAGATCACCGCGCGCACCATCGTCATGGGCGCCATGGAGGACGAACGCCTCTACGCCATCAAGGTGGAGACGCGCCAGGGCATGCTCGAGGGCCAGCGCCGCAATTATCTCTGGGAGCCGGTCCCCTGGGATGACGAGCTTTCCGAGGATTGCGTCCAGGGCATGAACCCCCTCAAGGTGGAGGGCCAGACCGTGGGCTCGGTGGAGGTGTGGCTCTCCCCGCGCCTCATGGGCGAGGAGGAGGCGCAGCTTTTGGCGCGAGAGCGCTGGCGCTTCGGCCTCGCGGCCGCCATCTGGACGCTGGCGCTTGTGCTCCTGCTCTGGCTGTGGGGCGACCTCGCGGCCCTCAGGCGCCTCATCGGGCGCATCGGGAATCCCCCGGGCGGTGCGGACGGCCCCGACGCCAAGGCGGCGCCGGAACCCGTGGTGCTCGGCCTCGCGCCCCGCGCTCCCGAAGAGGGCGGGGAGGAGGGCTCGCCCGAGGCCGCGGCCGCAGCGGCGCCCCCTGTGGACCGCGACCTGGGGCGGCGCTTCCAGCGCAAGAATCCCGACACCTGGCGCGTGACCGCGGGCCTGTTCCGCCAGACCTTCGCCCGCGCGCCCCAGCTCATGCAGCGCCTCTATGCGGACGGCGAGACCGCGGGCCTCTGCCACCTCGGGCGCATGCTGGAGCAGGCCGCGCCCTGCCTGGGCGCTGCGCGCCTCACCGAGGCCGCCCGCCAGATGCAGGCGGCGCTCAACGACCCGGACTGCGAAACGCGCGCCCTGCCCGTGGAGGAATGCGCGCGGGCTCTGGAAGAAGTGCTGGCGGCGCTGGAGGGCGCCCGCAAGGGGCAAGGGGGCCAGTGATGGGTTTTTTCTCCAAGGTACGCCGCCTCTTTTCCGGCCAGGACAGGGCCGCTGACGCGCCCGAAGCCCCGCTTGTCGCGGAGGGCGCGGGCCAGCAGCCGGCGGACGCCCCGCACGCACCCGCCCCTGTGGCAGGAGCGACGCCAGCGGCAAGTGGCGCTGCCGGTGACGCCGCCCTTGTGCTGCGGCTGCGCGAGGCCGAGCCCCGGCTCTCGGCGTGGCTCGCCGTCATCCTCGACGGCGTGGACACGGCCGGGGACGAGCTCTGGCGCAGGCTCGGCGTTTTGCTCGGCGCGCTGGAAACACCACCCGGGGAGGCGGAGGCCTTCATCGCCGATTTCCGCACGTGGCTCACGCGCATGGAATACCGCCATGTGGAGGAATTCCGCTCCGAGCTCCAGTACCGCCTCGCGCTGGCCCTCGACCTCGAGGACGAGGAGGACGAGCGCAACCGCCTCTTCGTCAAGCTCACCGAGGGGCTGGCGCGCACGCGCGAGCAGTTCGCCCGCCGGCTGGACGGCCTTTTCGCGAGCCACGGCGAGCTCAACGACGCCTTCTGGGAAGAGCTGGAAGAGCTCTTCATCACCGCCGACCTCGGCTTCGAGACCTCGCTCGAAATGGTCTCGCGCCTCAGGGAGCGCGCGCGGCGCGAAAAGGTCACGGATACCGCCGGGGTTCGGCCGTTGCTCCTCGCCGAGCTGGAGGAGCTTTTCCGGCAGCCGCGCCGCATCGCCGCGGTGAACGCGCCAGAAGTGGTGCTCATGGTGGGCGTCAACGGCGTGGGCAAGACCACCACCATCGGCAAGCTGGCGCACCGCGCGCGCATGCAGGGCAAGAAGGTGCTCATCGCCGCGGCCGACACCTTCCGCGCGGCGGCCGTGGAACAGCTCGAGACCTGGGCGAAGCGTGCGGGCGCGGAGTTCCACTCCGGCGCGCAGGGGGCGGACCCGGCCTCGGTGGCCTGGCAGGCCATGGACCGCGCCGTGAAGGAGGGCTTCGACGTGCTCTTCGTGGACACGGCGGGGCGGCTCCAGACCAAGGTCAACCTTATGGAGGAGCTTGGCAAGATCCGGCAGGTGCTCGGCAAGAAGCACCCCGGCGCGCCGCACCGCTGCGTCCTCGTGCTGGACGCCACCACCGGGCAGAACGCGCTCTCGCAGGCGCATTTATTTAAGGAAGCCGCCGGCGCGGACGAGCTCATCCTGACCAAGCTGGACGGCACCGCCAAGGGCGGCGTGGCCATCGCCGTGGCCCTGCGCGAGAACCTCCCCATCACCTACGTGGGGCTTGGCGAGAAGATGGAAGACCTCAGGCCCTTTGACGGCGACGCCTTTGCCCGCGCCCTTCTGGGTGAGCCCGAGGCGGCAGCAGAAGCCGCGAAGTGAACGGTGGGAAATTTTTTTGAAATTTCTTGACGGCCGGGGGACTATCCGCTAAAACCTCTCCCGTCCCACAATTGTGAGACGATCCCTGGACGGCAGGGAAGGGCAGGTCGAGCCTGTCCTGCTGCGCCCGGGCGGAGCGGAATACGCCGCGCGCCGGGCTTTGACATTCGCAGGCGTTGCCAGATGCCGCATAATGTCGAGCCGTTCCAGCCCGATGACGGAGCCAGTGCGAGTTTCGCGCCGCAAGGCGCGCCGCGCGACCGGGGCTGTAAGGAAAAGGGGGAAAACCCCCGTTTGGCGACCCTGCGGGTCCCGCCAGTCACCGCCTCGCGGTGGCATGACCGGGCCGCGTCAGGGGCTTCCCGCGAATTTCGCGTGGCTGTGACGTGCGCCCGGCGTTCGTTTTTCCTCCACGCAGCCGGTCATCCCGGAGTTTTTCGCAGGAAGCGCCCCATATCGTCAGGGGTGTCGTGGTTTGCCGGCCGCACATGCGGCCGCGCCGGGTTTCCGCCTTCGGGCGCCCGGTTTTTTTGCAAATGGAGTAGGCATAATGACGACTGTCAGCAGCGATCGCATCCGGATCAAGCTCAAGGCCTACGATTACCGCATCCTCGACAAGGCCGTTGCGGAAATCGTGGACACGGCGCGCAATACCGGCGCGGGCGTGGCCGGGCCCATTCCCCTGCCCACCAATATCCACAAGTACACCATCCAGCGGTCGGTGCATGTGGACAAGAAGTCCCGCGAGCAGTTCGAGATGCGCATCCACAAGCGCCTCATGGATATTTTGGAACCCACACAGCAGACCGTCGATGCGCTCGGCAAGCTCTCCTTGCCCGCTGGCGTGGATGTGGAAATCAAGCTCTAGCGAGAGGCAGCCATGGCTGAGAAACTAGGAATCCTGGGTCGCAAGCTGGGCATGACCCGCATCTTCGCCGGGGACGGCGCGGCCGTCGCCGTCACGGTCATCGAGGCCGGCCCGTGCCCCGTCACCCAGATCAAGTCTGAAGCGAAGGATGGCTACAACGCCCTCCAGATCGCCTTTGAGAAGTCCAAGGCCAAGCATGTGACCAAGCCCATGCAGGGCCATTTCGCCAAGGCCGACGCCGGCCTGTTCCGCAAGACCCATGAGCTGCGCCTTCAGGGCGCGCCCGAGCACAAGCTCGGCGACGAGCTCACCGTCGAGATGTTCGCCCCGGGCGATGTGGTCAAGGTGACGGGCAAGAGCCTCGGCAAGGGCTATCAGGGCCGCATGCGCCGCTGGAACTTCGCCGGCTCCAAGGATACGCACGGCTGCGAAAAGGTGCATCGCAACAACGGCTCCATCGGCAACAACACCTTCCCCGGCCATGTGTTCAAGGGCCGCAAGATGGCCGGCCACTGGGGCGATGAAACCGTGACGGAGCTGGGCCTTCAGGTCGTCGGCGTGCGCCCCGAGGACAATGTCATCCTCGTCAAGGGTTGCGTGCCCGGCCCCAAGAACGGCCTCGTGCTGGTCCGCAAGCAGTAGGGGAGCGACATGGCTACCGTGAAAGTATATGACCAGAACAAGCAGGAGTGCGGCGAAGTGACGCTGGCCCCTGAAGTGTTCGAGATCGAGCCCCGGCCCGAGATTCTCCACTTCGTGGTGCGCGGGCAGCTGGCCGCCAGGCGCGCGGGCACGCACATGGCCAAGACCCGCGCCTATGTCTCCGGCGGCGGCGTCAAGCCCTGGAAGCAGAAGGGTACGGGCCGCGCCCGCGCCGGCTCCAACCGCTCGCCCGTGTGGCGCGGCGGCGCCATCGTGTTCGGGCCCACGCCCCGCGATTACAGCTTCAAGGTCAACCGCAAGGTCCGCGAGCTCGCGCTGCGCATGGCGCTCTCGAGCCGCCTGGCCGACAAGGGCCTGATGGTGGTGAAAAGCATCGAGATCGCCGAGCCCAAGACCAAGCTCTTCGCGGGCGTCGCCAAGACGCTCGGGCTTGGGAAGGCGCTCATCGTGGCCCCCGAAGTCAATGAAACCCTGATCCGCTCCTCGCGCAACATTCCCGGCATCAACTTCACCACGCCAGACCAGCTGAACGTGCTGGAGATCCTGCGGCACAAGCAGCTTGTGCTCATGGAAGGGGCCGTGGAGCCGGTTGAGGCGCGTTTTGCCAAGGGAGAGTAAGATGGACCTGACCACTGTTCTCCTCAAGCCCCTGCTCACGGAAAAAACGACCATGCTCAAGGACGAGGCCAACCAGGTGGCCTTCTACGTCCATCCGCAGGCGAGCAAGATCGAGATCGAGAAGGCCGTGGAAAAGGCCTTCGACGTGCATGTCACGGCGGTCAACATCGTGCGCCGCGCGCCCCGCAACAGGAAGCGCCAGGGCCGCGTCATCGGCCGCAAGCCCGGCTGGAAGAAGGCGTATGTGACGCTGGCCGAGGGCGATAAAATCGAGTTCTTCGAGGGGGTGTAGCCATGGCTGTCCGCAAGCTGAAACCGACCTCTGCGGGCCGCCGCTTCCAGACGGTTTCCGATTTTGAGGAAATCACGAGGACCAAGCCCGAGAAGTCGCTCACCGAGGGGCTGCCCAAGAAGGCCGGCCGCAACAACAACGGCCGCGTCACCAGCCGCCGCCGCGGCGGGGGCGTGAAGCGCCTCTACCGCATCATCGACTTCAAGCGCAACAAGATCGGCATCCCGGCCACCGTCGCCGAGATCGAGTATGACCCCAACCGCACGGCGCGCATCGCGCTTCTGCACTACGCCGACGGCGAGAAGCGCTATATCCTCGCCCCGGTGGGCCTCAAGCAGGGCGATGTGGTCATGAGCGGCGTGGACAGCCGCACGGGCCAGGTGGCGGACATCAAGCCGGGCAACGCCCTTGAGATGTCCCGCATCCCCGTGGGCACGGTGCTCCACAATATCGAGCTCTCGCCCGGGCGCGGCGGCCAGATGTGCCGCTCGGCCGGCACCTACGCCCAGCTCGTCGCCAAGGAAGGCAAGTACGCCCTTTTGCGCCTGCCCTCGGGCGAAGTGCGCCGGGTGCTCGCCTCCTGCATCGCCACGGTGGGCCAGGTGGGCAATATCTCGCACGAGAACATTTCGCTGGGCAAGGCCGGGCGCAACCGCTGGCTCGGGCGGCGCCCGCAGGTGCGCGGCGTGGCCATGAACCCCATCGACCATCCGCTCGGCGGCGGCGAGGGCAGGAGCTCCGGCGGCCGGCATCCCGTGTCCCCGTGGGGCATGCCTGCCAAGGGTTACAAGACCCGCGACAAGAAGAAGCCCTCCTCGCGGCTCATCGTCAAGCGCCGCGGCCAGAAGTAGGAGTAGACCATGCCCAGATCTTTGAAGAAAGGGCCGTTCGTCGACGGCCACCTGCTCAAGAAGGTCGACACCGCGGTGGCCAACAACGACCGCCGCGTGCTCAAGACCTGGTCGCGCCGCTCGACCATCCTGCCCGAAATGGTGGGGCTGACCTTCGCGGTGCACAACGGCAAGAAGTTCGTGCCTGTCTTCGTCACCGAAAACATGGTCGGCCACAAGCTGGGCGAGTTCTCGCCCACGCGCACCTTCCACGGCCATGCCGCCGACAAGAAAGCCAAGGCCGGCAAGAAGTAGGGTAGGGATATGGAATCGAGAGCCATTGCGAAATACCAGCGCGTCTCGCCGCGCAAGGCCCGCCTGGTCGCCCGGAACGTCCAGGGCCTCGGGGTGGAGGAGGCCATGAACCTCCTGCGCTTCACGCCCAACAAGCCCGCGGGCATCATTTACGGCGTGGTCAAGAGCGCCCTTGCCAATGCCTCCCAGCTCGGGGGCGTGGATGTGGACGCCATGGTGGTGAAGGAAGTGCTGGTCAACGAAGGCCCCACCTGGAAGCGCTTCATGCCCCGCGCCCAGGGCCGCGCCAGCAAGATCCACAAGCGCACGAGCCACATCACCGTCATACTCCAAGAAGGCAAGGAATAGGCTATGGGCCAGAAAGTACATCCGTTCGGCTTCCGGCTTGGGTACAACAAGAACTGGCAGTCCCGCTGGTTCAGCAAGAAGGAATACCCGGCCTTCGTCCAGGAGGACCACAAGATCCGCGCCTTCGTGAAGAAGCTCCTCTACCATGCGGGGCTCTCCAAGATCGAGATCGAGCGCGCGGGCGGCAAGGTACGCCTCATCCTTTCCACGGCCAGGCCCGGCATCGTCATCGGCCGCAAGGGGGTGGAGATCGAGAAGCTGCGCACCGACCTTCGCCAGAAGTTCGGCCGCGAGTTTTCGCTGGAAGTCAACGAGATCCGCCGCCCCGAGATCGACGCGCAGCTCGTGGCCGAGAACATCGCCCAGCAGCTGGAGCGCCGCGTGGCCTTCCGCCGCGCCATGAAGCGCACGGTCTCCATGGCCCGCAAGTTCGGCGCCGAGGGCATCAAGGTCACCTGCTCCGGGCGCCTTGCCGGGGCCGAGATCGCCCGCACCGAATGGTACCGCGACGGCCGCGTGCCCTTGCAGACGCTGCGCGCCGACATTGACTTCGGCTTTGCCGAGGCGCACACCACCTATGGCATCATCGGCGTCAAGGTGTGGGTCTACAAGGGTGAAATCCTTGACAAAGAGGTTGAACAATAATGCTTGCGCCCAAGAAAGTTAAATTCCGCAAGTGGCAGAAAGGCCGCTTGCGCGGCCTGGCGACGCGCGGCGCCTCCATCGCGTTCGGCGATATCGGCCTCAAGGCCATCCAGCACGGGCATCTTTCCAGCCAGCAGATCGAGGCCGCCCGTATCGCCATGATGCGCCACATCAAGCGCGGCGGCAAGGTCTGGATCCGCGTGTTCCCTGACCGCCCGGTGACGGCCAAGCCTCTTGAGACCCGGCAGGGCTCGGGCAAGGGCGCGCCAGTGGGCTGGTGCGCGCCGGTGAAGCCCGGCCGCGTGCTCTACGAGATCAAGGGCGTGAGCCTTGACCTGGCCCGCGAGGCGCTCACCCGCGCCGCGCACAAGCTGCCCATCAAGACCATCATCGTGGTAAGGGAGGGCATGTGATGGCTGCCAAGAAGAAAGGCGACAAGGAAGTCCGCGACGTGGCCGCCCTGCGCGCCATGGACGTGCCCGAACTGCGCGAGAAGCTGGCCGACGAGCGCGAGGAGCTGATGCGCACGCGCTTCCGTCATGCCGCCGCGGCCCTTGAAAAGACCTCCGAGCTCAAGGCCCGCCGCCGTCAGGTGGCGCGCATCGCCACCATCTTGAACGAAAAGGAACAGAGGGCCTGAACATGGAAGCTCTGGAACACCGCAAGGGCAGGACCATGACCGGCATCGTGGTGAGCGACAAGAACGACAAGACCATCGTCGTGCGCGTCGAGACCCTGGTGAAGCATCCCCTGCTCAAGAAGTATGTGCGCCGCCGCAAGAAGTTCACGGCGCATGACCCCATGAACGAATGCGGCGTGGGCGACAAGGTGCGGATCGTTGAGTATCGGCCCATGTCGCGCAACAAGCGCTGGCATCTCGTCAACATCCTCGAAAAAGCCGTGTAGGACAACGCCATGATCCAGGTAGAATCCACGCTCCAGGTCGCCGACAATTCGGGCGCCAAGAAGGTCGCCTGCATCAAGGTGCTGGGCGGTTCGCACCGCCGTTACGCCTCGGTGGGCGACATCATCATGGTCTCCGTCAAGGAGGCCATGCCCCACAGCAAGGTGAAGAAGGGCGACGTGATGAAGGCGGTCATCGTGCGCACGGCCAAGGAAGTGCGCCGCATGGATGGCAGCTACATCAAGTTCGACGGCAATGCCGCCGTTTTGCTCTCCAACCAGGGCGAGCCCGTGGGCACGCGCATTTTCGGCCCCGTGGCCCGCGAGCTGCGCGCCCAGAATTTCATGAAGATCATTTCCCTTGCGCCGGAAGTGCTCTAGGAGACCGCCATGAATATGTTTCGCATCCGCAAGGGCGACAATGTGATGGTGATCACCGGCAAGGACGCCGACAAGGACGTGCCGCGCAAGGTGCTCAAGATTTTGCGCAAGCATGGCAAGGTCCTTGTGGAAAAGGTGAACCTCGTCAAGCGGCACATGCGCGCCAACCCCTATGCCCAGCAGCCCGGCGGCATCGTGGAAAAGGAAATGCCCATCGCCATCTCCAATGTCATGGTGGTGTGCCCGGCCTGCCACAAGCCCACTCGCATCGGCTACCGCCGCATCATGGTGGACGGCAAGGAAAAGAAAGTGCGCTTCTGCAAGAAGTGCAACGAAGTCATGGAATAAGGTGAAACGATGACACGCCTTGAAAAGATATATCAGGAGAAGGTGGTCCCGGAGCTGCAAAAGGAGTTCAATTACACCTCCCCCATGCAGCTTCCCGGGATCGAGAAGATCTCCCTGAACATCGGCCTTGGCGCCGCCACGCAGAACAACAAGCTCATGGAGGAGGCCGTCAACGAGCTCTCCGCCATCGCTGGCCAGAAGGCCGTGATCACGCGCGCCAAGAAGTCCATCGCCGCCTTCAAGCTCCGCGAGGGCATGCCCATCGGCGCCCGCGTCACCCTGCGCAAGGACCGCATGTGGGACTTCCTCGACAAGCTCATGAACTTTGCCCTGCCCCGGGTGCGCGACTTCCGCGGCATCCCCGACCGCGGCTTTGACGGGCGCGGCAACTTCACGCTCGGCGTCAAGGAGCACACCATCTTCCCCGAGCTCGAGATCGACCGCGTGGAAAACCCCAAGGGCATGAACATCACCATCGTCACCTCGGCCAACACCGACAAGGAGGGCAAGTTCCTCCTCGACAAGCTTGGCATGCCCTTCCGCAAATAGGAGAACGCCATGTCCCGTACTTCCCTGGAAGTGAAGGCCCGGCGCAAGCCCAAGTTCAGCGCCCGCGCCTATAACCGCTGCCCGCTCTGCGGCCGCCCGCGCGCCTTCATGCGCCCGTTCGGCGTCTGCCGCATCTGCTTCCGCAAACTGGCCCTCAAGGGCGAACTCCCCGGGGTGCGCAAGTCCAGCTGGTAAGCCGGCTTGCGAGCCTTTCCGGGCGGGAGCTTTCGCGTTTCGCCCCGCGGGAAGTGGCGGCATGGGGCCGCGAACCCCGCGGACACAACCTCAGGAGCTTTCGATGCTGACAGATCCCATTGCGGATATGCTGACGCGCATCCGCAACGCACATTTGGCCCTGCACAAGGAAGTGAATGTGCCGCGCTCGAAGATGAAGGAGGCCCTCGCCGCCATCCTCAAGCAGGAAGGTTACGTCGAAGATGTGGCCGTGGACGGCGACGTCATCACCATTACCCTCAAGTACCAGAAGGGGCGCCCCGTCATCACGGGCCTGAAGCGCGTGAGCACGCCCGGCCGGCGTGTCTATGTGAACTCGCGCCAGATTCCCAGGGTGCAGAACGGCCTCGGCATTTGCATTCTCTCCACGTCCAGCGGTGTCATGGACGGCGCTACCGCCCAGGAAAAGAAGGTGGGCGGCGAACTTCTGTGCGAAATCTGGTAGGCGGTGTCATATGTCTCGCATAGGCAAATTGCCCGTTCCCGTCCCGGCCGGCGTTGAGGTCAAGATCGGGACGGATGTTGTGGAAGTGAAGGGGCCCAAGGGCACGCTCTCGACGCCCGTCTCCCCGCTGCTCAACTATGAGCTCGCCGACGGCCACGTCACCCTGACGCGCCGCGAGGAAACGCGCGAGAGCCGCGCCCAGCACGGCCTTCGCCGCACCCTGCTCGCCAACTGCATCGAGGGCGTGACCAAGGGCTTCTCCAAGGCACTGGAGGTCATCGGCGTGGGCTACCGCGTTGCCGTCAAGGGCAATGTGGTGGAGCTTGCCGTGGGCTACTCGCATCCTGTCATCGTGGATCTCCCCGACGGCATCAAGGCCGCCGTCGAGGGGCAGGTGCTCACCCTCTCCGGGGTGGACAAGGAGCTTGTGGGCGAGACTGCCGCCCGCATCCGCCGCATCCGCAAGCCCGAACCCTACAAGGGCAAGGGCATCAAGTACGTGACCGAGACCATCCGCCGCAAGGTGGGCAAGTCCGGCGGCAAGAAGTAGGGGCTCTCTATGAACGTAAGCAAGAACGAATCCCGGCAGCGCCGCAAGATCCGCATCCGCAAAAAGGTGCGCGGCACGGCGGAACGCCCCCGGCTTGTGGTCTTCAGGTCGAACATGCATATCTACGCCCAGATCGTGAACGACCTCGAAGGCGCGACCCTTGTCTCCGCTTCCACGCTCGCCCTCTCCAAGAGCGAGCCCGGCCTCCACTGCAACAAGGAGGGCGCCGAGCGCGTGGGCAAGGAAATCGCCCGCCTGGCCAAGGAAAAGAATATCAGCAAGGTGGTATTCGATCGCAACGGCTACATTTATCACGGCCGCATCAAGGCCGTGGCCGACGGCGCCCGCGAAGGCGGCCTGGAGTTCTGATATGCGTCAGGAAAACTCGAGCAACAGCGATGCCCAGCAGAACGAGCTGGGCGAAATCGAAAAGATCGTCTCCCTCAACCGCGTGGCCAAGGTGGTCAAGGGCGGCCGGCGTTTCAGCTTCAGCGCCCTCGTGGTCGTGGGCGACGGCAAGGGCGGCGTGGGCTACGGCCTCGGCAAGGCCCAGGAAGTGCCCGAGGCCCTGCGCAAGGCCACGGAGCGCGCCCGCAAGAACCGCGTGCGCATCCCCCTCTTGGAAGGCACCTTGCCCTATGAGGTGCTGGGCCGCTTCGGCGCCGGGCGCGTCATGCTGAAGCCCGCAAGCGAGGGCACCGGCATCATCGCCGGCGGCGCCGTGCGCGCGGTCATGGAGGCCGTGGGCGTGCGCGACGTGCTCGCCAAGGCCATCGGCACCAACAATCCCCACAATGTGCTGCGCGCCACCATGCAGGGCCTCGAAGCCCTGCGCAGCGCCGCCGAGGTTTCCGACCTGCGCGGCATGAAGCTCGAAGCCCCGAGGAAGTGACCATGGCCGAAATCAAAGTCAAGCTTGTGCGCTCGCGCATCGGCACCACGCCCCACCAGCGCAGGATGTTGGACGCCCTTGGCCTGAAGCGCATGCAGATGGTCAAGACGTTCAAGGACACCCCGGCCATCCGGGGCATCATCGCCAAGGTTCCGCATCTTGTGGCCGTCGTGGAATAGCGGTCGCGCGAGGAGAAGACTATGCAACTGCACGATCTCTATCCCTTTCCTGAAGAGCGCAAACAGCGCCGCAGGGTGGGCCGCGGCCAGGGCTCCGGCCTCGGCGGCACTTCCGGCCGCGGGCACAAGGGCCAGAACGCCCGCTCCGGCGGCGGCGTACGCCCCGGCTTTGAAGGCGGCCAGATGCCGCTCCAGCGCAGGCTCCCCAAGCACGGCTTCAAGAACGCCCTGTTCAAGATCCGCTACGACGTGGTGAACCTGGACACGCTGGCCGAGGCCTTCCCGGGCAAGACCGACATCACGCTGGAAGACATCTATGAGCGCCGGCTCGTCAAGGGCGGCTCCCTCGTCAAGGTGCTCTCCCGCGGCGACATCACCGCGCCCATGAACATCGAGGCCCACCGCTTCAGCCGCGCCGCCGTGGAGAAGATCCAGAAGGCCGGGGGCAAGGTGAACGAGCTTCTTGTGGAAGTGCTCACCGAGGCCCCGGAAGTGGTGGAAGAAGTTACGGAAGAAGTTGAAGCGAAATAGCCAGGGCTTCGGGATCTGACGCGCAAGGCTGCGGCATCACGGCCCCCGGGGGCTGTGATGCGCTTGCGCGTCTTGTCCCATCTGGCGCGGCGCAGCTGTGGGCAGCTCGGCTGCGCCGGGCCGCGGCGCCCGCGGCTTTTGTTCACAGTAAAGCACATCCGCTCCACGCGCGCCCCGGCGGGGCAGCACAAACGAGAACGAGTCTTGCATGGCAACGGGAACGGCAAATACGATGGCGGGCCAGCCGGCCCTGGCGAAACGCCTGGGCTGGACCTTCCTCATCCTGTGCTGCTACCGGATCGGCGTCCATGTGCCGATCCCCGGCGTGAACGCGTCCGCCCTGGCCTCCTTCTTCGACAGCATGGCCGGAACGCTGTTCAGCCTTTTCGACATGTTCTCCGGCGGCGGCCTGTCCAACGTCTCCGTATTCGCGCTCGGCGTCATGCCGTACATCTCGGCGTCCATCATCATGCAGCTGTTGCAGGTGGTGAGCCCGGACATCAAGCGCATGGCCCGCGAGGAGGGCCAGGCCGGCCGGCGCAAGATAACGCAATACACCCGTTACCTCACGGTGCTCATCACCCTGGTGCAGGGCCTCGGCATCGCCGTGGGCCTCGAGAACATGACGAGCCCGGCGGGCACGCCGGTGGTGCTGCATCCCGGCTGGGAATTCCGCATCGTGACCATGATCACCTTCACTGCGGGCTCGGTGCTCGTCATGTGGCTGGGTGAGCAGATCACCGAGCGCGGCATCGGCAATGGCATCTCGCTCATCATCTTCTGCGGCATCGTGGTCGGCATCCCGCGCGGCATCATCCAGTCCTTCGCGCTTATCGAGGCCGGCGACATGAGCATCTTCATGGCCATCGTCATCCTCGTGTTCATGGCCGCGGTGACGGTCTGCATCGTCTTTGTGGAGCGCGCGCAGCGGCGCATCCCCATCAGCTACGCCAAGCGACAGGTGGGTCGCAAGATGTTCGGCGGCCAGAGTTCGCACCTGCCCCTCAGGCTCAACACGGCCGGCGTCATCCCGCCCATCTTCGCTTCGTCGCTTTTGCTCTTCCCGGCCACTGTGGGTCAGTTCTCGGGCAATGAGTATGTGCGCCGCGCGGCCGAGTTCTTCTCGCCCAACGGGCTCATGTACAATGTGCTCTATGTGGCGCTGATGTTCTTCTTCTGCTACTTCTACACGGCCATCATCTTCGACCCCAAGGAAATGGCCGAGAACCTGAAGAAGGCCGGCGGCTTCATCCCGGGCATCCGGCCCGGCGAAAAGACCGCGGAATATATCGACAACGTGCTCTCCCGGCTCACGCTCTCGGGCGCGGTGTATATCTCCCTCGTCTGCCTCATGCCCATGCTGCTCATCCGCAACTTCAACGTGCCGTTCTACTTCGGCGGCACGAGCCTGCTCATCCTGGTGGGCGTCGCCATGGACTTCATGAACCAGGTGGAATCCCACATGATCTCCAGCCAGTACCAGGGCCTGATGCAAAAGGCCCGCAGGAGCGGCCGGGCTTAGGGCCGGCGGTGGGGCGATGAAAAAGTACCACGGCGCCTATATCAAGAACGACCGCGAGATCGCCTGCCTGCGCGAGGCCAACCGCATGGTGGCCAATGTCCTCGATGCGGTGGGCGACATGGTGGCCCCGGGCGTGACCACGAAGCAGTTTGAGGAGCTCGCGCGCGACATGTGCGCGGATTACAAGGTCAAGCCCGCCTTCCTCGGCTATTGCGGCTATCCCTTCGCCACCTGCTGCTCGGTGAACGAGCAGGTGGTGCACGGCTTCCCCTCCGACCGGCCTCTTGAAGAGGGGGACATCGTGAGCGTGGACATGGGCGTGGTGTTTGAAGGCTTCGTGGGCGACGCGGCGCGCACCTACCCGGTGGGCCGGGTGAGCGACGAGGCCCGGCGCCTCATGCGCGTCACCGAGGAAAGCCTCTATGTGGGCATCGAGCAGGCGCGGCCGGGCAATGACGTGTACGCCATCGGCGCCGCCATCCAGAAGCATGTGGAGGCGGCCGGCCTCGGCGTGGTGCGCCGCTTCGTGGGCCACGGCGTGGGCGCCAAGATGCACGAGAAGCCCGAGGTGCCCAATTTCCGGCCGGCGAGCCCCGGGCTCACCCTGCACAGCGGCATGGTCATCGCCATCGAGCCCATGGTGACGCTCGGCACGCACGAGGTGGACATCCTCGACGACAAGTGGACGGCCGTCACCAAGGACGGCAAATGGGCCGCGCATTTCGAGCACAGCGTCGCCATCACGCCCGACGGCCCGAAGATCCTGAGCATTTCCGACAGGGGGCTCAACAGGCACACCATTGCCGCTTGACAAGTTGGCACAACACGGCTAAAGATTTCCGTTCTTGCCAGACGGAGCGGCGCGCGCCCAAGCGGCGTTGGCGCAGGCCCCGTTTTTCGGCGAAATCGGCACACGCCATGTGGAGTAGCGAGATGAAAGTCAGACCGTCCGTCAAGAAAATATGCCCCAAGTGCAAAGTCATCCGGCGCAAGGGAGTGCTTCGAGTCATCTGCGAAAACCCCCGGCACAAGCAGCGCCAGGGCTAGGGCAGGAGAACGATTGTGGCGAGAATAGCAGGTGTTGATTTGCCGCGCGGCAAAAGGGTGGACATTGCGCTTACCTATATCTACGGCATCGGCCGTACCACTGCCCTGAAGATNCTGGATACCACCGGGGTCAACTGGGAGCGCAATATTGACGATCTCTCCGCCGATGAGGTCAACGAGATCCGCAAGGAGCTCGAGCAGCACTACAAGGTGGAAGGCGACCTGCGCCGCGAGGTTTCGGGCAATATCAAGCGGCTTATGGACATCGGCTGCTATCGCGGCCTGCGGCATCGCCGCGGGCTCCCCGTCCACGGGCAGCGCACGCACACCAACGCGCGCACGCGCAAGGGGCCGCGCCGCGGCGCCGTGGGCAAGAAAAAGTAATCGGCTCCTCCATCCAGCCAACTTGAGGGACAGTCATGGCAAGACCCAAGAAAGCGGTCAAGAAAAAGGAAAGGAAGAACGTGCCTCTGGGCATCGCCCACATCCAGGCCTCGTTCAACAATACCATCATCACCTTCACGGACACGCGCGGCAACGCCATTTCCTGGGCNTCCGCCGGNCAGAGCGGCTTCAAGGGCTCGCGCAAGTCNACNCCNTTCGCCGCCCAGGTNGCCGCCGANACGGCCGCCCGCAAGGCGCAGGAAAACGGCATGCG
Organism: Desulfovibrio sp.; assembly: GCF_014803725.1. Classification (GTDB taxonomy): domain Bacteria; phylum Desulfobacterota; class Desulfovibrionia; order Desulfovibrionales; family Desulfovibrionaceae; genus Desulfovibrio. The sequence continues at coordinate 17,481 of NZ_JAAVBE010000001.1, forward strand.
CACCGTGGGCGTCTATGTGAAGGGCCCNGGCTCCGGCCGTGANGCGGCCATGCGCGCCATCGCCGCCGCCGGCTTCCGCGTNGCCTTCATCCGTGATGTCACGCCCATCCCGCACAACGGCTGCCGNCCGCCCAAGCGCCGGCGCGTNTAGTTTCGCGGANCTCCACCGCGNCGNACCAACGAAGAGGAANNATCCATGGCCAAATATACGGAAGCCAAATGCCGTCTCTGCCGCCGCGAGGGCTGCAAGCTNTTNNTGAAGGGCGACCGCTGCTTCACCGACAANTGCGCCTATGAGCGCCGCCCCTACGCCCCNGGCCAGCACGGCCGCGCGCGCAAGAAGGTCAGCGAATATGCNGTNCAGNTNNGNGANAAGCAGAAGACGCGGCGCGCNTACGGNGTGCTGGAGCGCCAGTTCCGCGGCTATTTTGAAAAGGCCGAGATGCACCGCGGCGTCACCGGCACCAANCTGCTCGTCACNNTNGAGCGCCGNCTCGANAANGTGGTCTANCGNCTGGGCTTTGCNNGCTCGCGCGACCAGGCCCGCCAGATGGTGCGCCACGGCCTGTTCACGCTCAACGGCCGCAAGGTGAACATCCCCTCGCTNCAGGTGCGCGTGGGCGATGTCATNGANGTGCCGGAAAAGAACCGCAANATCCCCGCGCTGGCCGTGGCCCAGGAGGCCGTCGCGCGCCGCGGCTGCCCCNNCTGGCTNGAGGCNGACGGCGCGGCCTTCAAGGGGACGGTGAAGGCGCTTCCGCAGCGTGACGANATCCAGTTCCCCGTCAACGAGCAGCTCATCGTCGAACTTTATTCGAAATAAGCCGGGGGCCNCATGCTTATCAAACAGGGCGANCGCCTCATCAATGCGCGCAACTGGTCGGAGCTCGTCAAGCCCGAGCAGATCCTNCGCGATGAGGAAAACGCAAGCGNCACNTACGCCAAGTTCATNTGCGANCCGNTGGAGCGCGGCTACGGCACCACCATCGGCAATGCCATGCGCCGCGTGCTNCTGGCCTCGCTTCAGGGCGCGGCCTTCGTGGCNGTGCGCATCANNGGNGTGCAGCACGANTTCACCACCATCCANGGCGTTCTGGAAGANGTGACNGACGTGGTGCTCAACCTGAAGCAGGTGCGCCTGCGCATGGANACGGACGAGCCCCAGCGNCTCANCCTGCGCGCNGACAAGAAGGGCAATGTCACCGCNGCCATGATNNAGGCCAACCAGCATGTGGAAGTGCTNAACCCNGANCTGCACATCGCCACCCTNACCGAGGACATCCCGCTGGAAATGGAGCTNGAGGCGCGCATGGGCAAGGGCTATGTGCCCGCNGACATGCACGANGGCCTCGCCGAGGAGATCGGCCTCATCAAGCTGGACTCGAGCTTNTCGCCCGTGCGCAAGGTGGCCTACACGGTGGAGCAGGCGCGCGTCGGCCAGATGACNAANTATGACAAGCTCATCCTCGAGGTCTGGACNGACGGCTCGCTCACGCCNGAGGACGCCGTGGCCTACAGCGCCAAGATCATCAAGGACCAGATCTCGGTCTTCATCAACTTNGACGAGCGCGTNTCCGGCGACATGCACCTCGGCGTGGGCGACAACAGCGANCTCAACGAGCATCTCTTCAANAGCATNGACGACCTCGAACTCTCCGTGCGGGCCACCAACTGCCTGCGCAGCGCCAATATCGCCACCGTGGGCGAGCTCGTGCAGCGCTCCGAAAGCGAGATGCTCAAGACCAAGAACTTCGGCCGTAAATCCCTGGACGAGATCAAGAGTGTGCTTCTGGACATGGGGCTTGATTTCGGCATGAAGGTGGACGGCTTCGACAAGAAGTACCAGGAATGGAAAAGGAAGCAGCAAAATGAGGCATAGCAATTCCGGCAGAAAATTCTCGCGGACGCCCTCGCACCGCAAGGCCATGTTGCAGAATCTCGCCAAGGCGCTGCTCATTCATGGCAAGATCCGCACCACCGAGATGAAGGCCAAGGATCTGCGCCGCGTCGTGGAGCCGCTCATCACCCTTGCCAAGCGCAATGACCTTCACGCCCGCCGTCTCGCGTACCGTGTGCTCAACGACCACGCGCTCGTCAAGCACCTCTTTGACGAGGTGGGCCCCATCTTCGCCGAGGTTCCGGGCGGCTATACGCGTGTGCTCAAACTCGCCACGCGCCGGAAGGGCGACAATGCCCCCATGGCCATCATCGAGTTTTCGCGCACGGCGCAAGCCCCCGCCGAGGCCAAACCGGCCGCGTAGCTGCGGCGCGCCCGCCTGCGGGCTCGATGAACCAGACACTTCCCGGGGGCCGCACGGCCCCCTTTTTCTTGCCCTTGCCGGGGAATGCCCCGCGGGGCAACCCGTTCTCCCACAGCGCGGCGGGCGCGTCAGCCCTGGGCCGCTCGCTTGCCATCGCCGTCTTCGGCCTTATATTGGTAGGCGGCCGGAAAGCGCGGCCATGCCCGGCAAGGCCCGGGCCGCGCGGCTTGCGGGCGCCCCGCGTCCATGCTAGATTTCCCCGATTTGCGAGGGTGGCGGAACTGGCAGACGCACTGGACTTAGAATCCAGCGCCTTCGGGCATGGGGGTTCAAGCCCCCCCCTTCGCACCACTGCCGACACCGGCCAGAAACCAAAGGAGCCCCCTGTGGAATACAGCGTCGAAGACATTTCCCCGGTCAAGAAAAAGGTGAGCATCACCATCGCGCCGCAGGAGGCGGAGGCCGCCATTCTCGGCGCTGTGGCCCTGTACAAGGATTCGGTCCAGATGGACGGTTTCCGCAAGGGGAAGGTCCCGCCTTCCGTGGTGGAGCAGCGCTTCCATGACCGCATCTATGACGAGGCCCGGCAGGACCTCATCAATGTGCACATCAATGAGGTGATGCAGAAGCTCGGTGTGCAGCCGGTGTCCGGTATCACCGTGAACGGCGCCGAGGCCCCGCTCGAACGCGGCAAGGGCTACGCCTACACCATGGAGTTCGAGGTGCTGCCCACCTTCGATCTGCCGCCCTATGAGGGCCTTGAGGTGGAGCAGGAGGCCGTGGGCGTGGACGACGCCGAGGTGGCGGAAGTCATCGAGCGCATCCGCCGCGACCGTTCGAAGCTCGTTCCCGTGGACGGCACCGCGCCCGCCGTGGACGGCCAGATCGCCAATATCGACTTCGAGGCTTTTGAGAACGGGGAGCCCGTGCCCGGCATCAAGGCCGAGGGTTTTGACCTCGCCCTGGGCGAGCGCGAGGCGCTGGAAGATTTCGAGGCGCTCGTCAAGACCATCCGTCCCGGCGAGGAAGGCGAGGCCGAAATCACCTTTCCCGCCGATTTCGTGGCCCATGACCTCGCCGGCAAGACCGTGACCATGAAGGTCAAGGTGCATGCCGTCAAGGAGCGCCAGCTTCCGGCGCTGGACGACGAGCTCGCCAAGCAGATGGGCCAGGAGAATGTGGAAAAGCTCAAGGCCGCCATCACCGACAGCTATGTCAAGACGCGCGAGCGCCTGCACAAGGGCGCGGCGCAGAAAAAACTCCTCGACAGCCTGCTCAGGATGGTGGACTTCCCCCTGCCCGAGGCCATGCTTGAGGCGGACATGCGCACCCTGATGACCGACCTCGCCGTGCGGCTCGAGCGCCAGGGCAAGCGCCTCGACTCCCTCGGCAAGACCGAGGAGGAACTGCGCAAGGAACTCCTGCCCCAGGCCGAGGAGGCCACGCGCAGCCTTGTCCTCCTGCTCGCCATTGCCAAAAAGGAGGGCCTTGAGGTCAGCGACCAGGAAGTGCTCGCCCAGATCTACCAGAACAGCCTCCGCAGCGGACAGGACTTCAAGACGCTGCAGCAGGAATATGAGCGCAGCGGCCTCATCTTCCTGCTTCGCGACCGCCTCCTGGCCGACAAGGCCATGGATCGCGTTTACGCCAAGGCCAAGGTGAAGGAAGTGCCCGCGGCCGATACCGCGGCTGGCGCCAAAGGCGCCGACAAGGCTGCCGGCAAAGACGCCGCGGATGCTCCCGAAGCCGGCGCGGAGAAGCCCGAAGCCCCCGGCGCCATGCCGTATTTCGGCGCGCGGCCTGCTGTCTTCGGGCCGCGCGCCTTTCCCGGTTCCCCCCAGCGCGGCCGGAAGCCTCCGGCCGCAGACACGACGAGGCATGCCATGTCGCTCATTCCCATGGTCATCGAAACCACAGGCCGTTCGGAACGCGCCTATGATATTTATTCGCGCCTGCTCAAGGACCGCATCGTCCTTCTGGGCACCGAGGTCAATGACACCGTGGCCTCGCTCATCTGCGCCCAGTTGCTCTTTCTGGAATCGCAGGACCCGGAAAAGGAGATCAGCCTCTACATCAACTCCCCCGGCGGTTCGGTGACGGCCGGCCTCGCCATCTATGACACCATGCGCTACATCACCGCGCCGGTCTCCACGGTGTGCATGGGCCTCGCGGCGAGTATGGGGGCGTTTTTGCTGGCCGCGGGCGAGCCCGGCATGCGCTTTGCACTCCCCAACAGCCAGGTGATGATCCACCAGCCTTCGGGCGGCTTTCGCGGGCAGGCCACGGATGTGGAGATCCACGCCCGCGAGATCCTGCGCCTCAAGGAAAAACTCAACCGCATCCTCGCCGACAATACCGGCCGTCCTTATGAGGAGGTCGTGCAGGCCACGGAGCGGGACAATTTTTTGACTCCGGAGGAAGCCAAGGACTTCGGCATCATCGACAAGGTCCTGGTCTCCCGCCACGACGCTGCCAAGGACAACAA
>NZ_JAAVBE010000002.1 GCF_014803725.1 Desulfovibrio sp.
AAGCGTTCTGCGCGGCCGGAGGCTGCGGAGTCGCGGGCTGCGGGGCCGGTGCGGGAGCCTGGGGCGCAGCCGTAGGAGGCGCGGGCGCGGGCTGTGCCGGGGCGGCGGGGGCTGCGGCCGGGGCCTGCGAAACGCCTTGCGGCGCCGGTGCCTGGGCCGGCGCTCCGCCTTGGGGCACGTCGGCGGTGGTGGTGGACAGGCCGCTGTCTTCGGGCCAGTCTTCCGGGCCGCCGGCATTGACCTTGCCCCGCAGGGACTGGCGCGAATCCATGATGCCGCGCCCGCCAAGATCCTGCCCGGCGGCTCCCTGGGTCTGCGCTCCCCCACCTGCTTCTGAGGTGGCCGCCTGCGCGGAGGCGGCGCCCAGGGCTCGCGCCACCACGCCGGGCTTTTCCGGCGCGGGAGCCGCTTGGGGCCACGCCATTTCTCCGCCGCCGGCAACGCTGTTCAGCTGCGAATAGGGGATGGTCTGCCGGCCGTTGAGCTCGGCGGCGCACCACGCAGGAGCGCTCCCAAGGAGGCAGGCGAACGCCAGCAGACCGGGCAGCGCGGAGCGCATGAGGCGTATGAAGCGGAAAAAAGCAGCCATCGGCAATATCCTGCACAAAAATGTGCAAAAAAAATACCACGGCCCCGGCGCCTGAAGCGCCCGGGCTCTGGCGGGCTCAGGCCCCCCGCTTCTTGAGCTTTTCGATAAGGGTCGTGCGCTTGATGCCCAGGTATTCGGCGGCCTGGTTCTTGACGCCATCGGCCCGGTTCAGGGCCTCGTCGATGAGGCGCCCCTCCACCGTGTCCAGAAAATCCTTGAGGTTCATGCCCCGCGCCTCGAGCACCGACAGGGTGGGCCAGACGAATTCGCCCGTCACGGCCCCGGCCGGCGCGGCCGGGGCCTCCCCGGCGGGCGGCACGGCGCCCTGTGCGCCATCGGCGGGCACGGACGCGACGAGAGGCACCTGGAGCGGCGGCTCCGGCTCGGGGAGCGCCGCAAGATCGCCCACTTCGTCGAGGATCTTGGCGGGCAGGTCGGATGGCATCACCGTGTCGCCGTCCACGAGGATGCTCAGGCGCTCCATGAAGTTCTCGAGCTCGCGCACATTGCCCGGCCAGGAATAGGCGGCGAGGATGCGGCGCGTGTCCGGCGAGAGCGCAAGCGGGGGGCGCTCCTTCTTCTTGCAGTCCGCCTCCAGAAAATGCTCGGCCAGAAGCAGCACATCGCCGCCGCGCTCGCGCAGGGGCGGCAGGTGCAGGGGGATGACGTTGAGCCGGTAATACAGGTCCTCGCGGAAGCGCCCTTCCGCCACCTCGCGTTCGAGGTCGCGGTTGGTGGCCGCCACCACGCGCACGTCCACCTTCTTGCTGCCCGTGCCCCCCACGCGTTCGATTTCCTTTTCCTGGAGCACGCGCAGGATCTTGACCTGAAGGCTCAGGTCCATCTCGCCGATTTCATCGAGGAAGATGGTGCCCCCGTCAGCCAGCTCGAAGCGCCCCGGCCGCGAGCGGATGGCGTGGGTGAAGGCGCCCTTTTCGTGGCCGAAGAGCTCGCTTTCCAGCAATTCCTTGGGGATGGCGCCGCAGTTGATGGGCACGAAGGGCTTGTCCGCGCGCTTGCTGTTGGCGTGCAGGGCGCGCACGAGAAGTTCCTTGCCGGTGCCGGATTCTCCGGTTACAAGGACGGTGCTGTCCGTGGGGGCCACCTTGCCGAGAACCTTGAAAACCTCGGCGAGCGTGGTGCTCTGGCCGATGATGCCGCTGGTGTTCAGATCCATGGCGTTCCTGCTCGCGGCCCGGCGGGGGCTGGCCTTTCCGCGCGGGCGTTTGACTGCTCTTCAGGTGTCAATACACTGACATGGGCCGAATTACCAGCAAAAAGCCGCGCTTTTCCGCGTTTTCTCCCGGATACTTCCCGGCCAGCCGCGTGCGCCCCGCTCAGTCGAAGAGCCGGTCAAGAAAGGCCGCGGCCCGGGCCTCGCTGTAATAGACGCCGCCAGTCTGCGCGAAGCCCACATGGCCGCCGTGCGGCGCCACCTCGAGAAAGAGGGCCGGATTTTGCGCAGCCGCCTCGCGCGGATAGCACGAAGGCGTGCAGAAGGGGTCGTCGGCGGCGAGCAGCAGGTAGAGCGGCGTGCGGATGGCGGGCATGTCGGGGAGCACGCTGTTTTGCGCCCAGTAGTCCGCCGCCGAGGCGAAGCCGAAGACCGGGGCGGTGAAGCGCTCGTCGAACACGCCGAAAGTGCGGATAGCCTCCACGCCTTCCGCCGAAGGATAGCCGGGAAAGCGGGCGGCCTTTTCCCGCACCTTGCGGCGCAGGGTGCGCAGGAAATACGCCATGTAGAGGCGGCAGGAGGGGCCGTCCATCTTCTGGGCCGCCGTGGTGAGGTCGCACGGCACGGACACGGCCACGGCCGCACGCAGAAGCGGCGACACCGGCCCGCGCGCGAGATGGCGGCACACCTGGTTGCCCCCGAGGCTGAAGCCCGCGAGCGCCAGCGGCATATCCAGCGATTCGGCAAAGCGGATGACGGCCGCGAGGTCGCCGGTCTCGCCCATGTGGTAGAGCCTTGATGTGCGGTTGCTCTCGCCCGAGCAGGAGCGCATGTTCCAGGCGAGCGCGTCGAAACCGCGCAGGGCCAGCGCCCGCACCATGCCGAGGATATACTTGCGGCGGCTGTTGCCCTCGAGCCCGTGCGAGATGATGACGAGGGCCCGGGCGCGCCGGTTCTTGTGGCGGTGCAGGTCGAGGTCGAGAAAGTCCCCGTCGTCCGTGGCGATGCGGATGCGCTCGGGTTCGGCCATGCCGGGCGCGGGCCTGGGCCACGGGCGGCACAGCACGGGCCAGATGGTCGCCGCGTGCCCGTTGGCGAGCCACCACGGAGCCCGGTAGGAAGAAGGAAGGATCGGCATGCCCAAAAACTCCGGGAAGCAGCGCGGCCCAGGGCCGCGGGCCTCTTCTACGCCGCCGGCTTTGCGCGTGTCAAATGGCGGCGTTGCGCGCCCGCACCGCATCCCGGGGCCGGAAAAGGGCGGCTGGCGCGCGGGCGATTCCCCCGTCTTCGATGTGCTCGTGCTTGGCGCCGGCGCTGCCGGTCTCACCTGCGCGGCCGAGGCAGGCCGCCGCGGCCTCAGCGTCCTTCTGCTCGAACGCGGCCCGCGCCCGGGCCGCAAGCTGGCGGTCAGCGGCGGCGGCAAGGCCAATTTCAGCAACCGCTCCGTCACGCCGGGCGACTATCTCTGCCCGCGCGACCCCATGTTCTGCCGGCCAGCGCTGGAAGCCCTGCCTCCCGAGGCCGTAGTGCGGCGCATTCGCGCCCGGCACCTGCCAATGGAAGAGCGCGACCACGGGCGCCTCTTTCTCACCGTGCCGGCCCGGCGCCTCGCAGTCGCGCTGGAAGAGGACTGCGCCGCCGCATCGTGCCGCCTCGCCTGCGGAACGGACGTGCGCGCCGTACACCGCGAGGCGGACGGCTTTGCTGTGGAGGCCGTGGACAGCGCCACCGGGGGCAGCCACATCTGGCGCGGCCGCGCCCTCGTGCTCGCGCTCGGAAGCCCGGCATGGCCCCAGATCGGCGCAAGCCTTGCGGGCTGGCGCGTAGCCGCCTCGCTGGGGCACAGGGTCGCGCCCGCGCGGCCGGCGCTCGTGCCGTTGTGCCTGCCTGAGGATTCGGGCCTGCACGGGCTTTCCGGCATCAGTCTTCCCTGCCGCGTGACTCTGCCAGATACGGTTGCCGGCTGCGCGCGCACCTTTGAAGACGACCTGCTCTTCACCCATACCGGCCTGAGCGGCCCCCTGGCGCTCACGGCCTCCCTCTTCTGGCGCGAGGGTGAGCCGCTTGAGCTCGACCTGCTGCCCGGGCGGGACACCGAGGCCCTGCTGGACGCCAGCGGCAGCCGCACGGCCCGCGGCATCCTGCGCGAACTCCTCCCGCAGCGCCTGCTCGACGCCGTGCTGCCGGCCGGGCTTGCCCGGCGCAAGGCCGCGGAGCTTTCCCGGGCGGCGCGCCGCGAGATCGCCTCCGCCATCCACTCCCTGAACGTCACGCCCGCGGGCACCGAAGGCCTCGACAAGGCCGAAGCCTGCGCCGGCGGCGTGGATACCGCAGAGGTTGATCCCCGCACCATGGAGAGCCGGCTTGTGCCCGGGCTTTTCCTCATCGGCGAACTGCTGGACGTGACCGGGCGGCTCGGCGGCTACAATCTCCACTGGGCATGGGCCAGCGGCACGGCCGCGGGGCGCGCGGTGCTTGCAGGAGCGCAGCCCCTCACAGGCTGCAAAAGAGCGTCACCCAGAAGGGCACGCTGAAATCCAGCACCATGGCGGACACGATGGAGGGGAAGGTCCAAAGCGTCCCTGCGGCGCGGGTGATGCCCGGCAAGGTCGTGTCCATGGTGGAGGCACCCCCGCACATGATGGGCGCTACCGCCCCCATGAGCCGCACCAGCGCCGGCGTGAACACGAGGGTAAAGAGCTCGCGGAAGATATTGGCGAGCAGGGCCACCGTGCCCAGCTCCTCCCCGCGGTACTGGGTGATGAACACCGAAGAGAGCGAATAATAGGCGAAGCCCGCGCCCACGGCGAGGCAGTCGGAAAGGCTGTAAACGAGAAGGAGGCTCACCAGCGCGCAGCCCGCGAAGGTGCCCACCGTGGTGCCCAGCGGCAGCAGCAGCACGCGCGGCTTGAGGGAGCGCAGGATCTCCATGAGGCGCCGGTCGGCCCCGAGGGAGAGGCCCACCAAGGCCATGAGCAGCCAGAGGGCCGGCAGGGTGGGGTCATGCTCGAGCAGGAGCTCCGGCACGAAGCCGAAGCGCGCCAGCAAAAGCCCGAGGAGAAAACAGCCCAGGATGGGCAGGCTCGCGCTCATGCCCCGGGGCCATCCTTGCCGGGCGCATGGGCCTTGGGCGCCGGCGCGTCCCTGAACAGCGGGCGCAGCAGGGCCGCGCAGACGAGGGTGCCCCCGAGGGCGCCCAGAGCCAGGGTGAGGGCCGCGCCGCCGAGATGCGGCAGGTCGCGCACGAGCCGCTCATTGCCGCCCACGGCCACGCCGAGCAGGAAGAGCAGGAGCATGATGGCGAGGAAGATCCAGCGCCGCAACGCCTCCTCCCTCAGGCGCCCGCGCAGGAGGCGCCCGGCGAGCATGCCGCAGAGCATGATGCCCAGGGCCGTATACATTCCAGAGTCTCCGGGAGTTGATTTTTCCTTGCGTGCGGCGCCTCAGCCCACCCGCACCGCCGGGGCCAGCCCCTGACGCAGAAAGGCCAGGGTCGGGGCGTAGCGCGCCTCGTCCCCGGCGAGGACATCCACGTCCCACAGCACCAGCACGAGCTGGCCCAGCCAGCGCAACTGGGCGAGCGGCCGTGACCTGGCCGGCAGCCCCAGGGCGCGCACGGCGGCGCTGCCCATGACGATGACCGCGCGGCAGCCGAGATGCGCCGCGCCCGACCAGAAGGCGTCGGCATGCGCGGCGTAGGGGGCATCCCCGCCGCTTTGCGCGGCGGGCGCCGGAACTTGCGGGAGGCAGGCGGGCCAGAAGGTGTGCGTGCCCGCAGGATGGGCGAGGTCACGCAACAGGCGCGCCAGAAAGGCCCGGCGCGTTGCGCGGGCCCGCGCCTCCTCCCCGTCGGGCGCGCCTTTGCCCGCCGCCAGATCCTGCCCCAGTGCCCAGTAGGTCCATGCCACCCGTCCCGGCCGCGTGGCCGCAAGGCGGCTCCTCCAGGGCTCGGGCATGGCGGCGGCCACCAGGGGGCGCCAGCGGGCGCTCCTTTCTGCGGCGGGCGGAGCCTCCTGCCGTGGCCGCGAGGCTGCCCTGCTTTCCTGGCGGGGGCGCGGGCCGGCGGCAGCCTCCGGGGAGCGCGGCGCCGGCCGCTGCGGGGGGGGAGTGGACGCGGGCGGCGCGACCGTCAGCGAAAGCTCCGGCGCAAGGTCGGCCCCTGCGGCCAGCCAGCGCAGGCCCCGGCCCTGCCAGAGCGCGGCCGTGAAGTTCAGATCCGCAAAAGCCATGAGCAGAGATCCCAGGCGATGTCGGCCTTGTTGCGGGCGTTCCAGATCTCCTCCTGGCCGTTCCTGTCCGCCACGGCCATGGAGGCTTCGGCGGCGCCGAAGGCGCCAGCCCCGGCGTTGACGGGATTGGCGGCCACCACGTCCGCGCCCTTGCGCGTGAGCTTGAGTCGCGCGAGCGAAAGCAGGCTCTCCATATCCGGCACGATCTCGGCTGCGAAGCCGAGCACGCGCTGGCCGGGGCGGCGGCTGGCCGCCAGTGTCCGCAATATATCCGGGTTGGGCGAGAAGGCGATGCTCAAGCCGTCGGAGGCGCCGGTCTTCTTGAACTTGGCCTCGCCGCCGTCCGCCGGGCGCTCCGGCGAAAAATCGGCCACGGCCGCGCTGAAAAAGCCCATGTCCATCCCGGGCCAGGCATCGCTCGCCACGCGGAACATTTCCCGCGCGGTGGCGACATCCTGGCGGGTCACGCCTTCGGGCAGCACGCTGCGCACGCCCGGGCCGCACACGGCCGTCACCTCGGCCCCGCGCAGCCATGCGCAGGTGGCGAGCGCCGCGCCCATGCGGCCGCTGGAGGGGTTGGACCAGTAGCGCACGCCGTCCCAGGGCTCGCGGGTGGGGCCGAGCGTCACGAGCACGCGCAAGCCCTCCATGTCCTGCGGGGCGAGCGCGCGCAGGGCGGCGAAAAAGATGGCCGGAAGCTCCGCAAGGCGCCCTTTGCCCTCGTCGCCGCAGGCCGCGGCGCCGGTATCCGGCCCCACCACAACGACACCCCGGGCGCGCAGGCGCGCCACGTTCTCCTGCGTGGCCGCATGGGCCCACATGCGCGGGTTCATGGCCGGGGCCACGATGACCGGCCCGGCAAAGGCCAGCGCCTGCGCCGAGAGCATGTCGGACGCGGCGCCCGCGGCCAGCCGCGAAAGCACGTCGGCCGTGGCCGGGACGATGACCATGGCCTCGGCGTTCTGGCCCGGCTCAAGGTGCGCGAACACGTCCTGGCCTTCCGCAAACATGTCCCCGTAGACCGGCGCCGCGCCGAGCGACGCGAAGAGCAGGGGCGTCACGAACTCGCGCGCGCCCGCCGTGAGCGTGGCCGAGACCTGCATGTCGAGCCGGTGCCAGGCGCGCAAAAGTTCCGCCGCCTTGTAGCAGGCCACCGAACCGCTGACGCCGAGGTGCAGCTGGCGCCCGGAGAACTTGCCGCTTTCCGTGAACGGGGTGTCGTCCCACAGCGCGTTCACAGGGCACGCTCCTGGACGCCCCACTGCTCCACGGTGCCCGGGGCCGGGGCGCTTGCGCCCGAGCTCTCGGCATCGTCCAGCGGGCCGTATTCCTCGCCGGCGAGTTCCACGCCGCTCTCGCCCGCATCTTCCGTCTGCACGGGCATCTCGAGCGCCGCGCCATCCGGCAGCCGCTGGCCGACCCAGATCTCGAGGATGGTGAGCACGGCCTGGCTGCGGAAGGTGAGCACCGCCATCTCCGCGCCCTTTTCATACACCTGGAGCATGTGGTCCTCCTTGTGCAGGGCGAGGCGCAACTGCCAGCCGTGGCTTTTGAGCGCCGAGAAAAGCTCCATGGCCGTGGCGCCGGCGTTCACGTGCCCGCGCAGGATCTCCAGCCCCTCGCGGGCGCCGCTCGCGTTGGTCACGGTGTACCCGTGCGAGGAATAGCGCTGGAGCCCGGCCGGGAGCGGCACATTGAGCAGGGAGCTCGTGGAGGTGTCCACCCCGCCGGTCAGGGGATCGTTGGCAAAGGGATTTTCTATCCCCATGGAGGCGCAGCCCGAAAGCAGGCCGAGCGCGCCCAGGGAGAGGGCAAGAATGCTGATGACAAGCTGCCGGCGCATGGCTATACTCATTTTTTTGTTTTGTGCGGCGTGGGAGCGGCCCTTGGGGCGCATGCCGCCGCTTCACGCGGACAGGAAAGGAGCCCCCGATGGCTGCCAGCGCGGGCGCGGCGCGCCCGGACATATCAGAAAATCCTAGCCTCTCCGCGAAGGACTGGCAAGCCTCACCCGCGGGCGCTCCCGAGCCCGCGGACTTCCTGCTCGAAAGCTACCGCTTTCCCCTGCCCGAGGCCCAGATCGCCCAATACCCCCCCGAGGTGCGCGGCGCCTCGCGCCTCATGGTGCTCGGGCGCGCTGGCGGCGCGCCGCAGCACGCCATGTTCGGCGAACTCGCAAGCTGGCTCCCCGAGGGCGCGCTCCTCGTGGCCAACAATTCGCGCGTCCTGCCGGCGCGGCTTGCCGGCCTGCGCGAGGCCACCGGGGGCCGGGTGGAATTTCTCCTGCTCACGCCGCTGCCCCTCCTGCTGGCGCAGCCGGACGCCGGAGAAGACGCGGCCGATGGCCCAAGGAGCGCCGTGGCCGAGGGCCTCGTGCGCTCGGGCGGCAGGCTGCGCGAGGGCGAGCGCCTCGCCCTTGCCGGCGGCATCACCGCGACACTCCTGGAAAAAGGCCCCTTCGGACGGCATCAGGTGCGCCTCGAATGGCGGGGCGACCTCGCCGCCGCCTTCATCCGCGCGGGCGAGATGCCGCTCCCGCCCTATATCCGCCGCCCGGCAGGCCCCGAAGACGCCGAGCGCTACCAGACCGTCTATGCCCGGCCCGACAAGACCGGCTCCGCCGCGGCGCCCACGGCCGGGCTGCACTTCACGCCCGGGCTGCGCGCGGAGCTTGGGGCGCGGGGCTTTCTCTGGCGCGAGGTCACGCTCTATGTGGGCTACGGCACCTTCAGCCCGGTGCGCTGCCAGGACATCCGCGAGCATCAGATCCACTCAGAATACATGGAGATCCCGGAAGAAACGGCCCGCGCCGTGCGCGAGGCCCGGGCCGAAGGGCGCCCCATCGTCGCCGTGGGCACCACCAGCGCGCGCGCCCTGGAGGGCTGCGCCGCACAGTCGGGCGAAGTGCGCCCCTTTGCGGGCTGGACGGATATTTTTCTCTATCCCGGGCGCCCCTTCCGCGTCATCGACGGCCTCGTGACCAATTTTCATCTGCCGGAGTCGTCCCTGCTCATGCTCGTTTCCGCCTTTGCGGGGCGCAAGTGCGTGCTCGCCGCCTATGCCGAGGCCGTGGCCCGTGGCTACCGCTTCTTTTCCTATGGCGACGCCATGCTCATCCGCTGAACCTCACTCCCCAGGAGGCCAAATGTCCCACTCCACCGTTGTCATCAAGTACGGCGGCCACGCCATGGACAAGCCCGAGCTCTCCCGCGCCTTCGCGGACGATCTGGCCCTGCTGGCCGGGCAGGGCATGCGCTTTGTCATCGTCCACGGCGGCGGGCCGCAGATAAGCGCCCTGCTCAAGCGGCTCGCCATCGAAAGCCGCTTCGTGGACGGCCTGCGCGTGACGGACGCGGCCACCATGGAAGCCGTGGAAATGGTGCTCTGCGGGCAGGTGAACAAGGCCGTCGTCAGCGAGCTCGCGGCCCGCGGCGTCAGGGCGGCGGGCATCTCCGGGCGCGACGGGGGCCTTTTGCTGGCGCGGCCGAAAAATCCGGCCCTCGGCCTGGTGGGCGAGATAATGAAGGCCGACCCGGCGCTCCCCCGCTGCCTGCTCGAGGGAGGCTTCGTGCCCGTGGTGGCGCCCGTGGCCTCCGGCCCCGGCGGCGAAGCCCTGAACATCAATGCGGACACGGCCGCGGGGGCGCTCGCAGGGGCGCTCGGCGCCGAGTATTTCGTGCTCATTTCCGACGTGCCCGGCGTGCTGGACGGGCACGGCGCCCTGCTGCCCACGCTCGACGCGGCCCGCATCGCGGCCCTGCGCGAGGCCGGCGTCATCAGCGGCGGCATGATCCCCAAGACGGAAGCCTGCCTCGGGGCGCTCGCGGCCGGCTGCGGCCGCGCCCTCATCCTCGACGGCCGCGCGCCCTCGAGCCTTCGGCGCTTCCTCCTCGAAGGCGCGCCCCTCGGGACGGTGGTGACGACCTAGGGCGCCCGGGCGGGTCAGCGCGTTTCCGGGAGGACGTGGCGCACCCACCAGTCCTTGTCCACGCGGCCATACCACCAGCGGTTGGGGTCGGTGCGAAGGATTGCCTCGGCGAGCTCGCGGCCTTGGGGGGTGCGCAGGCGCTTGAGGGCGCTGTCCAGCCATTCGCGGGCGAATTCGTTGCCGCGCGAGAGCTCGGTCTGGAGATTGCAGATGAGGTCGAGCTGGTCGGCGTCATGGGCGAGGCGCGCGGCATCGGTCTGCGCGTCTTCCAGTTCGTCCCAGGCGCCCAGGATGTCATCGGCGAGGCCCGTGCCCGCGGTGCCGTCCTCAAGCGCCGCCCGCGCCCGGCAGGTGTCGTAGCGGTGGTTCACATAGTTGAAGTCCCCGGTGCGCGCCTCGTGCAGGTCATGGAAGAGGCAGAGCATGACCACGCGCGAGGGGTCGAGCCCGGCCATGCGCGCGAGCATGTAGCCGAGCACCGTGGTCCTGTAGGAGTGCTCGGCCACGCTTTCCTTCCCGCTGCCGAGAAAGGCGTAGCCGCTGCGCGGCGTGTGACGGAGCATGCCCGCCTCGTTTGCGAAGTCGGCCAGGCGTTCCAGCGTTTCCGGCGTGAGGGTGAGCGGTGCCTCGCGGCCGCTTTCCTTGGGTGAGGCCATTGTTCCTCCTGTGCCTTGCATGATGCCGTCCCCTTGCTCTAAACGGAAAGCGGCGTCGTGGCAACTTGCCGTGGCGCGGGCGTTCGGGCATTGCGCCCCGGGGCGCCATGCGTTATATTGATGNGGTGTGCGGANGGGNNCCGGNNNTGCCTGGNTCGCCCGCAAGGAGGCGCAAGAGAGTGCGGCGTTTTTATCAGGAAAGCTGGCAGGGGATACCGTTCACGGCATTCTCGCATATTTCGTTCTTCCGCCTGGCGGACCCCAAGTTCTACGCCACCTTTTATGAAGAACTCTTCCGCCGCTACCAGGGCTGGAACGANCTGCCCNCCCGCTGGCGCGCCAACAAGGCCAAGGACGCCCGCTGGCTCGCCGACCGCATCCGCGAGGTGGTCGCCGGCCAGTGCGAGGACGGCCTGCGCGACAACGACGGGCCCGCGCGCGTGCTCTCCATCGGGAGCGGCGTGGGCTATATGGAAAAGCTCCTCCTCGAGGAGCTCCCNGGGGTGGAGCTCCACGTCAACGAGCCGAGCACCGTGGGCATGCGCTGGCTNCGGCGCCTCATCCCGGCCGAGCGCATNTANATNGGGCTCCCNCCGGCCTGCCTGCCCCCGGACGTGCAGTACGATGTCATCTANCTNTCGGCCGTGGATTACGGNATCCCCACGCGCGAGCTCGTNCATGTGCTCGGGGAGCTGCGCAGCCAGCTCGCGCCCGGCGGCGAGCTCATCTGCCTTTCCGCGTCGCTTTTGGAGGAGGATTCGTTCATCGGCAGCTTTGTNAACGCCATCAAGATCCTCATCCGGGCCGTCCTGCACCTGCTCGGCATCCGNCGGCAGCAGTTCTGGGGNTGGCGGCGCACGCGCGCCGANTACCGCCGGCTCTTCGCCCAGGCCGGTTTCNGCGGCATCGACGACGGCNTCCTCGANGACGGCTTTGANACNTACTGGATCCTCGGGCGACCNTNACCAGGCAGCANGCGGCGGNACAGGCGCCGCAGACCAGTTCAGCGATGGAACTTGACGCTCCGGCGTCGACAGACGCCGCACAGGAGGCCGCNGCCTCCGCNCCCTNCCCCGCCGGNCAANNCCACGCCCCGGCGGNCACGTCCNTGCACCTCGGGCTTGACATCGGTTCCACCACGGTCAAGGCCGTGCTGCTGGACGCGGACGACCNCGTCATCTTCAGCAAGTACCGCCGCCATTTTTCGGATGTGCGCGGCTGCACGGCGGAGCTTCTGCGCGAGATGGCGCCNNTTGGCGCGGGCCGGCCCTGCCGCGCGGCCATTTCCGGCTCNGGCGGNATCTCGCTCGCCGGNGANCTNGGNCTCCCNTTCATCCAGGAAGTGCTNGCCTCNAGCCTCGCCATCGGCCGCAAGATCCCGGATGCGGACGCGGTCATCGAGCTNGGCGGCGAGGACGCCAAGCTCATCTTCCTCACCGGCGGCGCCGAGCAGCGCATGAACGAGACCTGCGCNGGNGGCACCGGGGCCTTCATCGACCAGATGGCGGCCTTCATCGGCACGGACGCCGGCGGCCTCGACCNGCTNGCACTCAGGCACAAGACCATTTATCCCATCGCCTCNCGCTGCGGNGTGTTCGCCAAAAGCGACATCCTGCCCCTGCTCAANGANGGNTGCGCCCGCGAGGACATCGCGGCCTCCATCATGCAGGCCGTGGTGGGCCAGACCATCGGNGGNCTCGCGCGCGGGCGCCCCATCAGGGGCAAGGTGGTCTTTCTCGGCGGGCCGCTCTTCTTCCTCGCCTCNCTGNGNGAGCGCTTCACNGCGCAGCTCGCGGAGATGACNGAGGCCGTCTTTCCCGAAGACGGCCACTTCTTCGTGGCCCTNGGNGCGGCCTGGCACGNNNGCCACATGGCGCCGCCGAGCTTTTCNTTCGCGCAGGCGCTGGANNTNCTGGAACACGGCACCCCGCCNGACGCCTGCGGGCGCCTGCCCGCGCTCTTNNCNNNCGAGGAGGAGCGGCGCNCCTTCGCNNCCCGCCATGCCGGNCGCNNCGTGGCCGAGCTGCCCCTCGAGGAGGCCGAGGGCGACGCNTGGCTCGGCTTTGACTGCGGCTCNACCACCATCAAGGCGGCGCTCATCGACGCCGAGGGGCGNCTGCTCTATTCCTTCTACGAGGCCAACAAGGGCGACCCGCTCACGGCGGCGCTCGGCGTGCTNGCCGAGATCTACCGGCGCAAGAGGNCCGGCCTCNTNATCCGCGCNGCCGCGGCCACGGGCTANGGCAGCGCCCTGCTCAGCGCGGCCCTGCGCCTCGACATCGACGAGGTGGAGACCGTGGCCCATTTCACGGCCGCGTCCTTTTTCGAGCCCAAGGTCTCCTTCATCCTCGACATCGGCGGCCAGGACATCAAGTGCATGCGCGTGCGNGACGGCGCCATCGACCGCATCAGCCTCAACGAGGCCTGNTCCGCNGGCTGCGGCTCCTTNATCGAGAATTTCGCCGANTCGCTCGCCATGCCGCTCGCCGACTTCGTNNCCGCNGCNCTNGCCGCGCCCTCCCCGGTGGACCTNGGCACGCGCTGCACGGTNTTCATGAATTCCAAGGTCAAGCAGGCGCAGAANGAAGGCGTNTCCGTGGGGGACATCGCGGCCGGCCTNTCCTGGGCCGTGGTGCGNAACGCCATCTTCAAGGTGATGAAGATCAGCCACACGGCCGAGCTTGGCGACTGCGTGGTGGCCCAGGGCGGCGCCTTCCGCAACGACGCNCTNNTGCGCGCGCTCGAGCTGGAGCTGGGCGTNNNNGTGACNNGGCCCGGCATCGCNGGCATCATGGGCGCCTTNGGCGCGGCGCTCATCGCNANNAANCGCGGNCCGGCNAANNGCGAGGNNACNGCGCTCATCGGGCCCGANGCCGTGGCNGCCTTCAGCGCGCGCACGGCNACCACGCGCTGCCGGCGCTGCTCCAACGCNTGCCTGCTCACGGTGACGAGCTTCGGCGACGGCCGGCGCTTCATCTCCGGCAACCGNTGNGANCGCGGCGCCGAGCACGAGCCCCAGCGCCGCCCCAATCTCTACGCCTACAAGCAGGAGCGCCTGTTCGGGCCCTATGTCCCGCTTGCGCCCGAGGACGCCCCCCGGGGCCGCATCGGCATCCCGCGCGCCCTGAACATTTTTGAGAACTATCCCCTCTGGTTCACCCTCTTCACGCGCCTCGGCTATCGTGTGGAGCTTTCGGCGCCGTCCTCCAAGGAGATCTTCTACCGCGGGCACGACACCATCCCCTCGCAGACCGTGTGCTACCCGGCCAAGCTCTCGCACGGCCATGTGCGCGACCTCGTTGACAGGGGCGTCAGGACTGTCTTCTTCCCCTGCGTGCAGCGGGAGCAAAAGGGCGCGGGCTATGGCGGCGCGGGCTACAACTGCCCGGTGGTCATCGGCTATCCCGAGCTTCTGGCGCGCAACATGGGCATCCTGGAGGAGAAGGGCGTGACCCTCATCCACGCCTTTCTGCCGCTGGAGCGCGAACTTTTGGGGCGCCGCCTGCGTGAGATCCCCTTCTTTGCCGGCATCCCCCAGGCGGAGATGGAAGCCGCCGTGGCCGCGGCCTTTGACGAGATGGACGCCTACCGCCGCGACATCCGCGCCGCCGGCGAAGCGGCCCTCAAGGAGCTGGCCGAAAGCGGCGAAATGGGCCTTATCCTCGCCGGGCACCCCTACCACACCGACCCGGAGATCCACCATGGCGTCGCCGAGCTCGTGACCTCCTGCGGGCTCGCCGTGCTCACCGAGGATTCCGTGGCCCACCTCATGCCCGACCCGGGGCCCCTGCGCGTGGTGGACCAATGGGCCTACCACTCCAGGCTCTACCGCGCGGGCGCCCTGGCCGCCGCGGCCGAGAACCTGGCGGTGTTGCAGCTGCTCTCCTTCGGCTGCGGGCTCGACGCCGTGACCTCCGACCAGCTGGAGGAGATCGTCCGCCGCGGCGGCCGCCTCTATGCGCAGATCAAGGTGGACGAGGGCGCCAACCTGGGGCCGGCGCGCATCCGCATCCGCTCCCTGCTCGCGGCCATGCGCGACCAGCGCGAACGGCGCGAGGCCGCGGCGCCGGCGCGGGAAGTCCCCTCCGCGGGCGCGGGCCGTCCCGCATGCCGGCCCACCTGCCGCCCCATCTGCCGTAAGGCCGGGTCGGCCGCTGCGGAACATGCCGACGCCCCGGTCTTCACCCACGATATGCGCCACACGCACACCCTGCTCGTGCCGCAGATGTCGCCCATGCACTTCCAGTTCGCGCCCGAGATCTTCGCCGCCGAGGGCTATGACTCGGTGCTTTTGCCGACCGTGAGCCGCAAGGCCATCGAGCTGGGCCTCAGGCATGTGAACAACGACGCCTGCTACCCGGCCATCGTGGTCATTGGCCAGCTTCTGGAGGCTGTGCTCAGCGGTGAGTACGACACCAACAAGATCGCGCTCGTCATCTCGCAGACGGGCGGAGGCTGCCGGGCCACCAACTATGTGGGCTTTTTGCGCAAGGCCCTGCACGATGCCGGCCTTGCGCACATCCCCATCGCCTCATTTTCCACCAGCATCAGCTCGCCGGGCATCAAGCTCACGCCGCGCATCTTCAAGCGCCTGATCATGACCGGCCATTACGGCGATGCGCTCATGCGCATGGTGCACCGCCTGCGTCCCTACGAGCGCGAGCCCGGCATGGTGGAGGCGCTGGCGGCGGAATGGGCGGAAAAGGCCCGCCGGAACATCGCCTCGGCCGGCGTCCTGCGCTTCCAGCGCAACATGCTCGCCATGATCCGCGAATTTGACCGCCTGCCCCTCGTGACGGAGGAGCGCCGGCCGCGCGTGGGCCTTGTGGGCGAGATCCTGCTCAAGTACCACCCGGACGCCAACAACAACGCCGCGCGCATTATCGAGGAGGAGGGCGGCGAGGCCGTGGTGACCGACCTCATCGACTTCTTGCTCTACAATTTTTACGACCACGTGTTCAATTACCGGCACCTCGCGGGTTCGCGGCGCGACGCGCGCGTGGCCATGGCCGGCATCGCCTTCCTGGAGTTCACGCGGCTCTCCATGCGCTACGGCTTCCGCCACAGCCGCCGCTTCAGCGCGCCCGCGCGCTTCCACGAGCTGCGCCGCCGCACGCGCAACCTCATCTCCCTCGGGCACCAGACCGGCGAGGGCTGGCTTTTGGGCGCGGAGATGGTGCGCATGCTCGAAAGCGGCGTGAGCGGCATCCTCTGCATGCAGCCCTTCGGGTGCCTGCCGAACCACATCGTGGGCAAGGGCCTCATCCGCGAGCTCAAGCGCCGCTACCCCAAGGCCACCATCACCGCGCTGGACTATGACCCCGGCGCGAGCGAGGTCAACCAGATCAACCGCATCAAGCTCATGATGCGCGCGGGCCTTGCGGAGGCGGCGGGGCCGGGCCGCTCCGCGTGAGGCGCCCGGGACGGGGACTCGCCTTGATTCTGGAACGTGCTTGCCAGCAGGAACTTTTTATGCCATAAAGCTCCTGTACCTGCGGCAGCCTGCCGCGCNACCAAGTGGNAAACTCGGCCGGAATGGGTTCCGGCTGNCCGACGNCAGGGCAATCCCGTCCCGTCGAGTGAGAGANTANCTGTCCAAGGAGGACACGCATGGCTGAGATCACCTTTAAAGGCAAAAGCTTTGAAGTTGACGAAGACGGCTTCCTGCTCCGCTTCGATGACTGGTGCCCCGAATGGCTCGAATACGTGAAGGAGTCCGAGGGCATCAGCGATATCACCCCCGATCATCAGAAGATCCTCGATTTCCTCCAGGACTACTACCGCAAGAACGGGATCGCGCCCATGGTGCGCATCCTTTCCAAGAACACCGGCTACAAGCTGAAGGAAGTGTACGAACTCTTCCCCTCCGGCCCCGGCAAGGGCGCCTGCAAGATGGCCGGCCTGCCCAAGCCCACCGGCTGCGTGTAGTCAACACTTTTCCCTTAAAAGGAGGACACGCGCATGGCTGAGATCACCTTCAAGGGCAAGACGTTTGAAGTGGATGAAGACGGCTTCCTGCTGCACTTCGATGACTGGTGCCCGGAATGGCTGGAGTATGTGAAAGAATCCGAGGGCATTCCGGAAATCACGCCTGATCACCAGAAGCTGCTCGACTTCCTCCAGGACTACTACCGCAAGAACGGCATTGCGCCCATGGTGCGCATCCTTTCCAAGAACACGGGGTACAAGCTCAAGGAAATCTACGAGCTCTTCCCCTCCGGCCCCGGCAAGGGCGCCTGCAAGATGGCCGGCCTGCCCAAGCCCACGGGCTGTGTGTAGTCCCCGCCGCTGTTTCTCCCACTGAATGCAGAAAGCCCCCGGTCATGCCGGGGGCTTTCTGTTTCTTGCGGGTGCGGGCGGCTCCAGTGCGGCCGCCCGGCCCCGCTCGTGAAGCCGGCCCCTTGAGGGAGGCAGCCGGCGCTAAAACTTGGGAAAGATCTTCGGGTCCTTGGCCTTGAGCTGCTTCATCACTTCCTTGCCGGCCTCGATGTCGCCAAAGATGGTCACGGCTGCCGCTTCCTTGCCGTTGGCGCCGATCCAGGCGCGGCCCGTGGCCTTGCCGCGGGAAAAGCCGAATTCCTGCAGGCCGTCCTTTTCCACCGGCTCCTCCACAGTGGCCTTGTCCTTCTGCATGTTGGTGCGCATGTTCTTGGCGATGTCGGCCGCGCTCAGGTTGGCCTTCATCACATTGATGGCGATGGCGCCCTTGTTGCCCGGCGCCCCGAGGAGCACCGTCACGGCGCCGTTCTGCGACTGCACGGGCTTGAGCAGCCGCCAGCCGTCCGCGAGGTCAAGGGTGAAATAGGCCGTCTTGATGACCTTGGGCTGCTGCTGTTGCGTGCCAGTGCTCTGGGCCTGCTCCTGATGGTTCTGGAGATGGCGCGGCGCGCGCACCTTGGCCCCAGCCGCATCAGAAAGCGCAAGCGCCGCCATCAACATCCCCGCCACACACAACACCTTGATGCCATTTTTCATCATCGCTCTCCGCTGCTCATGCACATCATGACAAATTCACGTTTGCTCCGGCCCGGAACACCCGGGCGCAAGCCCGGAAGACCGCCTTACGGCAAAACACAGCATAGCGCGCATCGGCGTGACGCGCCAGTGCTCCTTGCGAGGGATTTTTGCAGTGAGCTTGACTCGGCGATCGTGGAAAAACTGGGGGCACCGGCATGAAATCCTTGACTTTCAAGGATGGCATCATCCGCATTGACGGCGTGGAATTGCGGGGCATCTTGGACGGCCTGCGCGTGGCCTGTGCCGTCCGCTTCAATGGCCAGAAGGTAGCAACGCCAGCGGCAAAAAGAAAACCCCGCAGGGCTGAGAGGCTGCGGACATCAGCATTTTCATTGTCCCGACCACGGATGACACCGGCACCTGTTATGACAAGCTCGACATTTTGAACGCTATTTCAAAAAGGCGGATGACAAGGCGAAACCGCAGATTTTCACCATTGTCAACCGGCACCGTCTGACAATGGCGTTCTCGAAGCTGGACAGCGCCGAAGGATATGAAAACGGACGAAATCAAAGTGCCTCTGTTCTTTGTGGAGCATACCCCGCCCATCCTGAAGCAGGAGCGGGCCGCTGCCAAGACGCCCACAGCCGCCGACCAAGGACCAGTGCAGTGACGCCAACAAAGACAATGATCCGACCAACGCCACTTCTACACTGTAGGTCGTTATCGGGGCAAACTTGATTAGAGAGGTACAGATTTTTACCACATGGGTGCAGCACGGTATTGCACAACGTTCCATACCTGGAATGGGAAGAGCCGCACAATCACCAAATATGAGGAATATGTTAATTGAAAATGCCATATCTTCCGCAGAAATAGACTTAACTACGTTTGTATTTTTCCTCTCTTAAAAACATAAAATATATTACTATACATAAGATAAGCAGAAAATTACGGAAATAATACAAATTTCTGCATGCGTGCTGTGTCGCGGCATGACGAAATTTCCAGATATACTCGCATGTACATGATGATTTGACTAACGAGACACATCGATATAAAATTTTTAAAAAATAATTTTAAGGAGAGCCTCATGATCCCCAGAGAAACCATAGAGGCAGTAGATGTTTTCATAACCAAATGCAAGGCAGCGGCGAATGATGTCGCCTTGCGCCAGTATTTCGCGGAGACACCGCCATTCTCGCTACCAGTTTGCCATCTTGATCCACTTACTCCCGCGTACAAGGATTTCATCGCTCATGTCTACGAAGAGCTTGCAGATTCACAATATTCGACAACAAATGAATATATACGCGTCACTCCCTCGAATGAGAGAATGGCAAAGTCTATAGATTTCAAATATAAACGACCATTTCCCTTCTCTACTTCAACGCCTGCGACAACCTCTAACCATCTGAGAAGTATTTCTGATATCATAAGTCATTTACCCTATAATCCTGGGGCAAGGATCTTGGAACTCGGGCCCGGTGACGGTTTTTTGGGCGAATGCCTTTTACGTATGGGATATGATGTCTCTTTTCTTGAATTAAATCCTGCGGCTCACCGTACTCTTGAGCTCAGGTGCAAAAATTTTGGCCGTGGCAAAGCAATTTGTGATGAATTTAATACTGTTGACGCGCATTTTTCAGAAAAATTTGATGTAATTATTTTTTATGAATCCTTCCATCATAGTTTTGAATTTCCAGAATTAATAAGTAAAGTTAAGAGATTGTTAACAAAAAATGGCATATTGATCTTGGCAGGAGAACCAATCATCAAGAACTGGCACCAGCCATGGGGTATCCGGAATGACAGCGAGACATTATGGGCCGTCCGCAAGCATGGCTGGATGGAATTAGGATTTGACGAAGATTTCCTCCTTGAACTTTTTTATGATAAAGGCTTTTTCGCAAGAGTGGCTCCAAGTAATCTTGCTCCCATTTATATCTTTTCCCATCGTGAAAATGGTTTGCCTCCTGATGCTCAACTACCCTCAAAAATGCAACCAACACCAAATACAGAACCGACTGAGACGCCATCTCCTCGGATCCCTTCTTGGAGAAAAATTCTGGGATCATTGAAACGACATGCAGTATCATTTCTGCACCGTCCATAACATTTATCTCCAATATTCACGTAATTTGGCTTGGCGACACAAGTCAACTCTATCATTAATGAGCTTGGAGCATCAAAATTCCATTATATCTGTTCAAAAACATCAAAATATAAAAATATATATTTTATCAGCTGCATGTGCAATCTACAACCAGAAATTTCTCTTTCTGAAAGGCTATGTTATAGGACATAGTTGATGCGGTGGCTAAACCGATACCACGCAGGGCTACAAGCTACTCCCCTCCATTCAACCTCTCAATTTCCTCCTCGACTAACGCCAGCATTTCGCTAGGTTTCAAGCCAACGGCTTCGCTCAAATAAAACAGGGCGTTGACCGTAGGGCGCTTATCGCCCTTCTCAAGCTGGATCAAATACACGCGCTCAAGCTTGGCCATTTGAGCCAGCTTGAGCTTGCTCAAACTTAGCTCTTCCCGCTTGGCCTTTAGAACATTTGCAAACGCCCGCTTGAGCAAGGGATAATCTTCCATTTCCATAGAATACGCCAAAAGACTTGACCTACACCTGTAACCATAGTAAACACGGATGAAGCAATCATTACCCCGGGAGGAACCAACCATGCTTAAACGTGTAGCCGTGTTTGTGGCTCTGACTCTGTTTATTTCAATGGCAAGCCTGACTGACGCACACGCTGAAGCCAGAGGCCCGAAGATTTTTGGCTTGCAAGTTGGTATGCCGTGGGAAGATGCCGTTCAAATTGTTAAGCAGTATGCAAATAAAAATGGACTAGATATTGAAGTTGTAAATAATAATTTATCTATAGCGGTTGGCAAATTGGAAAACAAAATTATAGAAAACAAAGTTGTTGATAAGTATATTGATAGTTATATCATTATATCAAAAACAAACCTATCCGGTGAGCTTTTTGATTTTTTGGCGCAGATAGTATTATATCCAAAAGCATTTAATATAAAACAAATGGATAAAGAAAAACTTGAGATTATATGTGATAGATATGGTATTGAAATTGATAAAATGAAAAATACCCGGATGGGTAGCATGGAATATTCTAATGCGAGAGAAGGGTACAAAGTTGGTATTGGCTTCGTTGGGCAGATTTTTTTAGAGGCAACCGAGAAAGCGTCCGATATGATATTAGAATAACACTAGGACTGCTATATGGCATACGAACACGAAATATGCGCGAAGAAAATTCTCATAAACTTAAAACATCACGAGGAAGAACGAGGCAAACCAATTCGCCGTGCGTTGCTTACAAAAGAAGATATTAAGCAATGCGCCAACCGTGAGCAGCTAAAAGAAGGGTACGTCAACGACTTAATTGCCGCTATGTACGACCTTGGCTGGCTGCTAGTCGCTGATTACGAGGGGAAGAGGTACTACCTAATAGACAAAAAGGCTTTCAATCCTGACCGTCATCACTTCCTCATCGACAGCATTGACGACCTCACAAGCGACAGAAAGACGGACAGAGCCTACGCCAATCTTTTTGGCGAGTGAGCCAAGCCACCTCCTCTTCTCCTCAAAGCCAGCTAGTCATACGGATTGACTAGCTGGCTTTAATGACATATCAGATACTAAAAAGGAGAGACGAATGTTAAAATATCATATGGCATATACTATATATGCAACAGGGGAAAACTATACAGATAAGACATTGGAGGAAATCAATATACTCCGTACAAGTTTTCGTAACGAGCTTATAAAAAATGGCGCTAGATATACTGTTGATACGACTTTTTATATTACAAGCGAGCTTAATATTGCAAATATGATTAATTTTATACTAAATATTTTCAATCAATTACGACCGGCATGGTTAGTTCCTTATTGTAATATTGACTTTGACATATTTGAAGGTGATATGAAGAGTAGATCAATAATTAAATTAAAGGAGTGATGCTTTTCAAATGAGTAGGTTTAGAATATTCTTTATAAATTTGTGAGAGTTTATTCTTGAACTCCTCTTGTTTTTCGATTGTATATATGTCATTCATTGAAATTATACATAAAGGACCATCAACATTAAACCATCCGCCACCATCATCGCGATGAAGTACTACAACATCTGATTTAACAAATATTGGTGATTGAATTTTTATGCTCATAATTTTCATTACTCCTATTCATGCCAATGTTACACCGGCATGAGTGGCTTATTAGTGATAGCTTGCCAAGTACCATACCAGTCCTCTTTGATTGCTGTTTTTACTACTTGTCGTAAATTCAGCTTTCGTTCTCCCATGCTGTTAAGCCAAGCTAAATAGTTATCCAAGTATTTCGTAGCGACTCCTTTGAATTTTTTAATGAACGCTTTCAAGCGTGAGTGATACGCATTAATCGTATTTATATGGTACACTCCCTTGACTGTTTCATGCTCTTGAATGACAACGTGTTCAAGATGTTTCTCTCGTGCAAACTTTTTATAAGCTGCATCGTTATCTGTACACAGCACCGAGTCCCTGTCTATCCTTGCACCAATAGCTCTGCTTATTTCCTTCGCAGTTGACCTCCCTCTTGCACTTATCTTGCCATATACTTTCCCATTCCTATCAATGGCAGTAGAGACGGCTATCTGTTCTTCGGATATTCCCGGCTTACTCGCTGATGTTCCTCGTTTATACGGTTCTCTATTAGGTGGTTGGCTCCCCTTATAATTATCTCTGAAAAACGTATCGTCTGCTTCAACTACTTCGCGTAGCTTAATGCGTTTCAACTTCATACGGAGTATATCTAAAATTTTATGTCTCCACATAAATGCTGTCACAACGGATATGCCACAATACTTAGCTGCTTTCCTTATCGTCATGCCATCAATCATACAATCAATGTAAGACAACCAGACAGATAAATCCTTCTTGCTGTTTGACAGAAAAGTGTACGAAAGAGGCGTGAACGTACTCTTGCACTTCTTGCAATGGTAACGTTGGACGCCATCTTTCGTTTTGCCATATTTCACCAGATGCTTGATACCGCCACAGTCAGGGCAAGCAACTCCTTGATTCTCCTTAATCTGAACTAAATCAGTCAGACTGATTGAAGGGTTAGCTCTAAGCCATTTCTGGAGCCTCTCCTGCTCCTCTGGTGAGAGGGAAGGAAGAAGCGTGGTGATCTGCCTGTACGCTTCGCTGCTCATATCGGGCCAATCCTTTGAAAATCAGCGTTACAAGCCGCTTTTTAGCTTGACAAGTGAATAATACCAAAATCTTAGCTTTTCGTCAACTAGGTGCTATAACATAGCCTTCTGAAAACTGCCTGAGAGATTTTAAAAATCTTTTGCAACCTTTCTGGCATCAAAACCACCTGCATAGCGGGTGATTTGTCTTAGCTGTAATGTCTTAATAGATTGTTCACCTTCCTTCAATCCGGTAAAGCTGGAAATGGCTAACAACAGCAATTTGGCAGGGAGGAAGAGTAACAGCCACAAGAATGCCAAACTCATGGCACGAGGCCGGGGAGAAATAGTGTGCCGACTGGGGACAAAATCCGTTGCCGCTGTGGCGGTTGATTATGGCCTGAGTGTACGCACCGTCAGAAAATGGAAGTATCGTTATGCCGTTGGAGGTCCGAGGCGCTTTCCGACGCATATTCACACCCAAAACGATGCCAATGCAGTCTGACAAAAACGGCAATGGCCCAAAACCACGAATAGAGGAAAGGGCGCATGACGGTTGACGAGATTGCACTTCTTCCCACCCTATGTCGCAGCACAGTGTTTCGCGCGTTACGCAAACTGGGCTTTTCCCGGCTGTCACCCTTTGAGCTAAAACCGAAAGTTCAATATTATGAATGGGCCAGTCCCGGGGATATGCTCCATCTGGATATAAACTGTCTCGGCAAGATTGATGGGATTGGTCATCGAAAGGACGGAACCCGTCAGGTAAAACGGCGGAAGCCGGGTTGGGAATACCTCCACGTCTGTGAAGATAACGCACCACAGGTGGCATATACAGCCATCCATGCGGATGAAACTGAGAAGCCTGCTATAGAATTCCTTTGGTTCGCAGTGACGTGGTATAAGCAACACGGGATCAAGGTGAAGCGTGTTCTCACCGATAACCGAGCCTGCTATAAATCGCGGAAGTTTCGTCAGACTCGCGGGATCCAACATAAAAGGATAAAGTCGTATCATCCACAAACCAATGGAAAGTCAGAACGATTTATCCGAACAGCATTGAAAGAGTGAGCATATGCGTCTACAGATACCTAGTCATGGAAACGGACTCAAGATTTGCCTCTGTGGACGTATCGGTACAATTTCCAGCGTACAGATATGAATCTTGGCAGGAACCCTCCGGCTTTTCGGCTACAGAAAGCAGGAACAACGTGTTGACACTTTACGCCTAGCCCGCATCAAGCAAGGGATTGTCAAACATCGGTCAAGGGCGGAACAGGCCACCCCTATTCTCATATTTCTTAACTCCCTATTCTCAGTCTCTCTCGCTCCTTCGAGTGGCTTCGAGCCTTAATAGGAAAGGGGCCGCAGCTTTTCTCCTGCGACCCCTGAAGCATTCTGGTTCCCCGAGACAAAGCCGAAATCTACAAATAACTATGCAGTTTTTTAGGATATTTTAAAACAGCATTTACAAAATACCGTTTAAAATACCGACCAAATTTTCTCCTTGAGTACGAAAAATAACCCGTCATTTCATAGTCAGGTAATAGCGCCACGTCAAGCCATAGTGACACCTCCCCCAAAAACAGGACCATTGAAAAGTTAGTGTTCCTGACATAGGAGCACTTCCATGAAACGGAGTCGATTCAACGAAGAGTAGATCATCGGGATATTGCGCCAGGCCGAGGCCGGTATACGCGTGGTGGACTTATGCCGTAAGCACGGTATTTCGGATGCCACCTTCTACAAGTGGCGGGCAAAGTATGGCGGCATGGATGTTTCCGATGCCATGCGCCTGCGCCGGCTTGAGGAGGAGAACGCCCGGCTC
>NZ_JAAVBE010000003.1:0-41765 GCF_014803725.1 Desulfovibrio sp.
GCCGCCTTTCAGCGGCGCGACGCGTTATATGCGTCCGATTCCCGCCCTTGTCAAGAGGCCTCGCGAAAACTTTTTTCGCCTGCCCCGTTTCTCGGCGCGGAGTGCTAAAATAGGTTTGCACACCCACCCTGTCAAGGGAATTTTTCAAACTTTTTTCAACCCCCCGCAAATCTGTGGCTGGCGCGGGTTTGCGGGCCTGCGCAACGCCCGGTGGGGCTTCGGCTTGCAGCCGGCCGAAAAAGGACTATCCTTCAGGAAACAGCACAGGAGGCCGCCATGCCCAAAATGCGCAGCTCCAAGCAGCAGCTCAAACGCATCCTCCAGGAGCCGGACTGGCAGGAGCACCTTGAGGAGATAGCCGCGGGCGGCATGACCAGCGTGGGGCCGCTCTTCTCCTTCCTTTTGCTCGGACCGCTCACCATGCACCGGGCGGCCGTGGCCCTGGGCGCCACGGTGGCCGAGCTTGCGCGCACCGAGCCCGAAACGGCGCGGAATGTCATCCGGCGCTTCATGTGGCACATGAACGAGGATTCGGGCAATATCGGCTGGGGCATCCCCGACGCCTTCGCGGAGTGCCTGGCCGCCAGCGAGACCTTGGCCGAGACGTACCATCGCATCCTCATTTCCTATATCATGGACCTGGGACACGCCGACAATTATTGCGACAATGACATCCTCCGCCGCTCCTGCTACTGGGCCGTGGGGCGACTTGCCGAGGCGCGGCCCGAAATGTGCGCCGGCGCGCGGCCCTGGCTGCGCAAGGGTCTTGCCGATGTGGACAGCATCTGCCGGGGCATGGCGGCCTGGGCGCTTTCAAAGCTGCCACAGGACATGATGGACGCCCCTGCCCTGCGGCGCCTTGCGGAATCGGGCGATGCGGACATGTGCGAGATCTATGAGGCCGGGCGCCTCTTTTCTGAGCGCGTGGACGAGCTCGCGCGGGCGGCGCTTGCGCGGGACGAAGCCCGGAAGCCCTGACCGGACGCCCCGAAGGCGGGACAGAGCCCGCACCACGTCAGACAGCGGCGTCCAGCAGAAGGTTGTCGCGGTGGATCACGTCCGGGTAGTGCGCGTCGCCGAGGATAGCCGCCACTTCGTGCCGCTTGAGGCCCATGATCTTGCGCAGGTCGGCCGCGCTGTAATTGGTGAGGCCCACGCCGAGCGGCTGGCCCGCATGCTCCACGCGCACGAGCGCCCCCTTCTGGAAGCTGCCAGAAACCTCGCACACGCCCCCGGGCAGCAGGCTGCCGCCCTCGCGCATGAGGGCCGCGGCCGCGCCCGCATCCACCGTCACGCTGCCCGCCGGGTCGGACTGGTAGGCCAGCCAGAACTTGCGCCGCGGAATGGCGTGGCGCGCGGGGTCTACCCAGGTGCCCGCCGGGGCTTCCGCGCCTTCTTCATCAACGAGGCCGAAGGCCCGCGTCAGGGCGTCCTGCTCGCGCCCGCGCAGGATGAGCGTGGGCACGCCGAGCTGTGCGGCCCGGCGCGCGGCCATGAGCTTGGAGCGCATGCCGCCGGTGCCCACGGCCGTCTTGGCGCCGCAGAGGCGCCCCAGGTCGAGCCGCGCCACATCCTCGATGCGGGCCAGCACCGGCGCCCCGGGGTCGGCCTGCGGGTCGCGCGCGCACACGCCCCGCGCCGACGTAAGGTTGATGAACAGATCCGCGCCCACGAGGTTCACAAGCAGGCTGGCAAGGCAGTCATTGTCGCCGAACTTGAGCTCGGCGACCGAGACGGTGTCATTTTCATTGACAATGGGCAGCACGCCCCAGCGCAAAAGCTCGGCGAAGGTATTGCGGGCATTGAGGAAGCGGCTGCGGGAGCGCAAATCGTCCCGCGTGAGCAGCACCTGCGCGGTGGCGACACCGTGCGGGCGGAAGGCCCTGTCCCAGGCGCGCATGAGCAGGCCCTGCCCCACGGCGGCTGCCGCCTGGCGCACGGCGAGGTCGCGGCCCCGGGCGTCGATGCCCTGGCTTGCAAGAGCCGCGCGGCCGGCCGCCACGGCGCCCGAGGAGACGAGGACGATACGGCGCCCGCCGGCATCACCCGCGCCTGGCGCCCGCAACACCGCCATCTGAGCGGCGAGGGAATCCAGCACTTCAAGGGCCAGCCCGTCCGCGTCCGTGAGGACGGCGCTCCCCACCTTGATGACGATGCAGTGCGCCCGGGCGAGCAGGCGGCGCCGCTCCCGGGCCCAGTCCGCGTCCGCGCCGGCCGAGGCCTCGTCATTCATTGGTGTACTCGACCTCGATCTCGGGGAATTCCTCGTCCTCGACCGGCGGCTCGGTGTGGAAATGCACCAGCGGCTCGTGGCGGCCGAGCTCGTCCTTGAGGCGCCAGAGCTCTTCCACCAGCGGCTCGAGGCCGATACGCTCCTTGGCGGAGATGAAGTAGATGCGGCGCTCGTCCTTGGCCGCCCGGGCCATGAGGGCCTGAAGGCGCTCCTCGGAGACGAGGTCGATCTTGTTGATGACCTCGATCTGCCGGCGCTCGGCGAGCTCCGGGTCAAAACGGCGCAGTTCCTCATTGACGAGCTCGAAACCGGCCCAGGGGTCCGCGTCGTCCACGTCCTCGATGCTCAGCATGTGCACGAGGAAACGCGTGCGCTCCACATGCCTGAGAAAGCGGTGGCCGAGGCCGAGGCCCGCGTGCGCGCCCTCGATGAGGCCCGGGATGTCGGCGATGATCATGCGCTTTTCCGGGTCGACCTCGTCAATCATCACGCCGAGGTTGGGCGTGATGGTGGTGAAGGGGTAATCCGCGATTTTCGGGCGCGCGGCCGAGACCCGGGAAATGAAGGTGGACTTGCCGGCATTGGGGAGCCCGATGAGGCCCACATCCGCCAAAATCTTGAGCTCGAGACGTAGGGTCACTTCCTCGCCGGGCTCGCCGGGCTGGGCGAAGCGCGGCGCGCGCATGGTGGCCGACTTGAAATGCTCGTTGCCCTTGCCGCCGCGGCCGCCGCGCGCCACGAGCACGAGGCTTTCGGGTTCGCTCAGGTCAGCGAGGAGGCGTTCGCCGCCGTCCTCGGCGATGGCTTCGTCCGCCTCGACTTCGGGCGCGTCGCCCCGGCGCACGCTCTCGGCGAAGACGAGCGTGCCCACGGGCAGCCCGAGCACGAGATCCGCGCCCTTCTTGCCGTCGCACTGGCCGCCGCGCCCGGGCTGGCCGTTCTGCGCCTCATAGACGCGCTTGAGCCGGAAATCGTAGAGGGAGAGGAGGCGGCTGTCCGCCCGGAGATAGACCGAACCGCCGTTGCCGCCGTCGCCGCCGTCCGGGCCGCCCTTGGGCACGAATTTCTCGCGCCGAAAGGACATGCAGCCCCGGCCGCCCTTGCCCGCCTTGACGAGGATTCTGGCTTCATCCACAAAACGCATGGCATGCCTCGCAGAGGGGCGCCCGCGGCACCATGCCGCAGGCAAGCCCCGAATGTGGCCCCACTATGCCCGCAAACACGCGAAAAGGGAAGGCCCGCCCATGGCGGCGCCTTCCCCGAAAACCCGGTATCTGCCGTACGGCTTTTCGAGCAGCTAGGCCGCGGCTTCGTCCACATGCACCCGCGTGTGGACGCGGCGCTTGCGCGTGAACTTTTCAAAGCGCACCACGCCGTCCACCTTGGCGAACAGCGTATAGTCGCGCCCCATGCCCACATTGAGGCCCGGATAGACGACTGTGCCCAGCTGACGAACGATGATGTTGCCGGCAAGCACAGGCTGCCCGCCATAGCGCTTGATGCCCCGGCGCTGCCCCGGACTGTCGCGGCCGTTGCGTGACGAACCGCCCGCTTTCTTGTGAGCCATGATGCCTCCTCGGCCGCTTCACCGGCACGGCGCCCGCCTCGGCGGCAGGCGCGCCGGCAGCCCGGCCTAGCTGTTGATGCTTTTGATGCGAAGGGCGGTGTGATCCTGCCGGTGGCCGTGCAGGGACTTGGAATCCTTGCGGCGGCGGCGCTTGAACACCAGCACCTTGGGGCCGCGGCCCTGGGCCACGACTTCGGCCTTGACGGTGGCGCCCTCAAGGTAGGGCGTGCCCACCTTGCAGTCGTCGCCGCCAATGAGCAGGACCTTGTCCAGAACGACCTCGGCGCCCGGTTCCACGGCGAGCTTTTCCACCAGGATGCGGGTGCCTTCCTCGACCTGGTACTGCTTTCCGCCGGTTTCGACAATCGCGTACATCTCAAACCTCCAAAAAGAGAAAGGCATACTTGCCCCAAGCGGCGGAAAATGTCAAGCGCCCGCCCGGGCCGCGTCAGCTCCGCGGGCCGGGCACGAGGGCCGCCAGCGCTTCGAGGGCCGCGTCGTCCGTATATTCAAAGCGCAGCGGCGTCAGCGTGACATGGCCATCGGCGAGCAGCGCCTTGTCCGTGCCCTGGCGCACGGTCTCCTCGGGCACGTCGCCGGTGAGCCACCAGTACGGCTCGCCGCGCGGGTCTTCACGGCGATCATAAATATTGCGCCACACGGCGTCCGACTGCGGGCAGACGCGGACCTCCCCTTCAGGGAGCCCGCCCGCGGGATAGTTGAGATTGAGGACGCGCCGCGCGGGAATTTTGTTCCAGTCGATGCGCTCGGCGAGGGCGACCGCGTGGCGCGCATGGGCCGAAAGATCCTGCCGCCCCGAGTGGTCGGCGTGGGAGATGGCCATGCTGGGCACGCCGTCGTGCGCGCCCTCGGCCGCGGCGCCCACGGTGCCGGAATAGAAGATGTCCGGCCCCACGTTGGGGCCGAGATTGATGCCCGCCATGACGAGGTCGGGCCGGCGTGGCGAGAGCGCGCCCAGGCCGAGCTTGACGCAATCCGTGGGCGTGCCGTGGACGCCGATGCCGGAAAAGCCCGGCTCCTCTATCATGCGCGTGCGCAAGGGCTCGAACACGGTGAGCGAGTGGCCCACGCCGGACTGCTGGCGCAGGGGCGCCACGGCCGTGACCGTATGGCCGGCCTCCGTGAGGGCGGCGTAAAGGGCGCGCAGGCCCGGCGCCAGGATGCCGTCGTCATTGGTCAGGAGAACGTGCATTTGACAATACCTCGGAAAGAAGGGAATCTCGGGCAAAGACGCCCCACGCGCGGTCGGGCGGAGATTATCTATATGGAAAAAGGCGATTTCGTCAAAGACATTGTGCCCAACGCCGAGGCCTCCGGCATCTTCGCCGTGGCCGAGGCGAGCCTCGCGCAGTCGCGCAACGGCCCCTACTGGCGCCTCGTGCTGGCCGACGCGAGCGGCAGTATCGAGGCCAAGATCTGGAGCCCGCTCAGCGGCGAATTCAGCGAGATCGCGCCGGGCACCCTCGCCGAGGTGGAGGGGCGGGCCTCGCTCTTCCGATCTGCCGTGCAGCTCGCCGTGGAAAAATTCCGCCCGCTCGACCCAGCCGAAGCCGCCCGCGTGGACCAGACGGCCTTTTTGCCCTCGAGCCCCTATCCGCTGGACGCCATGTTCGACGAGCTCATGGCGCTCTGCCGCGAGGAGTTCACGCACAAGCCCTGGCGCAAGCTCGTTTTCGCGGTGCTGGAAGATGCGGAGCTCGCGCCGCTTTTCCGCCTCTCGCCCGCGGCCAAGAGCGTCCACCACGCCTATGCCGGCGGCCTTCTGGAGCACACGCTCGGCGTGTTCAAGGCCTGCCGCCGCATGGCCGACCAATACCCCGAGCTCGACCGCCAGGCCCTGCTGGCCGGGGCGCTGTTCCACGATTTTGGCAAGATCCGCGAATTTTCGGGCGGTTTTTCCAACGACTACACCACCGAGGGGCGCCTCCTCGGGCACCTCATGCTCGGCGTGGAGATGCTGGCGCCCTTCCTCGCCCGCTCCGGCCTCGAACCCGGCCTTCAGGAGCACTTGCGGCACCTCATCCTGAGCCACCACGGCGAGCTGGAATTCGGCGCCGTGCGCCAGCCGCACACCCCGGAGGCCCTGGCCCTCCATTATGCGGACAATCTCGACGCCAAGCTCGCCCAGTGCCGCGGGCTCTTC
The DNA here is from genome assembly GCF_014803725.1 of Desulfovibrio sp. Lineage (GTDB taxonomy): Bacteria > Desulfobacterota > Desulfovibrionia > Desulfovibrionales > Desulfovibrionaceae > Desulfovibrio. Next base: position 5,965 of record NZ_JAAVBE010000003.1, read on the forward strand.
GCGGCGCTGGACGGCGATGGCCCTGGCTGGACGCCGTGGCAGGCCACCCTGGGGCGGCCCATGTACCGGCCGCCGCGCACGCCCGAGGGCCGGCCGCCCGCTCCCAAGGGGCGCAAAAACGCCAGGAGGGAAGAATGTTTGTCACTTTTGAAGGCATAGAAGGCTCGGGCAAGTCCACGGCCCTGCGCCTGCTGGCCGCCTATTTACAGGAGCGCGGGCACGACCCGGTGCTCACGCGCGAGCCGGGGGGCAGCACCCTCGGCCGAAGCCTGCGCCCCATCCTGCTGGACGCGCGCACGCGCGGCCTCTCCAGCCGGGCGGAGCTGCATCTCTTCCTCGCCGACCGCGCCCAGCATGTGGCCGAGATCATCCGGCCCGCGCTGGAGGCCGGTCAGACCGTGCTCTGTGACCGCTTTTCGGATTCCACCCTCGCCTACCAGGGCTATGGCCGCGGTCATGATGTGGAGCGGCTGCGCCGCATCAATGCCCAGGCCACCGGGGGGCTCGCCCCCGACCTCACCCTGCTCCTCGACCTCAGCGTGGCCGAAGGGCTGGAGCGCGCGGGCGAGCGCAACCGCGCCGAGGGCACCGTGCTCTCGGAAGGGCGCTTCGACTCCGAAAGCCTGGACTTTCACGAGCGCGTACGCGCGGGCTACCTCGCCCTGGCCGCCTCCGAGCCCGAGCGCATCGCCGTCATCGACGCCACGCAGGCGCCCGAGGACGTGCTGCTCCAGTGCCTTTCCGCGCTGGAGGAGCGGCTGCACCACCGCGGCACCGGCATTGCCTGAGAAGGAGCTCCCATGGACAAGACACCTCCCGAACTCTATACCCTCGAAGCTGATGGCGGCCGCCTGCGCTTCACGCCGCTCGCGCCGGGCACGGCGCTGCCCTCGCCGCTCGCCGTGGTGCAACGCATGGGCGACCCGGCCCTCATCCAGTGCGCGGTGCTCCGGCGCGAGAACGCCCCCGGCGGCGTCTTCCGGCTGGAGGACGCGGGGGGCCCGCTGCTCGCCGCCATCGCGCCGGACAATCTCACCTTTGCGCTCGGCATGGGCTTTTTCGGCGAGCTCACGGCCAATGCCCGCTACGGCGTGGACGTGTTCGAGAACATGGAAGAGCCCGATGATTGAGCCGCTCTCGGCCAGCCGCACGCTCGGCGTGGTCTTCTTCCCCGCGTTCGACTGGGCCATCTCCCCCACGCACCCCGAGCGGGAGGAGCGGCTGCTCTACACGCGCGACCAGCTCCAGGAAGAGGGCCTTTTCGACATCCCGGGCATCAGCGAGCACAGGCCGGTCTTTGCGAGCCACGCACAGCTCGAGCGCGCGCACTTCTGCCTGCCCTCGGCCGGGGCCGTGAGCACGGAATCGCACCTCGCCGCGGCCGGGGGCGCCATCACGGCGGCGCGCCTCGTCATGGAGCACAGGACCGACCGGGCCTTCGCCCTGGTGCGGCCCCCCGGGCACCATGCCATGCGCGTGGTCCACGGCAACCGCGGCTTCTGCAACATCAATAATGAAGCCGTCATGGTGGAGTATATCCGCGACCATTACCCGCACCCGGAGGGCCGGCCCCTGCGCGTGGCCATCGTGGACACCGACGTGCACCACGGCGACGGCAGCCAGGATATCTTCTGGAACGACCCGCACACCCTCTTCATCTCGCTGCACCAGGACGGCCGCACCCTCTACCCGGGCACGGGCTTCCTCGGCGAGGACGGCGGCCCGGGCGCGCGCGGGCGCACCATCAACATCCCCCTCCCGCCCGAGACCTCGGACGAGGGCTATCTCTACGCCGTGCGCAACGCCGTCCTCCCCATGCTGGAGGATTTCCGGCCGGACATCATCATCAATTCCGCCGGACAGGACAACCATTTCACCGACCCGCTCGCCAACATGCGCCTTTCCGCCCAGGGCTATGCGGCGCTGACAACGGCCCTGAACCCGGACATCGCGGTGCTCGAAGGCGGCTACGCCATCCGCGGGGCGCTGCCTTACGTGAACCTCGGCATCTGCCTCGCGCTGGCCGGCATCCCGGCGGCGGCCGAGATACGGGAGCCGGGCTGGACGCCGGGCGCCATCCGCCAGAGGCCGCAGGTGGCCGAATATATCGCGCGCCTCTGCGAGGACGTGCTTGACCGCTATTTCCGGCCGCCGGCGCGACCCGCCGAGGGCAGGGAAGACCATGGCTGGTGGACGCGGCCCCGGCGCATCTTTTATGACACCGACATGCTGAGCGAGCGCCAGAACGAAAGCTGGCGCCTGTGCGGCGACTGCTCGGGCCTCGGGCGCATCGAGACGGAATCGGAGCGCGTGCCGCGCTCCCTCTGCCTGCTCGTGCCGCGCCACGCCTGCCCGGCCTGCCGGGCCGAGGGCACGCGCCTGGCCGAAGAGGCGCGCAAGAGCGGCCGCTACGCCCATGTGCGCCTTCTGGACGGCGACGCGGCGGACACGGCGGGGGAGCAGGCTCCCGGGCACATCCTCAACAACTAGCGAACCAGCGAGGCATACATGACGGACATCCTCATCATCGGCGCGGGCGGCGTGGGCAGCGTCGTGGCCCACAAATGCGCGCAGGCCAAGCGCGAGACCGGCGTTTTCGGCAAGATCACGCTCGCAAGCCGCACCCTCTCCCGCTGCGAAGCCGTGGCCGCCAGCGTGCGCGAACGCCTTGGCGTGGACATGGCCACCGCGCAGGTGGATGCCGACGACGTGCCGGCCCTCTGCGCGCTCATGCGCGAGGTGAAGCCGGCCATCGTATGCAATATCGCGCTCCCGTATCAGGACCTGCACATCATGGACGCCTGCCTGGAATGCGGGGCGCACTACCTCGACACCGCCAATTACGAGCCGCCGGACACCGCGCGCTTCGAGTACAAGTGGCAATGGGCCTATCGCGACCGCTTCCGCGAGGCGGGCCTCACCGCCCTGCTCGGCTCGGGCTTCGACCCCGGCGTGACCAATGTGTTCGCCGCCTGGGCGCTCAAGCACGAGCTCGACGAAGTGCATGTGCTCGACATCATCGACTGCAATGCCGGCAGCCACGGGCAGGCCTTTGCCACCAATTTCAACCCCGAGATCAACATCCGCGAGGTCACGGCGCGCGGCCGCTACTGGGAGCACGGGGAATGGGTGGAGACCGACCCGCTCTCCTGGTCCATGGACTATGACTTCCCGGACGGCATCGGCAAGAAGAAGTGCTACCTCATGTACCATGAGGAGCTTGAATCGCTGGTGCGACACCTGCGCGGCATCCGGCGGGCGCGCTTCTGGATGACCTTTTCGGAGAGCTACCTCAACCACCTCGAAGTGCTCGGCAATGTGGGCATGACCCGCATCGACCCGGTGCGCTTCCACGGGCAGGACATCGTGCCCATCCAGTTCCTGGCGGCGCTTTTGCCCGACCCGGCCTCCCTGGGGCCGCTGACCACCGGCCGCACCTGCATCGGCGACGTGCTCCGCGGCGTGAAAAACGGCAGGCCGCGCGCGGTCTATGTCTACAATATCTGCGACCATGGGGCCTGCTACCGCGAAGTGGGCTCGCAGGCCATTTCGTACACCACCGGCGTGCCGGCCATGATCGGGACCAAGCTCATCGCCGAAGGGCTGTGGCGCAGGCCGGGCGTGTGGAACATGGAGGAATTCGACCCCGACCCCTTCATGGCCGACCTCAACCGCTTCGGGCTGCCCTGGAACTGCGTGGAAGTTCCCGCGGACTGACCGATGCGCGGGGACTGCCTCGACCTTTTGCTGGCGCCGGATTCGCCCGCGCCCTCGCCCTGCTTCGTGCTCGACGAGTGCCGGCTTGCCGAAAACGCCGCCATCCTCGACAGCGTGCAAAAGGCCACAGGCGCGAAGATCCTGCTGGCGCTCAAGGGCTTTGCGGCCTGGGCGACCTTTCCCCTGCTCTCGCGCGCAGGCTCCGGCCCCTTGTGGGGCGTATGCGCGAGCTCGGTGGACGAGGCGCGCCTTGGCCGCGAGGACTTCGGCGGCGAGGTGCACGCCTTTGCGGCCGCCTGGAGCGAGGAGGAATTCCGGGAGCTGCTCACGCTCTGCGACCATATCGTGTTCAATTCGCTTGCGCAGTGGCGGCGCTTCCGGCCTTTGGCCGAGGCGGCGCGAGCTTCCGGGAAAAGCCGGGAGGTGAGCTTCGGCCTGCGCCTGAACCCTGAGCATTCCGAAGGCGCGGTTCCCATTTACGACCCCTGTGCCCCGGGCTCGCGCCTGGGCATCCGCCCGGCGCAGCTTGCGGCCGGGGCCACGCCGGGTGAGCTCGAGGGCATTTCCGGGCTCCACTTCCACACGCTCTGCGAGCAGGGGGCGGACGCGCTCGAGCGCACCCTGGATGCCGTGGAGGAAAAGTTCGCGCCCTGGATAACCGCGCTCCCTCAGGAAGGACGCTGGCTCAATTTCGGCGGCGGCCACCACATCACCAAGCCCGGGTACGACCGCGCCCTGCTCTGCCGGCTCATCGGGCGCTGGCGCGATCGCTACGGCGCGCAGATCTATCTCGAGCCCGGCGAGGCCGTGGCCCTCGATGCGGGCTGGCTCACGGCCACGGTGCTCGACGTGGTCGAAGCCGACATGCCCGTGGCCGTGCTGGACGTTTCCGCGGCCTGCCACATGCCGGATGTGCTCGAAATGCCCTACCGGCCGGGGGTGTATTATCGCGCCGCCCACGGCGCCCCCCGCAGGGCGGCCGAAGCCGGGGCCGACGCGTGGACCTGCCGGCTCGCGGGCAAGTCCTGCCTCGCGGGGGATGTCATCGGCGAATACGCCTTTGCCGCGCCGCTTGCCGTGGGGGATCGCCTCGTTTTCGCGGACATGGCCATTTACAGCATGGTGAAGACCACCACCTTCAACGGCCTGAGGCTCCCCTCCATCGGCATTTGCCGCTGCGCGGAGGCCGACCCGCTGGCTCCCGCGGGCGGGCGCTTCCGCATCCTGCGCCGCTTCGGCTACGAGGACTTCCGCGGTCGCCTCTCCTGAAGCGACCGCGGCCTGGCCGGGGCTCATCCCACCTGCTCCCACGCTCCAACGCTGCCCCGCGCCTTGACATCAGCGGGAAAAATTCGGATGATTTTGCACCTCTTTCAACCGTGTGCACACCGGAAACCACTGCCGCACCCATGCCGTGAAGCCGGAGGAGAATACCATGAGAACCAAGATCGTCGCCACCATCGGGCCCGCCTCCAACACCAAGGAAAAGCTCAAGGCCCTCGCCGGGGCGGGCGTCAGCGTCTTCCGCCTCAATTTCTCGCACGGCAGCGCCTCGGATTTCGTCAAGATCATCAACTATATCCGTGAGGTGGAGGCCGAACTCCACCGCCCCATCACCATCATGCAGGACCTTTCCGGCCCCAAGATCCGCCTCGGCGTGGTGCCGGAAAAATCCATCCAGGTCACCAAGGGCATGAAGCTTTTGCTCGGCCCGAGCGACAAGCGCGTGGAAGAGCTCGCCTATCTGCCCTTTGACCATGAGGTCATCCTCGAGAGCCTCGAGCCCGGCGACCGCATGGTGCTCGCCGACGGCGGCCTCCAGTTCGTGGTGAAGGAACGCCGCGACGACGGCCTCGTGCTGCTCGTGGCCGGCAACGACGGCATCGTGACCTCGCGCAAGGGCCTCGCGCTGCCCGGCAAGGCCACCAAGGTGCGCGCCCTCACCGAAAAGGACAAGAAGGACCTCGAGGACGGCCTGGCCCTCGGCGTGGACGCGGTCGCCATCTCCTATGTGCAGACCGCCGACGACGTGCGCGAGGCCAAGGAGCTCATCGCCAAGTCCGGCCGGCGCGTGCCTGTGGTGGTCAAGCTGGAGCGCCAGAGCGCGGTGGACAACCTCGACGCCATCCTCGCCGAGACGGATATCGTGATGGTGGCCCGCGGCGACCTCGGCGTGGAGTGCCCGCTGCCGCTTTTGCCGGCCCTGCAGAAGCGCATCATCAGCGCCTGCAACCAGGCCTCCAAGCCGGTCATCGTGGCCACGCAGATGCTGCTCTCCATGGTCAACAACCCCGTCCCCACCCGCGCCGAGACCACGGACGTGGCCAATGCCGTGCTCGACGGCGCCGACTGCGTGATGATGAGCGAAGAGACCGCCATGGGCAATTTCCCGGTGGAGACCGTGCAGTTCATGCGCATGATCACCACCGAGGCCGAAAAGCTGCTGCTCGACCACCGCAAGCTGGAAGAGCCGGAGAGCGACAAGGGCATCCCGGAATTCCTCGCCTATTCCGCGTGCCTGCTCGCCGACAAGGCGGACGCCAAGGCCATCGTGTCGCACAGCGTTTCCGGCGGCTCGGCGCGGCAGGTTTCCGCCCGGCGCCCCCCGCAGGCCATCTACGCGCTCACGCCTGACCCATCCACCATCAAGGCGCTCAACTTCGCCTGGGGCGTGACGCCCGTCTTTGTGGACAAGGACCACATCGGCCAGACACACCTTGAGCGCGCGGAAGAATTCATCAATAACAGCAAAGACTTCAAGGTCAACGACTGCGCGGTCATCACCGCCGGCCAGATCAAGGACTCGGCCACGCCGCGCGGCACCAACCTGGTCAAGATCTACTGGAAGTAGGGCATGGCAGAAAAGAAAGCCTCCGGCGCCGTTCCCGCGAACATCAACGAAGAGTACTACCAGATCAGCCCGGAGATCCTGGGGAGCTTCCCCAAGTATCGGCCGCCGGTGGATCTCTTCGTGTTCCGCGAGGATATTGCCGTGCTTGCGCCCTATTCGCGCAAGGGGACGCGCCTCACCAACGAGCAGGTGGACGAGCTCGCGCAGCTCTGCGCCGAGGGCAATGTGTTCGTCTCCCGCTCGGACCACCCCATCTATTCGCGGCACATCGTGCGCCAGCTCGACCTCGTCCTTCAGGACCACAACCTGAAGGAAGCCGAGATTGCCAATATCTGCGTGCACGCGCTCTACCTGCGCTATGCGGAGTTCTACGCGCAGCCCGTGAAGGCGCTTTTCGACCCGCTCTACCGCGACGTGCATGTGGTGACGGAATACCTCGCGCAGGACCCCAAGCGCATCAATGCCTTCATGCGCCGCCTGTTCCGCCGGCATGACCCGGCGAAGCACGCGGTGAACAGCATGATCGTGGGGCTGTGGCTCTGGCTCCAGAACCCGGGCGACCACGACCGCAAGGATCTCGACCGCATGGCGCTGGCCCTGCTCGTGCATGACATTGGCATGAGCAAGGTGCCCCCCTTCCTGCTGGACAAGAAGGGCGCGCTCAAGCCCGAAGAGCGCGAAAAGGTCTGGCAGCACTCCCTGCTCGGCGTGAAGATCATGCAGAAGATGGAGATGGCGTACGACGCCCTGCTCCACATCTGCTTCGAGCATCATGAGCGCATGGACGGCTCCGGCTATCCGCAGCGCATCAAGGCCGGCCAGGTCCCGCCCGGCGCGGCCCTCGCCGCCGTGGCGGACTCGTTCTCGGCCATGATCACTGAACGCAGCTACGCGCCCGCCAAGGAACCCATGGACGCGGCGCGCGAGCTCGCAGAAGACCAGCGGTATGACACCAGCATGGCGCGTACCCTGCTGGCCGGCTATGCCAGGAATACCTTTGGCACCCCGGTGGACATGGACGCCTTTGTGGAACAGAAGGACTGAAGCCCCCGCGCCGGATAAACCACCCCCACGGAGGTCCCATGCGCTCCCTGCTCCTCACGCTCGTATTCCTGGCCTGCCTGGCGCTCATGCTGCCGCTTGCGCCGTATGCCGCGTCACAGGCTGCAGCCGACGACGGCGGCCGCCTGGTGAAGGCCGTGGTGCTCTCGCGCCACGGCGTGCGCGCTCCCACACAGAAGCACAAGACCCTTGAGTCGTGGAGCCAGCGCGTGTGGCCGGTGTGGCCGGTCAAACGCGGCGAGCTCACCCCGCGCGGCGGCGAGCTCGTCACGGCCATGTGGGGCAACCTTGGGGCGGACTTTCGCAAGGAGGGCCTCCTGCCGGCCAACCTGTGCCAGCGCCCGGCGGATGTCTATGTGCGTGCCGATACGGACGAACGCACCCGCGCCACGGCCCGCGCGCTGCTGGACGCGCTCGCGCCGGACTGCCGGCTCGGCTTCGCTGTCACGTCCGACCATGTGGACCCGCTCTTCCATCCCGTCAAGGCGGGGCTTTACACCTTTGACCCCATCGGCGCCGCCACCGACATCCTGAGCATGACCAATGGCGGCCTGGGTCAGCTCCAGGACGACCTCGCCACGCCGCTCGCCCTCGTGGGGCGGCTCTCCGCCCCTGTGGCGCCCGACCTCTGCTCCCGCTTCAATCTTCCGCAGGACTGCGCCCTTTCCGACATCCCCAATGCCGTGAGCGTGGCCCCCGACGGGCGCAGCGTGAACCTCACCGGCAGCCTCGCCATCGCCTCGAGCCTCGCCGAGATCTTCCTGCTCGAATATGGCGAATGGCCCGGTGTGGCGGCCGGCTGGGGCCAGGTCACGGCGCCCACCCTGCGCCAGGTGCTGCCCGTCCACGCCAGGGTTTTCGATGTGGTCAACCGGGCGCCGCTGGTGGCCTGGGCCCGCGGCTCCTCCCTGCTGGTGGAGATGGGCGCGGCCCTTCTCGGCACCCACTATGACGAGCGCTGCAACAAGGCCGCGCTGGCCGTCTTTGTGGGGCATGACACCAATATCGCCAACCTGGGCGCGCTGCTTGGCGTCGACTGGCACCTCGAGGGCTATCCTGTGAACGGCATCCCGCCGGCGTCCGCGCTCATGCTGGAACTGTGGGAGAAAAACGGCGCCCGCGAAGTGCGTGTGACCTTTTTCGCCCAGCCCATGGCCGCGCTGCATACGCCCTTCCCCGCGGCGGGCCCGCTCAGCCCCGCGGGCCTGCGCGAGCATGCGCCCCTACGCGCCAGTGTGACGGCGCCGCCCATCGTGGGCGAGGCGCGCTTCTCCCTTGAGGAATTCCGCGGCCGCATCGCCGAGGCCACGGCCGGCGCCCCCCTGGCGCCCCCCCAGGTGCCCCCGCTGGATTTCGCCCGCGAGGTGGCGAAATAGGCCGCTTTCCCATCTACACCCATGTTCCGGCCCCCGCGCACGCCACGCGCCCCCGGAAGCCCGGAAAGGAGAACCATATGCCAACCGACCAAAGCCCCAACTCCGCAACGCCCACGCCCGAAACCGCCAAGAAGAGCCCGAAGGGCGGCACCTGGAACATTCCGGCCGACGAGCTTGAAGAGGTCCCCACCAGGACGAGCCCCTGGCAGTGGGCGGTGATCATCGTCGCCGCCGTCATCCTCATCGCCATCGGCCTGACCTTCCGCGGTGCCGAGGAGCGCGAAAACAAGGCCGCCCTGCAGAATCTTGGCGCGCCGTTCACGGCCATCGTGCAGGAGCAGGCCGCGGCGCTCGGGCTCACCGCTCCGAAGATGGATCTGCAAATCGCCACCAAGACGGCCGATGTCAATCTCGACTTTCCCGGCGCCATCGGCGCGGACAAGGCCAGGGACTTCGCGGTGGCCGTGTGCGCGGGGCTTGCCCGGACCTATGTGAACAAGGGCTATATGCCGCGCGACCTGGCCGTGCATGTGATGACCACCCTTGCGGACGGCGCCCGCGCCGTCTATGGCAAGGCCGTCTTCAACGGCAATCTCGACCAGCTTCTCTGGGAGCCGGCGCAATAGCAACGCCCAACGCTTCCTGAATCCCGGCGCTCTTCCGCGCCGCTTCGTCTGCTTCGCGCGGGCCGTCCGCGGGCATACCGCCTGTTGACGGCCCGCGCGCATTCGTGGCATCCCCGCAACCTCCAGAGCCTGGGCGCCCCTTTACGCGGCCGGAAAAACACGCTATTTCACGGCATGCGATTCCGCTTCTCCTGGAAGAAATTCCTGCTCTGGTCATTCGGCCTCGTGGTCTTCTGCGGCCTGCTCGGCGCCGGCGCCGTGGCCGCGCTCTTCTACTGGGCCTCGCGTGACCTGCCCAGCATCACGCGCATAGCGGATTACGATCCCCCCCAGGCGACGACCGTGCTTGCGCGCAACGGCGAGACACTGGGCACGCTCTGCCATGAAAAGCGCTATGTCATCAGCCTCAAGGACATGTCGCGCTTTCTTCCCATGGCCTTTCTCGCCGCCGAGGACGATTCCTTCTATCACCACATGGGCGTGGACCCGGTGGCCATCCTCCGCGCGGCGATCAACAATTTCCGCAAGGGGCACACGGGCGAGGGCGGCAGCACCATCACCCAGCAGCTCATCAAGCAGCTTTTGCTCACCTCCGAGCGCAGCTACACGCGCAAGATGAAGGAGGCCATCCTCGCCTACCGCATCGAGAAAGACCTCTCCAAGGAAGAGATCCTCACCATCTACCTGAACCAGATCTATCTCGGCGAACACGCCTACGGCGTGGAGGCCGCGGCGCGCACCTATTTCGGCAAGCACGCGGCCGACATCACCCTCGCCGAGAGCGCGGTCATCGCGGGGCTGCCCAAGGCGCCCTCGCGCTACAATCCCTTCCGCTCCCCCAAGGCCGCCAAGGACCGGCAGATGTATGTGCTCGGGCGCCTGCGCGACCTCGCGTGGATTACCTCCGAGGAATACGCCCAGGCCGTGGCCGAGCCGCTGGTGTACTGGAGCATGCCCGACGGCATGGGCGGCCCGGCCCTCTGGTATCTGGAAGAGGCGCGGCGCCTGCTCATCGAGTTTTTCACCGAGAGCAACCTCAAGGCCCTCGGCGTGGAGACGACCAAGTCCGGCGAGGACTATGTCTACGAGGCCGGGCTCACCGTGCGCACGGCCATGGTGCCCGCACAGCAGGACGCGGCGGGCAATGCCCTCCGGCGCGGCCTTGAGGAGCTGGACAAGCGCCAGGGCTGGCGCGGCGCCATCCAGATGGAGCCGGACAAGGTGCAATCCTTCGGCAAGGATTCGTCCTTCACCCCGCAGGATCTCGCCGGCGGCGCCTGGGCGCGCGCGCTGGTGACGGCGGTGGAGCCGGGCAGGGCCATGGTGGCGCTCGGCACGGGCTACAGCGGCGTCATCCCGGTGGCGAACATGTCCTGGGCGCGCAAGCCCAACCCGAAGGTCGCCGCGGCCAACGCGCCGTCCATAAAGGATGCGCGGCAGGTGCTCGCGCCGGGCGACCTCATCTGGGTCTCGGCGGCGCCCATGCCCGCGCCGGAGGGGGCGGCCGCCCCTGCCGCCAAGGGCAAGCAGCCGGCCAAGGGCGCCACCAAAAACCAGGTGCCCTATGACCCGGCGCGGGTCAGCAAGGCAAGCCCCATCGTCCTGCGCCTCCAGCAGGAGCCCCTCGTGCAGGGGGCGCTCGCCTCGCTGGAGCCGGAAAGCGGCGACGTGGTGGCGCTCATCGGCGGCTACAGCTTCGGGGACAGCCATTTCAACCGCGCCACCCAGGCGCGCCGCCAGCCGGGCTCGAGCTTCAAGCCCGTGGTCTACTCCACGGCGCTGGATTTCGGCTTCACGCCGTCCTCCATCGTGCTGGACGCGCCCTTCGTGTATGTGAACCCCTACACCAACGAGGTCTGGCGCCCTTCCAACTACGAGCACAATTACAAGGGCGAGCTGCCGCTCTGGCAGGCGCTGGCCCTGTCGCGCAATACCTGCACCGTGCGCGTGGCGCAGCAGGTGGGCATCGCCAATGTTATCCAGCGGGCCAAGGCCATGGGCCTCGAGCCGCATTTTCCGCAGGAGCTGTCCGTGAGCCTCGGCGCCGTGGCCGTCTCGCCGCTCAACCTGACACAGGCCTATGCGGCCTTCGCCAACCAGGGCCAGGGCGTGCGCCCGCGCATCATCACCTCCATCACCGACGCCAAGGGCCGCGAGCTCTACCGGCAGGACCCGGAACACTGGCAGGCACTCTCCCCACAGAACGCCTACATGATGGCCACCCTGCTCAAGAACGTGGTCAATGCGGGCACCGGCTCGCGCGCCAAGATCGACGGCCGCTTCATCGCCGGCAAGACCGGCACCACCAACGAGGAGCACGACGCCTGGTTCGTGGGCTTCACGCCCTATCTCGTCACGGGCGTCTATGTGGGCTATGACCAGTTGCAGCCCCTGGGCCGCCTCGAGCAGGGCGGCAGGACGGCCGCGCCCATCTTCCGCTATTACCGCACCGTGGCGGAGGAGCTCTACGAGCCGAAGGACTTCACCATGCCCGAGGGCATCGTCATGTCCGGCAACATGGCCTACCGCGCGGACCAGCCCATGGAGGGCGTTTCCGCCACGGACGGACTTGAGACGGGCCCCGGCGAAGACACCTCCGAGGGCGGCGAAGACCTCATGCGCCAGATGTTCTAGGTTTTTCGCTCAGGCCTTTCAAAGAGATTGGCAAGTATTGCAGCGCGGCCTTCCTTAATCCCGTCTGGAGCGAAGCGGAAGACGGGTGCTGGTGCCGGAAGAATCCTAAAAAATAAGATTTTTAGGTTCCAGCGAGGAAGAAAAATAATTTCCGAAGGGAGTGTACTTAAGTACTCGACCGAGGAAATTTTTTTCTGACGAAGCCGGAACCTAAGCGCTAGCCGTTGCCCGGCTTGCCGGGTTACGGATAGCGACAGTGGCATCGTTGGCTGACCGGCGCGGTAACTAACTGCTGTCTCCATCCGTAGCTTCCTTCGTCGCAACGGCTGGAGCAAGGCTGTTTTTGACGGATAATTCCGGCATTACGGAAGCAGCACGGGCACGACACCACCTCCATAAGTGCAATCAAGCACTTCAGGAAGCACCATGATCCCTTACGGCTCCCTCGTCATCTACGTCACGCCCAAGGGGCGCCGCTACCTCAAGAGGCTGGAAGAGGGGCAGGACTGGCACAGCAATGACGGCACCCTCGCGGCGGCGGACGTGGCCGCGCTCGACTTCGGCTCCGTGGCGTCCACCAACGCGGGCGTACCCGTCCGTATCGAGGAGGCCACGCTGTATGACCTCCTGCTCGGCGTGAAGCGCCAGACGCAGATCATCTACGCCAAGGACATCGCCTATATCTGCCTGCGTCTTGGCGTCGGCCCCGGTCGCACCGTCATCGAGGCCGGCTGCGGCTCCGGGGCGCTCACCCTGGGCCTTTCGTGGTTCGCCGGGCCCACGGGGCGCATCGTGAGCCACGACGCCCGCGAGGAGTTCACGCGCCTCGCGCGCCGCAACCTCGACTGGGCCGGCCTTGGCGAAAACGTGGAGCTGCATTGCCGCGACATCGCCGAAGGCTTTGCCGCAAGCGATGCGGACGCGCTCTTTCTCGACGTGCGCACTCCGTGGGACTATCTGGAACAGGCGCTTGCCGCGGTGCGGCCCGGCGCGACCCTGGGCTTCCTGCTGCCCACGGTGGATCAGGTGAGCCGGCTGTTGCTCGGGCTGGAAAACGGCCCCTTCGCCGAGATCGAGGTCTGCGAGCTCTTCATCCGCGGCTGGAAGCCCGTGGCCGACCGGCTGCGCCCGGAAGACAGGATGACCGCGCACACGGGCTTTCTGGTCTTCTGCCGCCAGCAGGAACTGAGCGCGGAATTTGACGCCCTCGGGCCGCGGGGCACGCGCGAGCGCAAGCAGGAGGCGGCCCGGCAGGCGCGGCGCGACGCCATCCTTGAAGCTGAAGAAGCCCTCGACGAGGCCTGAGCGCCCCGGAACAGGCACCTCACATGAACCCCTGGCTCATCCTCCTCACGGCCGGCCTTTTCGAGATGGGCTGGCCCCTCGGCTTCAAGCTGGCGCAGACGGCGCCGGCATGGCGTGTGCCGGCCATCGGCTTTTCCATCGTGAGCATGGCCATGAGCGGCCTTTTGCTCTATCTCGCGCAACGGCACATCGCCATCGGTACGGCCTATGCCGTCTGGACGGGCATCGGCGCCGCCGGCACCTTCTGCCTCGGCGTCCTCCTGTTCGGCGATGCGGTGAGCGCCGGGCGCGTCCTCGGCGTTGCGCTCATCATCTGCGGCGTTGCCGCGCTCAAGCTCTTCTGAAGCCGCTTTGCGCGGTCATTCCACCCTGGTCTTCACCTTGAAGAAGCGCAGGCGCAGGGCGTTGCTCACCACGGAGAACGACGAGAGCGCCATGGCGATGCCGCCAATCATGGGCGAGAGCATGGGGCCCCCGAAGACGTGCAGGAGGCCCGCGGCCACGGGCAGGCCGAGGATATTGTAGCCGAAAGCCCAGCCGAGGTTCTCCTTGATATTGCGCATGGTGGCGCGCGAGAGCTCCAGCGCGGCGAGCACGGCCTCCATGCCGCCGCGCATGAGCACGATGTCGCCGGCCTCGGCGCTCACGTCCACGCCGGTGCCCACGGCCATGCCCACGTCGGCCAGCGCCAGGGCCGGGGCGTCGTTGAGGCCGTCGCCCACCATGCCCACCACCTGGCCCTCCTCCTGCAGGCGGCGCACATGGTCGGCCTTTTCCGCCGGCAACAGTCCGGCCGCCACGTCGTCGATGCCCGCGAGCTTCGCCACCGCCTCGGCCGTGCGCGCATTGTCGCCGGTGAGCATGACCACCCGCAGGCCCATGCCGCGCAGGCGCTTCACCACCGCGGCCGATTCGGGCCTGAGCCCGTCGGCCAGCGCGAAGATGGCGACCATCTGGTCGGCGGCGGCCACGCCGTCCTCCGTCTCTGCGGGCGCGAGCGACATGAGCAGGGGCGTTTGCCCTTCGCCGGCCAGGGCGTCGAGCCGGGCGGCCACTTCGGGCGAGAGTTCGTGCCCGCGGGAGCGCATGAAGGCCGCGCTGCCCACGGCCACGTTCCACGACTTCCCGGCGAGGCCCACGCGCCCCTCGATGCCGAGGCCAGGCGCGATGCGTGCGTCTTCCACCACGCACAGCGGGCAGTCCCGCTCCTTGCCGGCCCGGATGATGGCGAGCCCCAGCGGATGCTCGCTCCGGCCTTCCAGCGCCGCGGCGAGGCCGAGCAATTCGCGCTCATCAAGGCCGTCGGCGCCCGGCGCCAGCGGGATGATGGCCGTGAGCTCGGGGCGCCCTGTGGTGAGCGTCCCCGTCTTGTCCACGGCGAGGGCCGTGATCTTGCCCGCGCGTTCGAGGGCCGCGCCGTTCTTGATGAGCACGCCGAGCTGCGCGCCGCGGCCCGTGCCCACCATGACCGACATGGGCGTGGCGAGGCCCATGGCGCAGGGGCAGGCCATGACGAGCACGGCCACGAACACCGTGAGCGCGGTGGTGACGGGCTCGGCGCTGAAGAAAAGCCAGCAGAGCGCGGAAAACGCCGCCAGCGCCATGACCGCGGGCACGAAATAATAGCTCACCCTGTCCGCCAGGCGCGCGATGGGCGCCTTGCTGCCCTGGGCCTCCTGCACGAGGCGCACGATGCGCGCGAGCCTGGTGTTGCCCCCCACGGCCATGGCGCGCATGACGAGCGGCCCCTCGCCGTTGACGCTGCCGGCGGTGAGGCTGTCGCCCGGGGCCACGGGCACGGGGATGGATTCGCCCGTGAGCAGCGAGAGGTCCACGGCGCTGACACCCTTTTCCACCGTGCCGTCCACGGGCACGCGGCCACCGGGCCGCACGAGGAGCAGGTCGCCCACTTCCACCGCCGAGAGCGGCACCTCGTCGGGCGTCGCGTCCGGGCTGGCGAGGCGCAGGGCCGTTTCCGGCGCCAGACTCATGAGCGCCCCCATGGCGTCGCCCGCGCGCTGCTTGGCCGTGGCCTCGAGGAACTGGCCGAACTCGATCATGGTGAGCAGCACGGCGCAGGACTCATAATAGAGGTTCATGGCCCGCCAGGCGGGGTCGTTGCCCATGAGCCCGAGCGCCGTGTTCACGAGGCTGTAGAGAAAGGCCGCGCCCGTGCCCACGGCCACGAGGCTGTCCATGTTGGGCGAGCGGCGGAACAGCGCGGCCAGGCCGTCCACATAAAAATGCCGCCCGAGCCAGACCACCGGCAAGGTGAGGCCGAGCTGCACGAGGATGAAGGCCCGGGGCGAGCCGTGCGGCTCGAGCCACGCGGGCAGCGGCAGCCCCAGCATGTGCCCCATGGAGACGAGGAGCAGCGGCACGGAAAGGATGACCATGGGCCACAGGCGCCCGAGCCGCTTTTTGCGGTCGGCGCGGGCTTTGGCCTTGGCCTCGGCGAAGCGCGCCTCGGCGTCTTCATTGACGGCGGGGGTGGCCGTGAAGCCCAGCCTGGCCACGGCGGCCATGAATTCGCGGCGCACGGCCTCCGCATCGCCGGGCGCGGGCCAGACTTCGGCCCGGGCCGTGGCGAGATTGACGCTCACCTTCTCCACATCGGGGAGGCGCCCGGTCACGCGCTCGATGCGTGAGGAGCAGGCCGCACAGTGCATGCCGCCAATATCAAAGCGCAGGGGACAGGCCTGGGCCGCGCCCCCGACGTGTGCATCCGTCATGAACTGACCTCTTGATTTTGCAGAAAAAATACTGTATCCAATATTTCACAAAGTCGGCAAATCCGCGTATGTTGCGCGTTCCCCGCCAACTTCCCGAGGAGGATACTATGGCTACCCTGAAAGTCAATGGCATGCACTGCGAGAACTGCAAGAACGCTGTGGAAAAGGCCGTTTCCGCCATCCCCGGTGTCAAGAGCGCCAAGGTCGACCTCGACAAGAAAGAGCTCCAGTACGAAGAAGAAGACAAGAACATGCCCATCGCGCTCGACATCATCATGGGCGCCATCCGCGACCTGGGCTACGAGCCGGAGCACCAGCGCCCGTAGACGGCTCGCGCCCGAGCTTCCCGGCCGCGTGCTTCGGCCTCCGTTCCGCTGATGCGCGTGCACGGCCCTCGCACTTCGGTTGCGGGCTCGATTTGGGCCGTGACAATTAACCGGGCCGCCCTTGGCGCGCTGTCACCCTGAACAAATATCGCCGTCCGTTCCCCTGCCGGAGCGGGCGGCGTTTTTGCGGCCCGGCCCGGGGGCCGCGCGCCAGGCGTGGCCCTCCCCTCCCGACTTCCCGCGGCCCGCGCCGCCATTGACATGAAGGTGGGCAGATGATAGATTAAGAAGATAAATTTTATCCTGTTGTTAGCCTTCGGGAGGAGCCATGTTCACCAATCGCGGCAAGGCGCTGACCTTTGACGACATCCTGCTTATTCCGGGATATTCCGACATCACGCCCGACGCCGTGGACATCACGACCTGGCTCACTCCGTCCATCCCCCTGCGCATCCCCCTGCTCTCCGCGGCCATGGACACGGTCACGGAATCGGCCATGGCCATTTCCATGGCGCGCATGGGCGGCATCGGCATCATCCACAAGAACATGCCCATCGCCCGGCAGCGCCTCGAGGTCGAGCGCGTCAAGAAAAGCGAAAGCGGCATGATCCTCGACCCGGTGACCATCTCTTCCGGGCAGACCGTGCAGGAAGCCCTCGACCTGATGCGCGATTACCGCGTTTCGGGCCTGCCGGTGGTGGACGGCGACACGCTCGTGGGCATCCTCACCAACCGCGATGTCCGCTTTGTGGAGGACGCCAGCGCCGTGCGCGTGGCCGAGGTCATGACCGGCGACCGCCTCATCACCGTGCCCATGGGCACCTCGCTTGAAGAGGCCAAGCATCATCTCCATGAGCACCGCATCGAAAAACTCCTCGTGGTGGACGAGAACAAGCGCCTGCGCGGCCTCATCACCATGAAGGACATCGACAAGGTGCAGAAATATCCCAACGCCTGCAAGGACGCCAACGGGCGCCTGCGCGTGGGCGCGGCCATCGGCATCGGCAAGGATTCCGAGGCGCGCGCCGCGCAGCTGCTCGAGGCCGGGGCGGATGTGCTCGTGCTCGATTCGGCGCACGGCCATTCCGTCAACGTGCTCAACGCCATCCGCAACGTCAAGGCGAGCTTCCCCAACTGCCAGCTCATCGCGGGCAACGTGGCCACCTACGAGGGCGCGCGCGCCATCCTCGAGGCCGGCGCGGACGCGGTGAAGGTGGGCATCGGCCCGGGCTCCATCTGCACCACGCGCATCGTGGCCGGCGTGGGCGTGCCGCAGGTCACGGCGGTCATGGACGGCGGCCGCGCCGCGCGCGAGATGGACCGCTGCTGCATCGCCGACGGCGGCATCAAGTTTTCCGGCGATATCGTGAAGGCCCTCGTGGTGGGCGCGCACTCGGTGATGATCGGCTCGCTCTTCGCCGGCACCGAGGAAAGCCCGGGCGAGACCATCCTCTACCAGGGCCGCACCTACAAGATCTATCGCGGCATGGGCTCCATCGACGCCATGAAGGAAGGCAGCTCCGACCGCTACTTCCAGGAAAAGAGCAAGAAGCTCGTGCCCGAGGGCATCGTGGGCCGCGTGCCCTACCGCGGCCCGGTCATGGAGGCCGTGTACCAGCTCATGGGGGGCCTGCGCTCCGGCATGGGCTATGTGGGCGCGCACAATCTGGACGACCTCTTCCGCAACACCACCTTCTGCGAGATCTCGGCAGCGGGCCTGCGCGAGAGCCATGTGCACGACGTGGTCATCACCAAGGAAGCGCCCAATTACCGCATAGAGAATTAAGATAGAGTTAAGGCGCACCGGCACCGCGCCGCACAACAGGGAGCCTTATGCCGCACTCCAGGGTCATCATCATCGACTACGGCTCGCAGGTCACGCAGCTCATCGCCCGCAGGACGCGCGAGGCGGGCGTGTATTCCGAGATCCATTCCTGCGTCACGCCGGCCGCTGAGGTGGCGGCCATGCGGCCCTCGGCCATCATCCTTTCCGGGGGGCCGGCCAGCGTGGGCGAAAAGGACGCGCCGAAGCTCGACCCGGGCCTGCTTGGGCTGGGTGTGCCCGTGCTCGGCATCTGCTACGGCATGCAGCTCATCGCGCAGCAGCTTGGCGGCGAGCTCGCGCAGTCCCTCACGCGGGAGTACGGCCCGGCCGAACTCACCATGACCGCGCCCTGCGCCCTGTGGACGGGCCTTGACCGCAAGGCGCCGACGCGCGTGTGGATGAGCCACGGCGACAAGGTCTCGGCCGTGCCGCCGGGCTTCACCGTGACCGGCAGCACCGAGACCCTCGCCATCGCGGCCATGGCCGACGAAACACGCAAGATCTACGCCGTGCAGTTCCACCCCGAGGTGCACCACAGCGTGGACGGCGAACAGATGCTCGAAAACTTCCTTTTCAAGGTGGCGAACTGTACGCCGGACTGGACCATGGCCTCCTTTGTGGAGCGGGCCGTGGCCGAGGCCGCGGAAAAGGTGGGCGAGAAGCACGTTGTGTGCGCGCTCTCCGGCGGCATCGACTCCACCGTGGTGGCGGCGCTGCTCCAGCGGGCCATCGGCGACCGGCTGCACTGCATCTTTGTGGATAACGGCCTTTTGCGCTTCAACGAAGCCGAGGAAGTGACCACCTTTTTGCGCGAGCACTTCCATCTCAACCTCACCGTCGTGGACGCGCGCGAACGCTTCCTCACCCTGCTCAAGGGCGTGGAAGACCCCGAGAAAAAGCGCAAGATCATCGGCCACGCCTTCATCGACATCTTCCAGGAAGAGGCGGAAAAGCTGCCGCAGGTGGACTTTCTCGCGCAGGGCACGCTTTATCCCGATGTCATCGAGTCCGTGTCGCACAAGGGGCCGAGCGCGGTCATCAAGAGCCACCACAATGTGGGGGGCCTGCCCGAGACCATGAAACTCGCGCTCATCGAGCCCCTGCGCGAGCTCTTCAAGGACGAGGTGCGCAAGGTGGCGGCCGAGCTCGGCATGCCGGATTCCATCGTCTGGCGGCATCCCTTCCCCGGGCCCGGGCTCGCCATCCGCGTGCTCGGCGAGGTACGCGAGGACAGGCTCGACATCCTGCGCCGCGCCGACAGGATCGTGCAGGAAGAACTGCGCGCCGCCGGCTGGTATCGCAAGGTCTGGCAGGGCTTCGCCGTGCTTCTGCCGCTGCGCACCGTGGGCGTCATGGGCGACGGCCGCACCTACGAGAACGTCATCGCGTTGCGCGTGGTGGACAGCGTGGACGCCATGACCGCGGACTGGTCCCGCCTGCCGCCCGAGCTCCTGGCGCGCATCTCCGGGCGCATCATCAGCGAGGTCAAGGGCGTCAACCGCGTGGTCTACGACATCTCCTCCAAGCCGCCCAGCACCATCGAGTGGGAATAGGGGGACGCCATGTTCGGCATCGGCAGCACCGAGCTTCTCGTCATCCTTCTGGTGGCGCTCATCGTGCTCGGGCCCAAGAGCCTCGCCAAGGTGTCCCGCAGCTTGGGCAAGGCCATGGGGGAATTCCGGCGCGTCTCCACGGATTTTCAGCGCACCCTCAATGCCGAATCCGCCGAGGCCGATTTGCGCGAGCAGGAGGCGCAGCGGCGCCGCAAGGAGGCCGCCGCTACCGCGGCCGAGGAAAAGCCGGCGCCGGCGCAGCCCGCGCCTGAAGCCGCGGCAGCCGCCACTGCCGATGAGTCCGACAGCCTCACCCCGCCGGAGGGCAGCCCGCTCGCCGAAGCCCTCGCCAGGGCACGCGCCGAGGCTGAGGCCGCAACGCCGCCTCCGGGCAGCGGCAGCGCCGCACAGGCCGCTCCCGGTGCCTCGGGCGTCACATCTACCGTCCAGCCCGAGGACGGCCCGCGCGCATGAGCAACACCACGCCCACGCAGGAACCGGCCCCCTTCGAGACTTCCCTTTCCGGCCTCGAATGGCAGCCGGATACGGAGGCCGGGGCGGGCGCGCCGCCAGACGGCCCGCCGCCCACGTCCGACGCTCTCCCCAAAGCCCCCGGGCCTGCCGAGCCGCCGGCCACAACGCCCGAAGGCCAGCCCCCGGCCCCGCACGACGCCCCCGAGGCCGAAGGCGGCGAGCCCATGGGCCTCATGGATCATCTCTCCGAGCTGCGCAGCCGCCTTGTGCGCTGCTGCATCGCCGTGGGCATCGGCTTCGGCATCTGCTGGGCCGTGGTGGACCCCATTTTTGATGTCCTCATCCATCCCCTGCTCGCCGTGCTGCCGGCGGGCACCCACGCCCAGTACACGACGCTCCCCGAGGCCTTCTTCACCCGCATGTATATCGCCTTCGTGGCGGGCGTCTTTCTGGCGAGCCCGGCCATCTTCTACCAGATATGGGCCTTTGTGGCGCCGGGCCTCTATGACGAGGAAAAGCGCCATATCCTCCCCATCGCCTTTCTCTCGGCCGTCTTTTTCATCGCCGGCGGCGCCTTCTGCTATTTCATCGTCTTCCCCTTCGCCTTCAGCTTTTTCGTGAGCTATTCCACGCCCGACATCGTGATCACGCCCAAGGTGAGCGACTACCTGAGCTTCGTGCTCAAATTGCTCATTGCCTTCGGCCTGATCTTCGAGATGCCCATCTTCACGCTCTTCCTCGCGCGCATGGGCATCCTCACCGCCGCCATGATGCGCAGGGGGCGGCGCTACGCCATCGTGGGCATCTTCATCCTCGCGGCCATCCTCACGCCGCCTGACGTGGTCTCGCAACTGCTCATGGCCTGCCCCATGCTCCTCCTCTATGAGGGGAGCATCTGGGTGGCCGCGGCCTTCGGCAGGAAGCGCAAGGCCCCGACGGAAGAAGCGCCGGAAAAGGCAGAGGAAGGCACCGCACAGGAAAACCCCGAACACGACGCCGGCACGACGCCGGGCGCAAGCCCCGAGGAGAAACCATGAGCGACGCCCTCCCTCTCCGGCGCGCGGATTTCGCGCGCAGCACCAGGGAAACGGACATCCGCGCCGCCCTCACCCTTGACGGCACAGGCGAGACCGATATTCACACCGGCATCGGCCTCCTCGACCACCTGCTCACGCTCACCATGTTCTGGGCGGAGATGGATCTCTCCCTCACCTGCAAGGGCGACCTTGAGGTGGACGCGCACCACAGCGCGGAGGACACGGGTCTCGCCGTGGGCACCGCCCTGCGCGAGGCCCTGGGCGACCGCGCCGGCATCGCCCGCGTGGGGCACGGACGCGTGCCCATGGACGAGGCGCTGGCCGATGTGGTCATAGACCTTTCCGGGCGCCCGTGGCTGGAGTGGCGCGGCGACGAGCTGTTGCCGCCGGTCATCGCCGGGGAGGAGAAGGACCTCTGGCGCGAGTTTTACAAGGCCCTCGCCAGCGCGGCGCGCTGCAACCTGCATATTTCCTTTTTGTACGGCAAGAACGGCCATCACCTCCTCGAATCGGCGGCCAAGGGCCTCGGGCTTGCGCTCGGCCACGCCGTGCGCCGCAGGGGGACGCACATCAGAAGCACCAAGGGAGGCCTGGACTCATGACCAAACGACGCCATCTGCCCTGCCTGTCCATTGTTCTCGCGGCCGCGCTTTCGCTGGCGCTCGCCGCCTGCTCGCGCCAGCCCGCAAGCACCGCGGACGTGCCCCGGCTTGTGCCGTCCAGCTACAAGATCTCGGTGGCGCCTTTCACCCAGCCGCTGCATCCGGGCCAGCTTATCGTGGGGCAGATCCCCGAGCCGCAGGGCCGTATCCCGCACGACGCGCTCGTGGCGCTGGACAGGGAATTGCGCGAGGTGCTCATCACCGGCACCAAGCGGCAGTACACCTTCATCCCGCGCCGGAACCTGCCCCCTGACCTCACCAATGCCCACAGCACGGGGCAGCCCGGGGCGCTGCCGCGCTGGTTGGCCTATGGGCGCCAGCACGGCGCGCAGTACCTGCTCATCCCGCAGGTACTCGACTGGCACGAGCGCGAGGGCTCGAGCGCCGGTGTGACGCAGTCGGCGCATGTGCGCGTGGAATTCTTCCTCGTCAACGTGGCCGAGGGCGAGCTCGGCAACCGCTCCATCTTTGAGGAAAAACAGGTGGGCCTCACCGAAAATCTGCTGACGGTGGGCGAATTTTTCAAGCGCAAGGGCGCCTGGGTCTCGGCGCAGGAGCTGGCGGTGGACGGCATGCAAAAGGCCGTGAAGGACCTCGGGCTGTGATCATCTTTCCCGCGGTGGACATCAAGGGGGGCAAGGCTGTGCGGCTTCGCCGCGGCCGCGCGGACGACGCCACCGTCTTCGCCGACGACCCGGCCGAAGCCGCCCGCCACTGGGAGCGCCTGGGCGCCCGCTGGCTGCATGTGGTGGATCTGGACGGCGCCTTTGACGGCCATGCCGCCAGCGCGGCCATCGTGGGCCGCATCTGCGAGGGGGCAAGCATCCCCGTGCAGCTCGGGGGCGGCATCCGCGACGCGGACGCGGCCCGCGCCTATCTCGACGCCGGCGTCACGCGGCTCATCATCGGCACCATGGCGCTGGAGGAGCCGGAAAAATTCGCGGCGCTTTGCCGCGCCTTCCCGGGAAAGATCGGCGTTTCGCTGGATGCGGCAAACGGCCGGCTCAAGAGCCGGGGCTGGGTGGCGGACACGGGGCTCACCGTGGCCGGGGTGCTGCCCCGCCTCGAGGATGCGGGCGCGGCCTTCATCATCTATACGGATATCGAGCGCGACGGCATGCACAGCGGCGTTAATGCGGACGCGCTCACGCGCCTTGTGCGCGCGGCACATGTGCCGGTCATCGCGGCCGGCGGCGTGTCAACGCTGGAGGATGTGAAACGCCTCTACCCGCTCAGCCGGGAAGGGCTGGAGGGCGTCATCAGCGGCCGCGCCCTCTACGAAGGCACCCTCGACCTCCCCGCGGCCCTTGCCTGGGTGACGGCGCAGGAGGCCGGCGCCTAGCCCTTCTTCTTCCGGCGCTTGAGCCGTTCCGTGCGCTCCTGCATGAGGAAGCGTCCGGTGACGGAAGCCGGGTCGGCCACGATGGCCTCCGGCGTGCCGGCGGAGACGATGAGGCCGCCGTTCTCGCCGCCCCCCGGGCCCATGTCCAGCACATGGTCCGCCGCGAGGATCATGTCCGTGTTATGCTCGATGACCACCACGCTGGCGCCCTTGTCCACCAGGGCGTGCAGCACCTTGATGAGCTTGCCCACCTCGTGCATGTGCAGGCCCGTGGTGGGCTCGTCGAGGATGTAGAGCGTGCCCGGCAGCGAGCGCTTGCCGAGCTCGCGCGAGATCTTGATGCGCTGCGCCTCGCCGCCGGAAAGCGTGGTGGCAGGCTGCCCGAGGCGCAAGTACCCGAGGCCCACGTCCTCCAGAACAGCCAGGCGCCGCTCCAGCGAGGGATAGCTCTCGAAGAGCTTGCGCGCCTGGCTGACCGTCAGGTCAAGCACCTCGGCTATGTTCAGGCCCTTGTAGCGCACTTCCAGCGTCTCGTGGTTGTAGCGCTTGCCCTGGCAGACATCGCAGGTGACGTACACATCGGGCAGAAAGTGCATCTCCACCCGGATCTGCCCGTCGCCGCCGCAGGCCTCGCAGCGGCCCCCGCGCACATTGAAGCTGAAACGCCCGGGCTGGTAGCCGCGCTTGCGGGCGTCCGGCGTCATGGCGAAGATGTTGCGGATCTCGTCGAAGATCTTGGTATAGGTGGCCGGGTTGGAACGCGGCGTGCGGCCGATGGGCGTCTGGTCAATGGCCACGATGCGCTCGATGGGCGTGGCCCCGCCCTCGTAGGAGAGGCCGCCGATGGTGCCCGGCTGGTCCACGCGCAGGCCGAGGCCCAGGGCCAGGTGCTTGTAGAGCGTGTCCACCACGAGCGAGCTCTTGCCCGAGCCCGAGACCCCGGTGACGCAGGTGAGCACGCCCATGGGGATGCGGCAGTCGATGCCGCGCAGGTTGTTGGTGGTCACGTCGTGGAGCACGAGCTCGCCCTTGGGCTCGCGCCGTGCGTCCGGCAGGGGGATGACCTCGTCGCCGCGCAGATAGCGGGCCGTGAGGGTGTCGGCGTCGTCCAGCAATTCCTTCACAGGGCCCTGAAACATGATCTCGCCGCCGTTGGCGCCCGAGCCGGGGCCGAGCTCGATGACCGTGTCGGCCTCGCAGATGGTGGCCTCGTCGTGCTCCACCACGAGCACGGTATTGCCGCGCTTCTGGAGCGAACGCAGGGTGCCCAAAAGGCGCTCGTTGTCACGCGGATGCAGCCCGATAGAAGGCTCGTCGAGCACATAGGTCACGCCCACGAGGCCCGAGCCGAGCTGCGAGGCGAGGCGGATGCGCTGGGCCTCCCCGCCGGAGAGCGTGCTCATGGAGCGGCCGAGCGAGAGATATTCAAGTCCCACATTGCCCAGGAAGGACAGGCGGAACTCCAGCTCCTTGAGCAGGGGCTCGGCGATGAGGGCGTGGCGGCCCGTGAATTTCCGCTCCTTGAGCCAGGCCAGCGCCCTGTCCACGGGGAGCGCGCAGAACTGGGCGATGGAAAGGTCGTCCACGCGCACGGAGAGCGCTTCGGGCCGAAGCCGCGCGCCCTTGCAGTCCGGGCAGTCGCAGGACTGGCGGAAGCGCGCCAGCTCCTCGCGCCAGGCGTCGCCGTACTGCATGCCCTTTTCCAGGAGCGGGATGACGCCGGGCCAGCGCCGGTCGCTCACCGCCACCTCGCTCTGGAGGCGCTGCGCCTCCACGAAATTCTTGCTCTGGTGGTCGCCGGCGGCGCCGAGGGCCACGACCCCGCCCATCCAGTTGCGGCGCAGGCCCAGCGAGCCCGCGGCCGGCTTGCCGTGCTCGTCCTCCCCGTAGAACAGGGCCGCCAGGGCCTCGTCCGAATATTTCTCCAGTGGCGTGGCGAGCGTGAAGCCGAAGCGCTTGCCGAGCGCGGCCAGCGCCGTCTGGTAGCGCGCCAGCACTTTCGGCTTGGCCCAGGGGAGGAGCGCCCCGCCCGTGAGCGAGAGCCCGCGGTTGGGCGCGATGAGCCTGGGCTCGAAATAATCCACGGTGCCCAGGCCCACGCAGCGCGGGCAGGCGCCCTGCGGGCCGTTGAAGGAAAAGAGCTGCGGGCTCGGCGCGGGCAGCGAGATATGGCACGTGGGGCACACGGACGTGGTGGACTGGACGATGTCCCGCTCGCCTTCGGGGCGCCCGGGCAGGTGGAGCACCATCTGCCCGTTGCCGTGGCGCAGGGCCAGCTCCACGGAATCGGCGAGACGCCCGCGGATGCCCTCCTTGTTGACGAGCCGGTCGACCACAAGGTCAATGGAGTGCTTCTTGTTCTTCTCCAGCGGCGGCACGCCGTCCAGCGTATAAAACTCTCCGTCCACGCGCACGCGGGCGAAGCCCTCGGCCTTGAGCTTTTTCAGCAGGTCCTGGTGGGTGCCCTTTTGCAGCTCGACAAGCGGCGCGAGCACCATGAATTTCTCGCCCTCGGGCAGCGCGAGGATGTCCGAGATGATCTCGTCCGCGGCGCGGGCCTCGATGGGGCGGCCGCACTGGGGGCAATAGGTGGTGCCGAGGCGGGCGAAGAACACGCGCAAAAAGTCATAGATCTCCGTCACCGTGCCCACCGTGGAGCGCGGGTTGCGCGAAACGCTCTGCTGCTCCAGCGAGATGGCGGGCGAAAGCCCCTCGATCTTCTCCACGTCCGGCTTGTCCATCTGCGGCAGAAACTGGCGCGCATAGGTGGAGAGCGATTCCACATAGCGGCGCTGCCCCTCGGCATACACGATATCGAAGGCCAGGGTGGACTTGCCCGAGCCGGACGGCCCGCAGACCACCACGAGCTCGTCCCGGGGGATGTCGAGGCTGATGTTCTTGAGATTGTGCTGGCGCGCGTTCTCGATATGGATACAGGGGCTCTCCGCCTGCGGCTCACGGGCCTTCTCACACATCAGGGGGGGCTGTGCGGTCGTGTTCATCCTTCATATCTAAGCACCGGGCATGGCTTGGCAAGTGGCGGCGCCCGCGCTTCACTCCGCCTCGA
This sequence comes from Desulfovibrio sp., assembly GCF_014803725.1. Taxonomy (GTDB): domain Bacteria; phylum Desulfobacterota; class Desulfovibrionia; order Desulfovibrionales; family Desulfovibrionaceae; genus Desulfovibrio. The sequence goes on from NZ_JAAVBE010000003.1 coordinate 32,554, forward strand.
AGAGCGGAGTGGAGAGGTAGCGCTCGCCGGTGTCGCAGGCAAAGGTGACGATGTTCCTGCCGGCCATCTCCGGGCGTTCGGCCACGGCGAGGGCCGCGGCCACGTTGGCGCCGGTGGAGATGCCCGCGCACACGCCGTCAACGGCCATGAGGCGCCGGGCCGTGGCTATGGCTTCGCCGGCATCGGCGAGCAGCACCTCGTCGATGAGCGAGCGGTCGAGGATGTCGGGCACGAAGCCCGCGCCGATGCCCTGGATGGCGTGTGGGCCCGGCGCCCCCCCGGAAAGCACGGGCGAGGCCGCCGGCTCCACGGCGATGACCCTGAAGTCGGCGATGGATTCCTTGAGATAGCGGCCCGTGCCCGTGAGCGAGGAACCGGAGCCCACGCCGGCCACGAGAACGTCCATGCGGCCCGCGCTGTCATGCCAGATCTCCGGCCCCGTGGTCTCGTAATGCACGGCCACGGCGTCGCGGTTGGAAAACTGGTTCACCAGCCAGCCGCCCAGCTCGTCCGCGAGGTCGCGGGCGGCCGCCACGGCGGCGGCCATGCCGCCGGCAGCGGGCGTGAGGGCGAGCTCCGCGCCATAGGCGCGCAACAGGGCGCGCCGCTCGCGGCTCATGGATTCGGGCATGGTGAGCGCGCAGCGCAGGCCGCGCATGGCACACACGAGCGCCAGGCCGATGCCCATGTTGCCGCTGGTGGCCTCCACCACGAGCCCCCCGGGGCGTATGTCGCCGCGCACGAGCGCGCGCTCCACGCAATGAAAGGCCACGCGGTCCTTGATGGAGCCGCCGGGATTACGGTTCTCCAGCTTGAGCCACACAGTGCCCGGCAGCTCTTGGGAGAGTTTGAGCCGCAAGAGCGGCGTGCGGCCAATAGTTTGGAGGATGGATGTCTTCATGGGTGCTCCTGCAACTCGGAGACCGGCGACGCGTGCGGGCCGGCGCAAAAAGGGAGTGGCGCGCCGCGCGGCCGCCCGGGCCGCACCCGACGCGCGGTAGGATAGTAGAGTGATTTGCTAGGTAATGCAAATCTTCGCGCCGGGCATGCGCGGCGGCGTGACCTCTTCCGTTGCGGAATTTCCCCACTTTCCCGGTTGACAGGGGCCGCGCTTGGTCTTAAAGAAAGCATCCGCGCGCCGCCGCATCTGCCGGCAACGCCGCGCCCGTGGCCGCCGCCACGGGACTTTGTGCGAAAGGAGGACTCCCATGCGATTTTTCCAGTTCGTGCCCCTGCTTCTGGCGCTCGCCCTCTGCCTTGCCGGCGGCATCGCCCATGCCAAGGCCGACCCTGTGGAACAGTACACCGAGGCCGTCATCACCGGCGATGTGGCTGCGCTGGAAAAGCTGCTGGCGCCCAATTTCTGGTATATCGGCTCCAACGGCCACATTCGTGACAAGGCGCACTTCATCGAAGAGATCAAGGACAAAAAGCTCGTCGTGGACCGCATGACGCTTTCCAATATCCGCGAGACCAAGGTCGGCGAAACGCGGCTGCTCACGGCCAACGGCGTTTTCCACGGCACCTCCGAGATGCCGCGCCCGCAGGGCCTCATGCGCTATACCATGGTGCTCGGCGACAACAAGGGCACGGAACAGGTGGTGCTGTTCCAGGCAACGCCCGTCATTTCCACGCCCGAGTGCAAGGACGGCAACTGCAAGATCAAGTAAGCCGGCCGCAGCGTCCATTTTTGGAAAAGGCCGCTTCCGCGACTGCGGGAGCGGCCTTTTGCGCTGCGTGACGCGAGCCCAGGACAGCGGTTGTGATGATGTCGCGGCGCCCTTTCTCCCGAGCCTGGCCGCCGCACAGTTATACCTCGGCCAGTCGCAGGCATTTCCCCCAACACCGCCTGTCGCCCCTTTCCCGTACCGGGGGCGCCCCCGCCTCCCGCAGCCCCACAAAAAAGCCGCCCCCGAAGGAGCGGCCCTGTCAAAATCCGGGGCGCCCGGCCCTACTGCTGCACCCCCTCCGAAGCGGGCATGGTGTAGTCCGTCACCTTGTTGAAGATGCTGCCCTCGCGCGAGAGGCCCTGCGCCTCGGCCTTGGCGTACCATTCCTGGGCCAGCGCCTGGTCTGCCGTGACACCGAAGCCGTACTGGTAGCAGGCCCCGAGGAAGCGTTCGGCCTGGGCATAGCCCTGCTGGGCCGAAAGGCTCGCCCAGCGGAAGCTCTCCTGCTCGTTCTTGGGCGCGCCGTATAACCCCTGGCTGTAGTTGAGCGCAAGGTTGAACTGGGCCTCGGCATTGCCGGATTCCGCCGCGCGGGTCATGAGGTTCATCACCTGCTGCGGGTTCTTGGGCACGCCCGCGCCCACCTCATAGCAATAGGCGAGGAGCACCTGGGCCTCGCTGTCATTCTGCTCCGCCGCGAGCTGGAACCACTGGGCGGCGACGCCCAAATCCTGCTTCACGCCAAGGCCGTTCTCATAGCAGCGGCCGAGCATGACCTGCGCCCTGGGGTTGCCGTCGCCGGCCAGCGGCTCGATGAGGCGCAGGGTTTTCTGGTAATTGCCGATATTGTAGGCCGTCCACGCATCCTGGAGAATCTGGGCATCCGCAGCGGCAAGGGCCGAAGACGCGCCGGCGAGGGCGCCGCCGGCCAGCAAAAACGCGGCGGCAAGCGCCGTCAGGAACATCCTTTTCATATTTTTCCTCTTCTTGTTTGCAGGGCCGCGCCCGTCTCAAGGGACGCGGGCCTAGCCTATCCCGGCGCCCTCCGCTTGGCAAGGCATGCCGCAGGTGGCGCCGGCCTTGACAGAGCCCCGGGCCGTCCCGCATAGTCGGGCGACAGAGGAGGCCGGATGCCCGCAGCGCGAACCCGAATGACGCGACAGCGCGCCGAGATCCTCGCCGAACTGCGCAAGGCGAAGACCCACCCCACCGCCGAGGAGATCCACGCCAAGGTGCGCCGCGCCCTGCCCAGGATCAGCCTCGGCACGGTCTACCGCAACCTTGAGCTCTTGGCCCAGGCCGGCGAGATCCTCCGGTTCGAGGGCGGGGGCCACGGGCGCCGCTTCGATGGCGACGTGTCGCCGCACCTGCATGTGCGCTGCGTGCGCTGCGGCCGCGTGGCCGATGTGTGCGGGCCGGCGCCCGCGCCCGCGCTGGAGGGCCTTTCGGCCGCTGGCTTCGCCATCCTCGGGGCGCGCATTGAGCTCGACGGCCTGTGCGAGAGTTGCGCTGCCACCGCTGACCCGGCCGCCCCGGACCCCGCCTTTTCCCCCGAAAACCCGGCCCACGGAGGCTCCCATGAGTGACCCAAGCGAAATGTGGCGTTGCCAGACGGTGAATTGCGGCTACATCTATGACCCGGACAAGGGCGACCGCCGCCACAAGATCCCCGCCGGCACCAAGTTTGAAGACCTGCCCGAAGACTGGCGCTGCCCGGTCTGCGGCGCGGGCAAAAAAGCCTTTCGCCGCCTGACCGACGAAGCGTAGGCGCCCCTCATAACAGTCCGACACCCGCTCCCGGCACGTCCCGGGAGCGGGGATTCTCTTATTCGCCCTTCCCCTACGACCGGTAATCGGCGTTGAGGCTCACGTACTCGTGCCCAAGGTCAGAGGCCTGGAGGCTGTAACAGCCCGGGCCCGACCCGAGGATGATGTCCACGTCCACGTCCTTGGCCTTGAGCTTTTCGGCGAGCTCGGCCTCCAGCTCCTCGTTGACGGGCTGCCCCTTGCGGAAGCGCTCGATGCCGCAGAGAAAGAGGCTCACCTTGTCCGGGTCGAAGTCGGCGCCGCTGTAGCCCACGGCCGTGACGATGCGGCCCCAGTTGGCGTCCCCGCCGTAGATGGCCGTCTTGACGAGCTGCGAGTGCCCCACGCTGCGCGCCACGAGCTCGGCCTCGTCATCGTTGGCCGCGCCGCTCACCTTGATGTGGATGACCTTGGAGGCGCCCTCGCCGTCCGCCACCAGCATGTGCGCCACCGTGTCAAGGATGGCCGTGAGCGCGTCCTCCAGCGCCTTCTCGTCATCGGCGTTCATGGCCGCCACGCCCGAGGCGCAGTTGGCGAGGCCGAGAATGGTGTCATTGGTGGAGGTGTCGCCGTCCACGCTCACCCTGTTGAAGGTGGCGTTCACGGCGCGGCGGAACATCTCCTGCCAGGAGGCGCGCTCCACGCAGGCGTCGGTGAGCGCCACGCAGAGCATGGTCGCCATGTTGGGGCAAATCATGCCCGCGCCCTTGGCCATGACCGTGAGCCGCACGAGGCCCCCGGTGAGGCTCACCTCGCGCATGGCGAACTTGGGGAAGGCGTCTGTGGTCATGAAGGCGCGCGTGAAGCCCTCGGCGTCGCGGCTGCCCAGGCTTTGCGCCAGCGCCGGGATGGCCGCGCGCCACTTGTCCATTTTCAGGTGCGCGCCCACCACGCCCGTGGAAACGGGCAAGACCTCGTCCGGCTCGAGGCCCAGGGCCTCGGCCGTGAGGCGCTGCGTCTCGCGGCAATTGGCAAGGCCCTCGTCGCCTGTGCAGGCATTGGCCTGCCCGGAATTGGCAACCACGGCGCGCACCTCGCGGCCGCTGGCCAAAATCTCCTGGCAGACGCGCACGGGCGCGGCCCTGAAGAGGTTTTTCGTGAACATGGCCGCCAAAACACAGGGCCTGTCGGACACGATGAGGCCGAGGTCGTCCCGGCCGGCCTTGCGGAAACAGGCTTCGGCCGCACCGGCCCGGAAGCCCTTGGGAAGATCGTCGATCATGGTCGCTCCTTGTCGCGGGCGCGCTTCAACTCTTTTGCTAAAATTCCAGGCTCCCGGGGGTGCGCGGGAAGGGGATGACATCGCGGATATTGCTGATGCCGGTCAGGAACATGAGCAGCCGCTCGAAGCCCATGCCGAAGCCGGCATGCGGCACGCTGCCATAGCGGCGCAGGTCGAGATACCACCAGTAGTCTTCGGGCTTCTGGCCGAGCTCGGTCATGCGCGCGGTGAGCACCTCGAGCCTTTCCTCGCGCTGCGAGCCGCCGATGAGCTCGCCGATGCGCGGCACCAGCATGTCCATGGCCGCCACGGTCTCGCCGTCGTCATTGGCGCGCATGTAGAAGGCCTTGATCTCGCGCGGGTAGTCATAAACGATGACCGGGCGCTGGAAATGCGTTTCCGCGAGGTAGCGCTCGTGCTCGGTCTGGAGGTCGATGCCGAAGCTCACCGGGAAGGCGAAACCCGCGTCGGCCTCTTCCAGGATGCGCACGGCCTCGGCATAGGGGATGCGCGCGAAGGGCTGGCGCAGGATGCCGCGCAGGCGCTCCAGAAGGCCCGGCTCCACGAACTTGTCAAAGAGCGCCACATCCGCCTCGCAGCGGTCGAGCACATGCTCCACCACATGGCGGGTCAGGCCTTCGCCCAGNTCCATNNNGNCNNCNAGGTCGGCANAANGCCATTTCCGGCTCGATCATCCANAATTCCGCGGCATGGCGCGGCGTGTTGGAATTTTCGGCGCGGAAGGTGGGGCCGAAGCTGTAGACGCGGCCGAGCCCCAGGGCCAGGGCCTCGGCCTCGAGCTGGCCCGAGACCGTGAGGCTCGCCTGCCGCGTGAAGAAATCCTCGCCCTGCTGGCCCGGGGCGAGCGTGGTCACGCGNAACATCTCGCCCGCGCCCTCGCAGTCCGAGCCCGTGAGCACCGGCGTGTGCACCCAGGCGAAGCGGCGCGAGCGGAAAAACTCGTGCACCGCATATCCGGCCTCGGAGCGGATGCGGAAGGCNGCGCCATACTTGTTGGTGCGNGNCCNNAGGTGGGCGATGCCGCGCAAAAATTCGTCCGAGTGGCGCTTTTTCTGGAGCGGGAAGGTCTCCGGGTCGGCCAGGCCGAANACCTCCACGNTTTCGGCCCGCAATTCCCACTTCTGGCCCTTGCCCGGNGAGGCNACGAGCGCCCCGCGCACGCAGAGCGCCGCCCCGGTGGANGCNTCNCCGAGNNCNGCGTGCGCCGGCGTGCCGTCATCCACGATGCACTGGAGGTTGGCGAGGCAGGAGCCGTCATTGAGCTCCACGAACGAAAAGCCCTTGGCGTCGCGCCGGGTGCGCACCCAGCCGCAGACGGTNACGGCNTCGGCCGGNTTCNCGGCCTTGAGGACATCNACGATAAGAGTGCGCTGCATGGNGGCTCCTCCGGCGCGAANGCGCCTTTCCGCTCACGAAAAAAGGCAGCATAGCCTTTTCGGGGCCGCTGCTCAAGCCATGCGGGGNTNNCGGGGCCACCGGCCCCGGGACAGGCTGGNCGCCCGGCCCCACTCACCCNCGGACGNGCCGNNCNGNCCATTCCNCNCNCCGAAAACCGCANNAAAAAGGGGGGCCGAAGCCCCCCNGNTNCNNTCAGTCNTTGCGGCAAANCGGCTATTCGTCGCCTTCCCACTTGATGAAGCCNGGCTGCACGTTGCTCATGGCGTTGACGATGAGCTCCACGAGGCCGCCGTANGCAAAGCTGTTCTTGGAGTACAGGTCATTGTGCTCNAGNAGCTCGCGGATCTGGCCCTTGCAGTTGGAGCACGGGGCGCAGATATACTTCTTGGTCTCGGGGCCGAGGCATTCCTTGAAGGCCTCGCCGATCTGCCACAGCTTTTTGCGGCCCGAGATGTTGCCGCGCCATTCGTCGATGTTGTTGCGGGTCATGATGGCGAAGCCGGAGCCGCCGCCGCAGCAGTAGTTGTGCACGCCGTGGCAGGGCATTTCGCGGAACTTGGGCGCGATCTTGTGCAGGATGTCGCGCTGNGGCTTGACGATGCCCATGAGGCGCACCACGTTGCAGGGGTCGTGCAGGGTCACGGGGAAGTCNTTGCGCGACGGGTCGAGCTTGAGGCGCCCGGNGAGGATGATGTCGCGCAGGGTGACNTAGCAGCTTTCGCGCGGCACCTGGTACTCGAAGGGGATNACNCGGTCNGCCAGCACCGTCATGGCCTTGTTGGCNTGGCCGCATTCGCCCACCACCACCTTCTTGACGCCCAGTTCCTTGGCGGCNAGCATGTGGTCGAGNGCGATGCGGGCGAGCTGNGCGTCGTCGTAGAAGACGCCGTAGTTCACGCCGTCATAGGCCACGGCCTTGCTGGAGAGCGTCCAGGAAAGGCCNGCCTCCTGGAAGATGAGCGAGAAGGCGGCGATGTTTTCGGGCCAGGCCATGATCTCGCCGGCATTGTGCAGCAGCATGATGTCCGCGCCCTTCACGTCGAAGGGGGTGGTGATGCCGACGCCCGTGATCTCGGAATANTCCTCGTCGATGAACTCCACGTTCTCGCGCACGACCTCGGGGGTCATNCCCGTGGAGGAGCCCACCTTGAGCTGGTTCATGGTGCCCTTTTCGTGCAGCTCGCGCGGNTGGATGCCGAGNTCCTGGCTGAAGAGCTTGCGGATCTCGCGGGCGATGAGGCCGTTATCCACGCCGATGGGGCAGGTCTGCGCNCAGCGGCGGCAGACATTGCAGCGGTAGGCGAGCTCGCCGAGGCGCGCCACGGTCTTCCAGTTGAGGCCGATGTCGCCGTAGCGCCANTTGGCGAANGGNTCCTTCTTGATGTACTGATGNTAGATGCGGCGGAAGATCTCCGAGCGGTAGTTGGGCCGGTACATCTCGTTCTTGCCCGACATCTCCCACAGNTGNCAGGCCTCGGAGCAGGAATTNCACTGCACGCAGTTTTCCATGCTGCTCTCGAGCATGGGCAGGCACGTCCAGTTGTTCTCCTTGGAGAAGAGCTTGCGCATGCCCTCGAGGAACTTGTTGACGAGCTCCTCCTCTTCCTGCGGGTTCTTGGGCTTGGGGATATTGAGCACGCACACTTCGTCGAGGATACAGGCGGTGTTTTCCTTCTGCTCCTCGGTGAAGGGCTTCCAGGGCATGGGCTTCACGTCGAGCGCGAGCTCGGGCAGATCCTTGAGGTCAATACTGACCATCTGCCCTTCAACGGTGGAAACATCTTTCAGGGTCAGCTTGTCTTTCATGTGAGGACTCCCTACTCGTCGTTCTTGGGGGCTGCGGGGTTGGTGGTGGCCACGTCCACCCAGTTCCTGGGCGTGCCGTCCCCGGCGATGTGCGGGGCGGACCAGGTGACCTGGTACTGGAGCATCTCGTCGATGAGCTTCTTGTTCTTGTCGCTGTAGATCGTGGCTTCGTCACCCCAGCGGATGTCATGGTACATGAAGTACTTCATGATCAGGTGCCCCATGTTGGTCACGGGGATGGCGATCATCAGGAAGAAGCCCACAAGCATGTTAAGCACGAACCAGGAGCTGCCAAGCGGCTGGAAGTTGAAGGTGAAGAGATTGTAGATGAAATCGCGCGCCAGCTGGTAGTAGGAGGGGTTGAAGGCCCAGGCGCAGAGGGTGAGCACGCCGAAGACGACGAAGGAGCCCAGGTTGATGTACTGCTCCGCCGTGGTGTACTTCTTGAGGCCCTCGTCCTCGCGGCGGCGGATGATGAGCGCGATGCCGCCGCCCGCGATGCAGAAGGCGCCGAGCAGGACCACCGCATTGATGACATTGGCCACGAAGGTCATGAGGCCGCCCGTGGGGTCNACGCCGAAGAGCTGGAGCACCACNGCACAGACAAGGATGATGGTGCCGCCCATGAGCATGTACATGCCCACATGGAAGGGATAGGTGCGGATCCAGAGCTTGGGGTTGTGCTCATAGGTGGCGTGCAGGCAGAGCACTTCCACCAGGATGGCCTTGATGTCTTCCCAGTGGTCCACATGGCGTTTGTGGGTCCACCAGTTCTTTTCTTCCATATAGCTGCCGCCGTAGGCCTCCTTCTTGGGGCCCTCGTGCGGGACGGGGTAGAGCTCCCAGCGGATGTGCAGCGGGCTCGCCTTGAGATAGGTCCTGATTTTCAGCGCGGCAAGGCAGATGAAGCCCAGCACGGCCAGGTAGCCCAAGAGGTAGAAGAGTGTCATCATGCGTTTTCTCCCATGCTTCAGGATGCCGCCGCGCAGCCGCATGGCGGGGTTTTGCCGGAATCGTGCCGCCCGGCGCCAACCGGCCGGAACCGCCGGACCGGGAAANCANGCCGCCNNAANGCCCGCNCNGGNAGGGCTCGGGGCCNGCATGCGGCGNCCGGGAGCTCCGTGGCGGGATTCGTGACGGGTTTCTATCCATACNCGAATANGGCAGAAATGGAAAGCGCCCATTCCATTCGCAGGGACTGGATTTTTCGCGGGCGCAAAAATTTCCGCAAATAAATCCGGCATATTGCGANNNGGNCNNGCCGNCAAAAAAATCTTGCGGCGCNCGGG
>NZ_JAAVBE010000003.1:41770-219923 GCF_014803725.1 Desulfovibrio sp.
GCGCCCTCAGAGATAGGGCGAAAAGAGCCAGCAGGCCGCGTTGCGCAATTTCACGGGCAGGGGCTCGGCNTTGAGCTCGGCGAGGGTGATNTCNGTNCCCTTNTCCACGGCGGCGTCGATGAAGTCCGCNATGCCGGCNGCGAAGGNNGGGTCNAANATCTCCATGTTGAGCTCGAAATTGAGCCTGAGGGAGCGNGCGTCNAGGTTGGCCGAGCCCACCTGGGTNTAANANNCGTCCACCACNAGCAGCTTGGTGTGNGCGAAGGGCGGCGGCTGNANGAGNACGCGCACNCCGGCNGNGAGCAGCCCNGGCANNAGCCNNNAGGTGGCCCAGTTCATGTAGGGCAGNTTGTTNTTGGCGGGNAGCACCACGCGCACNTCCACCCCGCGCTGNCCGGCCGAGCGCAGGGAGCCCATGAGGTCGTGCGAGGGCAGGAAATACGGGGTCATGATGCGCACGCGCTTGCGNGCCATGTTGATGGCGCTGCAGATNAGGTCGTTGATCACGTCCGCGTCGTTGCCGGGGCCGTCCACGACNACGCGGCANTGGTGGTCNCCGGNNGNNNCNATGGGCATGGGCGGGGGCGGNGCATAGTCGCCNGTGCAGAAGCCCCAGTGNAGCACGAAGGCGTNGCGCAGGCTGCTCACCACNGGNCCCACGCAGCGGAAGTGCATGTCCTGGATGCGGTGNNTNCCCGCNGNGGCCAGGTTGCCGTCCGAAATATTCATGCCGCCGGTGAAGCCCACGGTGTCGCAGACGAGCACCTTGCGGTGGTTGCGCAGGTTGATGGAGAAACGCGGCGGCACGAGCGAGGGCGGCAAAAAGCGCGCCGTCCGCACGCCGCGGCGCTTGAGCACCTCCCAAGGCTTGTGCCAGGAATAGAGCGCGCCCACGCCGTCCACCAGCACGCGCACGTCCACGCCACGGTCGGCGGCGCGGGTCAGGGCGTCCACAAAGGCGTGGCCGGCCTTGCCGGCATTGAAGATATAGGTGGCGAGAAAGACATGCGACTTGGCGGCGTCGATGGCCTCGAGCATGGCCGGGTACGCCTCGTCCCCGTTGTGCAGCGGCGTCACCGCATTGCCGCCGCACAGCGGCACGCCGGTGAGGCGGCGCCCGGTGCCCGCGAGGATGACGGGCTCTTCCCTCTCCGGCTGGGATTCCGTGCCCGGGGGCACGGGAGAGCAGGCGCGCAGCGCCCGGCCCGGGTCATGGGCGGCCTCGCGGCGCAGGATCTTTTCCGCGTGGCTCTGGGCACGGCTGATGCCAAAGAGCGCATAGAGCATCGGCCCCACGAGCGGCACGAGGAAGACGCACGCCGTCCAGCCCAGAGCGGAGCGGGGATCATGCTTGGTCAGGAGCGCATGGATGGCCGCCACCCAGGAGAGGCTGTGGATGACAAGGCCCAGGAGGATATGGAAAACGAGCATGGCTAGCGTGCAAGAAGGCGGTTACAGGCAGCGCGGGGGCTGGGACAAGGGCGGCCGCGACAGCGCGGCGCGTACGGGTGCCCCGCACCACCGGCCGGAGCGCGCACAGCGAGTGCGGAGCCGTTGCCGCCAGGGGCGCCAAGCGGCCTTGCGGCTGCCCCCGCTGGCGGAAAAGCGCCTTCCGTGCAGCCCGCGCGGGCGCGGGGCCAGCAGGGAGCGCGTTTCGGGCAAAAGCCCTAGTTGCGCACCGCCAGGAGATCAACGCCCGTATTGCGCAGCACCCGCTCGGTGATGGAGCCGAGCAGCATGTCGCTGATACCGTCGCGGCCGTCAGTATACATGACGATGAGGTCGACCTTTTCCTCATCGGCGATGCGCACGATGGTCTCGGCGATGGTGCCAGGCTCCACGCGGGTGTGGAAGGCCGCGCCCGCATTCTCGAGGATCTCGATGATGGGGCAGAGCAGGGTCATGCCCTCGGCCGATTCCTCGCGCTGCAGCTCCACGCGCGCCTCGCCCCCCACCACCTGCGAGATGGGCTCGGTCACATGGAGCAGGACGATCTCGCCCGAGCAGACGGCCATGGCCTTCTCCAGGGCCTTCCGGGAGCGTTCGCCGCGGGATTCGCCGTTGACCGGCAAAAGAACCTTGCTGTACATGACGCCTCCTTTCGATTCGCGCCCCGGAGCCACCGCATGGCGCGCCATTGCCCGGGCCTTGCGTTTCCATGTTGGCATGTCGCGGCGCTTTGTGCAAGCCCGAAGGCCGCAACGGGCAATGCCGCCTCACCTCCGCTGGGTCAGGGCGATGCGGTTGCGCTCCACCGAGACCTCGAGCTCGGGGAGCAGGTCGCGGAGCGCGTTCATGTCGCCGGCGCGCCCGGCCCGCTCAACGCAGCGCGCCATGCGCGCGAGCACCCTGAAACCGAAGCTCTCCGACTCTTCCGCGATGGCCGCTGCGGCCTGGGCCACCATCTGCCCGCGCCCCGCGGCATGCGCGGAAACGGCTTGCGCCATGGCCGCGTCCAGGCGCTCCACCAGGGCGAGGATGGCAGGATCCGGGCCGGGAGCCTCTGGCGCTTGCGGCACGGGCGACGTGGCCGCCGCTTCCGCTGGGGCAGGGGCGTCGGCCTCGTTCCTACCCGGCGCAAATGCCGAAGAAACTGCGCTCGTCACAAGCGAGACGCTTCTTTCCACAAAGTCCGTCACGCCGCCCGGGGCCTTGGGCGCGGGCTTTTCGGGGGCATCCACTGGCGTGGCGCCCACGATGAAATCCATGAACGAACCGCCCTCGTCGGCAGCGGCGCCCGACGCGGAGGCGCTTGCGGCCGCTGCCGCTGCTTCCGCAGGGGCTGCGGGCGCAGCCACTTCCGCCGCCGACTCCGACTGCGGCGCCTTGCGCAGGATGGGCATGGGCTCGCCCACCCATTCCCCGGGCACGGGCACGCTGGGGCTCGTGTAGCCGGTGCGCGCTGGCTGCACGGCGTGCGCCGGCCGCGATGGAGCCGGGCGCACCTCTTCCTTCCGGGGTTCGCCGGGCCGGGGAGTTTCAGGCGCTTCCGGCGCGTCACGGCGCGCCACCGGCGTCCCGATGGGCATGGGTTCGCCCACCCATTCCCCGGGGCTCGCCAGGGCCGGGCTCACATAGACGGACGCCCGTGCGGCCGTTACGGGCGCGGCCGGCTGGCGCGCTGGGTCTGAACGTGATGGTTCGGGGCGCGGAGGCTCTGCAGCCAGGACTCCGGCAGACTCCTGCACGGGCGTCTCGCCTGCCTCATGGCCGTCTGCCGGGCCAGCCTCCCGGGCGACGGCTTCCTCCCGCTCCGCTTCAGGCGCGACCACAGGGGCAGGAGCCTGCGGCATTTCCGCGCCCTGCCCTTCCGGCGTGCTCCCGGCTGCGCTCACTGCCTCCACCGCAAAGTCCATGAGGGAGGAGACGGGCTCGTCGGTGGCCGGCGCAGCGGTCGCCCCCGCGGGCTGCCCGGGAGTCTCGGGAGTCCCGGCCGCAGGCGTTTCCGCTGCCGGCTCCGACGCGGTCCCGGTTTCGGCCGGGCTTTCCATCGCCTCAGCTGCGGCCGGCTGTTCGGATTCTGCGGGCGGTTCGGCTGCCGGTGCCTGCTCCTCGGACACGCCGGTATTTTCCGCCTGTTCCGCCAGCAGGAAGTGCCACTCCTCGCCGCTCAGTTCCCCGGCCGTCTGGCCCTCCCCGGCTTCAGGAGCCGGAGCGGCCGCTTCTGTCACGGCTGAAACTTCCGCTTCTTCCGACGCGGATGGCGCCCCGGCCGAGGCGTCGGTCGCTTCAGCTGTAGCGCCGGCATCCTCGGGAGCCGCCTCAGCTTCCGGGGCAGGTGCGACTTCCTGGGCCGGCTCAGTATCCGCAGTCTCGGCAGCCGGAGCAGCCGCCCCGGCCTCAGGGGTTTCTTCCCCACCCTCCGGGCTCTTTTCCGATGTGCCGGCCTGCGAAGGCGCCGCAGCTTCTTCAGCATCCGCCGCCGTTTTCTGCGGCGCGGGCCGGCTGCGGCGCACCCCGCGCATCACGTCGCGCACGGTCTGGCGCAGCACCTCGGCGTCCACGGGTTCCAGCATGGCATGGGTGAAGCCGCTGTCCGCGAGCAGGTTCCACTGACTGTCGTCCACGGTGACGGCCAGCACCTTGCAGCCGGAAAGGCCGGCCCCGGCGGCTGCCTCCATGAACCTTGTCACCATGTCCGCCGCGGCGGGCAGGGCATAACGTCCCTGCGCCACCAGGAGCACGGCCGGGTCCGCCTCATGGCGCCTGAGAGCCTCGTGCTCGCTCGCCGCCTCGCTCACCCGGCAGGGGAGATCCGCCACCATGCGCGCGAGCTCGCGCCGCTGCTTAGGGTCATCCGCCACGATGATGACATGCGCAAGGCTCTCGCCCTGCATGTCGTCCGCGCTGTCCTCCAGCGGCTCCAGATGCAGCGAAAAGGCGATGGTCGTGCCATTGGGACCATATTCCATGCCCACATAGCCGCCGTGGCGCGCTGCCAGCTCCCAGGCGCGGGCGAGCGCGAGGCTCGAGCGCTCCCGCGGGGGCGCGCCGCTGCCCGTGTCCGTCACGGTGAAGAGGATATTGCCGGGGTCGCTGCTCTCGGGCACGCGCCGCGCCGAAAGATGCACCGCTCCCTGCCGGGTGGCCCGCACCGCGCTTTCGAGCAGGAGGCCCAAGGTCTCGCCGAGCGTCTGTGCATCGCCGCGATAGAGCTGCCCGAGATGCGGGGGCATGTACCAGGCAAGGCCGATGCCGGCATATTCCGCGGCCGGCGCCACGGCCCCATGGGCTTCGCGCAGCAGGCGCTGGAGATCGAAGGCCGTACCGGCCTCCGCGCCTTCCGCCGCTGGCGCGCCGTCACCCGAAGCACCGCCCTCCCCTGCGTCCGCATGGCTGAGCACATCCGCCATGCGCCGCGCCGCATCCAGCATGGCCGCGGCATATTGCCGCACGGCCGGGGGCAGCGCGCATTGCTCGAGGGCCGCACCCTCGCGCAAAAGGTCGTCCAGCGGCGCGCGCAGGGCGCCCTCGCGAGCTTCGGCCCGGGCCCGTTCCGCCGAGCCCGGGGCCTGCGTGGCAGCTTCGTCCGCGGCCTCCCCGCCGCCTTGGGCCTCGGCAGCGGCCGGGGCCTTGCCACCCGAAACGAGACGCAAATTGGGATCGTCCAGTGGATGATCGAGATTGATGATGCCGCCCTCGTCCGCGTCCTTTCCGTCAGCCGGCCGCGCCTTGGGAGCGGCGGCTTCCGCTGTCATGTCCGCCGGAGTGCCCGTGGCCGCGATGAGCAGCGCGCTCAGGGCCGTGCCCCACAGGGGCGCCGAGGCGAGCAGGTTCGGCGGGATGCCGAAATCCAGCCCGAGCAGCCCGGCCGCCACGAAGAGCGGCGGCAGCAGGCAGCCGAGCAAAAAGCGGCGCGCCCCGCCAAGGCCCATGAGCCACGCGCCGAGAGCCGTGGGCACAAAGAGCAGGGTGCCGGCGGGCCAGAGGTCGAGCCAGCGGTCGAGCCACGCCCAGCCGGGCACGAGCGGCAGCAGGGCCAGCGCCGCGCCGGGCAGGGAAAGCAGGAGGAGCTGGATGTCGAGCCCGCGGGCGCGCTGGCGCGTGCGCATGAGGTGGCGCCCCACATGCGGCAGGAGCATGAGCGCGATGCCCGGGGCCATGGTGGCCGCGGCATGGCCGAGCATGGAGCGGTGCGGGCCGGCCTCCGGCATGCCAAGCAGGGCCTGGCCGAGCGCCACGGCCACATACAGGGCGGTCCAGACGCGCCATTGCCCGTTTTCGGAGAGCCCGCGCAGAAGGCACAGGAGCATGACCACGCCGAGGGCGAGGATGGCGCCGGTGCGCGCGAGGCTGCCCCAGTTGGTGGCCGCGTCCGCCGGGGTGCGCACCATGGGCGAGAACCACGGCCCGGGCAGCCCGTCAAGGCGGATATAGCAGGTGAGCGGTTCGGCGCCAGCCTCGGGCAGGAGCAGCACATTGCGCTGCGCCGGGCTCGATTCGCGCCACTCCAGCGCGCCGCTCAGGTCATTACGCTCCGGCTCGTAGAGCATGGGCGTGCCGGGGATGCTCTCGCCCATGTCGAGCAGGAGGGTCGCCGGGCGCGCGCCCGCGGCCAGGGGCGCCAGCGTGAAGCGCAGCCACATGACGCCTTCGGTGCGCGGCAGCTTTTCGAGCGCAAGCGGCACAAAGGCGTCGGCCCGGTCTGGCGCCGCGGCCTCCTCGATGTCGAGACTGCCGCTTTCGTCCAGCAGATAGTCCAGATAGGGCAAGAGGGACAGGTTGGGGCCGGCGCCCGTAACGGGCAGCATGGCCTGCTGCGGCCGGGCACCCGGTGTACGCGACGCCTGCAATGCGGCGAGCGCCGGCGCCACGGCGCGGGCGGAGACTTCGGGCCGCGCTTCCGGCAACAGGGCGTCAGCGGCAAGGCTCGGCAGCGCCAGCGAAAGGAGCGCCAGCAGCGCAACAAGGGCCATGCCCGGCATGAAGGCCCCACGCGGGCGCCGGGCCGGGACTTTTCTCCCCAGGGTCGTCATAGCGTCATTGTCTCCGAGTCGGCTCTTCCAGCCGCCGCACCATTTCCGAAACCGTGCGGCCGTCCGGCGCGCGCGCCTGCGGATTGAGCGTGAGCAGCCTGCGCCAGGCAGCGATCGCCTCATCCTTGCGCCCGAGGTCGTTATAGAGCACAACGCCGGCATTAAACAGGGCGTTCTCGTGGCGCGGATCGGCCGCGAAGGCCTTGCGGAAGCACTCCACCGCCTTTTCCGGCGCCTTGTTTTCCCGATACATGATGCCGAGATCGGTCAGTACGTCCGCATTGCCGGGGGCGAGCGCCAGCGAGCGCTCATAGGCCTGGATGGCTTCACTGACGCGGCCGGCGTCAAAAAAGAGGTTGCCGAGCTGCGTCCAGTTGTCGGCCGAGGAGGGATCCTTGCGGACGGCCGCTTCCAGCGAGGCGAGGCGCGCGGCGAGTTCTGGCGGCAGCCCGCGCGCGGCGTCCCCGGGGCCGGGCGCCGGTTGGGCAGGCGACGGCGGTGCGGCAGCGGGCGCCGCTTCCGCGAGCACCTGCTGCGGCGCGACGGCGGTGTCGCGGCCGCGAATGTCCTGAAGGACGCCGGGCAGGAGCGTCCCCAGATAGAGGCCGAGGACAAGGGTCAGGACCATGCCCGCGATGCAGGTGGAGAGCCGCACCGACCGCCCCGGAGCAGGACGCTTGGACGATACGCTCCCCCCAGGTCCCGGCCGCTTCGGCGCCTTCTTTGCGGTTGGCGCAACGGGAGCTGCCGGGGCCTCGGCAGCCTCGCCGGAAACGGGCGTCTCTTCCTGATTCACCACGGCCGGACGCCGCGGGGCGTCGGCATTTTTCCTGGATCTGCGACGGGCCATCTCCACCTCGCTCGGGCGCGCAGGGCGCCGGGCCGCATGCTCCATAATGGCACCGCCGCCGGGGGAAATGCCCGGCAACGGGCCGCGATTGTTTCTCTTTCTCTACAACCGGCGCAAAAAAGAGGCAAGGGCGGCCGTCAGCGCGTGCCGGCGGGTTGCCCCCCGGTTTTTGCGGGCCGGCCCTTCTTGGAGGCAGCCGCCTTGGCAGCATCGCCCGAGGGCGCGCCGACCAATTTTTCTTCAGCGCCCTCCCCTGCGGGCAGCGGGGCCTTTTCCAGCTCCTCGCGGATGGCCTGGCGCAGGCTTTCGTCCGCGTCCGGCGCGTGCAGCGCCTCGGTCAGGTGCTCCACCCCGCGGGCGGGCTCGTTGAGATAGTGGAGGTAAAGCACGCCCAGGCTGTAGCGCATGGCCGCGCTGTCCTTGTCCCTGAGCGCCTCCTCGAGGAGTTTCGCCGCTTCGGCGTGCTTGCCCTGATTGTGGCGGATGACGCCGAGCAGGTAGCGCGTGCGGCCGTCGCGCGGGTCCAACGCCAGGGCGCGCGTGGCAAAGCTCTCGGCGCCGTCCCAGCTGCCCATGGTCATGAGGCGCTCGGCGATCTCCACGAGCGCGGCCTTGTTGCCCGGGTCTTTCGCCACTTCCTGCATGAGGCGCCCCACCTCGTCGGTGCCGGGGGCCGGGGCCTGCGCCGCGGGCTCGTGCGTGTGGCGGACGGTGAGGCCCGTGGAGGTGAAGCGCTCCGCCAGGGATGCCGCCAGCATGGCCACGAGCGCGATCCCGAGACTGATGATGAGCACCCGCGCGCGCGCCGGAATGGTGAATTCGCTAGCCACGGGCGCTGCGCTCCCACCGGGCAAGACGCAGGGCCAGCGCCCGCTGCCGCCCGCCCAGGAAGGCGAGATAGGCGCCGAGGCCGATCCAGACCGCGGCGTTGGCGCCCATGAGCCAGTACAGGGTGTCCATGATTTCCTCCGTCAAAAAGACGGCGCGGCCGCGCCGTTCAGTCGTCTTCTTCCGCGGCGGCATCCAGCCGGGCCGTGAGGTCGAGCTGGCGCTTGCGCAGCCACACAAGGCCGGCCCAGAACAGGCCGAGCGCCACCACGCAGGCCACGGCCGTGAGCTTCATTTCCGGCTCGAGGCCCCCCTCCCGGGAGGCGAAGACCGCCGGATGGATGGAACGCCAGATTCGCGCCGACACGAAGACCAGCGGCACGTCCAGAAAGGCCGCCACGCCCACCACCGCGCAGACGAGGCGCCGGCGTTCCGGGGCCATGTCGAGCCCGCGCAGCAGCAGGTAGGCCGCATAGACGAACCACATGACGAGCGCGGTGGAGAGGCGCGGGTCCCACGTCCACCAGACGCCCCAGGAGCGGCGCGCCCAGAGCATGCCCGTCACGAGGGTCAGGCCGCTGAAGAGCACGCCCACCTCGGCGGCGGCGGCGCACAGCCTGTCGGCCGCGTTGCTGCGCCGCAGGAGCACGGCGAGGGAACCCAAAAAAACGATGAAGAAACTGATGAGCGCCCACCACGCGAGCGGCAGGTGCAGATAAAAGATCTTCTGCATCAGGCCGAGGGTGGCTTCCTCCGGCGCATAGCACCAGATGAGCCATTGCGCCGCGGCCATGGCGAGGGCGCCGGCGAGGGCGAGCAACTGGGGCATTTAGTCCTCCCCCGGATAGATGAAGCCGAAGAGCACGAGGCCCGCGCCCAAAAAGACCGCATCGAAGGCCGCCGCCAGCCGGAGCCACGCCGAGGGGCCGTCCGGCGAGGGCGCGCCCAGGCACTGGGCGCCCACCCCGATGCCCGCCAGGAGGAGCGGTGTCAGCAGCGGGAAGAGGACCACCCCGAGCAGGGACTCGCGCCCGGACTGCCCCTGGCCCAGCGCCCCGAGCAGCGAACCCAGGGCGCACATGCCCGCATCCACGAGCGCGAGTGTCGCGAGGCCGGCCTGCGGCTGCGCCGTCACGCCCTGCCCGAGAAAGACCATGGCCGCCGGCAGGAAGACGGCCTGCGCCAGCAAAAGCAGCACCAGCCCGGCCGCGAGCTTGCCGAGCCACACCGCCTGCACGGGCGCCGGGCAGAGCGCGAGGCCGAGGCGCGCGGCATTGGCCTCTTCGAGGTCATAGAGGCGGTTGAAGATGAGCACCTGCGAAAAGGCGGAAGCCAGCCAGAACATGGCAGCGGCCGCCTGCGGGCCCACCTTTTCGCCGGGCCCCTGCGCAAGGCTGAACACGAAGAGCAAGAGCAGCCCGAGCAGGAGCGCCTGAAGCAGCCCGTTGCCGCGCGCCAGGGTGAGCAAAAGGTCCTTGCGGGCGATAGCGAGGCTCAGGCGGAACATGCGCCCCCCTCTTGGGCGAAAAAGTCCGCCGCCGGCCCGGCATAGACGGTCTTGCCCCCGGCGAGCGCCAGCACCCGGTCGGCCAGGGGGGCGTCGCCGGCCAAATCATGGCTCACCAGCACCACGCAGGCGCCGCGGCCGCGTGCGTCGGAGATCTCCCGGCGCAGGACGGCGCGCGAGGGCGCGTCGAGGCCGGTGGCCGGCTCGTCCAAAAGCAGGATCTCCGGCGCGAGCATGAGCACCCGCGCGAGGTTGAGGCGCTGCGCCATGCCGCGCGAGAAGACGCGCGCCCGCTCATGAGCATGGTCTCCGAGGCCCACGCGCTCGAGCAGGGCAAAAAGGGCGTCCTCGTCCAGCGCGAGCCCGTGGGCCGTGCGCCAGAAGGCGAGATTTTCCAGCGCCGTAAGGCCCGGATAGAGAAAGGTGGCGTGGCCCACATAGCCTAAGCGCGCTTCCGCGCCGTCCGCCCCCCCGGAGACCACCACGCGGCCCGCGCTCGGCCGGGTAAGGCCGGCCATGATCTTGAGCAGGGTGCTCTTGCCCGCGCCGTTGCCCCCGGTGAGCAGGGTGACCGTTCCCTGCGGAAAGGCGGCGTCCACCTGGCGCAGCACGCGCGCCGCGCCGTAGCGCTTGCCCACGCCCTCGAGCAGGAGCGCCGCGTCTTCAGGCACGGGGCCCCCCGCCCTCGCGGGACCGGCCGCCCCCGAGGCCCAGCAGCGGCAAAAGGCACATGAGCGCGCCGCCCACCCATATCCAGTTGACCAGAGGCTCGATGCTCACTTTCACATAGACGCGCAAATCTTCGTCCATGCCGAGAAGCGAGGCGTAAATATCCCGCGCCGGGCTGGAAATGACATCCACCTCGGAGAACTGCATGCTGCCGAACTTTGCGTAGATGCGCCGCTCCGGCGCCACCACGCCCAGAGGCTTGCCGTCCCGGCTCACCGCAAGGCGCGCCATAAGGTAGTCATAGCCCGGGCGCTCGCCGTCGGCCACGGATTCCAGCGTCACCGTATAGCCACCCACCTCGCCGCTCTCGCCCTTGGCGAGCAGCAGTTCTTTCTCCTGAGTATAGGGGCCGGAAAAGGCGATGCCGAGGGCGAGGAGCGCGAGCCCCGCATGCGCCCCCAGGGCCGATCGCGCCCGAGGGGAGCGGCGCACCGCCCGGCGCAGGAGCAGCGGCCCCATATCCACGAGGATGGCGATGGACGCGGCCGCACTCACGAGCGCCGTGGGTCGGCGGTAGCCGAGCGCCCACAGGGCCCCCGCAGCCGCCACAAAGGCCCCTGCGGCCATGATGAGGCGCGGCCAGTCCGCACCAGTCTTGGGCCCGCTTTTGGCCCCGCCGTCAGCCGCATCCGCGCCGCCGCTCCACGAAAGCCAGGGGCAGGCCGCCAGAAGCACCAGCAAAAGCGCGCCCAGGGGCAGGCAGACGCGGTTGTAGAAGCCGGCGTCCAGCCCGCGCGGGGCGCTGGTCCAGAGCTTGCTCAACACCGGCCACATGGTCGCCACCAAGATGATGGCCGCGAGTGCGAGGAATATCCACGCCACCAGCACGAGCGCGCCCTCGCGGCTCTCGGGCGAGGCCAGCGGGCGCCCCTGCGGGCCCACGCACCAGAGCGCCCACAGAGTGACGGCGAGCGCCGCCAGCACGAAGACCGAAAGCGGCGTGCCCACGCCACCGTCGCCAAAGGCGTGGACGGACTGGATGACGCCGCTCCTTGTAAGATAGGTGGCGAAAAAGGCCATGATGACCGTGAGCGCCATGAGCCCGGCCGACGCGCGGCCGAGCTTGCCGCTGCGGTTTTGCACGGCGAGGACGTGCAGGCCGGCGGTGGCCGCGAGCCACGGCAAAAGCGAGGCGTTCTCCACCGGGTCCCAGGCCCAGTAGCCGCCCCAGCCGAGCTCCATGTAGGCCCACCAGGCGCCGAGCACGATGCCCGCGGTGAGCAGCACCCAGGAGAGGAGGATGAAGGGCCGGGTGAGCCGGAACCAGCGCCCTTCGGCCGCGCCGTCGCCCGAGAGGAGCTGCGCGAGGCCGAGGCAGGCGGGCACGCCGAAGCCCGCATAGCCCAGAAAGAGCAGCGGCGGATGGAAGATCATGCCCGGGTTCTGCAAAAGCGGGTTCAGGCCGTTGCCGTCAGCCGGGGCCGGCTCCTGCATGATGAAGGGATTGCTCCAGCTCGTGAGCAAAAGGCAGAAAAAGGCGAGGATGGCGCAGTTGAAGGCCTCGTACCAGAGACGCGTGCGCGGCGTGAGGCCGGCGTGGGCGCGCGTGACCGCGAAGATGCAGCCGCTGAGCGCGGCCGCGAGCGCCCAGAAGAGCAGCGAGCCGGGCTGACCGGCCCAGAAGGCCGTGAGCCGGTAAAAGAGCGGCAGGATGGCGTCCGTGTAGGAGGCCACATATTCCAGGCGATAGTCCTGCCAGAACAGGCCGTGCAGAAGGCACGCGGCCGCGACGAACAGGGCGCCGGCCACGCCCCACTGGGCTTTTTCGAGCAGGCGCAGGTGGTCGCTCCGGCCCTGCCAGAGCTGGAGCAGCGCCATGCCCCCGCCGCCCAGCGCGCAGAGCAGGGCCAGGAGAAGCATGGCATAGGCGAAGACATACATGGGCATTCCTTGCGGGGCCTTGGAGGGGGGTGCCGCGCGCCGGGGCTGGGCCCGGGCCGGGCCTGTCATGGACAGCCTGACAGATACTTCACCATACGCCGCCTGTCAACGGGATGCGGCATTGCGGCGGACGGGTTTTCGGGCCCGCCGCGACCGTCCCGGCCCCGGGCGCCGGGATTTCCGCTCGACCTTTTTGGCGCTCTTTGGCACACTGATGCCCCCCGAAACCCGGCGCGCCGGCCACGCCCCGCGCCCCAACGGCGAGCCAGCCATGAAATTCGTCCCCGCACAGGTCAGCTTCTTTCTCAAGCAGCACAGCGTGCGCCGCAATCTCGTCGCCCTCACGCGCTTCATGGCCATGCTCGTGGGGCTCATCCTCCTTTATTCCGCGCTCTTCCACGTCATCATGCACTACGAGGGGCACGACTATTCGTGGATCACCGGCCTCTACTGGACGCTGACGGTCATGTCCACCCTGGGCTTCGGGGACATCACCTTCCATTCCGACCTCGGCATGGTGTTTTCCATCGTCGTCCTCCTCTCCGGCGTGATGCTGCTGCTCATCATGCTGCCCTTCGCCTTCATCCAGTTCTTTTACGCGCCCTGGCTCAAGGCGCAGGAAAAGGGCCACACCCCTCGCGCCGTGGCGCCGGACATGAAGGGCCATGTCATCGTGGTCAGCACGAGCCCCATCGCCCTCAACCTCGTGGACGACCTCAAGGGCTATGGCGCGCGCTGCGTGCTCCTCTGCAATGACAGCCAGAAGACCCTCGACCTGCTCGACCGAGGCTACGACGCCATCGTGGGCGAGCACGACTCCGCCACGGTCTACCGCAACCTGCGCCTCGCCGAGGCGGCCATGCTCGTGGTGCTCGACAGCGATGTGCGCAACACCAACATCGTCTTTACCGCGCGTGACGTGGCGCCGGATGTGCCCATCGTGGCCTCGGCCCAGAGCGAGGACGCCATCGACATCCTGCGGCTGGCTGGCAGCTCGCGCGTCTTCCAGTTCCACCGGCTGCTCGGCGAAGCCCTGGCCCGGCGCGTGCTCAACGCCAACGCCCGCTTCAGCATCGCGAGCCGCTACAAGGAGCTGGTGGCCGCGGAAGGCCCGGTCATGCGCACGCCGCTCGTGGGCAAGACCCTGAGGAAGAGCGGCCTGCGCAACGCCTCTGGCGCAAATGTCGTCGGGCTGTGGGAGCGGGGGCGCTTCGTTTTGCCCGGGCCCGACACCGTGCTCACGGCCACCATGGTCATGGTCATCGTGGGCGACATGCAGCAGATCCAGGCGGCCAACGCCTTTTTGAGCGAGAAGGACGGCCCCGAGGCAGCGGCGCCCAAAAATGGGGACAAGAACGGCAAGCCCGAGGCCCCCGCCGCCAGGCCCGAGGGCGCGGACGCCGGGGAAAAGGGCGAGAAGGCGGAGAAGAAGGACAAGCTGGGTGCGGCCCCGGTGGTCATCCTCGGCTGCGGCCGCGTGGGCCGCGACGCCGCGCGCCAGCTCGAGCGCAGCGGGCGCCCCTACAGCGTGGTGGACAAGACGCCCAAGGGCGGCTTCCTCAAGGACCACCTCGTCATCGGCGACGCCGCGGATCTCGAGGTGCTGGAGCGCGCCGGCATCCGCACCGCGCCCTCGGTCATCATCACGACGCACGACGACGACACCAATATTTATCTCACCCTCTACTGCCGGCGCCTGCGCGAGGACATCCAGATCATCAGCCGCGCCACGCTTGACCGCAACGTGGGCATCCTGCACGCGGCCGGCGCCGACCTCGTGCTCTCGCTGGCCTCCATGGTCACGAGCAGCATCATCAACCTGCTGGCGCCCGGCAAGGTGCTCATGATCAGCGAGGGACTGAACATCTTTCGCGCCACCGTGGGCAAGAGCCTTGCCGGCAAGCCGCTCATGGGCAGCGGCATCAGGAGCCTCACGCATTGCAGCGTGGTGGCCCTGCGCGGGGCCGACGGCATCCTCCACGCCAACCCGGACCCGAGCCACGTTTTCGAGGAAGGCGAGGAAATGTACCTCATCGGCGATTCGGAAGCGGAAAAGACCTTTTACGAGACCTTCGGCAAGAACGAGCCGCTCACGGCCTGAGGCCGCGCCCCCTCAGGCCTGACTGCCGAAGCGGGCCGCGGCTTCGAGCGCCGAGAGCGCCAGGAGCTTCGCCCGCGGCACCAGGGTGGAGAGGCGCAAAAATTCCTGTTCCGTGTGGATATGCTCGCCCTCGGGCCCCATGCAGCAGATGGTGGGCAGCCCGAGCGCGCTCGAGCACAGGCCGGACTCGGCCGCGCTCTCGTAATGCTGGCCGGTGAGGCGCATGCCGAGGCTTTCGCCCGCTTCCCGCACCAGCGCGAAGAGGTCGTCCCCGGCCTGCGTGCGCTCCAGCGGGTACAGGCGCAGGCCACCGCTCACGCTGGCGCTGGTGCCCGGCACGTGGACGCGGCGCGCCGCCTCGCGGATGGACTCCACCGTGTTCACGCCGTCCTCAAGGCGCCTGTAGGTGAGGTGGATGAGCGCTTCGGCCCAGGGCGCCACGGAATTGGCGGAAATGCCCCCCTCGATCATGCCGGCGTTCACCGTGAGGCCGCGGTCAAGATCCAGAAGTTCATTGATCTCCAGCAGCTTGTGCGCGAGATCGATGACCGCCGAGGCGCCGTCCTCGTAGTTGCGGCCCGCATGAGCGGCCTTGCCCGTGACGCGCAGCCGCATGTGGCCCGAGCCCTTGCGCGACAGGGTGACGCGCCCGCCAAGGCCCCCGGGTTCGGCGCAGAACACGGCGAGCGCGCCGGGCAGGCGGCTTTTGAGGGCAACCGAGCCGGTGGGCGAGCCCAGCTCCTCGTCAGGGGAGAACATGAGCGTCAGCGGGCAGGGCAGGAGGCGCCGCAGGGCGCGCGCGGCGAAGAGCATGGCCACGAGGCCGCCCTTCATGTCCGCGGCGCCCGGCCCCGTGACCGTGTCGGCCGCGCGGTCGACCCGGAAGGGGCGCCGGGCCGCCTCCCCTTCGGGGAACACCGTGTCCATATGGCCGATGAAGGCGATGCCCGGCCCCGCGGCAAGCGAATGGCTGCGCGCGGTGCGGGCATGGCCGAGCCCCTGCTGCCACGCTTCGTCCGGGGCAATGGGCGGCTTGGACAGGCGTTCGGTGTCAAAGCCGGCCTCGGCGAGCCACGCGGTGAGCCGGTCGCCCACGCGGTCCACCCCGGCGCCCGAGGCCGTGGGGGAATCGATGTTCACCAGTTCTTCAAGCAAGGCGAGCATTTCCCCTTCGGCGCCCGCAAACTCGGCGTCCAGGGCCCGTTTCCACTCCGAAAGATCCATAACGTCCTCTGCCAGCAAAGTCACATTGCACGATGTAGTTGAGGGAGATTCCTTAAGTCCGTCTGGAGCGAAGCGGAAGACGGGTGCTGGTGCCGGAAGAATCCTAAAAAATAAGATTTTTTTCTGACGCAGCCAGCAGCAAAAAGGCTGTTTTTGACGGATAATTTCGGCATTACCCAGGCAGCACAAGCACGCCAACAGCACGGACGCAAACAAAATCTCCGGCAACTGCGCCCCTCACTGCCCCAGGGCGCCGACAGCTTCCAGATAGCGGGCGTCGATGGCCTCGGCGATGCGCGCAGCGTCTTCCGCCCGGGCCTCGCCTGCATTGAAGGCCGCCACCTCTTCGAGCCACTTCTGCAACTGGCTTTCGCCGGCTGCACCGGCCATGAGGCGCAGATTTTCCCGCAGGTCAAAGATCTTGTGGGCCTGGAGGTCCCGTAGGGCTTCCTCTTCCGTCAGGGCCACGCCGGCCCAGGTCTTCAAAAACTCCCTATAGAGCGGGAGCGCCCCCTGGGCGCCCAGCGCACGCAGTTCGCCCACGGCGCGGAAGTAGACGCCGAGCGTCTTTTCCAGCGTTTCGGGCCGGTCGGCGGCGGCCTTTTTGTCCGCCACGAGGAGGATGGGCTGCGAGATGCCGCAGTCCCGCGAGTCCGCGGCCATGACAAGGCCCTTCTGTTCCGCCTGGAGCGTCTGCGGCGACCACAGCACCACGGCGTCCCCGAGGCCGCCCGCAAAAGCGCCCAGCGCCTTGGCCGGGGGCATGTCGTCGATGCGCACGTCCTTTTCCGTGAGGCCGAGCACCTTGAGCCAGCCGCGCAGCATCTGCGCCGCCGAGGTATTTTTGGGGCAGAGGATGCGCTTGCCCCGCACGGTCTCAGCGCTGCCGCGCACCCTGGGGAAGGCCGGGTTGGCCCCCTCGGCCGCGAAGATGAGGCTCCCCTTGCGCACGAAAACGGCGTTGGCGCCCGACTCGTCATTGGCCACGGCGACGATGGAGAGCCTGTCGCTCAAAATGGCGCCCATGGCGGGCACGGCGCCGCAGCCGGCGAGAAGCCAGTCATAGGCGAGCAGGCCCTGGACGATCTCGGCCCCGGAGGAAAAGCGGAGCATACGGATCTCGAGCCCCTGTTCCCTGTCCCAGCCCTGCTGCACCGCGTACCACATGGGGAAGGCCTCGTTCTCGCCCATCCACGCGGTCTTGAGCTCCACATTCTCGGCTGCATGCGCCCCGGAGCAGGCGAAAAGCCCCAACACCACCGCACACGCCCAAGCCAGAAAAAACTTGTTCATCGCCGTCCCCGTCAAAACTGCATCACAAAGGCCCCGATGCGGCGCTTTTCCTGCCGCCGGCCGCATCGGGGCCGCAAAACACGGGCTTACTTCAGGTTGCTCGCCTTCAAAAGGTCGCCCACGAGGGTCCACATCTGGTCCATCTCCTTCTGGAACTCGGCAGCCGGGAGATAGTCGACAGTGAGGCCGGCCTTGGCGAACTTTTCCTTCACGTCGGGGTCTTCCAGAGCTTCCTTGACGAGGTTCTGCATGGTGATGACCTTATCGTGCGGCACCTTGGCCTGGGTGATGAGCCCGTGCGGCGACGGGAAGACGAATTCCTCGCCCAGCTGTTCCGCAAAGGTGGGCACATCGGGATATTCGGGCAGGCGCTGCGGGCTCGTGACGCCGATGATGCGGAAGTCGCCGGACTGCACATAGGGCTTCTGGTTGGTGATGACGCCGAAGCCGCTCGTGATGTGCTTGCCAAGCAGGGCCGTGGAGACCTCGTGCCCGCTGGTGTAGGCCACATGCGGGAGCTCCACCCCCGGGAACTTCTGCATGACGCCGCTCATGAACAGGCGCTGCGAGGAGAGCGCGCCGTGCGTGGCGAAGTTGACCTTGCCCGGGTCGGCCTTGGCCGCGTTGATGAGGTCCTGGAAGTTCATGATGCCCGAATCCGCGCTCACGGCGAGGCTCAGCCACATGTTGGTGATCTGCACCACGGCCTGGAAGTCCTTGAGGGTGTAACCGGTCTTCTTCACCTGGGGCGTGGTGGAGAAGGTGGCCAGCGCGGGGAAGCCGAAGGTGTAGCCGTCCGGCTTGGCCTTGGCCACGTCCAGCATGGCCGGGGCGCCGGCGCCGCCCGCCTTGCAGATGATGTTGAGCGTGATCTTGTGTTTGGTCTGGAACCACTCGGCGAGGATGCGCGCGGCAATGTCCACCGCGCCGCCGGGCCCGAAGGGGATGATGATGTTCACGGGCCGGTCGGGATAGGCGGCCTGTGCGGGGGCCGGGGCCACGGGCGCGAGCAGGGCGCAGGCCAGGGCGCACACGCAGAACATTCGCAACACTCTCTTCATCGCTTCCTCCATAACGGGTTATTCGTCCGGGGGCATGCCCCTTTTCCAGTGCCGTTTGCCGCTCAATGCTTCCACTTGCTGAGGTCCACTTTCGGCGAGGCCGTGAAGGCGTGGCCCGCCTGGAGCGCCGTGAGCGCGAGCACCTTGGCCCGCGGCACGAGCGTGGAGACCGTCACGTATTCGTCCGGCGAGTGCAGCCCGATGCCCTCGGGCCCGAGATTGCACAGCGTGGGCAGGTCGAGGACGCTGGCGCAGAAGCCGGATTCGGCCGCGCCCTTGGAGACGACGCATTCCAGCGGAAAATCGAGGGCCTTGCCCGAGGCCTGCGCCAGCTCCCACAGCTCCTCCACCTTGGGCGTGCGCGTGAGCGGGTACAGCCGGATGCCGCCGCTCACCTGCGAGCGCGTGCCCGGCACGCTCACCCTGGCCACATCCTTGCGGATGGCCTCCACCAGCTTTTCGCCGTCCTCAAGGGTGCGGAAGGTGAGGTGGATGCGCGCTGTGGCGTTGGGCGCCACGGAATTTGCCGAGATGCCGCCCTTGACGAGGCCCACGTTGACCGTGATGCCGCGCTCGAGGTCCACATGCTTCTCGAAGGCGAGGATCTTGTGGGCGAGCTCGATGATGGCCGAGGCGCCGTCCTCATAGTTGCGGCCGGCGTGGGCCGCCTTGCCCTCGATGTCGAGGAGCATGTGGCCCGAGCCCTTGCGCTCGGTGGAGACGCCGCCCCCGGGGTAGCCGGGTTCGGGGCAGAGCACGGCGTGCGCCCCGTTGAGCAGGTCAGCGAGGACGCGCGTGCCCGTGGGCGAGCCCAGTTCCTCGTCGGCGGAAAAGGTGAGCGTGAGCGGCACGTCGAGCAGGCCGAGCTCCTTGAAGGCCCGCGCCACAAACATGTTGAGCACGAGGCCGCCCTTCATGTCGAGCACGCCCGGGCCGGTGGCGCGCCCGCTCGCCCTGTCCAGGTGGAAGGGCCGCGCCTCGGCCGTGCCCGCCGGGAACACCGTATCCATATGCCCGATGAGCGCCACGCCCGGGCCGGCCTCCCGCGGGTGGCTGCCGGCGCGCACCACGTTGCCGAGGCTTTCCATCCACGCCTCGTCTTTCGGGAGCGGCGGCTTGGGCATGACCTCGGCCTCGAAGCCGATGGAGCGCATCCACGCGGCGATGACCTCGCCCACGCGGTTCACGTCCGCCCCGTCATGGGAGAAGGAATCCATGTTGACGAGGGTCTCGAGCAGCCCGAGCATCTCGCCTTCCTTGTCCGCAAACCACTCGTCGAGTTTGTTCTTCCAGTGCGTGAGTTCCATCGTCTCCCCCCGGGTGCCGGTGTTTTCCGCTGTTCTGGCCGCGCGGGCCGGTCAGGCCTCGGCCTTCTTCGCCGCCTTGTATTCGTCATAGAAGGACTTGATGAGCACGAGCGCGCTCAGCCCGAGCATCACCAAGACCACCGGGCTCGTGTAAAAGATGGCGTAATCGTTGTGCGAGATGCTGAGAGCGCGCCTGAAATTGGCCTCGGCGATGGGCTCGAGGATCATGGCGAGCAACAGCGGCGGCAGCGGGAAGCGGCACTTGAGCATGAGGTAGCCGAGCACGCCGAACACCGCCACGATGAGCAGGTCAAAGGTGGAATTGTTCACCGCAAAGCCGCCGATGACGCACAGCGTCACCACGATGGGCATGAGCACGCCGCTCGGGATGGCGGTGATCTTGTTGGCCCCGCGCACGGCCGCGAGCCCGCAGACCAGCATGAGCACATTGGCGATGATGAAGGCCGCGAAGATGCCGTAGACCGTGACGGGATGCTCGATGAAGAGCAGCGGCCCGGGCGTGAGCCCCTGGATCATGAGCGCGCCGAGCATGATGGCGGTCACGATGTCGCCGGGCACGCCCAGGGTGAGCAGCGGGATGAGGGCGCCGCCGCAGACCGCGTTGTTGGAGGACTCGGTGGCCGCGATGCCCTCGAGGCAGCCCTTGCCGAAGAGCTGGGGCGTCTTCGAGTGCCGCCTGGCCTCGGAATAGGCGAAAAAGGTGGCCGCGCTCACGCCCGTGGCCGGGATGATGCCGATGGCCGTGCCGATGACCGAGGAGCGGAGGAAGTTGAAGGCGTTGGAGGTCAGGTCGCGCAGCGTGAGTCCCTGCTTCGAGATGGCGCCGCTCTTGAGCTGCACGCCGCGGATGACATCCTCCACCGTGTTCAGCACCTGGGACATGGCGAAAAGGCCCACGAGCACGGGCACGAGCGAAAGCCCGTTGAAGAGGTCGGGCATGTCGAAGGTGTTGCGCATGTCGCCCGTCACCGGGTCAAGGCCGATGGTGGCGAAAAACAGCCCGAGGCAGGCCGAGATGAGGCCCTTGACGAGCTGCCCCTGCGAGAGGGAGGCCACGATGGTCAGCCCGAAGACGGCCACGGCGAAATATTCCGGCGCGGAAAAGGACATGGCCGCCCGGGCCAGCAGCGGCGCCACGGAAACGAGGGCGAGAGCGCTGAAGATGCCGCCGATGAACGAGGCCACCGTCGCCATGTCGAGCGCCCTGCGCGACTCGCCCTTGGCCGTAAGCGCGGGCCCCTCGAGCATGGTGGCCGCGGCCGAGACCGTGCCGGGCGTGCCCACGAGGATGGCGGTGATGCAGCCGCCGTAGATGGCGCCGCAATACATGCCGAGCAGGGCCGAAAAGGCCTCCACCGAGGGCATGCCGAAGGTCAGGGGGATGAGCAGGGCCACGCCCATGGCCGCGGTGAGCCCGGGCAGCGCCCCGAAGATGATGCCGAGCACGACCCCCATGAGGTTGGCGAGGATGGCGTTCAGGCTCAGGGCGCTCAGGATGCCGTCGAGGATGGGTGTCAGCATGGTTCCTCCCGCGGGGCGGACTTAGGGCAGCATGACCTGGAAAAACCAGCCGAAGGCGACGAGCAGGCACACCGTCGTCAGGCTGGCCACAAGAAAGACCTCCAGCGGCTTTCGGCGCCCGAGCAGCGGCAGCGCGAGGCAGAGGAAGAAGAAGGTGCTGACGCCGAAGGCCCCGCCCCAGGCGAAGGGCGGCGACTCCATGTGCGCGAAGACATCGCCGAGGCCGATGACGCCGGCGAGGTAGAGAAAGAACAGCCCCACGAAGGCGCCCACCTTCTTGAGCACGCGCCGGTCGGGCCAGTAGGGCCTGGCGGGCGCGCGCACGAAGCCCTTGACGATGAGCACCGCGCTCAGGAAGGAGAGCAGGATGAGCACCGCTTTGGGCACGCCGGCGGGGCCGATGTTCTCGAGGGTGCCCCCGGCCGGAAGCTCCGCAACGCTTGAAAAGCCGATGGCGCAAAAGACGAGCAGAAGGAGGCCGCTTACAACGTCGGTGGGGCTTTTCATGGGCCGGCTCCGCGTGGGGCTAGAGATTTTGCACCGTATAGGGGTGGTTGCGCCTGACGGACTTCAGGTGCTCCATCACCGCGGCGCGGCATTCGGGGATGGAACGGCGCTCCAGCGCGTCGATGATCCTCAGGTGCGTCTCCACGGAGAACTGCCGCCATTCGGCGTCGCGAAGTTCGGGCGAGCGGCAGTGTTTGTAGCGCGCATTGATGGCCTTGATGATTTCCACAAGCGCCTGGTTGCCGCTGCACTGGGCAAGCACGGTATGGAAGGTGGCGTCGAGGTCGCCGTCGTCCTGCCCGGTGAGGAGGCGCCGCTGCTGGTCACAGGTGATGATCTTGAGCTGGTCGAGCTGCTCCCTCGTGTGGCGCAGGCAGGCGAGCTCGGCGATTTGCGGCTCCAGCAGCTCTCGGGCCTCGAGAATATCGTCGAATGCCCCGAGCTCCTCCATGACCGCCGGCGAAAGCGGGATGGCAGCGGACGCCGTGCAGACATAGGTGCCGTCGCCCTGCCGGCTTGTGAGCAGCCCGCGCGCCACCAGCACCTGGATGGCCTTGCGCAGGCTTGCCCGCGAAACACCGAGCGTTTCGGCGAGGACGCGCTCGGGCGGCAACTTGTCCCCTTCCTGAAACTTGCCTTCGCGGATGAAGCGCCACAGCTTGTCCAGCAATATCTGGAGAGCCGAGGACGTTTTTTCGCGCGGCGGGAGGTATTGGATCTTGGAGGCGGTTCGAGGTTCCATCAGTGGCGAGTATGGAACATTGTGCTTTTTGTGTCAACCATTTTCACGACCAAAGAAATATTTATATCTCATAGATATTTATCATCTTTTTTATTTCATAAAGGGAAAAAATGAAAATTGGGCAGAAAAGGTATGCTAATGGTCTGGATTTTTCCCTGACCTTAACTCCATTTTTCGGCGCAAGGGGCGCCCACGGGCGCGGGCTCGCAGCGGACGACAATGCCGGGGGCCGCAGACTGTGGGGATGGACGCGGCCGCAGGGAAAAAGGGGCAACGGCGAAGGTTTCCGACCGTGGACAAAAAAGGGGGGGTGAGGAGACGGAAGGAAGGTCAGGAACTGACTGGAGCGGAGGAAGAGGGCTGGCCGGGAGCCTGGGATGGTAAGGAGATCAGCGATTTAAGAATGTATGCGGAAAAGCCCACGCCAGCGCACCCGGGCGGCGGAGGCACGGGACGGCCGCGGGCATGCGGAGTGCCCCGGGCATGCCCGCCGGTGCCCAAGTGCCGGGTGGTCATGGGCGCCCTGCGCAGCGGGGAGCTGTTTTACCGCTGCGGCGCCGCTCTCAGTGCGCGCTGCCCCAGTCGCGGCCATAGCCCCAATCCACCACGAGCGGCACGGAAAGTTCGACGCCGCCGGGCCTCACCGACTCCATGAGGCCGGCCACGCGCGCCCCGGCCTCCCTGGCGCCGGCTTCGGGCAGCTCCAGCACGAGCTCGTCATGCACCTGGAGCACGAGGCCGGCCTTGAGCCGGCGCAGCTCCGCATCTTCGGCCGCGGCGATCATGGCGAGCTTGATGACATCCGCGGCCGAGCCCTGGATGACCGTGTTCACGGCCTGGCGCTGGGCCTGCGCCGCTGTCTGCCCGTTGGCGGAGAGGATGCCGGGCAGCCAGCGCCGCCGCCCGGCCAGCGTCACCACATAGCCGCGCTCGCGCGCGCCCTCGATGACGCGCTCGTAAAAGGCCTTGAGCCCCGTGAGGCGCGCGAAATAGCGGTCGATGAAGGCCCGCGCCTCGGCCGTGGATATCTTGAGCTCCTGCCCGAGCTTGTTGGCGCCCATGCCGTAAATGAGGCCGAAATTGATGGTCTTGGCCATGCGCCGCTGGTCGGGCAGCACCTTGTCCTGCGGCATGTCGAAGACGAGGGCCGCAGTGCGGGCGTGGATGTCCTCCCCCTCGCGGAAGGCGTCCAGCAGGGCCGGATCCTGCGACATGTGGGCGAGGATGCGTAGCTCGATCTGCGAATAATCGGCCGAAACGAGGGCATTGCCCGGGCCGGCCACGAAGCAGGCCCGCATGCGCTTGCCGAGCGGCCCGCGCACCGGGATGTTCTGGAGGTTGGGGTTGCTGGAGGAAATGCGGCCCGTGGCCGTGGCCTCCTGGTTGAAGGTGGTGTGGATGCGGTCATGCGCGTCCATGTGCAGGGGCAACGGCTCAAGATAGGTGGAGCGCATCTTCTCCAGCTTGCGGTACTGGAGGATGTTCTGCACGATGGGCGCGTCCGGCGCGAGGCGTTCCAGGGTCTCCTGGCTGGTGGAGGGCTGGCCGCCGCGGGTCTTCTTGGGCGCGGGCAGGCGCAGACGTTCGTACAGCACCTCCCCGAGCTTCCGCGCGGAGCGGATGTTGAACTCGCCGCCCGCCTCGGCATAAACCTCGCGGGTGAGCGTATCGAGCTCGCGCTGCACGTCGTCGAGAAAACTGCGGAAGGCCGCGGGGTCGATGGCGATGCCGCGCTCCTCCATGGCGGCGAGCACGGGCACCAGCGGCAGCTCCAGCTTTTCATAGAGTCGCGTGAGCTCGTTGGCCGCGAGCTGCGCCGAGAGCGTGTGCGCCATGCCCAAGCCCACGATGGCCGGGCCGCGCCCCTCGAGGCCCAAGGCGTCGCTCCAGCGGGCCGCGAGGCGCGACCAGCCGTATTCCCCGGCCTCGGGCCCGAGCAGGTAGGCCGCGAGCCCCAGGTCGAGCACGCGGATGTTCAGCAGTCCCTTCCAGAAGGGCGCGGCCAGAAGCAGGCTCTTCAGGTCGGCCACGGCCACTTCCGCCGCTTTTTCCACCCAGGCGCACAATTCCGTCATGGGGCCTGTCCAGGCATATTCCGTCACGCTGGCGAGCACCGTGGCCGGCGCGGGCTCCACGCCGCCGGCCTTTGCCTCGGCGGGGGCCACGGCCACGCGCGGCGGCCGCGCGGGGCCCTCGGCCCAGATGAGGGCCACGGTGCGCCCCTCGCAGGGCGGGAGCTGCCCGACCTCTGCTACTTCCTCGGCGGCGGGTATGGCGGGCACGCCCAGCTCGAGCTGTGCGCCGGCCTTCCCGGCCCCGGCGGGGGCGTCCCCGCTTGCCTCCCGGGCCGCATTGGCCCGGTCTTCCGGCGCGCCGGCGGCCGCCGCGGCCATGTCCGGCGCGGTCACATGGGGCGCCCCTGCCTGCACGAGCGCCGCTATCTCGCGCCTGAGCGCGAAAAGCTCGTATTCCTGCGCAAGCTCCCGACATTCGGCGATATTGATGGGCCCCACGTCGAGCGCGCCAAGGTCGATATCCGCGCACACGCCGCGCGAAAGCCTGGTGAGCTCGCGCCAGGTGAACATGTCCTCAAGATGCGGGCGCAACTTGTCCTGCAACTTGGGCGGCAGGAGGGCAAAGTGGTCGCGGATGTCCTCCAGCGTGGGGCAGATGGCGAAGATCTGGCGCGCGGTCTTGGGGCCGATGCCGGGCACGCCGGGGATATTGTCGCTCGCATCGCCCACGAGGGCCTGCACGTCGGCCCACTGGGCCGGGGTGACGCCGTTCTCGGCCTCGAAGTCCGCCTCGGTGATCAGGCGCTCGTCCTTGGAGCCCGGGTCCCACATATAGACGTTGGGCGCGAGGCACTGCTTCAAATCCTTGTCGCCGCTGATGATGACCACCGGCAGTTCCGGCGCGAAGCGCGCGGCGAGCGCCGCGATGCAGTCGTCGGCCTCGCAGCCCCGGGACTCCTCGAAGGCGAGGCCGAGCGCGTGCACCATGCGCTCGATGGGCGGCAGCTGTTTGGCGAGGTCTTCGGGCATGGCCTCGCGGTTGGCCTTGTAGTCGGCATAGATCTCATGCCGGAAGTTCTTGCCCCGCCCGTCCTTGAGAAAGAGGAAATGTTTGGGCTTTTCCTCGCGCAGGATGCGCAGGAGCACGCGCGTGACCACAACGAGGGCATTGGTGGGGAAGCCGTCGGAGCGCTGCATGTGGCGATTGGCGAAAAAGCCCCTGTAGATGAAGGCCGTGCCGTCCATGAGGAAAACGGGGTCCACGTTGAGGCCGAGACGTTGCTTGAGCGACATGGCAGTCCATCCAGAGGGGCGCGCCCGGCCCCCAAGGGCGGACAGCGCCGGGAAAAAGTGTCAGGAGCGCGACACGCTTGCGCTTACCGGGCCGCGTGGCATATGATAACGGCATGGAAACGAGCCCGCAAGTGACGGCTGGCGCCGTCGGCGGCGTCTGGCGCGTCAGCGTGGGCGGCTGCTGGAACCTGGACACCCCCTGGCCGGAAACGGCCGACGCGGCGCTCGGCGGCCTTGCCGACCAGCGCCTGACCGGGCTCACCCTCACCGCAAGCGGCCTCGATTCTTGGGACAGCAGCCTGCTCGTCTTCCTCGTGCAGCTCGTCCGGCGCGCGCGGGCGCGCAAGCTCAAGGTCACGCTCGACCTCCCCGAAGGGCTCAAGCGCCTCATCGAGATGGCCTTCGCCGTGCCGCCCCGCGCCGGCGCGGAACGCGAGACCGAGCGCGGCGGCGCCTTCGAGCGCATCGGCGCGGCCGCCCTGGCGCTCCCCCCGCGCATCGCGGATTTTCTCTCCTTTCTGGGCGACGTGAGCATCGCCGTCTGGAACCTCATCATCGGCCGCTCGCGCATGCGCTCGCACGACTTCATCAGCGCCATGTATGAGTGCGGCGTGCAGTCGCTGCCCATCATCTCGCTCACGAGCATGCTCTTCGGGCTCATCCTCGCCTTTGTGGGCGCGGTGCAGCTCACCCAGTTCGGCGCGCAGATCTATGTGGCGGGGCTCGTGGGCATCGGCATGCTGCGCGTCATGGGCGCGGTCATGGTGGGGGTGGTCATGTCCGGCCGCATCGGCGCGGCCTATGCGGCGCTCATCGGCACCATGCAGGTCAACGAGGAGGTGGACGCCCTCGAGACCCTCGGCATCTCGCCGGTGGACTTCCTCGTG
Organism: Desulfovibrio sp.; assembly: GCF_014803725.1. Taxonomy (GTDB): domain Bacteria; phylum Desulfobacterota; class Desulfovibrionia; order Desulfovibrionales; family Desulfovibrionaceae; genus Desulfovibrio. The sequence goes on from NZ_JAAVBE010000003.1 coordinate 68,014, forward strand.
TTGCCGCGCGTGCTCGCGCTCATGCTCATGGTGCCCCTGCTCACACTCTACGCCGACCTCATGGGCATCATCGGCGGCTACCTCGTGGGCACGCTCATGCTGAACCTCAACCCCATGCAATATCTTCAGGCGACAGCGCAGATGGTGCCCTACCGTCAGATCCTCATCGGGCTCGTCTACGGCACCCTGTTCGGCGTGGTCATCGCCATCGCGGGCTGCTACCAGGGCATGCGCTGCGGCCGGAGCGCCATGGCCGTGGGCCAGACCACCACGCGGGCCGTGGTCAATTCCATCGTGGGCATCATCGTCATGACGGCCATCATCACCATCATCTGCAACGTGCTCGGCGTCTGAGGGACATATGGCCGATACCTCGCTTGCCTCCACCGCTGCCACAGCCGGGCCGCCGCCGGATTCCGCCCTCAGCGTGCGCGACCTCCAGGTGGGCTATGGTTCCTATGTGCTCATGCGGCATGTGAGCTTCGAGGTGCGCAAGGGCGACATCTTCTTCATCATGGGCGGGTCCGGCTGCGGCAAGAGCACCCTCCTGCATGTGCTCATGGGCCTCAAGCGCCCGCAGGCCGGCAAGGAATTTTTCGGCAAGGTGGACTTCTGGGGCGGCACGGAAGCCCAGCGCCGCGCCGCCATGCGGCATGCCGGCGTGCTCTTCCAGAGCGGCGCCCTCTGGAGCTCCATGACGCTGGCCGAGAATGTGGGCCTGCCGCTCCAGCAGTATACCGACCTCGACGACGACGAGATCCGCGAGCTCGCCTCGCTCAAGCTCGCGCTGGTGGGCCTCGCGGGCTTTGAGGATTATTACCCGGCGGAGATCAGCGGCGGCATGAGCAAGCGGGCGGGCCTCGCCCGGGCGCTGGCGCTGGACCCGGAGATCCTCTTTCTCGACGAGCCCTCGGCCGGGCTCGACCCGGTGAGCTCCAACCTCCTGGACGAGCTCATCCAGGAGCTGCGCGACACCCTGGGCGCGACCTTCGTCATCGTGTCGCACGAGCTCGCGAGCATCTTCAGCATCGCCACCAACGGCATCTTCCTCGACGTGAAGACGCGCACGGTGACGGCAAAAGGCAACCCCCGCGAACTTGCCGAAGATCCGCACACCCAGGAGGACGCCCTGCTCTTCCTCACGCGCGGCGGCAAGAACCCGCTCCGGCCGCAAGGCTGCCCGGCGGCATCCCCCTCGCCACCCGGCGGCGCGCCCGCAGCAGCCGCTTCCCCCGAACCACGGGCCAAGGACGAAAACGCATGACTCCGCAAGCATACAAAACCCTGGTGGGCGCCTTCGTGGTGGGGGGCATCGTGCTCTTCACGCTCGGCATCATCCTGCTCGGCGGCGGGCGCCTGTTCAACAACGACGTGGAATATGTGCTCTATTTCGACGGCTCGGTGAGCGGCCTGTCCATCGGCGCGCCCGTGGTCTTCCGCGGCGTGCCCATGGGCAGCGTCACGCAGATAAGCCTCGTGGCCAACGCGCGCGACTCCAACGTGACCATCCCGGTCACCATCCGCATCGACGAGCGCAGCTTCATCCGGGCGAGCGGCCGGGCACTTTCCGAGTCCGCCCAGCAGGAGATCATCCGCCGCATGGTGGAGCGCGGCCTCAGGGCGCGCCTCCAGCTCCAGAGCCTCATCACCGGCCAGTACCGCGTGGAGCTCGACTTCTTCCCCGATACGCCCATGAATTTCCGCTCGGCCACGCCTGATCTCGAGATTCCCACGGTGCCATCGCCCATCGACACGCTCCAGCGCACGCTGGCGCGCATCCCCATCGACCAGCTCATGGGCGCGCTCTCCAACATCCTTGAAAATGTCTCGGCCGCCGTAGGCAACGGCCAGCTCAAGGCCGGCATCGAGGCCTTCACCGCCACCTTCACGGAGACGCAGCGCCTGCTCTCCGACAGCTCCCTCAGGCACTCGCTGGAAAACACGCTCTCGCAGGTGGACGGCGCCAGCCGCGCCATGCAGAAGGAACTGCCGGGGGCTCTCGCCTCCTTCCATTCGGCCATGGACAATCTCGCCCAGGCGGCGGAGCGCCTGCGCCGCGTGGCCGACTCCGCCGAGAACACGCTCGGCCGCGATTCGCCCACCATGAACGAGGTGCGCCGCCTGCTCACGGAATCCATCTCCGCCGTGCGCTCCCTGCGCAACCTCGCGGACATGCTCGAACGCAACCCCGAAGCCCTGCTCATGGGCAGGCAAGGAAAACGCTGATGCCCCGCATACTCACGCTCCTGGCGCTTCTGGCCCTCGGTCTCGCGGCGCTCGCCGGCTGCGGCCGCAGCAAGCCCACCAATTATTATCTCCTCGAAAGCGGCATGCCGCCCGTGACGGCCGACGACCTGCCCCCCGCCACCCTGCGCGTGGCCATGGTGGAGGTGCCGAGCTACCTCAACCGCAACAATATCGTGAGCCGCGTTGCGGGCGAGACACGCCTCATCCTCGCCGAGTTCCACCTCTGGGCGGAGCCCGTGAGCAATGGCGTGCGCCGCGTGGTGGAGGAGACCCTGACCCCGCCCCTGCTCGAGGCGGGCGTGACGGTGCTGCCCACGGGCACGGCCAATGGCGGGGACTATGTGCTGCTCATCGACGTGCAGCGGCTGGACGGCAATTTCAACGAAAAGGCTGTGCTGGAAAGCCGCTGGACCCTTCTCGACAAAAAGGAGGCGCCGCTCGCCGACGGCATCTTCGCCGCCGAGGAGATGGTCGGGGGCAACGACTACAATGTGCTCGTGGCCGCGGAAAGCCGCCTCGTGCGCCGCATGGGTGACTATCTCGCCGAAAAGCTGCCGCCGCTGCTCAAGCGCCGCTGAGGTTGGCCGCGCCCCGGCCCACGCGGAAGATAGGCGTGCCCGGCGAAGATTTCAGGCAAGAAATTGCCGTTCCCGCCGCTTTACGGACGCACGCGGCCCGCGCTATCCTGCACCTGACGGGGCAGGGCCTTCCCTGCCGCCATCTGCGTTTTTGCGGCCGGCCTCAGGCGGTGAAAACGCGACCCCCAGCCCGCGCGGCAAAGCCGCGCAAGGAGGTTCCCCATGGCTGCCACTTTTCGCCCCTCCCGGCGCTTCTTCCTGAAACAGACTGCCACCGGCGCCTTGGCGCTGGGCCTGCTGCCCCTCGTGGGCTGCGCCGCCCCGGCCTGGGGCGCGGAGGCCCAGGCTCCGGCCGCCGGCGCCGCTGCCGCGGCCAAGCCCAAGAAGCCGCTGGTGGTGTATTTTTCCCACAGCGGCAACACGCGCAAACTCGCGGAGATCATCCACAAGAAGGTGGGCGGAGACCTCCTCGAAATCGAGCCCGCCACGGCCTACCCCTCCGACTACCAGGCAACGGTGGACCTCGCCAAGAAAGAGCAGCAGGAGAACGCGCGCCCGGCCGTGAAGACCAAGATCGCCGACCCGGACGAATACGGCGTCATCTTCCTCGGCTATCCCAACTGGTGGAGCAGCATGCCCATGCCGGTGTGGACCTTTGTGGAGCAGAACAAGCTCGACGGCCACACCATCGCCCCCTTTGACACGCATGGCGGCGGCGGGCTCGGCCACAGCGTGGACGACCTCAAGAAGCTGGTGCCCCACTCCAAGGTGCTCAAGGGCCTCGCCGTGCGCGGCACGGCCGCTGGCGGCGCGGAAAAGGACGTGGAAAAGTGGCTCGAGGGCCTGGGCAACGCCCTCATCATGACCACCACGGGCAACCCGGCCATCTATCCCGACGGCGCCTACTGAGCTTTCAACGCCTGAACGCGGAAGGGCCTTGCGCCGCAAAGGCGCGAGGCCCTTCATTTTTGGGGTGAGGGCGGTCCCACCCTGATATTTTTCGCCGCGCCCGAATGCCAGGCACGCCTTCGGGCATTTTCACTTCTTCGCTTCTTCCACTCCCATGACTGGCGGCAAAAGTTTCACCCCGCGCACGGCGATGGCGAGCAATTCCGCCTGACAGATGTCCCGCTCGCGCGCCTGCAGGGTCAGGCCTTCGAAATAATTGGTCAGCGAGCCGGTGATGGCCGGGATGTCCGTATCCGCCGGGATCTCCCGGTCGCGCACGGCCTTTTTCAGGCGCTCCCGGAAGACCTGGCGCGTGTCCGCGCGCATGTCCGCGATGGTGGCGAGGATGCGCTCCTCCCGGGCGGGCAGCGTCAGGGCGGAAAACACGGTCAGGCAGCCGCAGGGCGCGTCCGGCGAAAGCAATATCCTCGCTGTGGCGGCAAAAAGATTCTTTGTCGCCTCATATAAATTTTCCTCGGTGAGATAGCGCGCGAAGACCGGCCCCCAGTAGGTCGCCTTGTAAAAGGCCAGCGCCTCCAGAAAAAGCTCGGCCTTGCTGCCGAAGGCGCAGTAGAGGCTTGGCGACTTGATGCCCATGGCCCGGCAGAGCTGGCTCATGGTGGTCTGCATGTAGCCCTGCTCCCAAAAGAGCCTGAGCGCGTTGCGCAGGGCGAGCTCCCGGTCGAATTCCCGCGGGCGCCCCCGCTGGGAGCGCTTTTCGGCAACAGGCTCTTCGGTCATGGGCGTCCTCCCCGCGCGGCGGCGAAAATCCGGCCGCGCCGGCCATTGCATGTTTTTTTGCCAAGTGCTATAAAATCTTCAGGGCGGACAGGTCCGTCCCGGCGGCCATTTGTGCCGATGGTAGTTCACTTCCCCCTTCAAGGCAACGGAGAACGCAGATGCACATCATATACTGGAGCGACTACGCGTGCCCCTATTGCTACATCGCCGAGCGCCGGCTGCACAACGCCATCAGGGCGCTGGGCATGGAAGCCGAGGTCACGTTCGAGCCCCGCGCCTTCGAGCTCGACCCGGGCGCCCCCAAGACGGTGCAGTCCGACACGGCCACCCGCTTTGCCCGCAAATACGGGCTGCCGCTGGTGCAGGCGCAAGCCCAGATCGAGCATATCTCGGCCCTCGGGCGCGAGGCGGGCATCGACTTCCGCTACGCGACCACGCAATACACCAACACCTTCGACGCCCACCGCCTGATGAAGCTCGCGCTCGCCACTGGCGACAAGGAAATCGCCGCCAAAACCAACGAACTGCTCTTTGCGGCCTATTTCACGAAAAACCTCAGGCTCGCGGACGAGTCCACCCTCTTGGACGCGGGCACGGAGGCCGGCCTCGAGCGCGAAAAGATCCTCGCCATGCTCCATTCCGACGAATTTGCCGACGAAGTACGCGCCGACGAACGCGCCGCGGCCGAGCGCGGTGTGCGCGGGGTGCCCTTTTTCCTCTTCCCGGACGGCATGACCATCCCCGGGGCCATCTCCGAGCGGGACTTCAAGGAACTGTTGCAGCGCAACCGCACGAGCGCCCCGGCGGCGCAGCAATGCGGCCCCGAGGGCTGCGCGGTCGATTTCGGCCGCAAATAACCGCCGCAAGGGCGGCCCTTTCCCCCATTCCCGCAGGAGCAAGCCATGATCCAGCGTGTGGAAGTCAAGGATGTTTTCGCGGAAAACGCCTATTTCTTCATCGACCCGGCAACGCGCCAGGGCTTTCTCATCGACCCCGGCGCCGAGCCCGAGCGCCTTTTCCAGATTATCGAGCAGAACGGCCTCGACATCCAGGCCATCCTGCTGACCCACGGGCATTTCGACCACACGGGCGCCATCCCCTTCCTCCATGAGCGGCTCGGCGTACCCTACTATATCTCGCCTCCCGGCGAGGCCTACCTCACCGACCCGGCGCTCAACCTGAGCCAGGAATGCGGGCGCTGGTCCGTGCTCACCGAGGCGAAGTTCTTCAAGCCCGGGGATTTCATCTCCCTGCCGGCGAACCCGCGCTTCGGGCTCACCGTCATCGCCACGCCGGGGCACACGCCGGATTCCGTCACCTTTTACAGCGCGGCGGAAAACGCGGCCTTCGTGGGCGACACCATCTTCAGGGGCGGCCCGGGCATCACGCGCTTCCCGGGGGGCAACGAGCGCGACCTGTACGCCAGCATCATGGACCGCATCCTCACTCTCCCGGACGCGACCACCCTCTATTCGGGCCACACGCCGCCCACCAGCGTGGGGGAGGAAAAGCCCGCGTATATGGGGGCCTGACCATGGCCGCCGTCAACACGCAACGCGCCCTCGACCTTGAGGAAGTGGCCGCCTGGAAGGTGAACTGCCCGGACGCCGGCGAGCAGAAGATCGCGCTCAAGGCTGATTCGGCCGGCTTCAACTGGTCCGCGCAGGATGTGGAAAACTTCTGGGAGGCCGTGGTCAGCGGGCGCCCGCTGGGCAGCTTCACGCTCCGGCGCGGGGACGGCCTCCCCGTGCTGGAGGACGGCGAGCAGCGCGCCACCGCCGTGGCCCTGGGTTTTTATGACCCGTGGGAGAAAAATGCCGACGCCTGGGAGGGCCTGCAAAAGGAGGGCATGCGCCGCTTCTCGCCGCAGCCGGAAGGGCCGCGCGGCATCCTGTGGATAGATTTGGCAAAACCCGCGCAGGAGGGCGTCTCCTACGTGTTCCGCCTCGTCACCCATGACGAGCCCTGGGGCTTCTTGCGCAACCGAAAGGGGCATTTGCCCGCGCACGGCGCGCGCCTCGCGTGGGAGAACTTCATCCGCGTCGTTCGCTGCCAGAAGGAGATCCCGGCCAACGAGTCCCTCCCGGGCTGGGCCAGCGGCGACACCCTGCCGCTCGCCTGGGCATGGCCGTGGGACGCGAAAACGCCCATGCCCTTCAGCCTGCTCTGCGAGCTCGCCGGCATCGCCACGCCCGAATGGGAAGAATTTTTGCTGTTCAGCATAGAAAACAACCCCATGTGGCAGCTCGACTGCCCCATGCCCACGGCGGCCACGCATTGCTGGAAGGAAAAGATCTGCCAGATCCTCAAGCACCGCGAAGGCGAGGACTACCAGCGCCTCTCCGCGCTCGTGAAGCTGCTCCCCGGGGCGCTCAAGGGGCGCATCCCCGTGGTGGAGGCAGAGTGAAGCGGGCGCCCCGCAGGTTGTGACGGCGTGCGCCCGGCAACGCGGCGCTTGCGCGCGGGCGCGCTTGCGGCTAGTCTCGCGCCCATGGCTCACCCTGTCTTTACACTGGAACACCAGGACGGCGCGGCCCGGGCCGGGCGCCTCGCCACCGCCCACGGCGTCATCCCCACGCCCATCTTCATGCCCGTGGGCACCGTGGGCTCGGTCAAGGCGCTGGCGCCCGACGACCTGACGGCCATCGGCGCGCCCATCATCCTTGGCAATACCTATCACCTCTATCTGCGCCCGGGCGACGAGCGAATCGCGCGGATGGGCGGGCTGCACCGCTTCGCCTCCTGGCCCGGGGCCATCCTGACGGACAGCGGCGGCTTCCAGGTCTTCAGCCTGAGCGGCTTGCGCAAGCTCCGCGAGGAGGGGGTGGAGTTCCGCTCGCACCTCGACGGCTCGCGCCACCTCTTCACCCCGGAATCGGTGGTGAAGATCCAGCGCAATCTCCATTCCGACATCATGATGGCCCTCGACGAATGCGTGCCCTATGGCGCGGACTACGCCTATACCGAGCGCTCCGTGGGCCTTACCACGCGCTGGGCGGCGCGGGCGCGCGCGGCGTGGCCCGCGGGCTCGGGGCCGAACCTGCTCTTCGGCATCGTGCAGGGTGGCTTTTTTGAAGATTTGCGCCGGCGTTCGGCGGAGGAGCTTAGGGCGCTCGACTTTGACGGCTATGCCATCGGCGGCCTTTCCGTGGGTGAAAGCAAGGCCGAGCTGCACGCCATGCTGCGCATGACGGCGCCGCTGCTGCCCGAAGGCAAGGCCCGCTACCTCATGGGCGTGGGCACGCCGCTCGACATCGTGCTCGGCATCCAGGCCGGGGTGGACATGTTCGACTGCGTTCTGCCCACGCGCAACGCGCGCAACGGCACGCTCTACACGTCCGAAGGCAAGATCAACATCAAGAGGCGGGAATATGCCGAAGATGAAGGCCCGCTCGACCCGGCGTGCGGCTGCTACACCTGCCGCACCTTCTCGCGCGCCTATCTGCGGCACCTTTTCGTGAGCAAGGAGCTTCTGTCCTTCCGGCTCAACTCCCTGCACAACCTGACCTATTTTCTCGACCTCATGCGCGGGGCGCGCGCGGCCATCCTGGAAGACCGCTTTGCGCCCTATGCGGCCGGCATCGCCGCGCTCTACCCGGACGAAGCGGCGAAAGCGGAAATTCCGGACTTCTGATACCTACGCCGGGGCTGCGCCCGGCATGGCCTCGCGCCGCTCGCGGCGGCGCACCAGGAAGAAGACCACAAAGGCGCCCGCCAGCTTGGACAGGCTCATGGCCACGATGCCCTCGGCCGAGGCGATGCCGATGAGCAGCAGGAAGACGAGGCTGTCCAGCGGCGCACCCAGAAGGCTCGAGAGCAGGATGCGCTGCGAAAAGGGCTTGCGGGTGAAGGTGAAAAGCCCCCAGTCGCCCAATTCGCCCACGGCAAAGGCCGCGGCGCTGGCCAGCGCGAGCTCCGGCGAGGCCATCCACCAGCTCACGGCGCAGCCCACGAGCATGGCCCAGAGGATATGGTGGCCGACACGGCGTTGCGCGAAATCCCGCACCACGAAGACAAAGCCCACGATGAGCGACGCCGGGGACCACAGTTCGCCGTTGGGCAGTTCCAGGAGCGGCGTGACCACAAAGAGCCAGTTGACCCCAACGATGAGCGCCATGTAGGTGAAGAGCGAAGGCATGGCGGCACACTAGGCCACGGGCGCGCCGGCGTCAAGCGAGGCCTAGATCGGGTGCTCCCGGTCATAGCGCTCGATATGGGCGATGAAGGCGTCCTCCAGCGTGGGATCCCTCATGTCCGTGACCTCCGCCTTGAGCTCGTCCGGCGTGCCCACGCTGATGATGGAACCGCGGTAGATGAGCGCGATGCGGTCGCAGTATTCGGCCTCTTCCATGAAGTGCGTGGTCACGAGCACGGCCGCGCCGGCCGCGGTGAGCGCGGAGATATGCTTCCAGAAATCGCGCCTCGTGCGCACGTCCACGCCGGAGGTGGGCTCGTCCAGAAAGAGCACCGGTGGCTCGTGGAGCGTGGCGCAGAGGAGCGCCAGCCGTTTCTTGAGCCCCAGCGGTAGGGTGCCCGTGCGGGCCTTGAGCCACGGCGTGAGGTCCAGCGCGTCGGCGAGCCGGGGCAGGAGCGCGTCTCGCCGCCTGGGGGAGAGCCCGTACAGATCCGCGAAAATGGCGATGTTTTCCCGGGCCGTGATGTCGGGATAGAGGGAAAAGTTCTGCGCCATGTAGCCCAGGCGCTCGCGCGCGGCGCTGCCCGAGCGCAAAAGGTCCACCCCGTCCACGGCGCAGTCGCCCGAGGTGGGCCTGAGCAGCCCGCAGAGCATGCGGAAGGTGGTGGACTTGCCCGCGCCGTTGGGCCCGAGCAGGCCGAAGATCTCGCCGGCGCCCACCGTAAAGCTGATGTCGCGGGCCGCCACGAAGTCGCCGAACTTACGGGTCAGGCGGTTGGCCACGATGCGCGGACCCGATGGGGGCGATGCCGCCCCGGGCGCTCCCCCGGCAGCCCCCGGGAGCCTTCCGTACGGCGACGGCCGCTTGTCGATGCCGCCCACCGCGCCCATGTAGGCGTCTTCCAGCCTGGGCGCCACGGGCTCGCCGCCCCTGGCGAGGACTTCTTCCTTAAGGCCCGGGGGCGCGTCAGCGGCGAGCACCACGCGCAGGGAACTCCCCTGAATGAGCGCGTCGATGACGCCGGGCTTCATGGTCCAGTACGCCAGCTCCTCCCGGTGGGCGTTCCCCGCCTCGGCCCCCGTATCCCGGTCGCGGATGAGGAAGACACGGCCCTCCGCCCTGCGGGTAAGCTCTTGCGGGGGCCCGGCGAAGAGCGTGGCCCCGTTGTCCAGCATGACCACCCCGGGGCAGCGCGCGGCCTCGTCGAGGTAGGAGGTGGACCAAAGCACGGTCATGCCGCCTTTGGAGAGCTCCTGCACCATGCTCCAGAGCTCGCGGCGCGATTGCGGGTCAACGCCCACGCCCGGCTCGTCCAGAAGGAGCAGGCGCGGCGCGCCCAAAAGCGCGCAGGCGATGCCGAGTTTCTGCTTCATGCCGCCGGAGAGCCGCCCGGCCAGCCGCTCCGTGAAGGGCGCGAGCGCCGTGAAGGCGAGCAGCCGCCGAAAAAGCGCCTCGCGCGCCGCCCCCTCCACGCCGCGCAGGCTTGCGTAGAGCTCAAGGTTCGCCATGACGCTGAGGTCTTCGTAGAGGCCGAAGCGCTGCGGCATGTAGCCGATACTGTTGGGCGCGCGCCTCAAGAGCTCGTCCACAGGCACGCCGAAAATGCGCACGCTGCCGCCCGTGGGCGCCATGAGCCCGGCGAGCAGGCGCATGAGCGTGGTCTTGCCCGAGGCGTCCGGCCCCACAAGGCCGGTGATGCGCCCGGCGGGGATGCTGGCCGAGACGCCCCTGAGGGCGGCCTTGCGCTGCTTCCCGCTTCCGAAGTCCATGCGCACGCCCTCCAGGACGATGGCGGCGGCGTTCTCAAAGGCTTGCGCGGGCGCCGCCTGCTCCGTCGTCATGGCGCGGCCGTATCCACAAAGATGGTCACGGGCATGCCCTGGCGCATGACATTTTCCGGGTCTTCAGCCCGCACGCGCAGCCGGTAGACCAGGGCTGTGCGCACCTCGCGCGTCTCCACGGTCTTGGGCGTGAATTCCGCCGTGGGCGAGATGAAGCCCACCGTGCCCGGAAAGGTCTTGCCCGGCGCCGCGTCCACGGCCACGCGCACGGGCATGCCGGGCCTGATCCTGCCGAGGTTCGGCTCGTCCACATAGGCGCGCAGCCAGACAGGCTCGGTGAGGGTGAGCGTATACACCGTCTGCCCCGGCTGCACGATGGCCCCGGCCTCGCGCGCCCGGGTGAGGATAACGCCCTTTTGCGGCGCGCGGAGCACACCGTCGGCAAGGTCAATCTCCGCCCGGCGCAGGCCGGCCTCGGCCGCGGCCACGGCGGCGCGCTGGGCGAGCACGTCCTCCTCACGGTAGCCGGAGAGGAGCATGTCGAGCTGGTCCTCATTGGAGCGCAGGCGGGCCGCGGCCTCCCGGTCGGCAGCGCGGGCATTGTCGAGCTCCTTCTGCGAGATGGCGTTGCTCTGGCGCATGGCGGTGACACGCTGGAGATTGATGGCCGCGTTTTCGGCCACGGCCCTGGCCGCCGCCACCTGAGCGCGCGCCTGGGCGACCTCTTCCGCGCGGTAGCCGCGCTCAAGCCTCGCGAGGTCGGCCTTCTGGCCGGCGAGCCGGGCGGCCGCCTGGTCGCGCTGCTGGCGCAGGATGTCCGCATCCAGCCTGGCCAGCGGCTCTCCCGCGGCCACTGTGTCGCCCTCGTCCACAAGCACGGACTCGATGCGCCCGCCCACGCGGAAGCCGAGGTCCACCTGGCGGATGTCCACATTGCCGAAGAGGACGAGGCCCCCGTGCGTGTGGCCAGTATAAAGATGCCAGCCCCATGCAGCGACACCCACGCAGGCGAGCGCACAAATCCCAATGACGAGCCACCGTGCCTTGGGGAAAAATGCCATGTGCCGCCTCACGAATGCATCCTCGCACAAACCGGGCTCACGCCCCTCCGTCTGCCGTTTTTAATGATAGGCGCGGGACATTCTCGTGTCCAGCAAGGAGTAGACAATGGCGTGTTTCTGAATATATTTCGTCTTCATTGGGTGGCCTCACGCCTACCCGCATAAACAGAAAGTCAGGTCCGGGAACAAAGAGGAAAGTACCTTCGAAAAAAATTTAACTAAAAAGCACATGGAGTTATAGTATATCAATTTATAAATTGACACATAAACTGCTATCTAATTTATGTATTCAGATATTTTAAAAATATGTATTTATTTACCATATTCTATAAAAACATTAATTTTCTTTATTATACTTATTTTTTAAATATTTATATTTTTCAAAATAATAATCTCCACTTGGATGCCCATTAATTATGGTGCTAATATTTTTTTTCATATCATCAGTAAGGGGTAATGCATTTGAAAACAAATATGCACGGACTTCATCTCTCTTCGAAATCCCACTCATATACGTCTCTCTAATCAAAAAGAATTGGGAAAGAAAAGTTATAGATAGTATGAGTATGCAGAAAAATGAGATATATTTATGTATCTTTAAAGACTGGATACCATATGCAACGGCACATATCACCAATGGGTAAAAAGGTAAAAGCACTCTGTCTATGGGGAACCCACGCCCTGTGGCAAGATGTCCGGCCACAGCAAGCATCACATATATTACGCACGCGTAGGTAAAAAGAGGCTTCTGGCCGAAAAGAAGCGAATAACATAGAACTGCACATATACTTACGCTGAAAATAAGTGAAAGAAATTTCACTTTAAAAAAAATCTCATTTCCAATTCCCAAAAAAAACATTTCATATCCCCCAGAATGAATGGGGTACCCTGCTCTCGTCACATAAAACATGAAACATCCCATGCCAATGCATACGGAACAATAAATTATAATTTCATATATATAATTTTTGATATAGAAAAAAGAACGATTGCCAAAATAACAGGCAATCAAGAGGGATGCGGTAATATAAATGCATATTCCATTCGCCAAGACGGCGAGGGAGGAAAAAAGAATGAAACAGTCAAATTTAGAACGCACCTCATTATTAATGAATTCAATAAAAAAATAACAGGCAAGCATAATGCACGAAGTTGCAATCCCGTATCCCCGCGCTTGATAAAAAAATTGAAATAAGGAATAATTAAGTATGAATAATGAAAATATTAAATATCTAAATTTCAATTTGAAAGAAATAAGGTATGCACCATAACAATAAAATCCATAAAATATTAAATTTGGCAATCTGATGATAAAATCATTATATCTATCCCCGCTCACCACCTCTAAGATATATATAAGTATCGTGTTTAATGGATGGTTATTTAATACTTGGCCTCCCCCCAAAAAATTCCCCACACGCGCATAGTGAAGGTAGGTAAATGCCTCGTCATAAAACAGACCCGTAGTACTCGCCCTGATGACGGCAGCCAGAACCACGAGAAATGAAAGAGCAAAGGCAAACCTTTTAAAGCCCAAGGCGTCAATAAAATACTCAACGCCATGTACGGCTGCCGAAAATCTCCCCTGCATTCAACCCTCCTGCGGTGGAAAAGCCTCTTCCATACTTCAGAACACAAGCTTTTTACGAAAGAAAAAGTCGCCCACAAAGCCGACCCGGGTGGCCAAACCCTGCTCCATACGGGTCCCACCCGAACCCGATGAGCCCGGCCGTGATTGTCATATCCGCAGTGCACATTGCCGCCACCACGGCGCCGCAGGGAAGGACTTCGTCTTTTGCCGACCAGCGAGCCTTGTGCCGAAAAAGGAGGCAATCCATAAAAAATACTTGCTTATCGCCGCCAAGAGAAATGCCGACGACGTGCCTAAAGGCGACGCAATCCCGATACTGATAACCATTGAAGGGCATGACAAGGGAGAGTTTGGGAGCGGCGCCTGCCGGTGGAGCCAGCGGTGTGAGTTTGTGTATGGTGAGGCCACACGGTATATGACAGCCTCCTCATACTGCTATTATCAAAAAAGTATCAGCGACGCAAGCCCCAGGAAGATGAAGAAGCCCGCGCCGTCCGTGAGCATGGTCAAGAAGATGCTCGAGGCCTGCGCCGGGTCGCGCCCCAGCGCGCGGAAGATGAGCGGGATAGAGCCCCCGGCCACGGCCCCGAGGAACATGTCGCAGAGGATGGCGCCGCCCATGACGCCGCCGACCATCAGGTTGCCCGTGAACCACCAGGCGCCGAGAAAGGAGGCCAGCGCCATGAAGAGGCCGGTGGCGAGGCCGATCTTGCCCTCGCGCAAGACCGCCTTCCAGGCTTTGCGGTGGTCGAAGCGGTCGGTGGCGAGCTGGCGGATCATGACGGCCAGCGCCTGCTGGCCCGTGTTGCCGGCCTGGTTGGCCACCATGGGCATGAGCACGGCGAGCACGGCCATCTGCGCGATGGTGCCCTCGAACATGTAGACCACCGAGGCCGACAGCGCGGAATTGAGCATGTTCACGGCGAGCCAGGGCAGGCGCTTGCGCACGCTCTCGAGCCACGGCGTGTCCACGCTCTCTTCCGGGTCCGCGCCCACCATGCCAAGCATGTCGGCGCTGGCCTCATCGTGGATGATGTCCATGATGTCGTCATAGGTGACGACGCCCATGATGTGGCCCTCGTAGTCCACCACGGGCATGGCGAGATAATTGTAGTGCGAGAGCAGGTTCGCCACCTCGCCCTTGTCCGTGTCATAGGTGACGCTGACCACGTTCTGGCCCGAAACCGCATCGCCCACCACGGTGCCGGGCCGCGCCAGCATGAGGTCACGCAGGGAGAGCACGCCCACGAGCATATCGTGGTCGTCCACCACATAGCCGTAATAGGGGCTCTCCTTGTCGGCGTACATCTCGCGCCGGATATGCGCGATGGCCTCGTCCACTGTGAGATCATGCTCGAGCAGGATGATCTCCGTGTTCATGACGCCGGCGGCGGAGTCCGGGTCGAAATTGAGGAGATTGCGGAGCTCTTCGGAATCTTCGCGGGTGAGCCGTTCGAGGAGGACATCGCGGTGCTCCTCGTCGAGCTCGTCGAGCACGTCGGCGGCGTCGTCGGGCGCCATCTCGGCGATGATCTGCGCGGCCACGTCCGCGTCGAGATTCTCGAGCACGTCCACGGCCGCGTTGCCCTCGAGCTCGGCCAAGGCCTCGGCCGCATCCTCGGTGGACATGTGCCTGAGCGCGCAGACGCGCTTTTCGAGACTGAGATTTTCGAGATGGTCGGCGAGGTCGGCGGGATGGATGAACTCCGCCTCTTCCCCGGCGTCAAGGCAGATGTCGGGCACGCTCAGGCCGCGCGATTCGCCCTTCTCGCCCCGCCCCCGGTGGCTGGCTCCGTCCTCGGGCGCGGCGGCAGCGGGAGCCCCGGTTCCGGCACGCGCGCCCGATGCTTCGGGGCTGTCCGCAAGCGGGCGGTGCTGGTCGGCGCCAGAGTCGGTCATGTGGGCTCCCTCTTCCTCAACGGGCCTTGCTTGACGCGCGGCGCAGGGCATTTTATGAACAGCCCGGCACGGCTGCCCGGGGTTGGCTGCGCGGGTGCCGGCCTGCGGGCATCGGCCACAGGCCCCCGGCGTCTTGCGCCGCCACCGGCATAAACGCCGCTTTTACCATGCGCCCCGCCGTGGGACAAGCCCCCCGGTGCACCCAAGGCCCGCCAAACCTTTCTGCGCACCGGCCGCAGGATGCCGAGGACAGGAATCCATGAAGAATCTTCCCCGCCGCGCGGCCATCGTCGTCCTCGTGCTTCTGGCGGCCTTAGCCGGCCTCGCCTGCGCGCTCGCCCCGGGCTTTGTGGAGGACGCCGCGCGCCGCCAATTGGCCGGGCTCCCCGCGGCGCTCGCCGACCGGGGCATCGCCCTTGAACAACCGCAAGTGGAAGAAGTGCAGTTTTCCCTCCCCTCGCGCGAGCTCACGCTGCGCACTGTGCGCCTTCAGGGTGCGCTCACGGGCGACGGCGGCGCTAGCCGGGGCAGCTTCCTCTCCACCGCCGAAGAGCTCAAGCTGCGGCTCACCGTGCGCGGCATGCTTCTGACCACGCCGCTCGCGCGCTTCCTCCTGCCGACAGGGGAGCCCGGCGCGGAGCTCATCCCCGTGGCCGACAGCATGGACGCCCGGGAGCTCACCTGCGCGGTGGCCGAGCCAGGCCTTGCCATGAATCTTTCCGCCACGGACGCCGCGGCCAATGACGTGGCCGTGGACGGCGCCCTTTTGCGCGTCCTCCTCACAGGCCGCCCCGCCGGGAGTATGCCTGACGCCCTCGACTGGCTCTATGGCTTCGCCGTGGCGAACTCTCGTGTAAGCGGCCTCGCCCTCGCCATGGACGCGCCGCAAAGCGACGAAAGCCTTTCCCTGAGCTGCGCGGAATTTCTCACGCGCGGCCTCGAGCGCCGCCACATGGCCGAGCAGGAGGCGCGCGGCATCCGCTGCGATCTGCCGGACGGGCAGGCCGTCAGCATCGCCTCCCTGCGCGAGGAGGCCATCGCCCTGCCGGAAAAGGCGCTGCTGCGGCCGCTCCTGGAGGAGCTCGCCCGGCCCACGGTCTCGGAAAAGCGGCTTCAGGAAGCCCTCAAGACCGCCTTGTCCGGCCCCGAGCCGCTGGCCGGCTCCTGCGTCCTCACCGGCCTTGTCGTGCCCATCGCGGACGCCCCGGCAGGCAGCGACCTCAAGCTCGAGCGCGCCGCCCTCACCTGGCGCGCCACGAAGCCGCTGGATCAGGAGCTCGCCATCGAGGGCTTTTCCATGCCCACGGCGCCGCTTGAGCAGGCTGGGGGCTTCGCGCTGCCCGGCCTCTCCACGCTCGCGCTCGACGCCACGCTCGCCGTGCGCGGCACGGGCGCGGGCCCGTCCGGGCCGGAGCAGCACAGCGGCACCATCGCCGCCCGCGAGCTCTGCACCGTGGCCTATGCCTTCACGCTCGACCCGCAGGGCTATGGCGCCGAGCTCGCCGCCCTGCGCGGCACCTATTCGGGCGCCTCGCTGCGCTACACCGATGCGGGGCTTTTGCCGCGGCTCGCAGCGAGCTTCATGCCCTCGGCGGAAGCGGCCATGATGGTCCTCAAGGTGGGCCTCGCCCGCTTCTGCTCCGGGCCCACGCCGGAAAACGCGGCCCTGCGCGCGGCGCTCGAGACCTTTGTGGAGCGGCCGGGCACGCTCGCCCTGACCGCGCGCAAGTCCTTCAACCTGCTGGAAGCCATCGTCACCGTGGGCGAGGGCAATGCCGGGGCGCTCGTGAGCGCCGAGGCCACGCCCGGGCCGCTCACTCTGGGGCAGGCCATGCGCCAGGTCGGGAGCGGGGGCCGCTAGGATGCGCAGCCTTGTCCTTAAAAAGGATGAAGACCGCCGCATCCGCGCGGGGCACCTCTGGGTCTTCTCCAACGAGGTGGACACCAAAAAGACCCCGCTCACGGACTTCGCCCCCGGCGAGGAGGCCACCCTGCTGGACGCGCGCGGCAAGGCGCTCGGCAGCCTCTGCGTCAACCCGGCTTCGCTCATCTGCGGGCGGCTGCACAGCAAAAGGCCCGGCATCCCGCTGGACGAAAGCCTCCTGCGCGAACGGCTGGCCGCGGCGCTGGCGGCGAGGGAGCAGTATTTTTCCGAACCGTGGTACCGTCTCTGCCACGGCGAGGGCGATTACCTCCCTGGCCTCGTCATCGACCGCTACGGCGCCCACCTAACGCTCCAGCTGGGCACGGCGGCCATGGAAGCACGCCGGGAGCTCATCGTACGCGCCCTCGAGGAGCTCGTGCATCCCGCTTCCCTGCGCTTTGACAGCGACATCCCGGCCCGCGGCCTGGAAGGGCTTTCCCGTCTGCCGGAGAGTTCCGGGCCTGTGCCGGAATTTCTCGAAGTGCCGGAAAACGGCTGCCGCTTCACCGTGGCGGCGGCGCAGGGCCAGAAGACCGGCTGGTTCTATGACCAGCGGGCCAACCGGCGCGAATTCGCCCGCTATGCCAAAGGCGCGGACGTGCTGGACATTTTTTCCTATGTGGGCGGCTTCGGCGTCACGGCGGCGGCACATGGCGCCCGCTCCGTGACCTTTCTCGACGCCTCGGAGCCGGCACTTGCGCTTTCCCGCCGCAACATGGCGGCCAACGCCCCGGGCGTGCCCGTGGAGACCATGCTGGGCGACGCCTTCCAGCGCCTTGGCGAACTGGCGGAGGCCGGCCGGCGCTTTTCGCTCATAAGCCTTGACCCGCCGGCCTTCATCAAGCGCAGGAAGGACGCGGCCCAGGGCGTCGCCGCCTACCGCAAGATCAACCTTCTGGCCGCGGGCCTGCTCGCGCCCGGGGGCGTGCTCGCCACGTCCTCCTGCTCGCACCACCTCGACGGGGCCGAGCTCGGGCGCTCAATAGCCCACGCCTCGGCGAAGCTCGGGCGCCCGGCGCGCCTCCTCTATACCGGCGCGCAAGGGCCTGACCATCCCGTGCATGTGGCCATGCCCGAAACGGCCTACCTCAAATGCCGCATCGTCCGCTTCGACTGAGCGGCCAAGCCCGGAGACACCATGTTCAACAAAGTCCGCCTGCTCACCCCCGGCCCCACCCCGCTGCCCGAGCGCGTGCGCCTGGCCCTCGCGCAGGACATGATCCACCACCGCAAGCGTGAGTTCGCCGGGATCATGCGTCGCGTGCAGGAAAAGCTGCGCCTGCTCTTCGGCACTGAGGGGCCGGTGCTTCCGCTTTCCTGCTCGGGCACGGGCGCCATGACCGCGGCCGTGTATTCGCTCTTCGAGCCGGGCGACAAGGTGCTGGTGGTGGAGGGCGGCAAGTTCGGCGAGCGCTGGCGCAACATCGCGGCCTCGCGCGGCCTTGCCGTGGCGAGCCTGCGCGTGCCGTGGGGCGAGGCCGTGCGCCCCGAGGACGTGCCCGCCGCGCTCGACGCCGACCCGTCCATCAAGGGCGTGCTCATCCAGGTCTGCGAGACNTCCACGGGCGTNNTGCANCCCGTGCGCCAGGTGGCNGACCTCATGGTCGGNCGCGAGGCCCTNNTGGTGGCGGACGGCATCTCNGCCGTGGGCATCTCGCCCTGCCCCATGGACGACTGGAAGCTCGACTGNCTGCTCACCGGCTCGCAAAAGGGCCTCATGCTGCCNCCNGGGCTCGCNCTGCTGGCGCTCTCGCCGCGCGCCTGGAAAAAGGCCGAGGCCACGCGGCCGGGCTGCTTTTATTTNGACCTGCCGCGNGAGCGCGACAACGTGCTCAAGGGCCAGACGCTCTTCACCACGCCCGTCAACCTCATCGTCGGGCTGGACGCGAGCCTCGACATGCTGCTNGAGAACGGCCTCGACCTCNTNTACACCAAGCAGTGGGCGCTCACCATGCTCGTNCGCGCNGGCACGGCGGCCATGGGGCTNNCNCCGCTCGCNAAGGANCATTTCGCCTGGGGCCTCACCAGCGTGTGGCTNCCNGANGGCGTCAATGGCGGCGANGTGCTNCGCCTCGCCATGGAGGACTGGGGCGTGTGCATGGCCGGCGGNCAGGACCAGCTCAAGGGCCGCATCGTGCGCATCGGCCACATGGGCTGGGTGGACTGGGCCGACGCGCTCGCCGGGCTTTACGCNCTCGACCGNGGCCTCATCGGCATGGGCGGCTATTCCGCGGCGCGCGATTATCTCGAAACGGCCATGAGCGCCTACCGGGCCGCGCTGGAGCTNGGGCCCGGCATCATCCCNGCCCGGGCCGGCNTCCGCAGCTAGGCCTTGCCTCGCGCGGGNGAGGCCTTATGTTTTGGGGAGCCGNGNGCGAAACCGCGNTCGCGGCNAACCGTCGGCCAACGAGGTTCTCATGACTGACAAGACCAGTTCCCAGGGCGCCNGCAAGGAAGGNTGCGGNGCCTGTTCCGGNGCNTGNGCGGGCCCGAGCCCCATGCCCGAAGTGACCTTTTCCGCGTTCATCATTTCGCTGGCCTCGGCCGCGCTGGTGGGCCTCGGCGAAGTGCCGGANCCGGCCACCGGCCGCGTGACGCGCGACCTTCTGCTCGCGCGGCACAANATCGACGTACTGGANATGCTNCGCCAGAAGACCGAGGGCGGGCTCAACGCCAAGGAGCGCGCGCTNCTCGACCAGATNCTCTGCGATTTGCACCTCAAGTTCGTCATCAACAGCGACGCCAAGGCGGNNTCNGNNGNCGCNGGCAAGGGCGCNGNCGCCTGACCGGCGCGCGGGNCTTTNNTTTCCTGACTCAANGGGCGGGAGTGCCATGAAAAGCATCAATGTGGGCCTTGTGGGCATCAGCGGTTATGCGGGCATGGAGCTGGCGCGCCTTCTGACGGCGCANCCGGCCATGCGNCTCANGCTGGCCTGCTCGCGNGCCGAGGCNGGCANGCGCCTGGGGGATTTTTATCCCTTCCTGCGCCATCTCCCCGGGGCGGANGTGGTCATCAGCGTGTTCGACGCCGAAGAGGCCGCGAAAAAGTGCGACCTCGTGTTCATGGCCGTNCCGGCGGGCACNGCCATGCGCCTCGCNCCGCCCCTGCTCGAGGCCGGCGTCAAGGTGGTGGATTTTTCCGCCGATTTNCGCCTGCACGACGCCGGAGTTTATGAGGAGTGGTACGGCGCGCCCCACANCTGCCGCGANGTGNTNCCCCGNGCGGTCTACGGCCTGCCCGAGCTNTANGCGGCNGAGATNTCCCGCGCCANGCTCGTGGCNAACCCGGGCTGCTATCCCACCTCGGTCATCCTCGGCCTGTACGCCGCGCTCAAGAACGGNCTNGTGGAGCCNGGCGGCATCATCGTGGATTCCAAGTCCGGNGCNAGCGGCGCGGGCCGCAAGGCNNCCGTNCCCACGCTCTTCTGCGAAGTGTCGGACAATTTCCGCGCCTANGGCCTCCCCCGGCACCGGCACACNCCGGAAATGGAGCAGGAGGTCTCGCGCGTGGCCGGCGAGGACGTGCGGCTNGAGTTCACGCCGCATCTCGTGCCCATGAACCGCGGCATCCTCTCCACCATCTATACNACTATCAAGAANCCNGGCCTCACGCTGGAGGAGGCGCANGNCGCCTTTNCCCGCACCTGGGAGGCCAGCCCCTGGGTGCGCGTGCTCCCGGCNGGGAGCCTCCCCGAAACGCGGCANGTGCGCGGCAGCATGTTCTGCGACATCGGNCTCGNCGTGGACGCGCGCACCGGGCGCCTCGTCATCCTGTCCGTCATCGACAANNTGTGCCGCGGCGCGGCCGGNCAGGCGCTCGCCAACGCGAACCTCATGTGCGGCCTCCCCGTGGAGACGGGCATGGAACACCTGGCGCCCCTCGCGTAAGCCATGGACGAGACGCAGCACGACCCCGGCGCCCGCCTCGAAGCCGCGGTGCAGGACCCGGAACTCTGCGCCGGACTCCTGCGCCGGCTCGAGGCCGCCCTTGACGGCGCAAGCCTGCGCTTCATGGAAGTCTGCGGCACGCATACCGTTTCCATCTTCCAGAGCGGCCTGCGCTCGCTGTTGCCCGCCTCCGTCACCCATCTCTCGGGGCCGGGCTGCCCGGTCTGCGTGACGCATGACGCCGAAGTGGCGGCCATGCTCGACCTCGCGGGGCGCGACGGCGTGATCTTCGCCACCTTCGGCGACCTTTTGCGCGTGCCCGGCCCGGGGGGCCGCTCGCTCAAGCACGCCCAGGCGGCCGGCGCGCGCGTGGAGATCGTCTATTCCCCGCTGGACGCTGTGCGCCTCGCCGCCAAAAATCCCGGTGCCGCGGTGGTCTTCGCCGGCGTGGGCTTCGAGACCACGGCGCCCACGGTGGCGGCCTCCGTGCTGGCAGCGCGGGCACAGGGGCTCAAAAACTTCTCCGTACTCTCCATGCACAAGCTCGTGCCGCCGGCCCTGCGGGCTCTCGCCGCTGACCCGGAATGCAAGGTGGAGGCCTTCCTCCTGCCCGGGCATGTGGCCACCGTGCTCGGGCTTTCCCCCTTCCGCTTCCTGGCGGCGGAACACAAGGTCCCCGCCGCCGTGGGCGGTTTCGCCCCGGCGGACATCCTGCTGGCGCTTTGCGAGATGGCCGAGATGCGGCGCGACGGCGCACCGGCCGTGGTCAACGCCTATCCCCGCGCGGTGGCCGACGGCGGAAATGCCCGCGCCCGCGCCCTCATGGACGAGGTGTTCGCGCCCGGCGACGCGCTCTGGCGCGGCCTTGGCCGCATCCCTGAAAGCGGGCTTGGCTTGAGGCCGGAATTGGCCGATTTCGACGCCACGGCGCGCTTCGGCATCGCGCTTGCCGAAACGCCGCCGCTCCCGGGCTGCCGCTGCGGGGCGGTGCTTCGCGGCCGCATCACGCCGCCCGAGTGCCCGCTCTTCGGCAAGGCCTGCACGCCGGCCTCGCCCGTGGGGCCCTGCATGGTCTCCACCGAGGGGAGCTGCGCGGCCTATTTCAAGTACGCCGCGCATTGACCGCACGGCGCGGCCCATAAGGACCTCTCATGGACGATTGTCTTCTTCTGGATGCGGGCAGCGGCGGCCTCGCCTCCCAGCGGCTGGTGAGCCAGTGCTTCTTGCGCCATTTCACCAACCCGCTCCTCGAACGGCTGGACGACGCGGCCGAGCTCACCCCGGTGCGGGGGCCGCTCGCCATGAGCACGGATTCTTACACGGTCACGCCGCTTTTTTTCCCGGGCGGCAGCATCGGCACCTTGGCCGTGCACGGCACGGTCAACGATGTCGCCATGCTCGGCGCGCGCCCGCGCTGGCTCACCTGCGCCTTCATCCTTGAGGAGGGGCTGCCCCTCGAGACGCTGGAGCGTGTGGCCAGGGACATGGGCCAGGCCGCGAGGAGCGCCGGCGTCGCCATCGTCACCGGCGACACCAAGGTGGTGCCGCGCGGGGCCTGCGACAAGATCTTCATCAATACCTCCGGCGTGGGCGAGATCTACGCCCATCCCGTGCCCTCGGGCCATGCTGCGCGCCCGGGCGACGCGGTGCTCGTGAGCGGGAGCCTCGGCGACCACGGGCTCACCATCATGGCGAGCCGTGAGGATCTTTCCTTCCTTACGGACGTGCGCTCGGATTCCGCGCCGCTCGCCGATATGGTGCACGCCATCATCACGGCCTGCGGCGAGGTGCACACACTGCGCGACCCCACGCGCGGCGGCCTCGCCACCACGCTCAACGAGATCGCCGAACAGTCCGGCGTGGGCATCCAGGTCGACGAGGCGGCGCTCCCCGTCCACGAGGCCGTGCGCGACGGCTGCTCCTTCCTCGGGCTCGACCCGCTCTATCTCGCCAACGAGGGCAAGCTCATCTGCATCCTGCCCGCGGACAAGGCCGAGGCCGCGCTGGCTGCCATGCGCGCCTCGCCCTACGGCAGCGAAGCCGCGCGCATCGGCACGGTCACGGAAGGCCCGGCGGGCCAGGTCTCCCTGCGCACGCGCATCGGCGGCTCGCGCCTGCTCTCCATGCTCGAGGGCGCGCAACTGCCGCGCATCTGCTAGGCCCAGGACGGCGCTTGGCCCGGAGCATATCGCGGTCTACAGCCCGCGCCTGATGAAGCAGATCCAGAGCGCGGCCGCATAGATGGGGTCAAGCAGATTCGCGCCGTCGATTTCCTTTCTGATTCCAACGATGCTGCCGATCTTGCGGGAATGGCTGTCCTCGACCACATCGCCCCTGACGCGCGCCAGCAGCGCGCCCGTCCTGTCCCGGATGTCCTGATTGATGATTTTTACGAGCAGGGCGCCTGAACGATCGCGCACCTCACTGCGGTCGATGCGGCCGAGAGTGCTTCCTGTCCGGCTCTTCAACTGGTTGTTCTCGAAACGGAATTCCGCCATCACGTCCTCCATTCTGCTGTTGGGGTTGAAGCCGGGCAACTCATCCCGGCTTATGCGTGGCTCTGGTCCTTCGGGCCGTCCTCAAAAAAGGCGTAGAGGACATCGATACTATAGCCATTTTTGGATTTCAGCACGGTGAACTTGCCACGCTTTTTCGCCTCAAGAAGTTTTTCCTTCAAAAGTCCCCACTTGCTCCCCCGACCTTTCGGAGCCCCGGGAGCGTCGCTCGTCCACCAGTTGGACAATGCGGCGAGCCCCCAGTTCTGCGTGATAATAGCGTTGAAATGTGAGGAAAAATCGCTATCGCGCGCATTTAAATGCAGCCCCTTTTCTTCCAGGTTCGGGAAGGCCACGGTATACTTTTCCATTCGCGCAATATCCCAAAGGATTTCTTCATATCTTCCATCCAGATTTCCCTTTGCCTCCACCTTGAGCTGGATCATTTTCTCTTTTTCGCCGAATCTCCGGGCTACCAGATCAAAACGCTGCGTTTTTTGGGATTGTGCCGGGCAGCCGACCGTCTGCTCGTTGAAAACAGAGAACCCCGCGTCAATCAGCGCCCACGAAAAGTAGGTCACAAAACACTGCTCGGGAATATATTTGATATAGCCGGCAGAACTCACGCAAAACGGCGCATGCTTATCACAAGCACTTTTGAACTTTTCCATGCCCATCACAAAAATTTCGTTTAATTCGTTCAGCGCCACCTGCTGCAAAGTGTTTGTGGAAGTTTCCATGGCTCCCCCTCTGGTGATGGTGAATAAAAAAGAGGGGAGCGCCGACTCGCTTATGAGCCGCTGCCCCCCCCATTAAAAGTGGTAATTGTCAATAAAGGCTTTTGAAAGCCTAGCTTTCTCCGCCCTTGTTGTCAACGGCGAGCGCCGCCTCGCGCGAAGGGCCGCTCAAAATAAGCGACATATAAGGTGGCCGGGCGTCTTCTTCGCTCACGCCCCGGCGCACCTCTGTACCGGGGCGTTCCACATGGCTCGCCAAAAGCGCGTCTTCCGCGCGGCCCGTGGCCGCCAGCGCCCGCGCGATGGCCGGGAAATTGCGGTAGGCCTTGAGGATGACCGCCATGTCGGCCCCGGCGAGATCGGCGGCAAGGTCTTCCCCGCGGCGGATGCCGGGCAGGATGCGCAGGCTTTGCTCCCCTTCGCAGAGGATGGTCTGCGTGCGCGCGGCCGTGGCCTGGAAGGACGTGATACCGGGGATGACCTCCACCGGCGTTTCCGGCGCGAGCTCGCGCACCGTGCGCAAGAGGTAGCCGAAAGTGCTGTAGATCAGCGGGTCGCCGATGGTGAGGAAGGCCGCATCCTCGCCGCCGGCAAGCACGGCCAGCGTGGTTTGGGCGGCTTTGCGCCAGGCCGCGCGCAGTTCCGCCTTCTCGCGCGTCATGGGAAAATCGAGGCGCAGGATGCGCGCCTGCGGCGAAAGGTGCGGCCGCGCGGTCTCAAGCGCGGCCGAGGCGTCGTTGCGCGGTGAGGCCGCGGCCAGGATGACCGGGACCTTGCCGAGCACGCGCACGGCCCGCAGGGTGAGCAGGTCCGGCGCGCCGGGCCCCACGCCCACGGCATAGAGGGTGCCGCTCATTTTCCCTCCCCCTTTGTGCCGGCAGCCGGCCTTTTGAGCCCCTTCAGCCATTGGGCGAGCTGTTCCGCCGCCTCCACGGAGCGCGGCCCGGGCCTTGAGAACAGCGCCTCGTCCACCTCGAGCGTGCGGCCCTCGCGCACGGCGCCGAGCCCGCGAAAATGCGGCCGTTCGGCAAGGGGCCGCGGCGCCGGGTTCATGGGCCCGCGCTGGACGAGATAGACCTCCGGGTCGCCCAGGAGCACGGCTTCCTCGTTGAGCCGGGCGAGCTTGCGTTTTTCGCTGACCACGTTCTCGCCCCCGGCCGCCTCGATGATGTCCGACACGATGCCGCCGCGCCCGGCCGCCAGAAGGTCGGGCGAGCGCACCTCATAGAAGACGCGCCACGGCTTCTGGCCCGCATGGGCCGCAGCAAGCGCGTCCAGGCGCGCCTTCCAGTCCGCCACAAGGGCCCGCGCCTCGGCCTCGCGGCCGCAGAGCCGGCCAAGGATCTCCATCACCCGGAACAGCTGGGCAAAGGAATTGACCTCGAAGCTCAGCACCGGCACGCCCAGCTTGCGCAGGGCCTCGGTCTGGAGCAGGGCCTCGCCGCGCCCGCTCATCTGAAGCACAAGGTCGGGGCGCGCGCCGGCCACGAGCTCGGCATTGGGCCGCATGTGCGTGCCCACGGCGGGGAGCTGCGCGAGCTCCGGCACGCTGGCGTCGGCGTCCGTGCGGGCCACGAGCCTGTCACCGCAGCCCAGCGCCAGCAGCATTTCGCCAAAAGCCCCGTAGAGCGGGATGATGCGCTGCGCGGGCTTTTCCAGCTTGAGGGTGTGGCCCGTGTCGTCCGTGACTTCAATGGGCGCGGCCAGTGCCGGCAACTGCGGGAGCAGGAGCAGGCACAGCACAAGCAACAAGGGCCGGCAAAGCCTGCGGGATGTCGCCGTCAGGATGGCGGAACACGGTGAGGGGCAAGTCATAGAGGGCACTGAGGTTCTCCTCGGTAAAGACAGCCCGCACGGGGCCGTCGAACAGGATGCGCCCGGCCTTGAGGCCAACGAGGCGCGTGGCGTGGCGCGCGGCCAGGTTGCAGTCGTGCGCCGCCTGGAGCAGCGCCGCGCCCTCGCGCCGCCGCTCGCCGAGCAGGGCGAACACTTCCTCGGCCCGGGCCGGGTCGAGGCTCGCGGTGAGCTCGTCCAGCAAAAAGAGCGGCGCGGCCACGCCGTCCATCTGGGCGAGCGCGCGAGCGAGCAAGGCCCGCTGCCATTCGCCGCCCGAGAGCGTTTCCACCCGGCGGGCGGCAAGATGTGCCGCATCCACGGCCTCGAGGGCGCGCGCGGCCGCCGCATGGTCGGCAGAGCGGTAAACGCCTGTCCACGAAAGCCACGGATAGCGCCCCAAGAGCACCAAATCGCGCACGGAAAGGCCCCGGGGCCGCTCCGGCTGCTGCGGCAGCACGGCCACCAGCCTGGCCCGCGCCCGGGCGGAAAGAGTGTGCGCCGCCACTCCGCCAAGGCGCACCGAGCCTTGCTGCGGCCGGAGCGCCCCGGCCGCGCAACGCAAGAGCGTGGTCTTGCCGCTGCCATTGGGGCCGAGCAGGATGACGTTCTCGCCGGGCGCCACCGCAAGGGTCACGCCCGAGAGCGTAAGCCCCCCGGCATAGCCGGCGGCGACGCCCATAAGCTCCAGCGGGGGCGCGCCCGCCATCAGCGCCGCCATACCAGCAGGGCAAAGAAGGGGCCGCCCAAAAGCGCTGTGACCACGCCCACGGGGAGTTCCCTGCCGCCGTCGAGCACGCAGCGCGCCGCCACGTCCGCCCACAGCAAAAGCGCGCCGCCGCCGAAAAAGGCCCCGGCCAGCAGGGGCCCGTGGGCCGGCCCCATGAGCAGGCGCAGCACATGCGGCACCACGAGGCCCACGAAACCGATGACGCCGGCCACGGCCACGCAGCCCGCGGTCATGCAGCTCGCCCCGGCGAGCAGCCAGAAGCGCGCCGGGCCCACGGCGAGACCGAGGTGGGCCGCCTCCTCCCCGCCGAGGGCCAGCACGTCGAGCCTGCGCCACGAAAGGCCGACGCAGACAAGGCCGGGCACGAGGGCCGCGAGCAAAAGCGGCATGCTTTCCCAGCCGCGGCCCTGAAAGGAGCCCAGTATCCAGAAGACGATGCTCGTCACGGACTCTTCGTTGAGCGCCTTGACGAGCGCCACCAGCGCACCCAGGAAGGCCGCCACGGCGATGCCGGCCAAAATGACGCTCTCGCGACTGAAGGCGCCGCGCCCGCGCCCGAGCCAGAGAGCCAGCGCCAGGGCGACCATGGCGCCGCACATGGCCGCGCCGGCCACAAGGGCCGTATGCGAGAGGCCGAGTGCCAGCGCGAGGCCCCCGCCAAGGGCGATGGCGAGGCTCGCGCCGCAGGCCGCGCCGGCGGAAATGCCGAGCGTGAAGGGATCTGCCAGCGGATTACGGAGTACCCCTTGCAGGGCCACGCCGGCCACGGCCAGTGCCCCGCCGCAGAGCAGGGCGAGCGTGACCCGCGCGAGCCGGATGCCGCCCACCACGAGCACGGGCACCTCTCCCGCGCCCTCGCCGGCAAAAAATGCCCTGAGCGCGCCCGCAACCTCCCCGGGGGCCAGCGGATAGGGCCCGGGCAGGCAGGCGAGCGGCGCGGAAACGAGCCAGAGCAAAGCCAGCGCGCCCAAGGCCGCGCGCACGCGCGCCTCGCCGCGAGGGAGGGAAAGGAAGGAAGGGGCCACAGCCATGCACACCGGGAAACTGCGGGGCGAGCGCCCCACGGGCACACAAAAAGGCCCCTCCCCGCCGCCCCGAAAAACCGGGAACGCGGCGGGAAGAGGCCCGTATTTCCTCCGCCACATCCGGCAAAGACCCGTTGCCGGACAGCCGCCGCCCGGCTTTCCCGGGGGCGCGTCACGTCATGCCGGGCAGTCCGGCATGGCTGGGGCACGGCAGGTCTTCCGGCTCGATCCCCCTGCTCCGGCCTTCCCGTTGCCAGTGGCGCACCAGGGAACAGGGTTCAAGGATCTCACGGCGGCGGGTCCGCTCCCGCATTGCACGGGATTCCCTCTCCGGGGGCCTTGCCCCCTCGCGCCGCGCCGAAAAATCGGGGCGCGGCGACCGTATCCGCCTGCAATCTATGCGGCCGGCCGCGCCCTGTCAACGCGCGCCTACAGCGGCAGCCCGAGGTCGCGCAAAAGGTTGTCCACCGCCATGGTGCCCATGAGGTTCACGGCCCCCGCCGTGGACGAGGAGCAATGCGAACCCATGATGACATTATTAAGGATATACCAGTCCGGCTCCTCTGGCGGCTCGTGGGCGAACACGTCGAGCCCGGCGCCCCAGATGCTCCCGGCCTTGAGCGCGGCGAGCAGCGCCCCCTCGTCGATGAGCCCCCCGCGCGCGGTATTGACGAGCACGGCCGTGGGCTTCATGGAGGCGATGCGCTGCTCATTGATGATGTTGCGCGTCTCGTCGTTGAGCAGGCAATGGAGCGTGATGAAGTCGCCCTCGCGGCAGATGCGGTCCGCGTCCGCGCGCTCGATGCCCTCAGCCACGGCGAAAGCCTCGTCCCACACGCTGTCGCTGGCGAGCACGCGCATGTCGAAGCCCTTGGCGCGCCTCGCCACGCGCCGGCCGATGGCGCCGAGGCCGATGATGCCGAGCGTCTTGCCGTACACGTCGATGGAGGTGATCTTGCTCCAGTCGCGCTCGCGGCAGCGGCGGTCGATAAAGGCCACGCGCCGCGCCACGCCGAGCATGAGCGCGAAGGCGTAGTCGGCCACGGCGTCGCTGTTGGCGCCCACCGTGCGCGAGACCTTGATGCCCTGCGCCTCGCAGGCGGAAAGGTCGATATTGTCGAGACCCACGCCGTACTTGGCGATGGCGCGGAGCTTCGGCGCGGCCGCCAGTACAGCCGCGTTCATGGGATCCACCCCGAGGATGACGCCCTCGCAGGGCGCGATGAGCTCCTTGATGGCCGCCTCGTCGAGGATGCCGCCGGTCTCGTTGCGGATGACCTCAAGCCCGGCGTCCTTGAGGCGGTCAAAAAGGCCGGGGTCGGTCTTGCCGAAGGAACGCGGCGTCACAAGCACTTTCACGGTCAACTCCTTTGGCTGGCGCCCGACAATTAAGGGCCGGCCCTTCGGCCCACGTTCCTGAAAAAGGCGCGGCCTGTCAACCGTGCAGGGGCGCCCAAGCCCCGGCAGGCTTTGCCGCCGCAAGCGGGCGCCACGGGTTCGGCCCTGTCCTCTCCTTCCTTATATTTCAACATTTTGCCGCCACTTTCCCCAACTGGAACATTCCTTGAATAACAAGGGCCGCAAGGAGTGGACCATGCAAATTATGCCTACCAGTTCCGCCGATTCCAGCCTGGGCTTCTTCGGGAGCACCTCCACCTCTGCCGGCAACGGCAACAGCGACTTCCTCCAGTCCATGCAGGACGCCATGGAAGCCGTGAACGACGGCAGCGAGGTCTCCGTGAGCGCGGCCCTCGAGGCCGACGCCGAGGCCGGGCGGCCGGTGGTGGAGAGCCCCTATACCCGCACCACCACAGACGGCGTGACCTATACCCTGAGCGAAGTCTGCTTCACCAAGCAGGAACTGGCCGAACTGCGCGCCCAGCTCCTCAAGGAAGGCGCGCCGGAAGAAGCCCTGAAGCAGTTCGACATCCTCGCGGGGCAGCCCAACGGGGCCACGCTCGCGCAGGTCATGGCGAGCTTGCAGGTGGCCGGGACCACTCCCAACCTCAATGAAGAGGACGAGCTCACCATCAGCGCCCTGCTCGGCCAGATCGACCCCACGGGCGACCTTGCCCAGGACGTGCTCGCCAAGATGCGCGACGGCAACGGCGAGGCGGCCCTTGAGCTCATCGCCCAGGGCTTCGCCAGCATGGACGCGGGCAGCACCATCGAGATCAGCGTGGATGACGCCCTCGCCCTCGGGCGGGGCCTCGGCCTTGATGCGGGCAGCCTCATGAACCTTGCCGGCAACTTCGGCGGCTTCCCGGCGCTGAAGGTCACGGCCGAGCAGTTCGGCAACCTCATGGCCCCGGCCACGGCCAAGCTCACCCAGCAGCGCGCCAACCAGGAAAAGCTCGACGCCGCCGTGGAAAAGACCCTCAAGCCCATCATCAGCAAGGCCCGCGACCGCATGGAAAAGGAAAAGGCCGCCAGCGAGCTGGAAAACCGCCGCGTGCAGCAGAGCCGTATCCTCATCGACCGCACCGTGCAGGAAAAGAGCCGGGGCATCCTTGACGAGACGCTGGCCGCCGACGCGCCGGCCGCCGACAGGCAGCAGGCCAGCGTGGCCGAGGTCATGAGCCGCAAGGCCGACGCGGAAAAGAGCGCCATGGTCGGCCATGCCGGCAAGGAAGAGAGCGCCAGCCGCCGCCCGGGCGCCGAAGCCGTGGAAAACGCTTCGCGCCGCCAGAACATGGCCGAGACGGTGCAGGAGCGCCAGGCGAGCGCCGCCTCCAATGCCGAGGGCGCCCGCAACACCGCCACCCGCGACATGGGCAACGACGCCCGCCACGGCGCGGACGATGGCGCCGCGCGCGACAACCGGGACAACAGGAACCCCGAGTGGAACGAACTTCTCGGCAAGGTGGAGGCGCGCGCAACGCAGGCAGCCCCGCAGACGACCACCGCGGCCAATGGCTCCTTCCTCTATACCATGCTCCAGGGCGGGCAAAATATTCCCGAGGCCGTGCCGGCGCAGGATGCGGGCCAGCTCCCGCAGATCTCTCGCCAGGTGGCGCAGCAGGTGGAGCAGGGCATGCTCACCGCCATGCGCGACGGCGCCACGCGCCTCGACCTTCAGCTGCATCCGGCGGAGCTTGGCGCCATCACCATCACCCTCGTGGCGCGCAACGGCGAGGTGAGCGCGCAGATCCGCTCCGAGAAGAGCGAGACCGCCGAGATGGTCAGCCGCCAGCTGGACACCATCCGGGTCAACCTGGAGCAGCAGGGCATCAAGGTCGACAAGATAGAAGTGCAGATGGAAAATTCTGCCGACCAAAACCCTTCCACCGCCTGGCAGGACCTCGGCCAGCACAACGCGCGGCAGGAAGAAGATGCCCGCCGGGAAGAGCTTGCCCGGCTGCGTAACCTCGCAACTGTTCGCAATAACAGCAGAAATTCTGAACCGACCGTTTTGGAACAGCCTGTGCATATTAGCGGCCAAACGGCACGATATGCCGGGCAGGCCATGCACCTCGTAGCCTAGGCCGCCCAAGACGGAGAAGACCATGTCGAGCATCACGCAAGCCCTCACCCAGACCAACAACGAGTTCAATTCCGCCCTTTCCAAGCAGAAGGGCAGCACTCTGGACAAGGACTCGTTCATGCTCCTCCTGGTCACCCAGTTCAAGTATCAGGACCCGTTGAACCCGATGGACGACAAGGAGTTCATCGCGCAGATGGCGCAGTTCTCCAGCCTCGAACAGCTCATGAACCTCAACACCAGCATGGAAGGCCTGACCACCGCCACCAACAACCAGCAGATGGTCAACGCCACTTCCTACATCGGCAAGCTCGTGAGCGTTTCCGGCAACACCATCGGCAAGTCCACGGCCGCCAATGCGGACGGCAAGATGGAGACCTCGGTCAGCACCTTCCGCTACGCCTTCGGCGACAACGTGGTCAAGGGCACCCTGAGCGTGAAGGACGCCAACGGTAACACCATCTACACGGAAGATCTTGCCGGCAAGCAGGCGGGCACGACCTTCGAGTTCAACTGGAACGGCAAGATGGGCAATGGCCTCGACGCCCCGGACGGCGTGTATACTGTCACGCTCGCCGCCTTCAACGACAAGGGCGAGGCCGTTCTCTCCGACCAGGTGGTCGACGCCACGGTGACGGGCGTGGTCAACAGCGACGGCACGGTCTACCTCGGCATGGACGGCGGCCAGCTCATGGAGCTCGCCAATGTGCGCCAGGTCACCACGCCCAAGGTCAAGGAAAGCTCCTCCAACAAGGACGAGAGCGAAGACAAGGGCGAAGAAGAAAGCAAGGACGAAGAAAAGGCGGAAGAAAGCGAAAAGACGGAAGGCAACAGCGGTTCCGGCGATGAAGAGTCCGGAAGCGACGCCGCCGACGAAGCCAAGGCCGCCTAAAACAAAGCTATCCCGGCGGTAAAACGCCACAACAAATAACCAAACCGCGCCACTATCCCAACGGCGCACAAAGTTCAAACGGAGGAAGTCATGGGTCTTTCAGCCAGCATGTGGACCAGCGTTTCGGGCCTGCTCGCTCACGGTAACAAGATGAACGTCGTGGGCAACAATATCGCCAACGTCAGCACCATCGGCTTCAAGAGCCAGCGCATGGATTTCAACGACTATCTGTACATCAACGGCGGCTCCACCAGCGGCCCGGTGCAGATCGGTGCGGGCGTTTCCACCTACGCGGTGCTTGGCGACTTCTCGCAGGGCTCGCTCGAATCCACCAACTCGGTCACCGACATCGCCATCGACGGCGAAGGCTTCTTCAAGGTGCGCAAGCCCAACACGGATCAGATGTACTACACCCGCGCCGGCGACTTCTACTTCAACGCCGACCGCCAGCTCCAGAACCCCGAAGGCTACCGCCTCCAGGGCTGGAAGGTGGACAACTCCACGCGCCTGACCTTCAAGAGCGAGTCCATCAATCTTGGCAAGGACAAGGCCAACGAGTCCGCCTTCGTGGGCACGGGCACCCCGCAGGACATCGTGCTGGATTCCTGGTACCTTGAGCCGGCCCGCACCACCAGCGTGAGCTTCACCATGGGCCTCACCAGCGACAGCCGCGGCGACCGCTCCACCAGCGACACCTCCCCCATGACCGCCCTCTTCGACCAGTGGGACGCCTCCAAGAACCCGCCCATGCCCGACACCTCCTGCGCCACCTCCTCGGCCATCAAGGTGTACGATGAAGGCGGCAACGCCCACACCCTGACTGTCTACTACGACCAGGTGGCGGCCAAGCAGGTGGATTCCGACGGCAACGTCATCTACGAGCTCGAGGGCCTGCCCGCCGGCTACACGGTGTACGAATATGCCGTGACCATTCCGCCGGAAGAGGACATGCGCAGCTTCGGCGGCGAAGGCTACGACCCGGTCTCCAACACCTGGGCCAAGAAGCCCACCCAGTTCTACAATGACCCCGATCAGGGTACCAACAAGAACGCGGGCATGCTCATGACCGGCCACCTCATCTTCGACGCCGCCGGCAACCTGGTCAACCAGACCGCCTACACCTACGGCGCCAACGCCGACCCCCAGGCTCTCGACCAGTGCGCCCTGCCCCCGGACGAGCTCTCGAGCTGGCAGTCCACCAAGTTCTCCAGCAACGGCCTGCCCACCTTCTGCGCCAACTTCACGGGCCAGCCGCTCGCCAACAGCGTGAGCGAGACCCTCTCGCCCACCCAGTCGCAGGCGCAGGACTACATCATCGAGCTGGACTTCGGCCTGCGCTGCGTGAGCAACTGGGACAATTCCGGCACGCTCGCCGACCTGCGCGGCACCGAAAGCAAGCAGCCGGTGCTGAAGAAGGTGACCGCCGTTACCGACGATAACGGCGACAGGGTCTCCAACACGACTCTCGAGCACCTCAAGGAGCTGGGCTCGTATGACCTGGTGGACAAGGACGGCAATCCGGCCGGTACGGTCGACCCCACCACCGGCGAGATCACGTTGAACGCAGGCGCTAACAAGAATAACATCTACTTCCAGGACACGCTCACCACGCGCAGCATCAGCTACAATGACGACGTGTCCAAGTACGGCGACCCGCTGAAGACCGAAAACGCCAGCTCCGCGGGCAGCTCCAGCTACATCACGCAGGACGCCAAGGCCGACGGCTACCCCTCGGGCGTGCTCTCCGGCACCAACATCGACAACGCGGGCGTGGTGTACGGCTACTATGACAACGGCGAGACCGTGCCGCTTTACCAGATCGCCCTCTATGACTTCCACAACAAGCAGGGCCTCCGGCGCGAGGGCGGCAACCTCTACGGCCAGACCAAGGAATCGGGCGAAGCCCGGCAGGGCGTGGCCGGCGACAACGGCTTCGGCGTGACCCGCGCCTACAACATCGAAGGCTCCAACGTGGACCTCAGCCGCGAATTCGTGAACATGATCACCACGCAGCGCGGCTTCCAGGCCAACTCCAAGGGCGTGACCACCGTTGACACCATGCTTGAGACCGTCATCGGCATGAAGCGCTAGTAAGAGACAGTTCCCGGACTGGCGCGGCCCCGGAGCGGTTCCGGGCGCGCGCCGCGGCGAAGGGATAGCGCCGCTTCCGGCTTCTTCCGTGAAAAAGTCCCCTCTGGATGTCCAGGGGGGACTTTTTTGCGGCCTTTTCCCGCCCGGCAAAAACAGCCGCAGGGAAAGGTCGTTTCCTGCTGCGCGCGGCCGAAAAAAGCGGGGCGTCAGGGACTGGCCGGGATGCCGGCGCATTTTGCCGCTTTTCGGGCATGACGGCGCCCAACGAGCCGGCCACCCGGGGCCGGCGCGCAAGGCCGGCGATATTTTGGCTCCCGCGCCCCGCATCGCCCATCCAAGACGCCCCACGGCAGCCTGAAACGGCTTCTCGGCCCTTCCCGCTTTATCCCGCCCATCCGGCAAGCCTTGCCGGCAGCTCCTGCGCACAAGGCGCGCTGGTGCTCCTTTCGGCCGCGGCGGGACCCCTTGCCAGCTCCGCCCCGGAGCAGCTTTTTCCGGCCACCCCCGGCTGCAAGAACGCCCACTTTTGCCTGCGCAATCCGCACGCGCCCTACCAGGGGCGCAAGCCGCTGCCCGCTACCCCACAGGCGCTGGCGCCCTCACGCGCCCCTCTTGTCGACGCCTCTGCCGCCCCGGCCGCCGGGCGCCCTCGGTTGCCGGTTCTTGCCACTCTGCCGGAACTCTCCCGGCCCTACCGCCAGTCCCGAAGCGTTCCCGCTTCATCCCCTCCGCTCTGCTTGCAAGTCCACCCTCCGTTCCCCAGCCCGGGCCAGCCCCAACGGCCCCCGCGCCGACCCCGCTCTGCCGTCCCCCGGCCGCCGCACCCGGGCCCGGCAGCTTCTGCCTGTTATCCTTAAGGAATCGTTCCCGATCCGCTGGGAAAATTCGTCGCCCGTCCCGCCAAAAATGCGGCGCCGGGCCTGGGAAAATTTTGCCCCAAAAGTCTAGAAAATATGTAATATGCTAAAAAACAACGCTATTTAGCCTTTGGCATATGCGTTGCAATATGACGGGCACAGCTTATTCAACCACCCTAGGAGGTGCCCAATGTCTTTGGTCATTAACAACAACATGATGGCCGCCAACACGGCCCGAACCCTGAACTCACATTACAGTAACCTGGCACAGTCCACTCAGCGGCTGTCCACCGGCCTGCGCGTCAACAGCGCGGCCGACGACGCCGCCGGCCTTGCCATCCGCGAGCTCCAGCGCGCGGACATCGCGGCCCTGCACCAGGGCGCGCGCAACGCCAACGACGCCATTTCCATGATCCAGACGGCAGACGGAGCCATGGGCGTCATTGACGAAAAGCTCATCCGCCTCAAGGAACTGGCGGAACAGGCCGCCACGGGTACGTACGATTCCACCCAGCGCCTGATGATCGAGTCCGAGTACCAGGCCATGGCCTCGGAAATCACCCGTATCGCCAATGCGACGGACTTCAACGGCATCCACCTGCTGGACGGCACGCTCTCTTCCGACACGCATGACGGCAGCGGCAAGACGGCCGCGGACGGTATCTCGTCCACCGGCAAGATGAAGATCCACTTCGGCACGGGCAACGATTCCGCGGAAGACTACTACTACATCACCATCGGCAGCGTCACCGCCTCGTCCCTCGGCGTGGGCAACCAGGCGAGCATCGACTCGGACGGTTACACGGTCTCCACGCAGGAAGCGGCCCAGAAGGCACTCGAAGCCATCAACCAGGCCATCATCTCCAAGGACAAGATCCGCGCCCACCTCGGCGCCATGCAGAACCGGCTGGAGAACACCATCACCAACCTGAATGTCCAGGCAGAAAATCTCCAGGCCGCAGAATCGCGAATTTCGGATGTGGACGTTGCCACGGAAATGACACAGTTCGTGCGCAATCAGATCCTCACCCAATCGGCCGTGGCCATGCTCGGCCAGGCCAACTCGCTGCCCCAGATGGCCATGCAGCTCATCGGCGGCTAGGTCATCTAGACATAGGCTGTGGCAGACCAAAGACGGGAGGCCCGGGGGGTTGTTCCCCCGGGCCGGGTCACCGACCCGGTCCCTCCCGGGACGGCGCAGCGCGGGCCACGCCCGCAGGCCGGGTCATAGCCAGGGGATGTTCAGCACATGGGGGAGTTCACCGTTATGTGTCCGCCGGCAAAGATTTTTGCGCCACAAGCGCCTCAAGGGCGCAGCGCGCGGCATCCTGCTCCGCTTTCTTCAGGCTCGTGCCCTGGCCGGCAAAGTTCCGCCCGTCAGGCAGCGTGAGGCGCACCTGAAAGTGTTTGGCATGTTCGGGGCCGCTGGTTGCGGCCTGGGTATAGACCGGCATGGTGCCGAAAAGATGTTGTACCGCCTCCTGGAGGCGTGATTTGTAGTCCCGCGCCTGTGGCGCGCCCGCGTCAGACGGCCAGTGCCCCGCAAAGATGCGGGCGACGGCGTCCCTGGCTGCGGCAAAACCTCCATCCTCATACACAGCGGCAAGCACCGCCTCCAGCGCATCGCTGAGAATGGCATCACGGTCGCGGCCGCCCTGTTGCTCCTCGCCCCTTCCGAGCCGGAGGTGGGCATCCAGCCCCAGTTCCCGCGCGCGCCGGGCAAGACCCTGCGTGCTCACGAGATGCGCCCTCAGGCGCGTCAGTTCGCCTTCCCTCAGTTTCGGAAAACGCCGGAAAAGCTCGCTGGAAACGCAGAGCTCCACCACCGCGTCGCCCAGAAATTCCAGTCTTTCGTTATGCGCGCTTCCCGCGCCGCGCTCATTGGCCCACGAGCTGTGGGTGAGCGCCAGCCCGAGCAGTTCCGGGCGCCTGAACCTGTGGCCGAGTTTCGCGGCCAGGTCTTCCACGTTCGCGCCGTCCGGCGCCGTTTTTTTGTCGTCCATGGGCGCAAGTCTAGCCCAACCCGCAAGGATGGCAACCGAAAATCCCTTGACACGGGGCCGCGTGGTGCCTACCTAACAAGGGGACTTTATCCCTTAAGGAGCACAGCATGGCATATGACATCCGCCTGATGAAGCTGGTGACGGGCGAGCTCGTCATCGGCAAATATGACGAAGCCAAGGACTGCCTCACGGACGCGGCCGCCATCCAGACCATTCCCTCGCAAGCCGGCGTGCAGATGATGATGCTGCCCTACGGCTATCCCTTCGAGCCGGACTTTACCGGCGTCCTGGACGGCAAATTTTTCCTCTACCGCTATGCCGACACCCCCAAGGAATTGCAGGACAAGTACATCGAGGCCTGCACCAACCTGACCGTGGCCGGCGGCCTCGGCAAATTGCAGTTCGGTTCCGGGCCGCTGCCCGGGGCCAACGGAAGCGGGCTCATCTCTTAGGGGCCTGACAGTCTCCTGACAGCGAAAGGCGGCCGCGCGCCGCCTTTTTTATGGGCCTCCCCCAAGGCGAAAAACCATGCGCGACCTCCTGCCCCTTCTGCCCCGGCCGAGCCGCTACGCCGGCATCGAGGACGGCGCCGTGCGCAAGCAGGCCGATGCCGTGCGCCTGCGCGTGGCCCTGGCCTTCCCCGACCTCTACGAAGTGGGCATGTCCTACCTCGGGCAGAAGATCCTCTACGGCATCGTCAACGCCCGCGAAGCGTGGTGGGCCGAGCGCGTCATGGCGCCGGACCGCGCCGCCGCCGCCATCCTGCGCGAGCACGGGGCGCCGCTCTGCACGCTCGAGTCGGACACGCCGCTGGCCCGCATGGACTGCGTGGCCTTTTCCATCACGCACGAGCTCTGCTCCACCAATGTCCTCTTCATGCTCGACCTCGCCGGCATCCCGCTGCGCCATGCCGACCGCCCGGACGACCTCGGGGCCTGCCCGCTCGTCATGGCCGGCGGCGGCGCGCTGCTCGGGGCCGAGCCGCTGGCGCCCTTCATGGACCTCATGGTCTTGGGCGACGGGGAGGAGACGCTGCCCGAAGTCCTCGAGCTTCTTGAGCGCGCCCGCGCCGAATCGTGGGGGCGCGGCCGTTTTCTTGAAGAGGCGCGTCATATTCCCGGCGTCTATGTGCCCTCCTTTTTCAGCGCAGGGCCCGACGGCGCCCTGAGGCCCCGCTTTGCCGACCACGCCCGCCCGGCCCGACGCATCGTGGCCGACCTCGAGGCCGCCATCTATCCCGCGCGGCAGGTCATCCCCGCGGGCGCGGTGCACAACCGCCTCTCGCTCGAGATCGCGCGCGGCTGCACCCGCGGCTGCCGCTTCTGCCACGCGGGCATGGTCTACCGCCCGGTGCGCGAGCGCACGCCCGAGAGCGTCGGCGCCCTGCTGGAGGCCTGCCTCAGCGAGACCGGCTTTGAGGAAATTTCCTTCCTCTCCCTCAGCACGGGCGATTATTCCGCGCTCAAGACCCTGTGCGAGAGCACGCTGGAGCGCTGCGCCCGCGAGCAGGTGGTGCTTTCGCTGCCCTCCCTGCGCGTGGGCTCCATCGACGACGAGATCATGGGCCGCATGGCCGAGCTTCGGCGCACGGGCGTGACCCTCGCGCCCGAGGCCGGCAGCCAGCGCCTGCGCGATGTCATCAACAAGGGCATCAGCGAGGAGGACATCCTGCTCCACGCGCAGAAACTACTGGAGCACGGCTGGCGGCAGGTCAAGCTCTATTTCATGATTGGCCTCCCCACCGAGACGGACGAAGACCTCGTCGCCATCGCCGAGCTCTGCCGCAAGGTGCGCGACGCCGGGGGCCGCGGGGCGCCGCGCCTGCAGGTGACGGCCTCGCTCTCGCCCTTCGTGCCCAAGCCCTTCACGCCCTTCCAGTGGGAGGCGCAGATCGGCCTCGACGAGATCGACCGCCGCGTGCGCCTCGTGCGCGAGCAGTTCAAGGGCCAGAAATGCCTCAAGCTGCGCTGGCACGAGCCGGCCATGAGCCACCTCGAGGGCATCCTCTCGCGCGCGGGCCGGGAAATGGCCGACGTGGTGGAACTGGCCTGGCGCAAGGGCGCGCTCTTCGACAGCTGGATGGAGAGCTTTGACATCGCCCCGTGGCTCGAGGCCCTGAAAGAATGCGGTATCTCCGCCCAGGACTGCATCGGCGCCCGCGTGCCCGGCGCGCCCCTGCCCTGGAGCCACCTTGAGGCCGGCGTCTCCGAGGATTTTCTCCTGCGGGAGCGCGAGCGCGCCCTGGCAGGCAAGGTCACGCCCGATTGCCGTTACGGCGCCTGCCGGCACTGCGGTGCCTGTGACACAGCCGCCGGCCCGTCGCTTTTGGCCGCGCCCATGCCGAAAGAGGGCGAGGACGCCACCCGCCGCAACCGCCTTGTCTTCAGCCGGCGCGACCAGGCCGCGCACCAGCCCCGGCGCGACGCCGAAGGGCGCCTCATCTGCAAGACCCAGCGGCAGGAGCCGCCGCACCTCGCGCCCGAGCTGGTGCACAAGGCCGCCCAATACCGCTTCTGGCACACCAAGACCGGCGGCAGCGCCTGCCTGAGCCAGTTGGAGCTCCAGGCCACGCTGGAGCGCGCCCTGCGCCGCGCCGGCCTGCCGCTGGCCTTTTCGCGCGGCTTCCATCCGCTGCCCCTGCTCTCCTTCGGGCGGGCGCTGCCCGTGGGCGTGGAGAGCGAGGCCGAATGGTTCGCCCTTACCTTGCGGCGCCTCCTGCCCCCCGCCGAAGCCGCGGAACGCCTCGCGGCGCACCTGCCGCCGGGCATGCGCCTGCGGCTCGTGGAGTTCACGCCGCCAGACAGGCGTACTGAACAGGCCGTGGCCGAGGTCTTTTCCTGCCACCTGGCCGGCGAAAGCGCGGGCGGTGGCGCGGACGCGGACGGCCTGCTCGCGCGGCGCCTGGAAACTTTTGCCGCCCTTGCCGAAGCGCCCTTCACCCGCGAGGGCAAGAACGGCCCGCGCTGCATGGATCTTCGCCCGCTGCTCCTGCGCTGGGCGGCACAGCCCGGCGGTGGCGTGACATTCACCCTCGATTGGACTATGGGCTATCTTTCGCCGCTCGCCTTCACCCTGGCCGTGCTCGGCCCGGAGGCCGAGGAGCCGCGGTTGCGCGCCCGGCTCCGGCTGCGTAAGACCGGCCAGATTTTCGCCGACGGCCGCACATTTCCGGCGGAGTGAGGGGCGCCGTCAGCGCCCCATCTTCCGCGCACAGGCCCTTTCAGCACAAAGGCGTCAGGAGGCTTCATGGCACAGTCCACCCCATTCCCCGACGACATGCCGTTTTCCCAGCGGGTGAAGAGCCTTGCGGACGAAGAACTGCTGGAGATCTGGGAAGAAACGCAGCAGGTGGAACAGCTCCTCCATCAGGAGATGCGCACGGCCATTTCCCTCGCGCCCGAATATGAGCGGGCCATCGTGGAGGAATTGCGCCTGCGCTCCACCCGCGGCCTGTGCCGCCGCGAGGCGCGCTGAACCGCGCTGGCGGCTTGTGGTGTGCGAATACTCGTGCAGTGGCGTTGTCCTTGCCGCGCTCAAGACGGATCCCAGGAAGATCCTTCAACTGCTTAATGTAACATAACCTTTACAGAACAGGATCAGAGAACGCCGAAACGGCGCTTTAAACCTCTCTGTTATTTGTCCTTCTTTTTTCCATTTTCTCTTCAATTTTTTCGACATCTTTTTCGACCAGCGGCGACCAGCGGCGGAAAAAGTACTTGAAAAACGGAAAAAGGAAGATGACCATCAAAAAAATCAGCATCACCAGTACAATGTACGACTGGTCATCGCACCATGGGCTCATGGCATCCCTGATGAACTGCAGAAACACCGCTACCGCGGTGCACAGCGCGGCGCTGGCGTTGAAAAGCGCCGCCCCGGTGACATGCGGATTGAACGGGGAATCGGAGGTCAAAAGCCTGGGGTCAAAGCAGGTGTAAACCAGCTCAATGGCAGTATCCAGTTCCCTGTAGGCGCGTCTCAGGCTCTCATTTTTGGACTGTTCGGATTCAGGGGCAGCCGTTGCAGATTTCCACCAGAGAAATGCCGCCAGAAAATACATGGCATCAATGAGAAAGTTCTGGAACGCTATCACGATGACTTCCTTAAAGAGTGTGCGTTTAGGTGCATGACCCGATGAGCGGGGCTGCTCCCGGCAGTGTTTGGAGGAGTTTATAAATATCCTCCCGTGCCGTCCATATGCTGACCATGACATCCAAGCCGTTCCCTGTACCCCTCAGCCCCTGAGGCATCCTTGTCCCATCGCGTGACCGCGGCGCCCGCTGTTGCCGGTCAACGCGCTGCGTTGCCTTTCATATTTCCTCCTCATCAAAAAACACAAAGAGCGCGCCATCCCTGAAAGGACAGCGCGCTCTTTTTTGATTCGCTAAAAAATCCGCTAGGCCAGGTGCACCTCGTCGCGCGCCCAGTAGAGCAGGCGGGCGTGCTCCTGCACATCGCGCAAAAGCGCCTCGCGGGCGTCGTCCGGCAGGTCGCGGATGCGCAGGAAGATATTGCGCTGCCCCTCCTGGTTGTTGGTGGAGAGCACGGAGAGGATGCGCGCGCCGTGCTTGCGCAAGAGGTCGAAAATGGGCCGCATGGCCCCGGCCTCGTTGGCGATCTCCATGCCGAGCTGGATGCCGCCGTCGCGCACGCCCGTGATATTGACGAGCGCCTTGAACACGTCCTGGTCGGAGATGATGCCCACGAGTTCGCCCTTCTCGTCCACCACGGGCAGCCCGCCGATCTTCCTGTCGAGCATGATCATGGCGGCTTTTTCCACCGTGTCCGTGGGCTTGATGGTCACGGGCTTGGGCGTCATGATGTCCTTGGCCTTGATCTCGGCCAGGAGGTAGTGCATCTCGTACATGTCGAGCGTGGTGGCCTTGGAGGGCGAGGCGTCGCGCACGTCGCGGTCGGAGATGATGCCCACCACGCGGCCGTTGTCGAGCACGGGGAGGCGGCGCACGCCGTGGTCCCGCATGAGTTTGCCGAGCTTGAGCAGGCTCGTGTCGGGCGTGACGGTGATCACCTCGGGGGTCATCCAGTTCCGTATGAGCATAAGGCCTCCCTGCGCCTGTCTTTGCCGGGCGGTGCGCCCGGCCTTCTCTCCCGGAGCATACCCGAGCCGCGCCCGGCGCACAAGCCCGGGCCAGCCGCTCACGCCCTGCGGCGGAACATCCACACGGCCACGCTCACGGCCGCCACGCTGATGAGCCCGATCTTCCCGAGGTTGACGAGCGCCGCGCCGAGGGTGATGTCTTTCAGAAAGACGCCCTGGCAGAGCGTGGTGAAGTGCCTGAGCGGGTTGATCTCGCTCGCGCGCTGCAAGAAGACTGGCATGTTCATGACCGGCGTGACCGCGCCGGAAATGAGGATGCAGGGCACGCCCACGGTGAAGGCGCCGAGAAAGGCCTGCTGTTGCGTGGCCGAGAGCGACGAGACCATGAGCCCCACCCCGCCCGCGGCGATGGAAAAGACGAGCATGGCCACATAGAGCAAGGCCACCGAGCCGTTGAAAGGTACGCCGAAGCCGAACACGGTGATGAGCAAAAAGAGCGTGCCGTGCGCGAGCCCGATGAGGCAGCCGGGCACGAGCTTGGCCAGCGCGATTTCCGTGGGCGTGGCCGGCGAGACGAGCAACTGGTCAAAGGTGCCCACCTCGCGCTCGCGCGCCACGGAAAGCCCGGTGACGACCAGCCCGAGCATGAGGCTCAGCATGCCGATGAGGTTGGGCAAAAAGAACCACTGAAATTCCAGGTTCGGGTTGAACCAGCAGCGCGTGCGTACATCGAGCTTGGGCACGGCCGGGGCCGCGTCTTCCGCCTGCGCTTCCGCCGCCCCGGCCATGGGCGTCGCCCGCGCCACACCCTCCACTATCTGCGAGAGGTAGGAGGCCGCGATCTGCGCCGCGTTGGAGCGCCGCCCGTCAAGGATGACCTGTAGCTCCGCCGGCTCGCCGCGTTCCACATTGCGCGAAAATTCCTCGTCGAACACGAGCACGAAGAGCACCTTCTGGGCGTCAAGCACCGGCCGCACCTCTTGGCCGCCCATGAGGTGGAAGACGCTGCGGAAGGTGGGCGAGCCATCGATGCGGTGCAGTATCTCCCGGCTCCAGAGGCCGCTGTCGCGCGAGAGCACGGCCACGTCCACATTGCGCACTTCCATGGTGGCCGCCCAGCCGAAGACCACGATCTGGAGGAGCGGCGGCACCACGATGAGAAAACGCGAGGTGCGGTTGCTCAAAAGCACCAGGAGTTCCTTGCGCACGATGGTGAGCATGCGCCGGAGCGGCGCCGGGAGCCGCAGGTTCATGCGCGCGTGTCCAGCCGCTTGGTGAGGTTTTTGTAGACCAGCCCGAGCAGGAGGGCCGCGAGCAGGCCCATGAAGAGCAGGCTCGGGGCAAAGATGCTCCACACGTCGCCGGTGAGGAAGATGGTGCGAAGGCAGGTGTTGAAATAGCGCGCCGGCAAAAGCCGCGTCAGCATCTGGAGCACTTCGGGCATGCTGTTGATGTCGAACACGAAGCCCGAGAGCATGAGCGCGGGCAAAAAGCCGGAGAAAAGCC
The DNA here is from genome assembly GCF_014803725.1 of Desulfovibrio sp. Taxonomy (GTDB): domain Bacteria; phylum Desulfobacterota; class Desulfovibrionia; order Desulfovibrionales; family Desulfovibrionaceae; genus Desulfovibrio. Next base: position 111,517 of record NZ_JAAVBE010000003.1, read on the forward strand.
CGGCCTCGGCCGCCACGAGCTGCCCGCGCAGGCACACGGAAATGAGCAGGCCCTGCCCGAGCGCGCTCAGCATGAACACCGTGGAGAGCAACAGCAGCGCCCCGAGCGAGCCGCGGAACGGCACCTCGAAGAGCGTCACCGCCGCCGCGGCGCACAGCCCCATGCTGAACATGCCCATGCAGAAATACGGGACGAGCTTGCCGAGCAACAGCTGGAGGCGTGTCACCGGCGTGGCGATAAGGGCTTCCATGGTGCCGCGCTCCCACTCGCGCGCAAAAACGAGCGAGGTAAGCAGGGTGCCGATGAGGGTCATGATGACCGTGATGGCCCCGGGCACGAGAAAGCGCTCGCTCTTGGCCGTGGGATTGTACCAGTAGCGCGCCTCGAGCGTCACGGGCGCGGCCTGCGCCTGCCCGTCGGGAAGGGCCGTCATCTGCCAGTCGCCGATAAGCCCCTGGCTGTAATTGCGGATATATTGCGCGGTATTGGGCTCGGCCCCGTCCACGATGACCTGGAGCGCGCCCGTGCGCCCGGCGGCGAGCTCCTGGTCGAAGTCGCCGCGGATGACGAGCACGCCCTGCACTTCGGAGTCGCGCATCTTTTGCGCCGCGTCCCCCATGCTCGCCACATGCACGGTCGCAAACCACGGGGAATGGGCGAAATCCGCGGCCAGAGACAGCGCGCGGCTGCCGCCGCTCTCGTCGAGCACGGCGAGCTTGAGGATGCCGGCGTCAAGGGTGATGCCGTAGCCGAAGAGCAAAAGAAAGCTCAGCGGCAGCACGCCCGCCACGAGGTAGGAGGAGGGATCGCGGACGATCTCCTCAAATTCCTTGACGATGAGCGCGCAAAGCTGACGCAGCCAGAGGTGCCGCGGGGGCGCGCCCCTCTCCGGGGGCGCCTGGGCACTCGCGCCCGCCTCCATGCCGCCCTACCGCGCGCCCTTGGGGAACAGCACCACGCCCACGGTCTTGAACAGGATGTGGATGTCGAGCAGCATGGACATGTTCTTGATATAATAGAGGTCGTATTCCAGCTTGCGGCGGGCGTCCTCCTCCGATGCGCCGTAGGGGTAGCGCACCTGCGCCCAGCCGGTGAGCCCGGGCTTCACCGTGTGCCTCAGGCTGTAATAGGGGATGGTCTTCCGCAGCTCGCGCACGAAGGCCATGCGCTCGGGTCTCGGGCCGATGAAGCTCATGTCGCCCTTGAGCACGTTCCAGAGCTGGGGCAGCTCGTCGATGCGCACCTTGCGGATGAACTTGCCGAAGCGCGTCACGCGGGCGTCGTTGGCGCTCGCCCAGACGGCGCCGTTCTTCTCCGCGTCGGAGCGCATGGAGCGGAACTTGTAGACTGTGAATTCCTTTTCGTGCAGGCCCACGCGGTCCTGCTTGTAGATGACGGGCCCGGGCGATTCCAGGCGCACGATGAGCGCGGTGATGAGCATGACGGGGAGCGTCAGGATGAGCAGGACGAGCGAGATGCCCACGTCCAGCGCGCGCTTGAGGCGCCTGAGCGAGCCGCGCGTGTTGAGCGAGAAGCCCTCGGTCTGGAGCAGCCACTCGTCGTTGATCTGCGAGAGCGGCAGCCGCTGCACCACATGCTCGTAAAAGGAGCGGATGTCCACCACCATGCGGCCGCGCAGCTTGGCCTCGAGAAGTTCGTGGGCGATGTCGTCGTCAAGCGGCGCGTCCGGCAGGAGCACGATCATGGTGGCGCCCTTTTTTTTGGCCACCTCGAGGGCCATGAAGGGCGGCCCGAGATATTCGCCGGCCTCCGGCCCCTGGCCCGGTTCGCCCACATAGCCGATGATGCTGGCCTTGGGGAGCCCCTCGGCCAAAAGCTGGCGCACCTTACCCGCCGTGTCCACGCCCACGAGGAGCACGCGCAGGGGATGCGTCACCTTGTCGGCATTGCGGTAATAGAGCCAGCGCCAGCCAAGGCAAAAAACAAAGGAGAGCGTGAACAGGAAAAGCAGGGTCTCGCGGTCGAAGCGCCAGTGATCGAAGGCGTAGGAGGCCGTGGCCGAGGAGATGATGCCGAGGCAGCAGGCCACGAGCACGCGGCCCGTGGTCTCGCGGAAGTCCTCCTGCGCCACACTGTAGGCGTCGAGGATGTAGAAAAAGAGCATGTAGAAAAAGACGGTGAAGAGCGAGGCGCCCGTGTAGTCGTCAAAAACGCTCAGGTCCGGCGCGATGGTGGTCACGCCGGAAATGGTGAGCGCCAAAAGCAGGCAGAAAATATCCAGCGTTTGCAAAAGAGCCCGGCGGTAGACGCTGATCACGGTTGTTCCTCCCTGTCGTCCCGCGCCGCTTCCGGCACGCCCATGTCCTTCAGGATGCGGGCGGCCACGGTTTCGGCGTCAAATTCGGCGAGCGCCAGCTTGCGCCCGGCCGCGCCCATGCGCGCGATGAGGGCCGGGTCGGCCACGAAGCGCTCCATGGCGCGGGCCAGGGCCTCCGGGTCGCGCGGCGGCGTGAGCCAGCCGTTCACGCCCTCGCGCACCACCTCGCGACAGCCGGGCACATCCGTAACGATGGCGGGGCGCGCCATGCTTAAGGCCTCCATGACGGACGTGGGCGTGCCCTCGCGCCACGAGGGCAGCACCATCACATGCGAGGCCGCGATAAAGGGCCTCACGTCGCGCGTTTCGCCGAGATATTCCACAAAGCCTTCCGCCTGCCAGCGGCGGATCTGCGCCAGGGGCACGCCGCCCAGGCCCGTCTCCTCGGGGCCGAGCAGGTGGAGGCGGCAGTTTGCCCCGCGGGCCTTGAGGCGACGCCCGGCTTCCGCATATTCATGCAGGCCCTTGGCCTCAAGCAGCCGGCCCACCAAAAGGAAGATGACCGGCCCTTCGGGCGGCAACGGCGGACAGGGCGCCGGCGCAAAGCGCGCGGTGTCCACGCCCGTGCCCCCCCGCGCCATGAGCACCCGCGCGTCCGGCGCGAGGATGCCCTGCTGGCGGAAGACGCCAAGGTCGTCCTCATTCTGGAAAAAGACGCCGCTCACATGGCCGAGCGCCAGCCGGTAGAGCAGAACGCCGAGGCGATTGACGCATTTCTTGAACAGGCTGTCGGCCTCGAAGGCGTAGCCCAGGCCCGTGATGGTGGCGTAGACGCGGGGCACGCCCGCCACGCGAGCGGCGAGGCAGCCGTAAATCACGGGCTTGATGGTGGTGGCGAAGAGGAGGTCGGGCCGCTTTGCGCGGAAGAGCCGGAGCAGCGCGAAAAAACTTTCGGCGTCGCGCACCGGGTTCAGGCCCTTGCGGTCGAGGGGATAGTTGACCACTTCCGCGCCGAGCGCCCGCAGCGCGGCCTCGGCGGCGGCGTCACCCGGGGGCGCCGCGCAGATGACCGTATGCCCGGCCGCAAGCATCCGCCGGATGAGGACGCTCCAGAAATTGCTCATGGAGCGGGCCTGGTTGCTCAGGATGACGATCTTCATGCCGCCCCCGTCAGTCCTCCCGCCGCACGGCAAAGCTCATGCGGCCGTCGCCACCGTCGCCCACTTCGTAGCCAAGGGCGTCGGTCACGCGGTTGTCCTCGCCGAAGCAGAGCACCACGGGCCTGCGCGTGGCGAGCTCACGGGCGTCGGCCACATATTCGGACGCGCAGATGATGAGCTCGTCGCCCGTCTGGCAGGTGCGCGCGGCCGCGCCGTTGAGCACGCAGCAGCGGGAGCCGGGCTCGCCGTAGATCACATAGGTGGAGAGCCGCTGCCCGGAATTCTTGTTCCAGATCTCCACGAATTCCAGCGGCAGAATGCCCGCGCGGGCACATTGCTCCGGGTCGAGCGTGACCGAGCCGTGGTAGTTGAGGTCGCTTGCCGTCACGCGGATGCCGTGAAACTTGGCGCGGAGTATCTTGAGCATTGGTGTCCTTTCAGGGGGAGCGGCCCGGGCCGGGCCAATGAAAAAGCCGCTTCGCGGCGGCTTGGGGGGCGGCGCCGAATGCGCTTGCGCGCGGGGCGCCGGGCGGCGTCCGCCTGCGGCCGGATGGGCAGACGGAACGGCAAAAAACGCTAATAGGCCTTGATATAGTCGTCCAGGCTCTCGGCGGAGCAGTTGCGGCTCACCCAGAAGGCCGAGGCCCAGACCATGAGCGCCGTGGCCTGGGTGTCGTCCAGGCTTTTGAGCTTGGATTCCAGGCTGGACTTGCTCGCCCCGTGGCGCATGTGGATGCCGTTCCTGTCGCAGGCGTCGGCCACGCGCAGCAAAAGATACGAGAGGCGCGTGTTGTCCGGCATGAGCTTCATGTCCTTGTGGGCATCCACGATGGTCTTGAGCTCGGAGGCGCTGAAAATCTGCTTGATGCCGGTAATGGCCCGGAAAAAGGTGTCCACCGCCCAGGGCAGGATGAATTCCGCGCCGGCGCTCTTGGTCCTGAAATAGTCCTTGAGCCAGCGTTCCTGATCGTCATTGATGCGTGCTGCGACCTGCGGCATGGAAGCCCCCGTTGCGTTTCAGCCCGACCGGCCGGGCTCACGCCCCGCGCCATGCGCTGTATCCCACGGTATTGCCATGCCGTACACCACATTGGAGAATTATTCAAGACACAATCTAGAGCATTTCTCCACCTGCCCGGCGGGGCCTAGGCGCCGGCGCCTAGCGACGGCCGCCGAAGAGGCCGCCCAGGACGCCGCGCAAGAGCGTCTTGCCGATCTCGCGGCCCACGGTATTGCCCACCTGGCGTGTGGTCTGCCTGACCACGGAGCCGAGGAGATCGCCGATGTCCACGGCGCCCGAATCCTTCCGGGCCTTGCGCTCGGCGGTCTCCCGGCGGCGCGCCTCGGTCTCGGCCTTTCGCAAGGCCGCCTCCTGCTGCTTGCGCTCGCGCTCGGCCGCCTGTGCGGCCTTGGCCATTTCCGCGCGCCGGGCTTCGGCGGCCTCGGCGGCCTGCTTTTCCTGCGTGCGGGCCATGAGCTTTTCATAGGCCGATTCCCGGTCCACCGGCTTGTCATAGACCCCGGCCACCAGCGAGCGCCGCATGACCGCGGCCCGCTCCTCGGGCGTCACCGGGCCCACCTGGCTCTCCGGCGGCACGATGAGCGCGCGCTCCACCATGGCGGGCGCGCCCTTGGCGTCGAGGAAGGAAACCAGCGCCTCGCCCACGCCGAGCTCGCCGATGGCCTCTTCCGTGGTAAAGGCCGGGTTGGCGCGGAAGGCCTGGGCAGCGGCGCGCACGGCCTTCTGCTCCTTGGGCGTGAAGGCGCGGAGCGCGTGCTGCACGCGGTTGCCGAGCTGGCCGAGCACGCTGTCAGGGATGTCGGAGGGGTTCTGGCTCACAAAATAGATGCCCACCCCGCGCGAGCGGATGAGCCTCGTCACCTGCTCGATCTTTTGCAGCAGGGCGGGCGAGATGCCGTCGAAGAGGAGGTGCGCCTCGTCGAAGAAAAAGACCAGCCGGGGCTTGTCCCTGTCGCCGGCTTCGGGGAGATTTTCATACAGCTCCGAGAGCAGCCAGAGCAGGACGCAGGAATAGAGGCCCGGCGCGTTCATCAGCGACTCGGCCTCGAGGATGTTGATGACGCCGCGGCCCTCGGCGTCCGTCTGGAGAAGGTCATTGATGTCGAGCGCGGGCTCGCCGAAGAACACGTCCCCGCCCTCCTCCTCGAGGCGCAACAGCGCCCGCTGGATGGCGCCCACGCTGGCCGTGGAGATCTGGCCGTAGCTCGTCTTGAAGGCGTCGCGCTCCTCGCCCACATATTGCACCATGCTGCGCAGGTCCTTCATGTCGAGGAGGAGCAGCCCGGCGTCGTCGGCGATGCGGAAGGCGAGCTGGAGCACCCCGGCCTGCACCTCGTTGAGGTTGAGCAGCCGCGAGAGGAGCAGCGGCCCCATCTCGCTCACTGTGGTGCGCATGGGGTGGCCCATCTTGCCGAACACGTCCCAGAAGCAGACCGGGAAGGCCTTGGGCGCGTAGCCGAGATCGCGCAGGCCGAGCTGATCGGCCCGCTCCGCGGCCTTGCCCGTGCCGCCGGCCTTGGCGAGGCCCGAGAGGTCGCCCTTGACATCGGCCATGAAGACCGGCACGCCGAGCGCGCTGAAGGTCTCGGCCATGCTTTGCAGGGTCACGGTCTTGCCGGTGCCCGTGGCGCCGGTGATGAGGCCGTGGCGGTTGCCCATGGCGGGCAGGATGCAGAGTTCCTTTTTTCCTTCCATGGCCACGAGGGCGTTGCGGTCCTTGTCGAGCATGGCTTTTCTCCCTGGCCTGTGCGCGGCCGTGGTTCTGTGCGGTCCAGTGGGGTTTCAGCGCGCGAGCAGCACCCAGGCCGGCCCGTGGGCGTCCAGATGGCTCGCCACATAGTTGGCCCGCTCATTGCCGCCGCAGAAAATGTCGATGCGGTTGCGCCTGATGGCGCCGCCCACGTCCTGCGCGAAGCCGATGCCGCGCAGGGGCACGGTGCCGAGTTTTTCGTCCGGGATGTTCACGCCGTAGGCCACCACCGAGCCAAGAGGAATATAGCCGCGATCCGTGGCGAGGGAAAGCCAGTCATCCACGGTGTGGCCCATGGCGCCCGTGGGGCCGCGGCCCCCGAACTTGAAAAACACGTAGCTCGGGTTGTCGTTCAAGATCTCGCGCACCCGGTCGGGATTGTTGCGGAACCACCCCCGCTGTTCGAAGATGTCGCCCCGTTTCAAGAGGCCCTTTTCGCGCATGATGCGGCCCGAGCTCTTGTATTTGTGGCCGTTCTGGCCTGCATAGTTGATATAGGCCTCGGTGCCGTCGTCAAAGACGAGCTTGCCCGAGCCCTGGATCTCGAGAAAGAACACGTCCACCGGGTCTTTGGCCCAGGCGAGCTCAAGGCCGCGACCGGCGAGCACCTGTTTTTCCTCGATGGTGCGCCGGTCATGATAGCGGCCGCGCCGGGCCCTGACCTTGGCGAGGTCGGGCGGCAGGGCGTAGATGGCCTGCTCGTAGCCGGGCTTCCTCGTGCGGCTCGCGGCCACGCGCGGCTCGTAATAGCCGGAATAGTCGATGCCTTTGGGGACGGGCACCCAGCGGAAATTCTCGGCGAGGAGCTGCGGCTCGGCGTCAAGGCGCGGCAACAGCTCCTGCAGGCGCGTGAGCGTGCGCGAAAGCTCGCCCCACGTCACTTCCAGGCCGGGGCGGCGGATGGCGTACGCGCCCTGCGGCTTCGAGTTGACATAGAGGAGAGACTTGCGCACGGTAGGCGCCATGTCTTTCCAGCTCGTGAGCTCCTGGTTGGCCGGAGCGAGCCGCGAGAGGAAGACTTCGGCGCTCTCCTCCGCGGTCACGGCCGGCCCGGAAGGACGCGCGGGCGGCGGGGCCTTGTGGGCGCACGCCGCGAGAAAGACGCACAACAACAGGGCCAGCGCCGCCAGCCCGCGTGGTGCCCGCCCGCAAGGAAGCGAATGATGCCCGATTTTCCAGCTCCCGAAACCTGGTTTCCCCATCGCGTGTCCTACGGTGAAACGGATTGCATGGGCGTGCTTTACTACGCCGAATATCTGCACATCTTTGAGCGCGCCCGCAGCGCCTATATCCGCGAACGCGGCATGAGCTACGCCGACGTGGAAAAAAAGGGCGTCATCCTGCCGGTGCGCGAGGCCGAGTGCCGCTACCGCTCGCCGGCGCGCTATGACGAGCTCGTGCTGGTGCGCACCGGCGTCAGCGAATGGGGCCGCGCCTCCCTGCGTTTTGTATATGAGATGTGGAACGAGGACAAGACGCGCCTGCTCGCCACCGGCATGACCCAACACGCCCTCGTGGACGCCTCCGGGCGCCCCATCCGCATGCCCGAGTGGTTCCGCCGGCTGGGCGACGCCTGAGCGCGGCCTAGCCATTGCGCCACGCGAACCGGATGCCGCCAAGCGCCAGCGCCTCGCCCACGGCCACGGTGACGTCCCTGTCCAGCGCGGCGCCCGTGAGCACGAGGAGCGCGCCCCCGGCGCAAACAAGGGCCGACCGCATGCCGAGCGGCTTTTTGCGCGCCCCAGGGCAGGCGAGCGCGCCGAGCTGGAGAGCGATTCCCGCCAGGATGCAGGCAGGCGCGAGCCACGGCAGGAAGGGCGCCGGCACCGTGAACAGCCTTTCGGTGTCCGTGACGGCGGGCGCGAGTGCGGCAAGAGCGAACATGGCCCAGCTTAAAAGTTAAGCCTTTCACTCGCAAGCCGGGCAAGACGGCGCGAAAAAGCGCGGCCGGCCGATTGCCATCCCGCGGAACGTGCCTATTTTCAACAGCGGCCCGCCGGAATTTCGCCCCCCTGTCCCGGGCCAAAGGAGCACCCATGAGCGCGTTGACGCCCCGCGAGATCGTGGCGGAACTGGACAAGTTCGTCATCGGCCAGGAACAGGCCAAGCGCATGGTGGCCGTGGCCGTGCGCAACCGCTGGCGCCGGCAGCACCTCGCGCCCGAGCTGCGCGACGAGATCGCGCCCAAGAACATCATCATGATGGGCCCCACGGGCGTGGGCAAGACCGAGATCGCGCGCCGCCTCGCGCGGCTTTCCGGCGCGCCCTTCCTCAAGGTGGAGGCCACCAAGTTCACCGAGGTGGGCTATGTGGGGCGCGACGTGGAATCCATGGTGCGCGACCTCATGGAAATCGGCATCAACCTCATGCGCGAGGAGGAGAACACCCGCGTGCGCGCCGCTGCCGAGGCCGCGGCCGAATCCCGCCTCATGGACCTTCTCCTGCCGCACTCCTTCGGTCAGGAGGAGCGCAGCAAAACGCGCGAGAAACTGCTCCAGCAGTTCCGGCTCGGCTACCTCGACGACCGCGAGGTGGAGATGGAAGTCACCGAGCAGGGCGGCCGGGGCATCGACATCTTCGCCATCCCGGGCATGGACCAGATGGGCGGCCAGGTGAAGGACATGTTCAGCAAGGCCTTCCCGCCCAAGCGCAGCCGCAAGAAGCTCAAGCTGCGCACGGCCTTCAACATCCTCGTCCAGGAGGAATCCGCCAAGCTCGTGGATCAGGAGGCGCTTACAGAAAAGGCCCGCGAACGCGTGGAGCAAGCCGGCATCATCTTCATTGACGAGATCGACAAGATTGCCAGCTCCTCCCAGAACCGCACCTCGGACATCTCGCGCGAGGGCGTGCAGCGCGACCTTCTGCCCATCGTGGAGGGGAGCGTGGTCAACACCAAGCACGGCATGGTGAAGACCGACCACATCCTGTTCATCGCGGCCGGGGCCTTCCACTTCAGCAAGCCCTCGGACATGATCCCCGAGCTTCAGGGGCGTTTCCCGCTCAGGGCCGAGCTCCAGCCGCTGGGCCGCGAGGAATTTTTGCGCATCCTCACCGAGCCGCACAACGCCCTCGTCAAGCAGTACGAGGCGCTGCTCGCCACAGAGCGCGTGCGCCTCACCTTCACGCCCGACGGCCTCGAGGAGATCGCCGCCTTCGCCGAGGAGGCCAACGCCCGCGCGGAAAATATCGGCGCGCGCCGCCTTTACACCATCATGGAAAAGATCCTGGCCGACATTTCCTTCGCCGCGCCGGAAATGGCCGGCACGGAAGTGACCGTCGACCGCGCCTATGTGAGCGAGCATCTGCGCGACGTGCGCGACGACCAGGACCTCAGCCGCTACATCCTCTAATACTACCAATCCCCAAGGAGCCGCATGTTCTTTCTCTGGCCCCTGATCCCCTTTTTCTACCTGCTCTTCCGCCTCGTGCTGCCCGCGCGCATGGGCGCCGGCGCCAAGTTCCTCTGCGCCCTCTTCCTGCTCATCGTCACCCAGGCCTTCGCCATCAACCGCTTCCTTTTGGGAGATCTGGCGGCGCCCGATTTGCCTCCCTGGCTGCTCATGGTGCAGGGCTGGCTCTTCGCCGCGGCCATCCTGCTTTTTGTGCTGGTGCTTGCGCGCGACGTTTTCCTGCTCCTGCGGGGCTGCTGGCGCCTGCTTTTCCGGCGCAAGGGCGCGGCCCAGGCTGCGGGAACCGGCTCCCCGGCCTCGCCCTCCAGGCGCGAGCTCGTGCGCGCGGGCTGCGGCGGATTGCTCCTTGCCCGGCCTGCCGAGCGCATCGCCCTGGCCGCGGCCGTGCTCGGCCCCACGGCCTTTGGCGTCAGCCAGGCGGTGGCCGTGCCGGCCCTGCGCGAGGAGGAGGCCCGGCTGCGGCGCCTCGCGCCCGAGCACGAAGGCCTGCGCGTGGCCCAGGTAAGCGACCTGCACATGAGCTCGCTGCTCACGCGCGACTGGGTGGCCGCGGTGGTCGACCGCGTGAACGCCCAAAAGCCCGACCTCATCGTGCTCACGGGCGACATGGTGGACGGCCCGCCCGAGCGCCGCATGGAAAGCGCGCGCGAACTCAGCCGCCTCAAAGCGCCCCTCGGCGTCTTCGCCTGCGTGGGCAACCACGAATATTACAGCGGCTATCGGGCCTGGGTGCGCGTGTTCGGCGAGCTCGGGCTTCACATGCTGCTCAACGGCCACGCCGTGCTCACGCCCGGCGGGAAGGAGCTCGTGCTCGCCGGCCTCACCGACCCGGTGGCCCGCACCTTCGGGCTGCCCGGCCCGGACATGGAGGCGGCCATGGCCGGCGCCCCGGCGCACGCCCCCTGCATCCTGCTCGAGCACCGGCCGGGTTTCGCGCCGCTGCGCGCGCGGCAGGGCGTTGACTTCCAGCTGTCCGGCCATACCCACGGCGGGCAGGCGCCGGGCCTGCGCGAGATCGTGAGCTCCTTCAACAATGGCTATGTCCGCGGCTGGTTCGACGTGGACGGCATGCCGCTCTACGTGAGCCCCGGGGCCGGGCTGTGGGGCGGCTTCCCCATCCGTATCGCCACCCCGTCGGAGATCGCCGTGTTCACCCTGCGCCGCGCCGAGGCCTGAGCGCGGGCGCCACTTTTCCCGGCCCCCTGCGGCCGCCCATGACACAAACCGCCGTGCGCGCCCCATTGCGGGTGACGGCGCGCGGCCCCGGAGCATCCATGCAACAGCTTGTCCTTGCCCTCCTTGTCGCCTTTTCCATGCTGCTCCCCGCCGTGCCCGTGCTGGCGCGGGACACGTCCGCCCCCGCCAGCGTCGGGACGCAGGCCGTTCCGGCGCCGCAACCCACGCCCGCCCGGCAGGACACCATCCTCACCCGGCTCCCCAACGGGCTTTTGGTCTACATCCTGCGCGACACGCGCTTTCCGCTGGTCTGCACGCGGCTCTATGTGCGCACGGGCTCGGCCAATGAGGAGGCCAAACACGCGGGCATCAGCCACGTGCTCGAGCACATGGTCTTCAAGGGCACGGAGCACCGGCCCAAGGGGCAGGTGGCCAAGGACGTGGAGGCGCTGGGCGGCTACCTCAACGCGGCCACGAGCTTCGACAAGACCTGGTATCTCACCGACATGCCGGCGAAGCACTGGCGGGTGGGCATGGAGGTGGTGAAGGAGATGGCCTTCCAGCCCACCCTCGACCCCGCCGAGCTGGAGGCCGAGAAAAACGTGGTCATCTCCGAGCTCCAGCGGGGCGAGGATTCGCCCCAGCGCAAGCTCTATGAAAACCTCCAGACGGCCGCGCTCAGCCACACGCCCTACGGGCGCCCCATCATCGGCTATGCCGACACCATCCGGGCGCTCACCGTGGCGGACCTTCGCGCCTATATCGCCCGCTGGTACCAGCCGGACAACATGATGCTCCTCGTGGCCGGCGACATCGAGCCCGCGGCCGTGCTCGCCCACGCGCAGGCGCTCTTCGGGGGCCTCGCCAACACTTCCGACCTCGCCGTGCCCCCGCCGCTGGACCTCGCCAAGGCCCCCGGCGCCCCGCAGGTCGAGGTGGGCCGCGGCCCGTGGAACAAGGTTTACCTCGGCCTTGCCTTTCCGGCGCCGGGCCTGCGCGACCTGCGCTCCGTGGACCTCGACGTGCTCTGCTATCTCCTCGGCGGCGACGGCACCTCGGCCTTCTACCGCAAATACAAGTACGAGCTCCAGCTCGTGGACAGCATCAGCGTGGACAACATGAGCCTCGCCCGGGCGGGGCTGCTCAGCATCACAGCCCAGCTTGACGCCGACAAGGTAGAGACTTTCTGGAACGAGCTCACGCGCGACCTTGCCGCACTCTCGGCAAAAGACTTCACGCCCGAGGCCGTGGCGCGCGCCAAGTTCAACCTTGAGGACAGCATGGACCGCGCCGGCGAAACGCTCAACGGCCTCGCTTCCTGGAAGGGGACGGTGCAGTTCGACCTCGGCGGCGAACAGGCCGAGCGCAACCTGCGCTTCACCCAGCGCAATGTGGACGAGGCCCAGCTGCAAAACGCCATCGGCCTCTGGTTCGACCCCTCCCGGGTGCGCGTGCGCGCCCTCGCGCCGGAAAAGGCCCCGGCGGATCTCGCCGCGCGCCTTGAGAAGACCCTGCACGAAAACTGGAAGGCCGTCCCGCAGACGGCCATGGCCGCGGCGGCCGCGACCGGCGCCGGCGCCCGCGAGACCATCGACCTCGGGGGCGGCCGCAAGGTCATCCTCATTCCCGACACGACGGTCCCCTATGTGTCGCTGGATCTGCTCTTCACGGGCGGCAACGCCCTGCTCTCCCCCGACCAGCAGGGCCTCGCAGACCTCACCGCGCGCCTGCTCTCGGACGGCTGCGCGAGCCTCGACGCCCAGGGCGTGGAGCGCTGGCTCGCCGAGCGGGCGGCGTCGGCCGGGGCCTCGGCGGGCTTGCAGAGTTTCGGCGTGGCGCTCACCGGCCCCTCGCGCTTCAATGCCGAGTATTTCGGCTTTCTGCGCGACATGCTCGTGAGCCCGCGCTTCGAGCCTCAGGAGCTCAAACGCGAGGTGGACAACATGCAGTCCGCCATCCGCCAGCGCGCGGACAGGCCCCTCTCCTACATGTTCGCCAAGGTCAATCCCTTCCTCTTCCCGCATGGCCAGGCCTACGGCTATGACAGCCTGGGCACGCAGGAACTGCTCGCCGGCTATGACGACGCCATGGTGCGCGACTTCTGGCAGCGCCAGGCCGCGCAGCCCTGGGTGCTCTCCGTGGCGGGCACTTTCGACCGCGAGGCCGTCCTTGCCTTCGCCAAGGGCCTGCCCGTGCCCACCGGCATCGCCAAAACGGCGCCGCGGCCCGAGTGGGGGGCGGAGAAGGACCTCGCCCTGACCCTCCCGGGGCGCAACCAGGCGCATTTGCTGCAAATCTTCCCCACTGTGCCGCTCACCAGCCCGGACGCGCCGGCCCTGCTGCTTTTGCAATCCGTGCTCTCCGGGCAGAGCGGCCTTCTGTTCACCAAGCTCAGGGACGAGCAGGGCCTCGGCTACACGGTGACGGCCTTCAACCGCAACATGCCCGAAGCCGGCTTCATGGCCTTCTATATCGGCACGACGCCCGACAAGCTGGGAGAGGCCCGCAAGGGCTTCGCCGAGGTCATCAATGGCATCCGCGACGACCTGCTGCCCGCCGATGTGCTCCGCGCGGGCGCGAGCCGCATGCTCGGCGACTACCTGCGCGAGCGCCAGAGCCTCGCCTCCCGCGCGGGCGAAGCCGCCACGGACGCCCTGCTCCACTATCCCGAGGACTTCCAGAAGACCCTGCTCGACAAGGCCGCGGCCCTGAGCCCCGAGGAGGTGCGCGCCGTGGCCCGCAAGTACCTCGTCACCAAGGACGCCTATGACGTGACCCTGCTGCCCTAGGGGGCGCGCAGACCGACACTCCCCGGGCGGCGTTCCGCATGGTTGTGCGGGCGCCGCCCTTTACTTTCGCCCCCGAGTTGCGTATCTGGAAAGAATTAACAGGCGAACTGTGTTGCGTTTCCCCCAGCCAGCAAGGAAGTTCCATGAGCAAGGACGACACCGCCGCGCCCTCCCGCATCCGCTACCGCTATGAAATGGCGCCCGAGGCGCGCCTCCAGACAGCGCACGGCGTGTGGGGCGGCATCAATTCCCAGGGCGAGATCGAGATGAATTTTTACCACGAAAGCGACGCCCTGCCCGCCTGCTCGGAACAGATCCTCGCCCCGGACGGCTCCCTCGGCCATGAGATCGTGCCCGGCAATGACGATGTGCGCGACATCACGCGCCACATCCACACCCGCGTGCTGCTCAACTACCACACGGCCCGCGCCGTGCTGGAATGGCTCGAGGACCGCGTCAACGCACTCGAGGAGGAAGGCGGCGGCGAAATGTATTCCCCGGACTCTGGCCTGGAACAGTAGCCCGCGCCCGCGCCCATGCAGCCGCGCTCCTACCACATCCTCACCTTCGGCTGTCAGATGAACGTCCACGATTCCGGGTGGCTTGGCGCCGCCCTGGAGGCGCGCGGCTTCGTGCCGGCCGCGCTTGAGGACGCCGAGGTGGTGGTCATCAATACTTGCTCGGTGCGCGAAAAGCCGGAGCAGAAGGTCATGAGCGCCCTCGGGCGCGTCCGCCAGGCCACGGGCGGGGATGGGCGCGTGCTCGTGGCCGTGGCCGGCTGCGTGGCGCAACAGCTGGGCGCGGAGCTTTTCGACCGCTCGCCCCAGGTGCGCCTCGTGGCCGGGAGCGACGGCATCACAGATGCTCCCGGTGCCATCGAGCGCCTGCTCACGGAGCCGGAGGCCCGGCTCACGCTCTGCGCCTTCACCGAGACCTTTTCCGAAAAGGAGGCCGCGCCACGGCGCAGCGCCGGCCCCTCGGCGCTCCTCACCATCATGCAGGGCTGCGACAATTTTTGTGCCTATTGCATCGTGCCCTTCACGCGCGGCCGGCAAAAATCCCGCAATGCCGGGGCCATCCTTGAAGAGTGCCGGCAGCGCATCGCCGAGGGCGCCAGGGAGATCACCCTGCTCGGGCAAAACGTCAATGCCTACGGACAGGACAAAACGGGCGACGGCACGAGCTTTTCCCGCCTGCTCGAGCAGGTGGCGACGCTCCCCGGGCTTGCGCGGCTGCGCTATGTGACGCCGCACCCCAAGGACATGGGGCCCGAGGATGTGGCCGCTTTCGGCAGCCTCCCCGCGCTCTGCCCGCGGCTGCACCTGCCCCTCCAGGCCGGCTCGGACGCGGTGCTCGCGCGCATGCGCCGCCGCTATGACAGCGCGGGCTTCCTGCGCCTCGTGGAGGATTTACGCGCCGCCCGGCCCGACATCGCCCTTTCCACCGACCTCATCGTGGGCTTTCCCGGCGAAACCGAGAGCGACTTTCAGGCCACGCTGGACATGATGGAGGCCTGCGGCTTCATGTCCAGCTTTTCCTTCTGCTATTCTGACAGGCCGGGCGCGGCGGCCGCGCGCTTTCCCGACAAGGTGGCGCCTGAAGTACAGCACGAGCGCCTCCTGCGCCTCCAGGCCCTGCAGGACAGGCTCGGCCAGCGCTGGCTCGACGCCCGCGTGGGCCAGGCGACCACCCTGCTCATCGAGGGAAAAAGCCCGCGGCAGGAGGCCACGCCGGCTGACGCGCCCGGCTGCGCCCGCGCTGTCCCCCACGAGGACTGGCAGGGCCGCGACCCCTACGGCGTGCCCGTGCATGTGGCGCTCCCCGAGGGCAGCGACCACACTGGGCGCCTCGTCGCGGTGGACATCGTGGCCGCCAAGCGGCACAGCCTTGTGGGCCGGCCCGTACCGGCCTCGCGCTGACGCCGGTAGCGTCCCCCCTCCCCTATCTTTGGCGGCCGTCCCCGTACCTCTCCCGAGGCCAAGCCGCATGCGGGCGCCTTGTCAGCCCAGCGCCACGGCGAAACGCCCGCGAAGGAAAATCTCAACTCCAGAAAATTTCTAGAGAAATTCTAACCAGCGGTCATCCCACATCCTTTCCCCCCCCGCCGCCCGGATAGCGGCCGCCGCCGCCCTCTAAAGGTTTTGCCCTCCCGGTCCGATAGGCTGGCATAAGGGATGGGAACTGCCATGCTGGATTATCGCCGCTTCAAGGAAATCAACGATCTCTTCGCTTCCGGCCAGACAGAAAAGGCGCGCCACCTGCTCATGGAGATGCAATCCCGCTGCATCGCCCTGCGCGACGAGATGAGCATGCTCAAGATCCGCCTGCAAAGCCTCGAGGACGTTCTCTATCTCGCGCAAAACCTCTTTGAGGAGCACGGCTTTTACTGGCTGCACACGAGCGGCGTGCGCCAGGGCCCCTTCTGCCCGCGCTGCTACGAGAGCGAGGGGGGGCTCATCCGGCTGGAGAAACGCAAACACCGGCTGGAATGCCCCTATTGCCGCGCCACCTATGAACACCACCCCGAGCTCGACGCCGTGGCCTCCTCCGGCATGAAGGCGGGCGCCGCCAAGATCCTCCATTTCGCGCGCTGAGGGCGTGCAGCCCCCCGGGCGCATATGCCGATGCTGTTCCCTGACTCGCGAGCCGATTTCTTTTTCGTATGAGGTCAGCGCGGCAGCGCCGCCGGCGCAATCTCGGAAATGGCAAACAGGCAGGCCTTGCCGCTGATCTCGACCCTGCCGTTTTCCTGCACCTTGCAGTACAGAATGCCCCCGCGCCGTGAGGCCTGCAGGGCGATGATGGCATCTTTGCCCAATTCGCCGGCCCAGTAGGGCGCGAGCTGGCAATGTGCGGAGCCGCACACCGGGTCTTCCGCAACGCCCAGCTTCGGGAAGAAACTGCGCGAGGCGCAGTCCGCCGTCTCGCCCGGCGCCGTGGCATGCTGGCCGCGACCCTCCAGTTGCCGCAACAGGTTCTGGTCAGGCACGAGGCTGCGCACCTGTGCTTCGCTTTCAAACACGCAAACAAGGTCGGCGCCAAGGAGGGCCTTGACGGGCGTGGCCCCGAAGGCCTCGCTCATGGCCTCGGTGACGGGGACTTCCCGCTGCGGGATGCGCGGGAAATCCATGGCATAGAGCTCCTCCTTCCGGCGCACCGGCAAGACGCCCTCGCCGGTGATGAACTCGACCTTCTGCGCCGTCTTGGTGAGAAAATTCAGCACCACAAAGGCCGAAGCCAGGGTGGCGTGCCCGCAGAGGCCCACTTCCGTCACGGGCGTGAACCAGCGCAGGCGATAGGCATCCTTGTCCGGCACCAGAAAGGCCGTTTCGGAGAGATTGTTTTCCATGGCCATGGCGCGCATCCAGGCGTCGTCCGGCCAGGAGGGCAACACGCAGACGGCGGCGGGATTGCCGCTGAAGGGCCTGTCCGTAAACGCATCGACGATATATTGCTGCATGGTGGCAAGGGGGTAGAAGGAAGGAGAGGGACAAACAATTTCGCTGCTGACAGGCGCTTTGTCAATTCCCCGGGCGTCCCCGCGAAAATGCGCGCCTGTCTTGAGGCGCCGCCACGAACACCGCATGCGCGTCGCCCCATACGTCCCCGCGCGACGCGAAGAGGCACCCGCGGGCTTTCCCACAGGAGCAGGTGCGGGCGGCAAGAGGAATCTGCCGGGGAGCCGACGCCGATGGTGTTGAAGATGGCGAGGTCGAAGGCGCGCCTGAACGATTGTACGCTGTTGGGTCAAGGAAGTACCCCTGTATTGGGGGATACAGACCCTGACAACGGGCTTACGAATATCGGCCCCTATGCAGAAAGTCCGCAACACCGAAGGCATTGCGGACTTTCCTGCATTTCTCTGAAAACCTTATTGGCGGAGGGAGAGGGATTTGAACCCCCGTGGGGCGTGAACCCCAAGTGGTTTTCAAGACCACCGCTATCAGCCGCTCTGCCATCCCTCCGCAGGGGGAGCCCATGCGGGCACCCTGAACAAAATGCGCGGCGCGCCGCGCTCAGTGGCAGCGGATGCCGTTGAGCAGGTGCGCCATCTTTTCCTTCTTGGTGCGCAGATAGGCCTCATTTTCCGGGCAGGCCTCGATCTCGATGGGCACGCGCTCCACGATCTCGATGCCATAGCCGGAAAGGCCCACGATCTTCTTGGGATTGTTGGTCAAAAGCCGCACCTTGCGGATGCCGAGGTCCACCAGCATCTGCGCGCCCGTGCCGTAGTCGCGCAGATCGTCGGGGAAGCCGAGCATACGGTTGGCTTCCACGGTGTCGTAGCCCTGATCCTGCAGGGCATAGGCGCGGATCTTGTTGGCGAGGCCGATGCCGCGCCCCTCCTGGCGCATGTAGAGCAAAACGCCCCGGCCCTCGTTCTCAATCTGGCGCAGGGCCGCGCCAAGCTGGCCCCGGCAGTCACAGCGCAGGGAGCCCAGGGCGTCGCCCGTGAGGCACTGGCTGTGCACGCGCACGAGCACCGGCTCCGGCCCGCTGATGTCGCCCTTGACGAGCGCGAGGTGCGTGCCCGGCTCCATCTCGCTCTCATAGGCGTGCACGGTGAAGTCGCCGTACATGCTCGGCAAATGCGCCGTGGCGTCGCGCCTCACCGACACCTGCCCGCGCTCCAGCTTGTGGCGGATGATGTCCTTGACGGCCACGATCTTGAGGCCATGCTCTCTGGCGAACACCTCGAGGTCAGGCATGCGCGCCATGGTGCCGTCGTCGCGCATGATCTCGCAGATGACCGCCGCGGGCTTGAGCCCGGCGAGGCGGGCGAGGTCGACGCTGCCCTCGGTCTGGCCGGTGCGGGCGAGCACGCCGCCGGCCTTGGCGCGCAGCGGGAAGACATGGCCGGGCGATACCAGGTCCTCGGGGCGGGCGCCGTCGGCCACCGCCGTCCTGATGGTGGTTGCGCGGTCAGCCGCGGAAATGCCGGTGGAAATACCCTCGCGCGCCTCCACGGAGACCGTGAAATTGGTGCCGAAGCGCGAGCCGTTGCGCTGGGTCATCATGGGCAGGCCGAGCTTGTCCACCAGCTCCGGAGCCAGCGGCATGCAGATGAGGCCGCGCCCGAATTTTGCCATGAAGTTGATGGCTTCGGGCGTCACATGCTCGGCGGCCATGGTCAGGTCGCCTTCATTTTCCCGGTCCTCGTCGTCCACAAGAATGACCATCCGGCCGGCACGGATGTCGGCGACGGCCTCTTCTACGCTGCTCAGGGGCATGATGTCTCCTTGCTTCTCCGCCGGCGCGCACCCGGCACTATCCCCGCAAAGGTAGGTCCGCTGGGCCGTGCTGTCAACGCGCGCCCGCCTGCGCCGTCTCCCCGTGCGGGGGCTCGCCGTGCGGGGCCTGCCCGGATGGCCGCAAACGCTGTGAAAGCCGCTCCATGTAATAATAATAGACCGGCGTGATGTAGAGCGTCACCACCTGCGAGAAGCAGAGGCCGCCCACCACGGCCATGCCCAGCGGCCGGCGCGCGTCCGCGCCCGCGCCGATGCCGATAGCGATGGGCAGCGCCCCCATGAGCGCGGCCATGGTGGTCATCATGATGGGCCTGAAGCGCACATGGCAGCCCTCGGTGATGGCGGCGAGCGGCGAGATGTCCGGGTCGCGGCGCTGCGCCTCCAGCGCGAAGTCGAGCATCATGATGGCGTTTTTCTTGACGATGCCGAGCAGCATGATGATGCCCACGAAGCCATAGAGGTTGAGCTCCATGCCGAAGATCCAGAGCGTGAACAGCGCGCCGAAGCCCGCGGCCGGCAGGCCTGAGAGAATGGTGAGCGGATGGATGAAGCTCTCGTAGAGGATGCCGAGCACGAGATAGATAACCACGATGGCGAGGAAGAGCAGCCAGCCCATGCCTTCGAGGGAGCTCTGGAAGGCCTGGGCCGTGCCCTGGAACTCGGCGGTGACGGAGTCGGGCAGAAGCGGCGCCACGGCGGCGTTGACGGCGGCCACGCCCTCGCTCAGGGCCACGCCGGGCCGAAGGTTGAACGAAACGGTCACGGCCGGGAACTGGCCATTATGGTTGACGGCGATGGGGCCCACCCCCGGCTCCATGCTGGCGAGGGTGCTGAGCGGCACCAGGGTGCCGTCGGCCGCGCGCACATAGAGGCGCGAAAGCGCGGACGTATCCTGCTGGAAGCGCTTTTCCAGCTCCACGAACACCTTGTAATCGTTGGTGGGCGCGTAGATGGTGGAGATCTCGCGCGAGCCGTAGGCCGATTGCAGGGCGAGCTCGATCTGCTGCGGCGAGACGCCGAGGGCCGCGGCGCGGTTGCGGTCGATGCGCACGCGCAGTTCCGGATTCTTGAGCTGGAGGTCGCTGTTCACGTCCTGCAGCTCGGGGAGCGCCCTGAGGGCGTCCTCCACCTTTTCCGCGCTGTCGTAGAGCGCCTCCATATCCGGCCCGAACATGGTGTACTGATAGAGCGCCTTGGACGAGCGGCCGCCGATATTGATGGCCGGGGGCACGCGCACGAAGACCCTGAGCGCCGGCGAGACATTGAGCTCGCGCCTGAGGCGCTGGGCCACGTCCTCGATGGGCTCGCGCTCGCTCGGGGGCTTGAGGGCCATGAGCAGGTTGCCGTTGTTGATGCTCTGGCTCGAGCCCACGATGCCCACCACCGAATTGAACATGGCCACTGCCGGGTCTTTTTCGAGGATTTGGTCCAGCTGGTGCTGGGCCTCCACCATGCCCTCGTAGGAGATACCCTGCTCCCCCTCGGTGCTCGCCACGAGAAAGCTCATGTCTTCGGACGGCAAAAAGCCCTTGGGCACAAGGATGGCGAGCCACGCGGTCAGCCCCAGCAGCACGAAAGACGCCAGCAGCGTGGCGAAACGGTGCCCGAGCACAAAGTCCAGCGAACGCGCGTAGCCGTGCGCCAGCGCGTCGAACATGCGTTCGAGCTTGCCGTAAAGGCCTTCGTAACCCGCCTTGTGGCCGCTGCCCGCCTTGAGGAAGTAGGCGCAGAGCATGGGCGTGAGCGTGAGCGACACAACGCCGGAGCACAGGATGGCCGCGATGATGACCACGGCGAATTCGCGGAAGAGCCGGCCCACGATACCACCCATGAAGAGCACGGGGATGAACACCGCGGCCAGCGAAACCGTCATGGAAACGATGGTGAAGCCGATCTCGGCCGAGCCGTCGTACGCCGCCTGAAGGGGGCTCTTGCCCATCTCCTGGTGGCGCACGATGTTCTCGAGCATGACGATGGCGTCGTCCACCACGAAGCCCACGGCCAGCGTCAGGGCCATGAGCGAGAGGTTGTCGAGGCTGTAGCCCATGACCGCCATGACCGCGAAGGTGGAGATGACCGACATGGGGAGCGCCAGCGAGGGGATAATGGTGGCGGGCAGGTTGCGGAGAAAGAGAAAGATGACGAGCACCACGAGGAAGACCGTGAGCACGAGCGTGAACTTCACGTCCGCCACGGATTCACGGATGGATTCCGCGCGGTCGTTGAAGATGACCAGGTTGACGGAGGGCGGCAGCTGTCGCTCGAGGCTCGGCAGGATCTTCCTGATGGAGTCCACCACCTGCACGGTGTTGGCCCCGGGCTGGCGCTCGATGCCGAGCATGATGCCCACGTCGTCGGCGCCGCCCCAGGCGAGCTGCTTGTCCTGCTGCACGCTGTCCACCACGGTGCCGATCTCGCGCAGGCGCACGGGCGCGCCGTTGCGGTAGGCGACGACCGTCTCCTCAAAGGCCTTGGCATCGAAAAGCTGGCCCGAGGACTTGATGGCCACGCTGCGCTGCGCGCCCTCGAGGCTGCCCGTGGGGAGCATTGAGTTGGCCGCGGCCACGGCGTCCGCCACCTCGTCGATGCCGAGGCCGCGCGTGGCGAGGGCGTCCGGGTCGAGCTGCACGCGCACCGCATATTTCTTCTGGCCGAACACGAGCACCTGCGCCACGCCCTCCACCATGGAAAGGCGCTGGCCGATGAGCGTGTCCGCATATTCGTTGAGCTGGTAGAGCGGGAGCGTCTTGGAGGTGAGGCGCAGGTACAGGATGGGGAAGTCCGCCGGGTTCACCTTGCGGAAGCTCGGCGGCGTGGTCATGCTGGTGGGCAGGCGGCGCTGCGCAAGGCCGATGGCGGACTGCACGTCGAGCGCGGCGGCGTCGATGTCGCGGTCAAGGGCGAATTGGATGGTGATGCGCGTGCGCCCTGTAGCGTTGATGGACGAAATGGAATCGATGCCCGCGATGGTGAAGAATTCCTTTTCCAGCGGCGTGGCCACGGAGGCGGCCATGGTCTCCGGGTCCGCGCCGGGCAGGTCGGCGAGCACGGAAATGGTGGGGAAGTCAACATTGGGGAGCTGGTTCACCGGCAGCGAGCGGTAGCCCGTGATGCCGAAGAACAGCATGCCGAGCATGATGAGCACCGTCGCCACCGGGCGGCGGATGAAGACGGCCGCGATATTCGCGCTGTGGGGGTTCTGCTCCATCCTGTACTCTGGACTTTGGTCCGGGCTCTCGCAGTCCCGCTTTGCAAGGGAAACATAACCCTAGCACGGGAACGCGCCCGCCCGCAAGCGCGCCGCCTCAGAAAAGAAGTCGCATGCCGAGGCACGCAAGCCAGAGCGCAAGGCCGCCGCATACCGTCCCCCACTGCTCCAGCAGGAGCAAAGCGCGGATGCGGCCGGCATCCCAGGGCGCGGCGTCCCGCTCCGGGGGGCCGAGCCAGGGCTTGACCACGAGCTCGCCGAAATAGACGGAAGGCCCGGCCATGCGGCCACCGCACAGCCACGCGCAGGCCGCCATGGACCAGCCGGAATTGGGGCTCGGCATGCCCTTTGCCTGCCGCGCGACCACGCAAAGCCCCGGCCAGCTGCCGCGCCACATGCGCCTGAGGTGGGTGAGGCGCGCGAGCGCGTCCGCCAGGCGCAGGGCAAGCACGGAAAGCCGGGCGGGCACGAAGGCCAGCACGTCGTCGGCGTGCGCCGGCGCCCAGCCGAGCCAGCGCCAGCGCGCATTGAGATAGCCCCACATGGAGTCGCCCGTGCTCACGGCCTTGTAGACCCACAGGCCCACGGGCCCGGCCACGAGCAGCCAGAACCACGGCGCGAGAAAGGCGTCGGTGAAATTTTCCGAAAGCGTGTCGGCCAGCGTCTTGCGGAGCATGGGCCGCTCAAGGGCGCTCACATCGCGGCTCACCAGCCGGGCGAGCGCCGTGCGCGCCTCCGGGAGGGGCGCAGCCTCCACCGCGTGCGCCACTTCGCCCCCGATGCGCACAAGCGAACCCATGGCGAGGCCTGCCCAGGCCAGATAGAGCGCAAAAAGCCCCCCCGCCGCCGGCAGCGAGACCAGCAGCCACACGGCCGCGCCCGTGCCCGCGCAGAGCAGGAGAAGCGCCATCGCGCCCGCCAGCCGGAGCCGCAAGGGCGCGCGCGGCCCCGCACCGCCGAAACGCCGCGCCGGGCCTTCCAGCCGGGAGAGGCACTTGCCCACAAGGCACACGGGATGCGGCCACGGCAAGGCCGGGTCCCCGAGCATGAGGTCGAGCGCAAGAGCGCAAGGTGCGAGCCACCAGCACTCCCAGGCCGACCACGGCAGGACGGCCCACTCGGGGAAGAAACTGCTCACGGCCGCGCCTGTCCCGGGCCGATGAGGCCGCTTGCCGTGAGGGCCGTGAAGAGCACGATGCCCGCGGTGGTGGAAAGATTGAGGCTGCGCACACCACCCTCCTCCATGCTGCGCACGGGGATGCGCACCCGCCACGGCGAGGCGGCGAAGAGGCTGTCGGGCAGGCCCCGCGTTTCGCGCCCGAAGATGAGGGCGTCTTCCGGCTGGAAGGCGAAATCCTGCAACGGAGTGGCCTTGCGCTTGGCCGTGGTCAGGATCCAGCGCTCAAGCCGGCTGCGGCCCGGGCGGTGCGCGAACGCGGCCCAGCCGGGCCAGACGAAAAGCCGCACATGCGGCCAGTAATCGAGGCCCGCGCGCTTGAGGTAGCGGTCTTCCAGCGAAAAGCCGAGCCTGCCCACAAGGTGCAATTCCACGCCGAAGCCCGCGCAGAGGCGCGCCACATTGCCCGTATTGGGCGGGATCTCCGGCTCAAATAGGACTACGCGCAACTGTCCTCCCCATGGCTTAGCGCTTTTTCCGCAGCAATATTGACAAGAAAGAGCCGCCCCTGTAGCGTTGGATACATGGAAAGAGGCGGCCTGCCCTTGCAATGGCGCCGCCCTGCAACAGAAAAGGCTTCGCCCATGCCGTCGGCACCACTGTCCAGCCCCTCCATGCGCCCGCGCTTTTTGCTGACCTGCGGCGTCAGCACGGTTTTGGCCGTGCTGCTGCTTGTGTCCGGCGGCCGCTATGCGCCCCTCCCGCGCCTGGGCTGCGACCGGCTGCCTTCGGTCATGGCCGGGGCGCTCGCCGTGGGCGCCGCCGTGGTGGTGCCCCTGCGCCAGGCCAGCAAGCAGCGCCAGCGCCATGCCTTCGCCCGTCTCCATGCGGCGGGCGCGGCCCTGAGCCCCCGGCCGCCTCTGCCGCATCCGCCTGTCTTTTTTGCCCCCCTTGCGCCCCAGCGGCCCGATCTGCCCGTCGCGCGCCATTTGCGCGGCATGCTTCCCCTTTCCCAGGCTCCGCCCCGCGCCTTTGGCGCCACTCTCTGAATCGCGGGGAACATTCCATTACCGGCCGCCCCCACCGGGCCGGCCCGGCAGCCCTGCGCCACGCGGCGGTCTGCGCAAGTAGCCGTCTTGGCCGGCGCCCGGCGTGCCCTCATACCTCAAAGGAGCCAACCATGGATCTCGATACCACCGTTCTCGTCATCTGCGCCGGATTCCTGCTCTTCGCCATCATCGTGGGCCTTATCGGCATGAAGATGAGCGACGACCATTAAGCCCCCGGCAAGCCCGTAGGCCACAAGTGAGCGGCGCCCGGCCTCCCCTGCGGAAGCCGGGCGCTTTTCTTTCCCCGAAAAACGCCGCTCAGGCCCCGGCGGAAAGCCGGGCGGAAATGCCGGGCCGCACCTGGCAGGCCACGCGCATGTCGCGCGAGCCGCGGCCGCCGTCATCGAGGATGGCGAAGAGATCCGCCTCCACCACTTCCACGGCCGCGTCGGTGACGCCCTCGGCGGCAAGCCGCTCCTCGAGCAGTTCCCGCGTGCGGTCCGCCACCGACTCCAGCGTCGCATGGCGCCCGAGGCGCTCGTGCAGGTCGAGGGCCGGCACGCTGTAAACACCGCGCCCGCTGTCCGCATAGGCTTCCAGCACGGCCGTGGGCACGGCGAGGCCCGCACCGATGGCGTTGGCGACCTCGGCATGAGGCGGGATGGCGACCGGCAACGCCAGCGCCTGCTCGAGATACGGGCGCACGCTCGCCGCCGGCCCACCCACGAGACAGGCCCGCGTCGGCCGCGCCTCGCGCACGGCCTTGAGCGCCGCCAGGGTATAGATGGGCCGGGCATTGACGCCTTCAACCAGCGCATAGGCAGCTCGCGCCACCTGGTCGCAGGCGTTCTCCACGGCGAGGCGCGCCAGCTGGGTGGCCCCGCCCGGCGCCAGCACGGTTCCGAGCGACGCCGCGAGGGCTTCCATGCCCGCGCGGGAGGCGGCGCCGTCCCCGCACATCCCTCCTGCGGGCGCGAGCACGTTGAGCGCGTCGAGCAGGGTGGGCCGCTCCCCGCCGAAGGCCATGGCCGGCCCTTCGCGCACGGGGCCTACATGGACGGCGAGGGCGCCGTCCTGCGTCCGTTCCGGCCTGAGTTGCGAATCCCCGCCCACGCCGATGGAAATAGCCGCCAGCGCCCGCACCAAAGTGCGCCGCCCCATGAGCAGCATGCCGTCCCGGTCCACCACGGGCGAGCCCTCGTAAAAGAGCGCCAGGTCGGTGGTGGTGCCCCCCATGTCGAGCAAAAGCGAGCAGCCCTCGGCCGCTTCGGGCCAGAGCGCCATGACGCCCATGACGCTGGCAGCCGGCCCGGAAAGGATGGACTGCACGGGCTCGCGGCGCGAAAAGGCCAAGGTCGCCGCGCCGCCGTCGGCCTTCAGCAGGCGCACGGGCGCCCGCACGCCGGCACAGGCGAGCGCCGCTTCCACGGCGTCGAGAAATTCGCCCGTAAGCCGCGCCACTGCGGCATTGTAGTAGGCCGTGGCGACGCGCCGCGGGAAGTTGAGGCGCCCGGAAAGGCTGTGCCCGAGCGTCACGGGAAGGCCCGAGGCGCCCCCCGCCACTTCGCCCATTTTCTGTTCCTGCGCCGGGTTGCGCGGCGAGAACTTGCCCACGCAGGCCACGGCGGCGACGCCCTCCCCGGGCCAGCGGGCCGCGGTCTCGGCGAGCGTCCCGGTAAAGAGGGGCGCCACCTCCACCCCGCGGTGATCGAGCCCGCCTGGCACGATGCACACATGCTCGCCCAGGGTGAAATGCACCGGGTCGAGCCCGGGCCCGGCGGAAAGCGCCAGGCCCACCTTGTCCGCCCTGCCCTGCACCAGCGCGTTCACGGCCAGCGTGGTGCCGAGGGTGGCGCGCTCCACGCGGCCGAGCAAGGCCGGCCCGTCGAGGCCGGCTTCTGCCAGCGCCGCCGTGAGCGCCGCGAGCACCGTGCGCACGGTGCCGGGCAAATCCTCGTGGCGCGTGCTGACCTTGGCCGAGGCCAGCAGGCGTGCCTGCGGGAGCCCGGCCGCAGCTTCGGGGAGCGCCAGCAGCGCCGCGTCCGTATGCGTTCCCCCGGCGTCAATGCCGAGGACGAGTTTTTCCTTCATCCTGCTTCCCTGCCCGCGTTTCGGCAAAAATTCAGTGCTGGCAGCGCACCTGGTTGAGCACGGAGAGGCGGCCGAGCATGGATTCCAGCGCATGCCGGAGGCGCCGCTCCATGCCGTCGGAAATATCCGCCTGCACCCCGGCAAAGGCCTCGTTGAGTGCCTTCTCGATATAGGCCGAATTTTTCTCCACGATCTTGCGGCGGTTGCTCTCGTTGAGCAGAAAACCGGGCAGCTTGCGCTTTTCCAGAAAGCCGGGCGCGGCCCGGCCGAGCAGCCACGCGCCCCCGAAGGCCACGCCGCCGCCGAGCACCGTGGACACCGGCTCGCCCGTATGCGCGATGGCGCCGGCCGCCGCGGTGCCAGCCAGCAGGGGCAAAACCGCCGTCAGGGTGAAGCGCATGATGTTGAGCGAATCCAGCCGCGAGAGCCTGACGCTCAGGCCCTTGAAAAAGTCCGCGCTGATGGCCTGGGCCGGCACCTCGAAGCGCGGCACGAGCAGCACGCCGTTTTCCCGCAGCCACGCGCGGAAGCGCAGGGAAAGGTCGAGCTGAAGCTCCGCGCGCAGGGCGTCGCTTTTTTCGCGCACGATGTCGAGCAGGGCTGTATCCTCGCGGATATTGCGCTCAAAGGCGGCTTCGAGCTCGGCCACCGTGGTGGGCGTCCCCTGCGCGGCCTCGAGGGCGGGCATGATGTCCCGCTCCACCATGCGCTGCGTGCAGCGGCGCGCCAGCGCCCGGCCGCTCTTTTCCACCAGCGCCCGCGCGGCCGTGGCGGCCTCGGCGGCGAAGGCCGGGAGCTGCTCCTTGAGCAGGCGCTCCACGCGCTCGCGCGAGGCTGCCAGCACGGGATAGAGCGCGAGCCCGTAGGCTATGTCCTCATAGGTGCGCCGGCTCATGGCGCAGGAGGCCGCGGGGAAGAGTTCCTCCACCAGGGCGCGCACGAAGAACCAGCGGCTGCTCCCGCCGGTGAGGAGCACGCGGCCAACCTCGCGCCGGCCCTCCAGGCCGCCCAAGAGCTCGCGCAGCCACGAGACGAGGCCGATGCTCCGCCCCTCCAGCAAATCTCGCGCCGGCCCGCTCAGGCCGCCGCGGCCCGCATATTGGGAGAGCATGCCGAGCATCTGCGGCGACGCGGCGTAATTTTCCGCATCGCGGATAAAATCCTCGCGGCTGTAGTCATGCACCCAGGCGTCGCGCCGGCTGCCTTCGGCGTCATACCATACCGCGTGCAGGCTCACGCCGGCTTCCTGCGATGTCGGGGCCTCCGGGTCGGCCTCGGCGCTCATGGCCTTGGAAAAGCGCTCCTTTTCCGTCTTGCATTCGATCCAGTGGAAGAAATAGGCATAGGCCGAGCCCGCAAGCCCGGGCGCGAGCTCCGGCACGCGGCGGCAAAAGGCCTGATAGATGAGGTCGTCGAAAAGGCGCCCGCCATAGAGCGGGTCGCCGCCGTTGGCGAGGGCGTCCACGCCGTCGAGCACCGTGTAGTCGCAGGTGCCGCCGCCGAAATCGAGGATGAGCGCCCGCCGCTCGAGGTCGTCGATATCCAGCGCGCCGGACTGGAGAGAGGAGATGAGCGCCGCGTCCGACTCGCGCACGAAGACCGGCGCGGGCCAGCCTGCCGCCGCAAAGCAGCGGCCGAGATTGAGGCTGAAATCCTCCCTCGTGAGCGACGGGATGCCCACATAGAGCTTCGTGCCCGCGCTTGGCGTGCCCCCGGGAAGCGCCTCGCCGAGCAGGCGCAGAAAGTCCGTCATCCAGATAAGGGCCTCGGCGTCGCCGTGGGCCAGCTCGGGCTTGAACTGGGTACGCAGCACGCGGCCCGGCTTCGGGTTGGCGTAGCACTCGCTTTCGGCCATGTTGCCGATGAGGATGGGCGTATCGTCCTCATACAGCACGGCCGTGGCCATGCTGCCCGCGGCGTCGCTCACCCCGGGCACGACCACGGCCTCGGGCCGCGAGGCGCGATCCATGCTGCCGGCGAAGAGATAGGTGTTGCTCGTGCCGAGATCCATGCCGAGGATGCGGCCGGCGCCCTCCTGTGTTCCCTTGGCCGCGGCGCTCATGGCCGGACTCCCGTCTTCCCGGCCGCCTCTGGCGCGCGCTGCACGAGGCCGCGCGTAACGCCCGAGGGCGTGCGCATGGCGCGCCTCAGGATGCGGCAGCGGTCGCCCTCGCGCACAAGGCCCACGGTGTCGTAGAGTTCGGCATCGCGCTCCGACTGCCAGACGAGCCAGTCCTCCCCGGTGCTTTCCGGCATGTAGCCCGCGGCCGCAAGCCGCTGGAGGAGAAAGCGGCGGGCGTCGGGGTCGAGCCCGTCGAGCATGCCGAGCATGTCCCGGGCGAGGGCGTCGCCCGCACGGCGCGGGGCCTCGCCGTCGGCGGCGTCGTCCAGCCGGTCGCGCAGCTCGGCGAGGGCCGCGTCGCGGCTCTCCACCTCGCCGAGCACGAAGGCCGCGAGGCGCAGGCAGCCCTCGGCCTGCTCGCGCAGGGAATGGCGGAAGGCCGTCATGTCGAGCGCGGTGATCTTTTTGGAGAGGAAGACGAGCACGAAGAAGGCGCCGAAGAGCAGCCAGCCGACCTTGAAAATATTGGGGAGGCGCCCCACGCCGAAGATGGCCTGGCGGATGCTGCCCCACGAGGTCAGGCGCAGCATGCCCGACATGGCGCTCATGGCGAAGCGCCCGAGGGCCCCCATGCCGAGCAGGGCGAGCACCGTATGCCGCGCGCGGGGATTGGCGGAGAGGTATTCCGAAAGCCAGAACATGGCCCACACGCCGAAGGCCCGCAGGATGTCGCCGCCAAGGCCGAGCCAGCCGAGCACCGTGGAGGCGAGGCCGCCCAAAAACCAGCCGAAGACGGCCATGCCCGCCATGGCCCCCAGGGAGGAGCGCTTCTGGTACAGGGCCTCGGTGCTGAAATCCGGGAGGGCGCGGGCGAGATCCCACACGAGGTCGGCGTGGGGGAGGGCCGGGGGGACTTCCCCTCTATCGTCCACTGACGGCGCAGCTTCGTTGCCCTTTTCTTCCGCCTGCAGGGGCGCCTCGCCTCGGTCGGCCAGCTCCACGAGCGCGAGCTTGAGATCGTGGAGCACGCGCGCGTGCGCCGCGTAATCCTTGGGCGCGGCGGCGATGGCGTCCGCGGCCTCGTCGGCGAGGCGGGAGGCCGCGGAAAGCGCGGGCGCCGGAAGATGGATGAGGCCGGCCGGCGCTTCCGCTTCGGGCGCCGGCGCAAGTGCGGGTGTGGGCATCAGGCCTCCAGTCGCGGCCCGCAGCCGCCAGATGCGGCGGCGGGGGACGCCTTTTTCTTCGCCGGGGCGTGGGTATAGTCGAAGATGGGCACGTCTTCGCCCACCGCCGCGCGCACGACTTTGGCGAGCGTGGCCGCAAAGGGGCACGCGTAGTCGATGGGCGCGCCTTTGGTGATGCACGAGGCGAGGGCGATGGCCTGCGCGCCCCGGCGGAGCATCGTGCCCGCGCGCAGGCCGGCCTTCTTGCCCGGACAGCCGCCGCAGGTGGTCACGCCCACGAGCTCGATGTCGTCCTCGACGTCCGTAAAGGCGTCCTTTTTCCGCCGCATGGCGTCAAGGCAGCGCGTGGCCGGGCACATTTCCTCGGTCTGCATACAGCGAATGAGGCCGATCTTCATGCGTATTCCTCCGCGGGGCGCTGGGCGCGCCCGGCCCGCATTCTCGCACGGCGCCGCCCCCCTTGCAAGCGGCGCGCCCTGCCGGCCCGGCACATTGACTTTCGCGCCGGGCATGCCCACTATCCTCAAGCAACGACGCGAGGACGCGGCCCCGAGGAGTGCGCCATGAAAATGAAGATCGGCGAGCTGGCCAAACTGGCCGGATGCCCTGTAGTGACCATCCGCTTTTATGAGAAGGAGGGCCTGCTTGCGCGGCCCGAGCGCAGCGAGGGCAATTACCGCCTTTACGGCGAGGCCGACCTCGAGCGCCTGCGCTTCGTCATGCACTGCCGCCGCCACGGCATGAAGCTCGCCGAGATCCGCGAACTGCTCGCCTTCCGCGACCGGCCCGCGCGCGACTGCGCCTGGGTGCACAAGCTGGTGGACGAGCACATCGCCAATGTGGAGGCCCAGATCGCGGGGCTCGAACACCTCAAGGCCGAGCTCACGGCCCTGCGCGACGCCTCGGCCCACGGGCCCGGCTGCGGAGCCGGCTGCGGCATCCTCGCGAGCCTCAGCGCCGCCGATTCCTGCCCATATTGTGAGGACCTTCGTTGCAGAACCGCGGACAGGGACGAAAGCCCCGCGCCGCTTGCCAAGCCCCGCGCTTTTAAGTAGCATCTCTCCCTTGCGCGGCCGCGCGGGCTTTCGCCCGCCAACCGCACGCGCCAAAAGCGCCCAGCGCGAGGACAGCCATGCAGACAACGCACTTCATCTGGTTCGACGGCAAGCTGGTTCCCTGGGATCAGGCCCAGGTTCACGTGCTCACCCACTCCCTGCACTACGGGAGCGCCATTTTCGAGGGCATCCGCGCCTATGCCTGCGTGGACGGCACCTCGGCGGTCTTCCGCCTGGGCGACCACTGCAAGCGCATGCTCAATTCCGCCAAGATCCTGCGCATGAAGCTGCCCTACACCGCCGACCAGCTGGCCGACGCCTGTATCGAGACGCTGGTGGCCAACAAGCTGCCCGCGGGCTATATCCGGCCGCTCTCCTTCGTGGGCTATGGCGAGATGGGCGTCTATCCGGGCAACAATCCCGTCCAGACCATCATCGCCGTGTGGCCCTGGGGCGCCTATCTCGGCCCCGAGGCGCTGGAAAAGGGCATCTGCATCAAGACGAGCAGCTTCGCCAGGAGCCATGTGAACACGAGCATGTCCAAGGCCAAGGCCTCGGGCAACTACATCAACTCCATCCTCGCCAAGATCGAGGCCAAGGAGGACGGCTACGACGAGGCCGTCATGCTCGATACCAACGGCTTCGTTTCCGAGGCCACGGGCGAGAACATCTTCATCGTGCGCGACGGCATCATCAAGACCACGCCGCTCACCTCCATCCTCGGCGGCATCACGCGCAATTCCGTCATCACAGTGGCGCGCGACATGGGCTACACGGTGAAAGAAGAGCAGTTCACCCGCGACGAGCTCTACACCGCCGACGAGGCCTTCTTCACGGGTACGGCCGCCGAGATCACGCCCATCCGCGAGGTGGACCACCGCCAGATCGGCGAGGGCCACGCCGGCCCCGTGACCAAGCGCCTCCAGAAGGAGTTTTTCGCCATCGCCACGGGCGAGAACCCCAAGTACGCCGACTGGCTGACGCATTACACGTTCTAGGCAGGCCGGTGAGCCAGGCGGAGCGGCATGAAGCACCTTTCGCTCGCGGCGCGCTACCGTCCGCAGACTTTCGCCGAAGTGGCCGGCCAGGAGATGGTCGTGGCCGCGCTGTCGCGCGCCGCTGAACGCGACAGCCCGGCCCCGGCCTATCTTTTGAGCGGCACCCGCGGCGTCGGCAAGACCACCATCGCCCGCATCTTCGCCAAGGCGCTCAACTGCGAGCACGCCCCGGGCGCCGAACCGTGCAACGAGTGCGCCCAGTGCCGCAAGATAGCGGCCGGCTCCCATGTGGACGTGACCGAGATCGACGGCGCCTCCAACAACAGCGTGGAGGACGCCCGCGCCCTCAGGGAGCATATCGGCTACGCCCCCATGGACGGGCGCTACAAGGTCTTCATCATCGACGAGGCGCACATGCTCTCGCGCAGCGCCTTCAACGCCCTCTTAAAGACGCTGGAGGAGCCGCCGGAGCGCGTGGTCTTCATCTTCGCCACCACCGAGGCCCACAAGTTCCCCGTCACCATCGTCAGCCGCTGCCAGCACTTCGTCTTCCGCCACCTTGGGGAAGACGCGCTCGCCGCCCATCTCGTGCGCACCCTCAACGCCGAGGGCCGCGGCTATGAAGACGCGGCCGTGCGCCTCATCGCAAGGCGCGCCGCGGGCAGCGTGCGCGATGCCATGTCCCTGCTCGACCAGACCCTGGCCCTCGGCGGCGTCACGCTCGACGCGGAGACCACGCGCCAGGTGCTCGGACTCGCCGGGCAGGAGCTTTTCACCCGGCTCTTCGGCGCGCTTGCGACGCAGGATTGCGCCGCAGCCGCGGACACGAGCCGGCACCTCCTGCGCGAGGGCGTGGACATCGGCTTCTTCCTGCGGGAGCTCGCGGGCCACTGGCGCAATCTCTTCCTCTTCAGGCAGGGCGGCGGCGCGGCGCTTGGCGCGCTGGCCCTCCCGGAGGACGACGCCGCGTGGCTCAAAGCCATGGCGGAGCGCTTTTCGGCCCCGCATCTGCACGCCGCCTGGCAGATGACCCTCGACGCGCAGCGCGGCATCACCCAGAGCCCGGAACCCGGGGCCGCGCTGGAGCTGTTGCTGCTCAACCTGGCCCTTTTGCCGCGCCTGTTGCCGCTGGAAAAGCTGGACGGGCTCAGCGGTGGAGCGGACAGGGAGCCGGCGCGCCCGGCACCCGCCCCCCAGAGCCGGCCACACGCGGAGCCAGCACAGACTGCGCCGGCGCGGACTCCGGCCCCGGAAACGAAAGCCCCGCAAAGGGAAGAGGCGCCCGCACCAGAGCCGGAAGCGAAGGTTCGGGAGCCGGAGCCCCAGCACGCCGAGGCCGCCGCACACGTCGAGCCACCCCGGGAGACGGCGGAAAAGGCAGCCCGGGCCGCTGCTGCATCCACTGGAGCGCCCGAAGCCGAACCAGACGCACCCGGCAACGCGCCTGAGCCGGTGCAGCCAGCCCCCAATTTCCAGCCGGATTGGGCCTCGTTCTGCGCCTTTTGCACCGCCGAGCACGAGGCCGGGCGCCCCGCGCCCCCGCTCCATGCCCTGCGCGGCCTCGAGGTGGACTGGCGCCCCGGTGCGCTCACCCTGCATGCGCCCGCGCGCGCCCTCGTGCACCAGCTGGAAAAGCACCGCCCGGCGCTGGAAGCGGCCCTCGCCAGCTATTGCGGCGGCGCGGGGCCCGAGCTCGACATCGTGGCGCCCAGGGCGCGCCGCAGCCAGGGCGAGCTCATCGCCGAATTTTCCCGGCGCCCCGAGCTCCAGCACTGCTTCGAGCTTTTGGGCGCGGAAATCGACCACTGCACGGAAGCGGGCGCCCCGGCCGCGCCCCGCAACGCCAAACCCTAACAACGACGCGCCCTCGGGCGCGGGGAGACCCCCATGCGCAACATGAACGACATCCTGCGCCAGGCCCAGGTCATGCAGAACAAGCTCGCCAAGCTCCAGCAGGAGATGGCCGAGCGCACCTACGAGGCCGCCAGCGGCGGCGGCATGGTCAAGGCCGAGGTTTCCGGCAAGCAGGAGCTGCGCAAGCTCGTCATCGACCCCAAGGCCCTCGAGGGCGGCGACGTGGAGATGTTGCAGGACCTCATCCTCGCCGCGGTCAACGAGGCCTCGCGCATCGCCCGCGAAAGCATGGAGCGCGAGATGAACGCCATTTCCGGGGGCATCAAGTTGCCCGGCATGTTCTAGGCCATGCCGGCCCGCGTTCCCGAGCCGCTCAGGGTGCTCGTCGAGCAGATGGCGCGCCTTCCGGGCCTCGGCCCCAAGTCCGCCATGCGGGTGGCCATGACCCTGCTCAAGTGGCCCGAGGCCGAGACGCGCCGCCTCGGGCAGAATATCCACGGCCTGCGCGACAGCCTGCATCTTTGCGGGCGCTGCGGGGGCCTCTCGGCCACCGACCCCTGCGCCATCTGCGCCGACGGCGCCCGCAGCCGCGACACCCTCTGCCTCGTCACCGAGTGGGACAGCATGCTCACCCTTGAGGAGGGCGGCTTTTACCGCGGGCAGTACCTCATCCTCGGCGGCCTCCTTGGCCCGCAGGAGGGCGCGCCCGACCTCGAACGGCTGGAGCGGCGCCTTTCCGAGGGCGAAGTGTCCGAGCTCATCCTCGCTCTCGGCGCCACCGTGGAGGCGGAGAATACCGCGGCCTATGTGCGCGAGATGGTGCGCCGGCGCTTCCCGGACCTTCGCGTGTCGCGCCTTGCGCAGGGCATCCCCCTGGGCGCCGAGGTCAAGTACATGGACCGCGAGACCCTGCGCCAGTCCCTGCGCTTCCGGCAGGAGCTGTAGGCGAAGGGCTGTGTACCGCTTCTGCGTCGGTGCTGTGCCTGGGCTGCCCTTGTAACGCCGAAAGTCTCCGTCAAAAACAGCCTTTCAGGTTCGGACTGCGTCAGAAAAAAATTTCCTCGGTCGAGTACTTGAGTACACTCCCTTCGGAAATTGTTTTTCTTCCTAGCTTCAGCCGTTGCGACGAAGGAAGCTACGGCTGAAGACAGCAGTTAGTTACCGCGTTGGTCAGCTAACGCTGTCACTGTCGCTATCCGTAAGGCTCGGGGACTCGCCAACGGCTAGCGCGCCGGAACCTGAAAATCTTATTTTTCAGGATCCTTCCGGCACCAGCCCCGTCTTCCGCTTCGCTCCGGACGGATTTAAGGAATATCTCTCATTAGCCAGACAAGAAAACCTCCCCCGGCTGGGCGCCATGCCCCGCCCCCTCCCCTTTTTTCTTGCAAAAAGCCCCGTTCCATATAAAGTTTCTCCGCCACATACCGAACAGAAGTGCAGATTCCGCCATGCGGCGCGGCTTTCCCGCCGCCGGGCGCCCGTTCAGCTCAGCAGCTTTTGGAAAGGACACAGCCATGAGCAATTCACTCAGCTCCAAACAGGTGCTTATCTTCCTCTGCTTCTTGGTGCTCGCGTGCCTCGCCTGCATCGTAAGCATCAGCATGTCATCGGGCGCCTCCGCCTGGAGCGCGGCGCTCCCCGGCATCGGCGCGGCCATCGTGCTCGCCATCATCGGGGCCGTTCTCATTTCCAAAAGCACGGGCGATTTGCCGAAGATCGCGGAATACGCCGAGGCCGCCGCGCAGGGCAAGGCCGTGCCCCAGCTCGACCCCGCCGCCTGCGGCAGCCTCGCCCCGCTGGCCCGCGGCGTGGTGGGCATGCGCCAGCGCTCGTTGGACCGCACGCACTGGTACGAGAGCATCCTCAACGGCCTGCCCTGGGCCATCGCCGTCACCGACCCGGACATGAACTGGACCTTCTGCAACACGGCCTCGCTCAAGTCCATGGGCAAGACCTCCATGGACGAGGTCATGGGCAAGCACTGCTCCGCCAAGGGCGGCAATATCTGCAACACGCCCAACTGCGGCATCGAACAGCTCCGCAAGGGCAACCACCGCGTCATCAACCACATGCCCAACGGCAAGACCATGCAGATCATCCTTGAGTTCCTGCATGACGCGAGCGGCAAGGTCATCGGGCATCTCGAAGTGGGCGAGGACATCACCGAGCGCATCGCCCTCGAGAAGCGCAGCAAGCAGGCCGCGGCCGAGGCGCGCGCCCACATGGTCACGCAGCTCGAGGGCGTGGTGAGCGGCATCGACAAGGGCGCGGAAAGCCTCAACGTGGCCTTGAACGAAGTGCGCAACCAGGCGCAGGAAGCGGCGGCCCGCCTCTCCGAATCCGCCACGGCCATGAACGAGATGAATTCCACGGTGCTCGAGGTGGCGAGCAACGCCGAGGGCGCGGCCGACGCCGCCACCTCGGTGCAGACCCAGGCCCACGAGGGCAATTCCCTGGTTCTGCGCACGGTGGAGAGCCTGCGCACCCTGCGCACCCTCTCCGTCAACCTCAAGACTGACATGGAAGGCCTCGACAAGCAGGCCAAGGACATCGGCACCGTGCTCACCCTCATCCGCGACATCGCCGACCAGACCAACCTGCTCGCGCTCAACGCTGCCATCGAGGCCGCCCGCGCCGGCGAGGCGGGCCGCGGCTTCGCCGTGGTGGCTGACGAGGTGCGCAAGCTCGCGGAAAAGACCATGAGCGCCACCCGCGACGTGGAATCCGCCATCGAGGCCATCCAGCAGCGCACGGCCAAGAGCTCCGCCAACCTCGACACCGCGGTGGAGGCCATCGAGCACACGAGCCACATGGGCGAGGAATCCGGCGCCGCGCTCGAGCATATCTCGGGCCTTGCCGAAGACTCCAGCCTGCGCGTTTCGGCCATCGCCGCCGCCGCCACGGAGCAGTCCGCCGCGTCGGAAGAGATCAACCGCAGCATCACCGAGGTCAACCACCTGAGCGCCGAGATCTCGCGCGTCATGGGCGAGGCCGTGGAGCAGATGGCCGAGATGGTGCAGGAATCGCATGTGCTTACCGACATCCTCGAAGGCATGCGCAAGGAAGGCGAAAAGGAAGGCGCGTAGCCGCAAGCCTCTTGGGGGCGCACGCACATCCGCAACAGCACTTCAGGGCCGGTTCCCCGCGGGGGCCGGCCCTTCGCGTTCTCAGGCGGCCGCCCATGGATTTTTGCCCGTCTCTCTTCCTCGATTCTCCTGTTCTGCGAGGGGGTTCCGGCAAAGGACGCCGGCCTCCCTGCCATCCCTGCCTTGCAATCCGCCCTGCCCTGAAGTAGATTTTCTTCTTCACAGCCAAGCCGCCGCAGCCGGGCCTGCGGCCAATGAAGGGGGCGCGCGCCATGCTTCGCAGCATGACCGGCTTTGGGCGCTGTCTTGCGGAAACCGCCGACAGCATCCAGCAATGGGAAGTCAAGAGCGTCAACGGGCGCCATCTGGACCTCAAGTGGCGCCTGCCGCCCGCGGTGCGCTCTCTCGAGCCCGTGCTGGAAAAGGTCGTGCGCCGGCACGCCACCCGTGGGCGCGTGGACGTGAGCCTCACCCTCCGGCGGGCCGCAGGCGCCCCCGGGGCCGGCTTTGACGCGGCCCTCGCCTCCTCCATGCTGGACAGCCTTGCAGCCCTCGCCCGCGAGCGGGGCGACGTCTTCACGCCTGACTATACGGCGCTGCTCTCCGTGCCCGCGCTCTGGGGCGAGAACGCCGCCGCGCCGGACGAAGCACTGGTGCATGAGCTTGAGGCAGGCCTTGACCGCGCCCTGGCGGACTGGAACCAGTCCCGCGAAGCCGAGGGGGCCGCGCTCGCTGCCGACCTCGATGCCCGGCTCAGGCGCATGGAAGAGTGGACCCGCGAGCTCGCGGCCGCGGCCCCGGCCATCAAGAAGGAGCGGGTCGAGGCGCTGCGCGCCCGCATCGCGGGAGAGCTTGCGCCCGAGGGCCTTTCGCTCGACGAGGCGCGCTTCCTGCAGGAAGTCACCGTGCTCATGGACCGCCTCGACGTGAGCGAAGAGATCACGCGCCTTGGCGCGCACCTTACGCGCCTGCGCGAGCTTTTGCGCGGCGGCGGCGACGCGGGGCGGCGCCTCGACTTCACGCTTCAGGAATGCTTCCGCGAGATCAACACCTGCGGCAACAAGATCCCCGACATCCGGCTCTCCCGCCTGGTGGTGGATTTCAAGAACGAGCTGGAAAAGTGCCGCGAGCAGGTACAGAACCTGGAATAGCCATGGCAGGCGAAAGACTCATCAATATCGGTTTCGGCAACTATGTGCTCGCCGCGCGCGTGGTGGGCATCGCCAACCCGGCCTCGTCGCCCATGCGCCGCCTCCGGGAGGACGCCCGCGCGGCCGGGCGCCTGGTGGACGCCACCCAGGGCCGCAAGACGCGCTCCATCCTTGTCATGGATTCCAACCACGTGATCCTCTCCTCCATCCAGCCGGAGACCATCAGCCAGCGCTTCG
Organism: Desulfovibrio sp.; assembly: GCF_014803725.1. Lineage (GTDB taxonomy): Bacteria > Desulfobacterota > Desulfovibrionia > Desulfovibrionales > Desulfovibrionaceae > Desulfovibrio. The sequence goes on from NZ_JAAVBE010000003.1 coordinate 149,445, forward strand.
CCCAGGAGGACGCCTGATGCGCCAGGGCATAGCGCTCGTGCTCAGCGCGCCTTCCGGCGCCGGCAAGACCACCCTCGTCCGGCGGCTTCGCGCCGAATTTCCGGCCATCGGCTATTCCGTGAGCTGCACCACGCGGGCTCCGCGCCCGGGCGAGGTGGACGGCAGGGACTACACCTTCCTCAGCCGTCCCGACTTCGAGCGCCGCCGAGCGGCCGGCGAATTCGCCGAATGGGCCGAGGTGCACGGCAACCTCTACGGCACGCCGCTCGCCCCGGTGGAGGCCATGCTCGCCGAGGGGCGCGACGCGCTCTTCGACATCGACGTTCAGGGCGCGGCGCAGCTCAAGCTGAACCTCGAGGCCGCGACCTTCGTCTTCATCCTGCCGCCGAGCCTCACCGAGCTGGAGCGCCGGCTGCGCCTGCGCGGGCAGGACGACGAGGAGGTCATCGAGCGCCGCCTCGCCAATGCCCGGCGCGAGCTGCGCGAAGCCGCGTGGTACGACGCCCTCGTGGTCAACGACGACCTTGACGGCGCCTATGACCGCCTGAGGGCGGCCTATCTCGCCGCGACCCTGGCCCCGGCCCGCAACCCCCGGCTTGTGGATTCCCTTCTCGCCACCTCCTGACACGGCGGTATGCCCATGCCCGAGCTCATCGTCGCCCTCGACCTCCCCGACCGCGAAAAGGCGGTCAGCATGGCCCGCCAGTTGCGCGGCGTCCTCGACTGGTGCAAGGTGGGCCTTGAGCTCTTCACCCTCGGCGGCCCGCGCCTGCTGGAACGCCTCAAGGAGCAGGGCTACCGCGTCTTTCTCGACCTCAAGTATTACGACATCCCGCACACCGTGGCCCAGGCCGTGGAGGCCGCGGCCGTGCTCGGCGTGGACATGCTCACTTTGCACTGCCAGGGCGGCAAGCGCATGTGCCAGGCGGCCGTGGAAGCCCGCGACGGAGCCTCGGACGCCTGCTCCGCGCCGCTGCTCTTCGGCGTGACCGCGCTCACGAGCTTCGGCACCGGGGAGATGCCCGGGATAACAGTCCATCCCGGCGTTTTCGCGCAGGATCTTGCCGCCGGCGCCGCGCGCTGGGGGCTCGACGGCGTGGTCTGCTCCGGCCACGAAGTGCGGGACATCAAGGCCGCATCGCCCGGGCTCCGCTGCCTCTGCCCCGGCATCCGCCCGGGCGGCGCCGACGCCGGCGACCAGCGTCGCACCATGACCCCGGCCGAGGCCGTACAGGCCGGCGCCGACTATCTGGTGGTGGGCCGGCCCATCATCGAGGCCCCCTCGCCCGCGGAGGCGGCGGCCGCCATTGTGGAAGAAATGCGGGCCGCGTCCGTGGCGCCCGCGGCAGAATAAAGCAGCCAGAGGAAACCATGGCCGAGTCAGCAGCGTCCGCCGGACAGAACAAGACCGATGTGCGCGGGGTGTTTTCCACCCAGGAGATCCGCAAGGTCGGCACGGGAACGACCACGCGCAAGACCGTGCAAAAGACCTTCTGGTTCGTGGAGCAGCACGGGGACGTGATCGAGTGCCAGCCGCTCAACGCCAACTATGTGCCGAGCGGCCCCAAGCGCAAGATCACCATGGACGAGCTCATAGCCAAGTTCTCGCCGGAGCCGGAATTCTACCAGATGTCCGTGTATCCGAAGATGCGCGAGGTGGAGCAGTCCGTGGACAAGGGCGACAGCCACCGCGAAAAGGGCGAGACTTTCGCGGCGGAATACGAGTATTCGCGCGCGCTCAAGGTGGACGTGGCCAATGTGCGCGCCAATTTCGGCATCGGCCTCACCTATATGGAGCGCGGCGAGCTCGACAAGGCGCAGGACATCTTCGACCGCCTGCTCAAGCTGGACGGCGCCTTCGACGCCGAGCACAAGCACCTGTTCAACGAGTTCGGCATCAACCTGCGCAAGAACAAGATGCTCGCGCAGTCGGTGGAATACTACCAGCGCGCCCTCCAGCTCACGGCCAATGACGAGAACCTGCACATGAACCTCGCGCGCGTGCTGCTGGAAACGCGCGACATGGACGGCTGCCTCGAGCACCTGTTCGCCGCGCTGGAGCTGGCGCCGCGCCACGAGGTCTCGCTCAAGTTCCTCGCGTGGCTGTTGCAAAAATCCATGGTGCCCGCGGAAAAGATGGACAAGGTGCGCGAGCTTCTGACCGCCGCCAGCCAGGGGGCGCGGGCCGCGGCGGCTCCCGCTCCCCCGGCAGCCCCGGCGGCGGAGGCGCCGCAAGCCCAGAGCGCGGCCCCGGGCCCGCAATGAGCCACTGGCGCCTACGCGAGGCCCCGCAAGACGCCCCGGCCAAAGACCCGCCGGACCGCTGGGCGGAAGAGCTCGCCATCTCGCCGCGCCTGCTCGACATCCTGTGGCGGCGCGGCCTTACGGAGCGCGACGCCATCGACGCCTTCCTCTCGGCCCGGCTCGACTCCCTCACCCCGCCGGAGCGCTGGCCGCAGCTCCCCGAAGCCGCCGCCCTGCTCGCGCGCGAGCTTCTCGACGGCAAGCGCCTCGCCGTGTGGGGCGACTATGATGTGGACGGCGTGACGGCCACGGCCCTCGTGCTGGACGTGCTGGCCGCGCACGGCATCGAGGCCGCCCACCACCTCCCGGACAGGCAGGCCGAGGGCTACGGCCTCAACACGGCCGGCGTGGAAGCGCTGGCCGAAGCCGGCTGCGGCATCCTGCTCACCGTGGATTGCGGCATTTCCGACGCCGCGGCCGTGGCGCGGGCGCGCGAGCTCGGCATGACCGTCATCGTCACCGACCACCATGTGCCGCCGGACGATCTCCCGCCCGCCCATGCCCTGTGCAACCCGCGCACGGGCGAGCCGGCCCTGTGGCCCTGCGTCCACCTTGCCGGGGTGGGCGTGGCCTTCTACCTCATGGCCGCTGTCAATGCGGCGCTGGCCCCGCATACGGGGCGGCGCTTCCGCATGGACGGGGTGCTCGACCTCGTGGCCCTGGGCACGCTCGCCGATGTCATGCGCCTCACGGGCGAGAACCGCGTGCTCGTGCGCGGTGGCCTCGCCCGCATCGGCAAGGGCTCGCGGCCCGGCATGGCGGCGCTCAAGGCCGTGAGCGGCCATGACCCGGCAGGCGCGCTCACGGCAGGGCAGGCGGTGTTCCGCCTCGCGCCGCGCATCAACGCCGCCGGCCGCATGGGCAGCGCGGAAACGGCGCTCCAGCTCCTGCGCGAGCAGGACCACGCCCGGGCAGCAGAGCTCGCCGCCGAGCTTGACGCCTGCAACCAGGAACGCAAGGCCGAGGAAGAGCGCATCCACGCGGCCGCGCGCGAGCAGGCCGCGGAACTTTTGGCCCGGGGGCCGCACGCAGGGCTCGTGCTCTACGGGGAGGACTGGCACCCCGGCATCGTGGGCATCGTGGCCTCGCGCATCGTGGAGGAATTTTACCGGCCGGCCATCGTGCTCTGCCGGGACGGCGCAAGCCTCAAGGGCTCGGGCCGCTCGGTGCGGGAATTTGACCTGCATGACGGGCTTGCCCGCACGGCGGACTGCCTCACGGGCTTCGGGGGGCACCGGCTGGCCGCAGGGCTGCGCCTTGAGGAAGACCGGCTCGAGGAATTCCGCGCCCGCTTTGACGCGGCTGTTATGGAAGCCTTGGGCCCGGAGCCGCTGGAACCGACCCTGACCCTTGAATGCGAGCTGGGCTTCGGGGAGGCCTCCGACCTCGACTTCCTCAAGGAGCTTCAGCTCATGCAGCCCTTCGGGCCGGGCAATGCCGAGCCGGTCTTCGCCTCGCCGCCGGTGGTGGTCACGGAGCGATCGTATCTTGGCCGCAGCCGGGAGCATGTGCGGCTGCACCTCAAGGACGAGGCGAGCGGCATCACGCTCGCGGCGAAGGCCTGGCGCATGGCCGACGCGCTCCCCCCTTCCCTGGTGGGCAAGACCATACGCATCGCCTACACCCCGCGCATCGACACCTATAACGGCATAGCCTCGGTGGATCTCGGCATCAGGGACTGGAAGCTCTGCCGCGACGTGGCGCCGGCGCGCCGCGCCTAACTCGCCGCCTCACCACGCTCGAGCCAGAGGCGCAAGCCCGCATAGCCCACCACATGTTCGGTGTCGCCCGAGGCCGTGGCCGAGGTGTCGTGCGCGGCCAGCTCCACCCGCACACGCCCGAGACGGCCGGCCGCAAAGAGGGCCAGGGCCAGCGGCGCGGCGCCGCACATGCTGATGTCCGCCTCGTCCACCACCCGCAAAAGGCCGGTGGCATCCGCCGCCAGCGCGCGCTCAAGGGCGAGCGCGTCCTTCTGTTCGGTGCGGCGCACATTCTCATAATGGTTCATGTCCGAGCTCACCACCACGCCCACGTCGGCGTTTTCCGGCCGGCCGAGCACCGAGGCCAGGGCCTCGCCCGCGCGGGCGAGCGCCCCGGGGTGCCGCGTGCCCACGCAGACAGGGACCACCGACTGGAGGCCGCTTCCGCCCTCGATGGCCGTCTCCTGCAAAAAGGGCAGCAGCACCTCGATGGAATGCTCCCCGAGATGCGCGTGCACATCCGGCGTGAAGCCCCCGCCCGCGGCCATAAGTGCCCGGGCCAGCGCCTCGTCCACCGTGACCTGGCCCAGCGGCGTGAGCCACGCGCCCCCGGGCCAGACGCCCAAGGGCTCCCCGCGGCCGGTATGGTTGGGGCAGAGGATGACGAGCCTTCGGGGCAGCACCAGGCCGTCGAGTGTCGCCCCGGCCACGGCGCCGCTGAACACATAACCGGCATGCGGCAGCATGCAGCCCCAGGCCTTCCGGCTGCAGCCGGGCAGCGCAGCGTCTTCGGACGCCGCGAGAAAACGGCGCACTTCCCGGCGCAGGGCCTGGGGATTTGCGGGATAAAACCGGCCCGCGACCACGGGCTGACGTACGGGCATGGCCCTCTCCCTCCCGCTCATCAGAAGAGCGCCTTGCCGCCGAGCCAGTGATGGCGCACGCGGCCATGGAGCNGGCGCCCCANNAAGGGNGTNTTCTTGCCGCGCGAGCGCANGGCCTCCGGCGTGACCTCCCAGGNGGCGTCCGCGTCGAAGAGGAAGAAATCCGCCGGATCGCCCGGGGCGAAGTCATTGCGNGGCAGCCCGAAGATCTCGGCCGGGCGCCGGCTCCAGAGGCGNTGNACATCGGCCTCGGTGAGCGCGCCCTCGCGCACCAGCTCCCACGTGAGNGAGAGCGCGAGNTCNAGCCCGGTGAGGCCGCAGGGCGCNAGGTCGAGNGTNTCGTCCTTTTCGTGNGCCGCGTGCGGGGCGTGGTCNGTCACAAGGATGTCCACNATGCCGGAGGCCACGGCCTCGCGCAGGGCCGCGCGGTCGTCGGCCGTCCTCAGGGGCGGGCTCACCTTGGCGAGCGTGTTGTAGCCCTCGAGGGCCGTCTCGTCGAGCANNAGGTAATGCGGGCAGGTCTCGGCGGTGACGCGCACGCCGCGCGCCTTGCCCCAGGCGATGAGGTCCACGGTGAGNCGGCTCGACACATGNGCGATGTGCACGGGNAGNNNNAGATATTCGGCNAGCATGATGTCNCGCGCGGCCTGNATGGCNTCNCCCGCCGCGGGCTGCCCCTTGACGCCGAGCATGCCGCTCACGTCGCCCTCGTGCATGAGCCAGCCGCGGGCGAGGTGCGGGTCCTCGCAGTGNTCGATGAAGACCATGCCGAGGTCGGCCGCGTATTCCATGATGCGCCGGACGAGCTCCGCGCTCTCCAAGGGGCGCCCGTCGTTGGACACGGCCACGCAGCCCGCGGNCCGCANCTCGGCGAGNGGCGNCAGGGCCTCGCCNTTNAGNCCCACGCTGGCCGCGGCCACCGGGTAGAGGCGCGGGCCGTCGGGGTGGCTCTCCCGCGCGCGCTCGAGCATGAAGCGCGTCACCGNNGCCGTGTCNTTGACNGGCTTNGTGTTGGCCATGCACATCACCTGCCCGAAGCCGCCGTGCGCCGCCGCGTCAAGGCCCGTGGCGATNTCNTCCTTGTATTCAAAGCCGGGCTCGCGCAGGTGCACATGCGCGTCGGTGAGGCTCGGGAACAGGCGCAGGCNGTGGGCCTCGAANACCTCGCAGCCCTCGGGNGGCGCCACATGGCCCGCGGGCGTCATGGTGANGATGCGGNCGCCGTCCACCAGAAGGTCCACGGGCGCGTCCAGNTGCCGGGCATTGCGGATNNAGAGCNTCANNNGGCTCCTCCCTCGGTGCGCGTGGCGAGCAGGTAGAGGATGGCCATGCGGGTCGCCACGCCCGCGGCCACCTGGTCGAGCACGAGACATTCCGGNGCGTCGGCCACGGCGCTCGAAATTTCNAGGCCCCGGTTCATGGGCCCGGGGTGNAGNACCNGGCAGCCNGGCTTCGCCTTNNCAAGATGCCGGAAGTCCAGGCAATAGCGGCGCGAATATTCGNAGAGNTCCGGCAANAGGCCGGCCTGCTGNCGCTCGAGCTGGAGGCGCAGGCACATGACCGCGTCCACGCCGTCCATGGCCTTGTCNAGGTCGGNATANACCTCNGCCGGCCAGTGNTCCACCCCGGCGGGCANCAGGGTGCGCGGCGCGCAGAGCCGCACCTTGACCCCGAGCATGCGCAANAGGTGCAGGTTGGAGCGCGCCACGCGGCTGTGGGCGATGTCGCCCAGGATGAGCAGCTCGCGGCCGGCGAAATCGTCNCCCCAGACNTCGCGCAGGCTGAAGCAGTCGAGNAGGGCCTGGGTGGGATGGGCGTGCCAGCCGTCGCCGCCGTTGACCACGCCNCAGGGCAGAAGNTCCGCNAGNTAGCGGGCCGCGCCGCTCGACTGGTGNCGNATGACGATGACATCCGGGTTCATGGCCTGNAGCGTCAGGCCCGTNTCCTTGAGGCTCTCGCCCTTGTTGATGCTCGAGCCCGCCGTGGANAGGGCGAAGGTNTCNGCCGAGAGGCGCTTGGCCGCCACGTCGAAGGAGGTCTTGGTGCGCGTGCTGTTTTCGGCGAAGAACAGCACCACGGTCTTGCCCTTGAGGGTGGGCACCTTTTTCACCGGGCGGCGGTTGATCTCCTGNAAGCCCGCGGCGAGATCCAGCAGGCGGCGCACCTCGNCGGNNTCAAGCTGGGTCACGTCGAGNAGGTCCTTGTGCGGCCAGGGGTGGCGGTTGTCATCGGGCATGGCGCGGCGGNCCTCCTTGGCNGCGGGTGANGCGGCGNNCCGGGACGGGGGCAAAAAAAATCCCCGCTCTCGGGAACGGGGAAACGGCTGCCCAAACGGCGGGGCCGGCGGGACGGGACAAGGCCCGCGCAAAAGTCTGCGCGGCGGCGTGCGGCCACGCGCAAGCGGCAGGCGGCTGGGTATCCATGCCTGAAGTTTAGGCGCGGCACCTGGCATTGTAAAGAAAAAATCCCGGCGCTTCCGTGAAGCGGTTGACGGCGCCCGGGCCTTTGACTACCGTGGGCCTTCCCGCGCGGCCGGCATAGCTGCGCGGAAAGGCCGCATGCCAGCGGGGCCACTGCCTCAGGGAGGAAACGCATGCTCGTCTCGCTTCTCATCTACCTCTGCTGCGGCGCCGTCGTCGGCGTGCTCGCCGGGCTGCTCGGCGTGGGCGGCGGCACGGTCATCGTGCCCATCCTCGTGGCCGTCTTCCCCTATGAGGGCGTGCCCCCGCAGTATGTGCAGCAGCTCGCCCTCGGCACCTCGCTCGCCAGCATCATGTTCACCTCCATTTCCAGCGCGCGGGCGCATCACCTGCGCGGCGCCGTGAGGTGGGACATCTTCCGCCACATCGTGCCCGGCATCCTGCTCGGCACCTTTTTCGGCGGCCTCATCGCCACGCACCTGCCCACCATGTTCCTCAAGATCTTCTTCATCTGCTTCCTCTTCGCCATTTCCGCGCAGATGATCTCCAACTACCGGCCCCCGGCCAGCCGTGACCTGCCCGGCGCCGTGGGCACGGCGGGCGTGGGCGGCATCATCGGCATGGTCTCGAGCTTCGTGGGCATCGGCGGCGGCTCGCTCTCCGTGCCGTTCATGACCTATTGCAACGTGCCCATCCACACGGCCGTGGGCACCTCCGCGGCCATCGGCTTCCCCATAGCCGTGGCCGGCACCCTTGGCTATATCGTGGGCGGCTGGGGCCGGCCAGACCTGCCCGCGTCATGCCTTGGCTTCGTGCACCTCTGGGCGCTCTTCGGCATCGCCTGCGCGAGCTGCCTGACCGCGCCCATCGGCGTGCGCCTTTCCCACTCGCTGCCCACGAAGAAGCTCAAGCGTTTCTTCGCGTTCTTCCTTATCGTTGTGGGCCTGAAGATGCTCTGGGATCTGCTCTAGACCGCCCGCGCCATGCTCACCACCTATAACCGCAAGCTCACCGAATCCGTCTGGTGGAACCTGCTCTGGCTCACCGTGGGCGCCTTCCTCATGACCGTCTGCATCCAGAGCGTGGCCGCGCCGCACAACTTCCTCGCGGGCGGCGTCATGGGCGTGGCGCTGTTGCTCAACTATTGGGCGCACGGCCTGCCGCCCCTCGTCTGGTATCTCGCGCTCTGCCTGCCCATTTACATCGTGGGCTGGTTCCTCCTCGGGCGGCGCTTCCTGCTCTATACGGTCTATGGCACGCTGGCCATCAATTTCTTCGGCTATTTCGTCACCTTTGAGCTGCCCTTTTCCAACGACGTGTACGCGGCCCTCGTGGGCGGCGTGCTCAACGGCGCGGCCGCGGGCATCATGCTCCGCACCCTCGGCAGCAGCGGCGGCACGGACGTGTTCGCCATCCTGCTCAAGGAGCGCTGGAACATTCCCATCGGCCAGTTCAACTTTCTCTTCAACGCGAGCCTCTTTCTCATCGGCGCCTTCCGCCTGCCCGCGGACCTCATCGTGGCCTCCATCCTGATGATGTTCATCTCCTCGCAGACGCTGGAATATGTGCTCGGCATGTTCAACCGCCGCAAGCTCGTCATGGTGATCTCCAACCGCGGCGAGGAGATCGGCGAGGCCGTGCTGGCGAGCGAGCGCTACGGCGCCACCATGATCCGCGCCAAGGGCGCCTATTCCGGCACGGACCGCGAGATCTTGCTCACCGTCACCAACAACGTCGCCCTCAAGCGGCTGGAAAACCTCGTCTATACCATCGACCCGCACGCGCTCTTCATCGTCGAGAACACCTTTTACGTCTCGGGCGGCCAGTTCGCGCGCCAGGGCCGCTAGGGCATGCCCCGGGAGAGTGCCGGGCGCCCCGTTGCCTTTCGGGCCCGGAGCCTTTTCTCGCTCGCCGGGGAGGGGCCCGCGCGAGGGGCCGGCCTTTTGGCGCCGCTCGCCCGCGTGGACGACGCCCTCCTTCTGACGCGGGGGGGGCGCATCGAGGCCGTGGGCCGGTGGAAGGGCACGCGCCTCCCGGTGGGGACGCTGGTGCGGGATCTGGGCTCTGTCTGCCTCATGCCGGGCTGCACCAACGCGCACACCCATGTGCAGCTTTCGTGGCTCGCCGGGCGCACACTGTGGGGGCACGGCTTTGCGGCGTGGCTCACGAGCCTCATCCCGCAGGTGGTTGCGCCGGTAGAGAGCGAGGAGGCAAAGCGGAGACGGGACGCCGTGGCCGCAGCCTGTACAGCGCTGGCCGAGTGCGGCACCCGCTGGGTCGGCGATGTGGGCGGCTCCGCGCCCGGGGCGCTCACGGCCGTGCGTGAGGCCTGTGACGCCGCCGGGCTTGAAATCCGCCAGTTTTGCGAGTGGTTCGGGTTCGCGCCGCCGCTCGTGGACGGAGAGAGCCCCTGGCCCCCCCGCTGCCGCGCGGAAATCGCCGCGGATGCGGGGCTTGAAGCCGCCTGTGCGCCGGGCGGGCATGCCCTCTACTCCACGGCGCCGGAGATTTTACAGGCCGCGCGGGAGTGGTGCGCCCGTGCCGGGCGCGTCTTCAGCTTCCATCTGGCGGAATCCCCGGAAGAAACCGAACTGCTCACCCAGGGCACAGGCCCCTTGCGCGCCTGCTACGAGGGCACGGTGCTCCCCGCCGGCTGGCGGGCGCCGCGCCTGCGGCCGGCGGCCTTTGCCCTGGGCCTCGGGCTGCTCGGCCCCGGCGTGCTCGCCGTGCACGGCGTCCAGCTCAACGGGGAGGAAATCGCGGCGCTTGCCGCCAGCGGCGCCGCGCTCTGCCTCTGCCCGCGCTCCAACGAACATCTCGGCGTGGGTGTCGCGCCCGTGCGCCAGCTCATGCAAAGCGGCGTCCTGCTTTGCCTCGGCACGGACGGCCTCTCCTCCAACAGCGACCTTGACGTGCGCACCGAGGCCCTCTGGCTGCGCGAGCATCTGGATATCCCCGTCCGCGCGCTCGTGCGCCTGCTCACGGTCAACGGCGCCGCGGCCCTGGGTTTCCCGGCGGGCGCGGGCACGCTGGCGCCCGGCCAGCCGGCGGTCTTCGCCGTCCTGCCCGACATGTCCTAAACAAGCCCGGAGAAAAACAGTCAGGGATGAGGCCCCGCGCTATTCCGCGGGGAAATGCGCGCGCCGGCGCGGCGAGCCCCTGCCGGAACGCGGCAGCGGGCAGAGCGCGGCCAGCCGCTCGGCAGACTCGGCATAGTGCCGCCGCACCGCGCGCTCAATGGCCTGGGCGTCCTTGAGGCGCAGGGCCTCGTAGACATCCGTATGCCGTTGCAGCAATTCGGCGGTGGTGTAGAGGTGCTGCCACTGCTGGAACATGAGGTACTTGGAGATGACGCGGCAGGAGCTGCGCGCGATGCCCACCACCAGCGTATTGCTGGCACGGGCGAGCAGGGTTTCGTGGAAGAGGGTGCCGAGCTCCGCATGCACGTCCACGGGGGCGTTTTCCTGCACGCACTGGTGCATGCGCTCGAGCACGTCCTCGAGGTCGGGCCACGGGCCGTCGGGATGGCGCAGCGCCACCTCGGCCGCGGCCGCGCCTTCCAGCAGCCCACAGAGCTCATAGCGGTTTCGGATGCTTTCGCCGGTGAGCAGGGTCACGCACTTGCCGCGCTTGGGGTGGGACATGAGCAGGCCCTCGGTCTCCAGCTGGTAGAGGGCCTCGCGCACGGGCGCGCGGCTGATGCCGCATTCATCGGCGAGGCTCGCCTCGCTGATGCGGTCGCCGCCGCGGAGCTTGCCGCTGCGGATGCGCTGGCGCACCAGGCGCGCGACCTGCGCGCCATAGGTGGGCTTGTCGAGTTTTGCGCTCTTGTCCTGCGCCATTCTCCCCTACCTCGTTCACCCGCAGGGCGGGAACCGAAAAGGCCGCTGCCGCGCCCGGGCCGCGCCCCTTTGCGGCAAGGGGCCAGCCAGGAAAACAAAATACCCAAAATCCACGGCTTACAGGTATTTATAGACGTTTCCGCCGCTGGCGGTCAAGGGCGAACGCTGGCGAAATCGCCGCTGACGGCACCGAGGCGCCGCAGGGCCTCGGGCGAGATGACGGCGATGACGCCCCGCGCCCCGGCGTTGATATAGAGCGTTTCCTGGCGGAACAGGCTTTCCTGCGCGAAGACAGGGAGCGGCGCGAGGAGGCCGAAGGGGCAGATGCCGCCCGGCAGATAGCCGGTCAGCCTGTGGGCCGTGGCGGGCGCGCTGGGCACAAGGCGGCGCATGCCGGCAAGCCGCTCCAGCCGGCGCACGGAAACGCGCATGTCGCCGTGCATGAGCGCCATGAGCGCGCGGGCGCCCGTGCCGTCGTCGAACACCAGGCTCTTCACCACCAGATGTTCGTCCAGGCCGAGCTTGCGGGCCGCGTCGGCCGTTCCGCCCCTTTCGGTGAAGGCATAGTCGAGGCGCAGCGCCGCAAGGCCCAAAGCGCGCAGGGCCGCAAAGGCGGGCGCGTCCGGGGCAGCCTCTGGAGCAGCGTCTGGGGCAGCGTCCGGGGGAGCCTCTGGCGCAGCGTCTGGCGCAGCATCGGACCCGGGTGCGCCCCGGCTGGCCTCGCCGCCTCCTCCCGGCATGTTTTGTCGACCGTATACTGTTGACAATGCTTTTGCTCCCCCCTATGCTTGAGCAAGCCTTGATTATACCATAGGATACGAACACACCACAAGGGAGGATGCCATGGCCACCGTCACCGCCAAATATCTTGGGAATCTGCGCACCGAATGCGTCCATGTCGCCAGCGGCACCACGCTCGTCACCGACGCGCCGGTGGACAACCAGGGCAAGGGGGAATCCTTCTCGCCCACCGATCTCTGCGCCACGGCGCTCGCCGCCTGCGCCATGACCATCATCGGCATCTACGGCCAGTCGCATGACGTGGACGTGACCGGCACGACCATCGACGTGACCAAGACCATGAGCGCCAATCCGCGCCGCATCGGCAAGATCGAGGTGGTCTTCCACATGCCCGACCGCGACTACACAGACAAGCAGAAGCTCATGATCGAGCGGGCGGCCCTCACCTGCCCTGTCCATCTCAGCCTGCATCCCGATGTGGAGCAGGTCTTCACCTTCAAATGGGCGCGTTAGCCCCCGCGAGGAAACATCCATGAAAACCGTCATCAAGAGCGCCAGTGCCCCGGCGGCCATCGGCCCCTATTCCCAGGCCATCCGCAAGGGCGACACCCTCTATCTTTCGGGCCAGATCGGCCTCGTGCCTTCTACGGGCGAGCTCATCTCGCAGGACGTGGCCGAGCAGACCACCCAGGCGCTCGCCAACATGAAGGCCGTGCTCGCCCAGGCCGGCGCCAGCGTCGCCGACGTGTGCAAGGTCACGGTGTTTATCACGGACATGGCCGACTTCCAGACCGTGAACGATGTCTACGCCCGCACCTTCACCGCCGACCCGCCGGCCCGCTCCTGCGTGGCTGTGGCCTCGCTGCCCAAGGGCGCCCGCGTCGAGGTGGAGGCCATCGCCGTCCTCTAGGCGCCGCCGCTCACGCCGCATTGGCGGCCCATTGCTTCAAAACGGCCTGTCCTTGCTTGGGCAGGCCGTTTTTCTTTTGTCGGCAGAAATATAGTTGACATTTTCTGTCGACAAAAACTTGCCATTGCCCTTTCTTTCACATATGCTGGCCTTGAACGGCACATCCCGGCCTCGTCGGGAATGGCACAGCTTTTCAGGGGGATGCCATGCAAGCACCTTGTCTGGGCCTGGTCTGCCGGGAATGCGGTACCCGCGTTCCCGAAGCCAAGTTCGTCCTGACCTGTCCCGACTGCGGCGCGCCCATGCGCGTGGTTTTTGACCCGGCGGGCCTCGCGCGCACCCTGGCCGACGGCCTGCCAGCGCCGGCAGGCCGCTCCGCGCTGCACCAGTGGCGGAACATCCTGCCCATCAGCGACATGGCGCTCATCCCCCGCGTGAGCCTCGGCGAAGGGGAGACGCAGCTGTTGCCCTCGCTGCGCATGGGCGCGCGCCTCGGCATCCGCGACCTGCGCTTCAAGGTCGAACAGGGGCCCACCCTTTCGCTGAAAGACCGCGGCACCTCCCTGTGCGTGCTCAAGGCGCTGGAATTCGGGCGGCGCACGGTCTGCGTGGCCTCGTCCGGCAACAATGCCGCCAGCGTCTCGGCCTATGGCGCGCGCGCCGGCCTTGAGGCCGTGGTCTTCGTGCAAAAGCAGGTCTCCCCGGCCAAGGTGTGCAAGAGCGTGGTCTACGGCGGCCGCGTGGTGCGCATCGACGGCGACATGGCCACGGCGAGCCGCATCTGCAACGAGATGGTGGAACGCCATCACTGGTTCCAGTGCGGCGGCCCCAACCCCTACCGCATCGTCGCCAAGCGCACCTTCGCTTACGGCATCGTGCAGCAGCTTGGGCAGGCGCCGGACGTGCTGCTCATTCCCTGCGGGGGCGGCGCGGGCCTTGTGGCCGCGCACGACGCCTTTACCGAAATGCTGGCCGCGGGCGTCATCACCCGGCTGCCCCGGCTCGTGGGCGTGCAGCTCGAAGCCTGCGACCCCATCGCCCGGGCCTTCCATGCCGGCGAGGACACGGTGCGCCCGGTGGAGAAAAAGCCCTCGCGCTCCGACGCCATCATGAACGCCAACCCCTACTGGGGCCGCTATTGCCTCAAGGCCGTGCGCGAGACCGGCGGCACCATGATCTCTGTCAGCGACGAGGAGTTTCTCCGCACCATCCGCGAGCTGGGCCGGGAGGAGGGCATCTTCGCCGAACCTGCGGGCGCCGCGTCCGTGGCGGCGCTCACGAAGCTCGTGAAGCTGCCGGCATTCGCCTCGCCCGGGGTGACGGTGTGCAATATCACGGGCCACGGCCTGAACGCGCCCGCTGTGGCCACCAGCGATGAGGATTTCCCGGACGTCACGGCGCCCACTGTGGAAGCCGTGGAAGCCGCGTTGCGCGGCCGTCCGTAGCATTCTCCACATTTCCCCAAGAGGAGGGAGGCATGAAACGCGTATTCCTGTCCATGTTCCTCGTTGTCGGGCTCCTGGCGGCCCCCGCGTTCGCCGCGGACTACCCCACCAAGCCCATCACCCTGATGACGGCCTTCAACCCCGGCGGCGGCAGCGACGTGAGCCACCGCCTGCTCGAGAAATACGCCAAGGGCATCTTCGCCGAGCCCCTCGTTGTCATCTACAAGCCGGGCGCCGGCGGCGAGATCGGCTGGACGTGGCTCGCCCAGGCCAAGCCGGACGGCTACACCATCGGCGGCGTCGACCTGCCGCATATCGTCCTCCAGCCCATGCTGCGCCCGAGCGGGCAGGCCGGCTACACCACCAACCAGCTGAGCCCCATCTGCAACCTCGTCTATGACGCCGACGTGGTCATGGTGCCCGAGAAAAGCCCGTGGAAGACCTTTGCGGAATTCATCGAGCACGCCAAGGCCAATCCCGGCAAGATCAAGGTGGCCACCGTGGGCAAGCTCACCGGCGACCACCTCTTCCTCATGCAGATCGAAAAGGCCACGGGCGCCAAGTTCACCCAGGTGCCCTATCCCGGCAGCGGCAAGGCCATCCCGGCGCTCCAGAGCGGCGAAGCCGATGCCTATTTCGGCTCCGGCTCGAGCTTCCTGCGCATGGAGAACACGCGCGGGCTCGCCATCGGCTCCCCCGAGCGCTATGAGCTCTGCCCCGATGTGCCCACCTTCAAGGAACTGGGCTACGACATCACCTCCGGCAAGTACCGCGGCATCGCGTCGCCCCTGAACATCCCCAAGGACGCGCGCGACTATCTTGAAAGCAAGTTCCGCGAACTCTGCGCCGACCCCGAATATCAGAAGGCCGTCAAGGCCGGCGGCCTCATGCCCGACTACCGGGACAGCGCCGCCTTTGCCGAGATCATCAAGAATGAGGAGGCCCGGGCCCGCGCCATCCTCACGGAATTCGGCCTGCTCAAGTAAGGGCTTCACGCGGCGGCCCGGCGCACAGCCCCCCGAGGGCGCCGGGCCGCCCCCGTGCCTCCAAACGCCTGCCGCAGCCTGCTCTTCCGGCGGAGGGCCCCATGTTCGAGCCCCTGACCATCCTCGCCAACCTGGCGGACCCGTTCACCCTGGCGCTCATGACTCTGAGCGCGTGCTTCGGCATCATCATGGGCGCCGTGCCCGGCCTGTCGGGCACGCTCGGCATCGCCCTGCTCCTGCCCTTCACCTTCGGGCTCGACCCGGCCACGGCCCTGCTCATGCTGGGCTCGGTCTATTGCGGCTCGGAGTATGGCGGCTCCATCCCCGCCATCCTCATCAACACGCCGGGCACCGCGGCCGCGCTCTGCACCACCTTTGACGGCTATCCCATGGCCATGAAGGGCCAGGCGCAAAAGGCGCTGTTCACCGCGCTCATCTCCTCGGTGTTCGGGGGGCTGTTCGGCGTTTCCGCGCTCATCTTCCTGTCGCTGCCGCTCGCCGCCATCTCCATGCAGTTCGGCGCGCCGGAACAGTTCTGGCTTTGCGTGTTCGCCCTGACCATCATCGCCTCGCTCTCGTCCGGCAATGTGCTCAAGGGCATCCTCGGCGCCCTGCTCGGCCTGGTGCTCGCCTGCGTGGGCATGGACCCCATCACCGGCTACCCGCGCTTCACCTTCAACACCATGGAGCTCATGGGCGGCATCAGCGTGGTGCCCGCGCTCATCGGGCTGTTCGCCATCCCGCAGGCCCTGCTCCTCCTCAAGCCGGCGGACACGGGCGAAGCCGTCATGGCGCCCTATATCTCCACACCCGGCGTGTTCCTCAAGACCCTGCGCGAATTTTTGCGCCGCATCTGGGTGGTGGGGCTCGCCGGCGTCATCGGCGTCATCGTGGGCATCATGCCCGGCGCCGGCGGCAATATCGCCACCTTCGTGGCCTATAACGAAACCAAGCGCTTTTCGCGCAAGGGCAAGGAATTCGGCACCGGCCTCATGGAGGGCATCATGGCGCCCGAGGTCTGCAACAACGCCGTGGTCGGCGGCGCGCAGATCCCCATGCTCACCCTCGGCATCCCCGGGAGCGCCCCTGCGGCGGTGATGCTCGGCGCGCTCATGACGCACGGCCTCAAGCCGGGCTTCAAGCTGTTCTCCGAGCAGGGCAACACGGTCTACACCTATGCCTTCGGCCTCATCGTCGCCAATATCCTCATTCTCCTGCTCGGGCTCGTGCTCGTGCGCATTTTCGCGCGGGCGCTGAAGATCCCGCAGCATTTCCTCGTGGTGGCCATCCTCGCACTGTCCATCGTGGGCGCCTATTCCATCAACAATTCGCCCACCGACGTTCTTTCCATGGCGGTCTGCGGCATCCTCGGCTATACTCTCATTCGCTTCAGGTTCGGGGTGGCGCCCGCGGCCCTCGGCCTCATCCTCGGCACCACCATGGAGGAGGGCTTCAAGCTCTCCCTCCATCTCGGCGCGGCCGAGGGCAATGTCGTGCTGTTCTTCTTCTCCCGGCCCCAGAGCCTCGTGCTCGTGGGGCTGACCCTGCTTTCCCTCGGCTATGCCGTGTGGAAGGAATGGAAAAACCGGAACGAATGAACCGGGGGCGCTCCATGACCCAACGCACCGCCGATATTCTCTCCGCCGCGGCCCTGTTCGCCTTTGCCCTGATGATGCGCGCGCAGCTTGAGGGCGTGCCCGTGGAGGGCACCATCTTTCCGCTCAGCACGCTCTACTGCATCATGGGCGCGAGCCTTCTGCTCGCGCTCAACGGTCTGCGCGCGAGCGGCAGCCTCTCCTTCTTCGCCGGCATCCCCCCCTTGCGCTGGTGCGCCATCTGCGCCATCTTCCTGCTCCAGGTGCTCGGCGCCATGTATGTCTCGTTCCTGTGCGCCATGGCCGCGGGCATGATCGCCATGCTCCTTATCCTCACGCCCCGGCGCACCGGCCGCGCCCTTTTGGCCGACCTGGCCTTTGTGGCCGGCTTCCTCCTCTTTTTCCAGCTCTTCTTCACCGACATCATGCACATCTTTTTCCCGGAATACCTGTTCTGAGAAAGCCCCTGCCAAGGAGAGACCATGCGCATCACCATCATCGGAAGCGGCCCCGCCGGCTATACGGCGGCCTTTGAAGCCGCGCGCCGCGGCTGCGCGGTGACGCTGGTGGAGCGCGACTCCCTGGGCGGGGTCTGCCTCAACCGCGGCTGCATCCCCACCAAGACCCTGCGCGCCAGCGCCGACGCCGTGCTTTTGGCGGCGCGCCTTGCGGAATTCGGCGTCACGGGCATGGGCGCGCCGGGCATCGACGCGGGGGCGGTGCAGAGGCGCAAGGAGTCGGTCATAAGCATCCTGCGGACCGGCCTCGCCAAAAGCTGCGAGCGGCTGGGCATCAGCCGGCTGCACGGCGCGGCGCGCTTGAGGGACGCGCACACCGTCAGCGTGCGCAGCGACGGGGAGGAGACGCGGGTGGAGGGCGATGCCGTCATCCTGGCCCCCGGTTCGCGCATCCGGAATCTGCCCGGCCTTGGGCCCGACCATGAACGGATCTGCGACAGCAACGACGCGCTGGACCTCACGGAGATCCCCGAGAGCTGCATCATCGTGGGCGGCGGCGTCATCGGCTGCGAGCTCGCGGGCATCCTCTCCGCTTTCGGGAGCCGCGTGACCGTGGTCGAGGCGCAGGAAAGGCTGCTGCCGCTGCCCTCGGTGGATGCGGATATCAGCACCCTGCTCGAACGCGAGATGCACAAGCGCAAGATACGCATGCTCACCAGGCGCACGCTTGACCGCGTGCGCGTGGAAGACGGCAAGGTGCGCGCCACGGCCGTGCCGTGGGGGGAGGGGGCGCAGGGCGACGGGGAGGAGCTGGAAGCGGCGCGGCTTTTCGTCACCGTGGGGCGCGCGCCCGACACGGAGGGCCTGGGCCTCGCCGAAGCCGGGGTGCGCGTGGACGAACACGGCTGGATCGGGGCGGATGCGGAGTTTCGCACCTCGGTCCCCGGCATCTGTGCCGCCGGGGACGCTCTGGGGCCGGGCCGCAGCATGCTGGCCCATGTGGCCGCCATGGAGGGCCTCGCCTGCGTGGAGACCCTGCTCGGGGGCCACGGCCAGGTGGACTATGCCGCGGTGCCCTCGGCCATCTTCACCACCCCCGAGATAGGCTGCGTGGGCCTCACGGAAAGCCAGGCGCGCGCCGGCGGCGAGGAAGTGGTCTGCGCCACCACGCTCGTGCGCCAGCTGGGCAAGGCGCACGCCATGGGCGAATTGCCCGGTTTCTTCAAGATAGTGGCGAGCCGCGGGGACGGGCGCCTGCTCGGCATCCACATGGCCGGCGCCCACGCCTCGGACATGCTGGGCGAAGCGACCCTTGCGCTGTCCCTCAAGGCCGACCTTTGGCAGATGGCCTCAACCATCCACGCCCATCCCACCCTGAGCGAAGGCCTCTTCGAGACGGCGCGGGCCGCCCTTCACGAGCTGGAGCGGAGCGGCGCCTGAACGGGACGCGTATCGGGGCGCCCAGCTCTCAGCGGCCGCCCTCGCCGCGCAGGGCAAGGATGCCGGCGAGGATGCTCCAGGGATTGGGCGGGCAGCCGGGCACATAGATGTCCGGCGTGAGGCCGGCTTCCGCGAGGGCGTCCGCCACGGGCGCCGGGCGCGTGTCCCCGGCCGTGCCCCCGAGGCCGCCCAGGCATTCGGGCGCCTCGCGGAACAGGCCGCCGGAGATGGCGCAGGCGCCCACGGCCACGAGCAGGCGCGGCCGGGGCACGGCGGCCCAAGTGTCGATAAGGGCCGCGCACATGTTGCGCGTCACCGGGCCGGTGACGACGAGCCCGTCGGCATGGCGCGGCGAGGCCGTGAACTCGATGCCGAAGCGGCCCAGGTCATAGACGAGCGTCCCGAGCACATTGGTGTCCGCCTCGCAGGCATTGCAGCCGCCGGCGCTCACCTCGCGCAGCTTGAGCGAGCGCCGGAACAGCCGGAAGCGCCCGCCCATGAGCGCTGCGGGGTCGGCGGGCACGGGTTCTTCCCCCTCCTCACCCGCTGCCTTCGGCCGCACCAGAAGCCCCTCGCGCGTGGCCGCGGCCACCCGGTAGTCCCCGCTGAAGCGAATGGCGCCCTCGGGGCAGGCATCCGCGCAGGCTCCGCAAAAGATGCAGCGGCCCATGTCCAGCAGCGGCGTGCGCCCCGGCGCGTCCGCCCGCGCCAGGAGCGCCCCTGCCGGGCAGGCGGCGTAACAGGCGCGGCATTCCCCGCACGCCGTGTCGGCCAGCTCGGGTCGCCCGCGGTAGCGCGGAGAGAGCGCGGGCTCCTTGCGGGGCCAGTCAAGGGTGCGCGAGCCTTGTTTCAGGCGCTCGGCAAGGATGCGGAACATGGCGAGCCCTCACAGGTCATAGCCGCAATAGGACAGATTGAAGCTCTTGTTGCAGAGCGGGAAATCCGAGATCTGGCCGCCGCGCATGGCGAGCGCCATGCCCGTCCAGTTATGGAAGGAGGGGTCCACCACCCGGAGCGCCAGAAAATCCCCGGCCGGCCCGGTGACGCCCACATGGCAAATCTCGCCGCGCCAGCCTTCCACCTGGGCCACGGACAGCCGGAATGGCGGAAGCGGTGCGAGCGCGGCTTTTTCCATGCCGCGCGCCTGCTCCCGCCAGGCCGCGTCTTCGGGGTGGCGCGCCAGCCAGTCGAGGTCTGCGGCCACCATGGTGAGCGAATCCTCCATTTCCGCCCGGCGCACCGCGGCGCGGGCGAACACGTCGCCCGTGCGCTCCGTCCTCGGGGCGGGCGCCGCCTGCGCAAGCCCCGACAACGGCGCATGAAAGCGCGCGTCCCGCGGAAGGCCGCTGGCCCGCGCCGCCACGCCCACAAGGCCGATCTCGCGCGCAAGGGCCTCCGTCACCTGCCCGGTGCCGGCCATGCGCTGGCCCACGCTGGACGAGGCGAACATGGTTTTCGCCGAACCCGCGGCGTCCCTGCCCGTGGCGGCGAGGCGCCCGGCCATGTCCGCACATTCGTCGGGCGAAAGGCCCCAGGCCGCGCCGCCGTAGGCGAGCAGCCCGCGCCCGAAGCGGTTGCCGCAAAGCGTTGCTGTGAGATTGAGGAAATCCCCGCGGATACGGCCGTTCCACGACGAGGTGGGCAAAAAGCCCGTGTCGCCGGCGATGGCGCCGAGGTCGCCGCAATGGTTGGCGAGGCGCTCGAGCTCAAGGCCCACGCGCCGGAGGCGCTGGCACCGCTCCGAAAGCTCGCCAAGGCCCAAAAGGCGCTCGCGCAGCACGCAAAGGGCCGTGGCGTGCGCCACGCTGGAATCGCCGGCCGCGCATTCCGCAAGGCGCACGGCGGCCACCGGCGCTCCCGCCGCCCGCGGGCGCAAAAGCTCCATGAGGGCGCGGTGCTGGTAGCCGAGCGCTATCTCCAGATGCAGGATGATCTCGCCATAGCACTGGAAGCGGAAATGCCCCGGCTCGATGATGCCCGCATGCACCGGGCCCACGCCCACTTCGTGCACCTCGCTCCCGTCCACGCGGTAAAAATCGCGGCCCGACCCGCCGGGCGCGTCCGGCGAGCGGCGCACGGGCTTGAGCCAGGGGTGCCCCTCGGGCAGGATGCCCCATTCCTCATAAATCTCGCGCTCGAAAAGCTCCACCTGCGGGCAGGCTTCGGCCAGCGAGGGAAAGGCCGTGAGCGGCGCCGTCCGGGCCGCGGCAAGGCGCTGTTCTGCATCGTGGGCGAGCACGCAGCACAGGCCGGCCGCGCCGTCCCCTCCGGCCTCGGGCAGGCCGAAATACGCGAGCACGCGCCAACCGTCCCGGACGTATTGGAGGATGCGCTCGCCCAGCGCTTCGGCGGTGAGGACGGGGACTTCGTTGAGCGCGACGGCCTCGCGATAGTCAAACTCGTACATCACTGCCCCCCGATGAGCCGTCCGCCCATTTCGAGAAAATGCCAGAGCCACGAAGGCACCCAGAGGCCGAGCCCGAGCACGGCCACGGCGAGCGCCAACGGGGGCACCACGCTCCAAAGCGGCTCGCGGCGGCTGCGCGGCCTCGCGGACATGTCCAGCGGGCGCGCGCCCTGCACCATGCGCAGCACCGCCACGGACATGCCCACGAAGATGACCGCGAGCGCCGCAAGATAGATGCCGGCCACGAGCCACGCGCCGTCGGCCAGCATGCCCTTGAGGATGATGAGCTCGCTCACGAAGATGCCGAAGGGCGGCGAGCCCGCCACGGCGAGGAAGCCCGCCGTCCAGAGCGCGCCCGTGGCCGGCATGGTCCAGCGCAGGCCGCGCACGTCGTAGCTCGAATAGGTGTGGTAGCGCGCGAGGATATTGCCGGAGAGCAGGAAGAGCAGGCACTTGGTCAGCGAATGGCAGACGGAGTGGAGCAGCGCGCCCTCCACGGCGATGCCGCCGAGTCCGATGCCGAGGGAGAGGATGCCCATGTGCTCCACGCTGGAGTACGCGAGCAGGCGCTTGTAATGCCCCTGGCCCACGATGAAGATGGCCGCGGTGAGCAGGGAGAGGATGCCGAAAAACACGAGCAGCCCGCCGCTGAAGCCGCCGAGCCCGGCGGCGAGCAATATCTGGTGCCCGCGCAGGATGCCGAGGAGCGCGCAGTTGAGCAGCGCCCCGGAGAGCAGGGCCGACACCAGGGAGGGCGCCTGGCTGTGCGCATCGGGCAGCCAGTTGTGCAAGGGCGCCAGCCCCATCTTGGTGCCATAGCCCACGAGCAGGAAGATGAAGGCGGCCTTGAGCCAGGGGGGCGCTGCCGCGGGCGCATGGGCCACGAACCAGCCGAGGGAGTCGATGTCGTCGGCGAGCACCGGGCTCTCGGCGCCGCTCCCGGGCGCGTAGAAGGCCACGGAAAGCAGGATGTTGCCGAGCAGGGCGAGCGCGATGCCCACGGAACAGATGATGAGGTATTTCCAGGTCGCCTCCAGCGAGCGCCGGTGCCGGTGAAAGTAAATGAGCGGGGCGCTCGAGAGCGTCGTGGCCTCGATGCCCACCCACAGGGCGCCCAGGTGCGGGGTGGTGGTGACAAGGCTCATGGCCGCGAGGAAGAAGCAGAGGCAGGCGGTGAAGCGGCGTTCCGGCGAGTTGGTGAAGGGGCGCCCGTCATGGATGCAGGTGCGCACCTCGATGGCCTCCTCCTCGCGCAGATAGCCCACGGCGTAGATGGAGGCCGCGAAAAATAGCAGGCTCGCCAAAATGAGGAAGAGCCCGCCCAGCGCGTCCGGCGCCATGAGGCCGCCGAGCGCCGCGGGGTGCTCGCCCCGGGCGACGGCCGCCACCGTGGCGAGCGAGAGCGAGACGTGCCCGGCCCCCGTGAGCGGCAAAAGGGCGCGGCAGAAAGCCGCGTTGCCCACGGCCAGCATGAGGACGCCCGCCACCAGCGGGAGGAGGATCAGGGCTTCAAGCATGATCAGTCCCGGAGGCTGCGGAAGCGGCCCGTGTCGAGGGAGTCAAAGGTCTCGCCGATATGCCCGATGGCATTGCCCATGACGAAGACGGCCACGAAGATGTCGAGCAGGAGCGCGAGCTCGAACCAGATGGCGCCCGCGGCCATGAGCGGCATGCCGAGGAGGAAGATACCGTTTTCCGCCACGAGATAGCCGATGACCTGCGAGATGGCCGTGGCCCGTCCCACCACGAGGATGAGCCCGCAAAAGAGCGTGGTGAGCGCCGTGGGCAAAAGCAGCGGCGGGAAGAGGTCGGGCAGGATGGGGAGCCGCGTCTCGAGCCAGAGCGAAAAGACGAGGCCCAGGATGCCCGTGACCACGCACACGCCAAGGTGCATGCGCGGCCTTGGCTCGTCAGCGGCGCCGAGCCTGCGGCGGGTGCGCTCCAAAAGGCCCGGCAGGAGCAGGCCCTTGATGCCGAGCACCGCGCAGGCGAGCAGCGCGTGCTCCATGCCGAAGAGCAGCACGCTCAGCAGGATGCCCTGAAAGGCCGTGAGCCGGATGAGCGCGCGGATGCCCGGCGCGCCCAGAAGGAGCAGGTTGTTCAGCAAAAGCAGAAACAACATGGTGGAAAACAGCGAGGTCAGCGAAATCAGCGGGATCATGGGGCTCGCTCTCCGTGGCTTCGGCGGCTACCGGGCCTGCGTCAGGATAAGGGCCAGCGCCGCCAGGGCCGCAGCCACGCCGAGAAAATGCGGCACGCGCGTGAGCTTGAGCCGGGCCATGCCCGATTCCACAAGGCCCACGCAGGCGCCGATGCCGAAGATGGCGGCGAGCGAAAGCGCCGCATGCTGCCAAAGCGGCAGCGGCGGCACGAGGAGGCCGGCCACGAGGGCCGCGAAAAACCAGAGCTTGAGCGCCGCGCCGTAGACGATCATGGCGAGGTTGGGGCCGGAATGGTCCAGCACCATGACCTCGTGGATCATGGTCAGTTCGAGGTGGGTGGTGGGGTCGTCCACGGGGATGCGGCAGTTCTCGGCCAGGAGCAGCGCGAAAAACACCGCCGGCGCCAGCAGAAGCTCGGGCCGGCCCGACTGCCAGAAGGCCGCCATGTCGCCGTTGAACAGCGCGGAGAGCGAAAATGCCGCGCGCGCGTCCACCACGGAAAGCCCGGCCGCCCCGCGCCCGAGGTCAAGGGAGAGGCTCGTGAGCGTGAGAAAGGCGAGGAAGAGCGCGGGCTCGCCCAGGGCGGAAAAGGCAGCCTCACGGCTCGCGCCCATGCCCTCGAAGGAGGAGCCGGTGTCGAGCGCGGCGAGCATCGTGGCGAAGCGCCCCATGCCGAGCAGATAGGCGGCGAGCAGGAAGTCCCCGCCGAAGGCCAGCGGCGAGGCTACGCCGCCCATGGGCAAAAGGGCCAGCGCGCACAGGGCCGCGGCCAGCGACACGCCGGGGCCGGCGGCGAAAGTCCAGGTGGTGGTGCGGCTTATGACCTCGCCTTTGCCGAGGAGCTTGGCTATATCATAGTAGGTCTGGAGCAGGGGCTTGCCGCGCCGGCCGGCCACCTTGGCCTTGACGCGGTTGATGACGCCCGGCAGAAGCGGCGCGAGCACGAGCGCGAGCCCGAGCTGGACGAGGAAGCAGGCGGGCGCGTTCATGGCCTGAGCCCCCAGACGAGCAGCCCCACCACCGTGGCGAGGATATAGAGGATGTAGAGATGGATCTTGCCGTGCTGGAGGATCTTGCAGGCATTGCAGGCCCGTTCCACGAGCTCGAAGAGCGGCGCGAAGACATGGGTCCTGAGCCTGTCAGGCGCGGAGGTGCTGAAGACCGCGCGTTCCGGGAAGATGCCCTCCGGCGCGCCGCCGCGCTTCAGAAGGCCCATGCCGGGCGCGAAAAGCCGCGCCAGCGGCTCGGCAAAGGAGGCCGCGGTATACTGGATGCGCGCCGAGGAGGCCTGATACCCACAGCCCCAGGTGTTTTCGCGCAGGACGCCGTGCCGCCGAAGGAGCAGGCCGCGCACGGCGAAGAGCAAAAAGGCCAGCGCCACGCCAGCGCCGCCCACCATGGCCACGATGGCGAGGCTTCTGCGCATCTGCATGTCCGCCCCGGTGGCCGAGCCGGTCAGGCCCTGCGGCAGGGGGATGGCGGAAGCGGCCGTCCCGGCGGCAAGGTCAAAGAAATACGGCGCGAGCAGCCCCCCGGCCACGCAGGCCGCCGCCGGGATGATGAGCGGCCACACGCCCCGCCAGCCAACGGCATGGGCATTGGCCGCAAAGCCCGTGCGCGGCTCGCCGAGAAAGGTGATGCCATAGGCCCGCACGTAGACCGCGGCCGCGAGCCCGCTCACGAGGGCGAGCCCGGCCAGCGTGAACAGCAGCACGAGCTGCCGCTCCACCCCGGGGAGCGAGGCGCCGTCCAGAAGCGACATGGCGAGCACGAATTCCGAGGCGAAGCCGCTCAGCGGTGGCAAACAGGCGATGGCCGCGGCGCCCAGGGCGAAGGCCGCGCCCACCAGGGGCAGGCGGCGTTGCAGGCCGCCCAGAAGCTCCATGCGCACCGTGCCCGCGGCGTGCAGCACTTCGCCCGCGCACAGGAAGAGCAGGCCCTTGAAGCCCGCGTGGTTGAGCATGTGCAGAAGCGCGCCGGCAAAACCCAGCGCGGCCGTCCAGCCGTCGCCCGCGCTCACGCCCACAAGGCCCGCGCCCACGCCCATGAACATGAGGCCCATGTTCTCCACGCTGGAATACGCGAGCAGGCGCTTGAGGTTGCCCTGCCCCAGCGCCTTGAGTATGCCGAGCAGCGCCGTGGCGAGCCCGAGCAGCAGCAGGAACCAGCCCCACCATTCGGGAAGCTCCCCCAGCACCCCGGCCGAGGGCGAGCCGCCCAACAGGCTAAGGGCGCGGATGAGTCCGTAGAGGCCCGCGTTGATCATGGCCCCGGAGAGCAGGGCCGACACATGGCTCGGCGCGGCGGGGTGCGCCTCGGGCAGCCACACATGCAAGGGGGCTATGCCCGCCTTGGCTCCGAAACCTACCACGGCCAGCACGAAGAGCACCGAGAGCGTCCCCGCGCCGGCGTCAGAGAGCGGCGCGCAGGCCGCGAACGTAAGGGCCGTCGAGCCCGTCACCTGCCAGAGCAGCACGAAGAACGCGATGAGGAAGACCGCGCCGAGATGCGCCGCCACGAGATAGACCCAGGAGGCGTCGCGCACCTTGCTGTCGCCATCATTGAAATCAATGAGGAAGAAGGGCGCGAGCGACATGATCTCCCACGCGAGCAGGAAGAAGATGGCGTCGGCCGCGCACATCACGCAGGCCATGCCTGTGAGCAGCAGGAGAAAGAAGAACCAGTGCGCGGCGAGATTGTGTTCGCCCGGGCGCACGGAACGCAGGGCGATGCCGCCCGAAAGCGCGCAGACAAAGCCGAGCCCGAACACCGGCAGAAGAAAGAAGGCGGACAGCGCGTCCAGCCGGAGCACGAGGTGCCCTACGGGCAGGCCCCAAAGGAGCTCCACCGTCGCGCCACCCTTGAGCAGGGCCTCGACGGCGCCGGCAAAGCCCACGGCGCAGCCCAAGGCCGCGCAGCCGGCGCCCAGCGCGTTGACGCGGCGGCTTCGGCGCGGGCGCGGCGGCCGGAAGGACGCCGCCACGGCCGCCGCCCCGAGCACGAGGGCGGAGGCCACGAAAACGCAAAGACTGCCGAGATAACAATCCATGGAAGACCCGCACCCCGGGGAAGTTTTCCGGAAAACCTGAAAGCTGCCCTCACGCCCTGCCTGTGGCCGGGCACGCGTCCGCCGCTAGATACGCCCCTCTTTGAGCAGGCCGTCGAAATAGGCGATGGTCTTCTCAAGGCCGGCCGCAAGCGGCGTCACGGGCTCCCAGCCGAGTTCGCGCCGGGCGAGCGTGATGTCGGGGCGGCGCTTGGCCGGGTCGTCGGCGGGCAGGGGCTCGTGGATGATGCGCGAACGGCTCCCTGTCATGTCCACCACCTTTTCCGCCAGTTCGCGGATGGTGAACTCGCCCGGGTTGCCCATGTTCATGGGCCCGGTGAAGTCCTCGCGCGAGGCCATGAAGCGCACCATGCAGTCGATGAGGTCGTCCACATAGCAGAAGGAGCGCGTCTGGCTGCCGTCGCCGTAGATGGTGATGGGCTCGCCCTTGAGCGCCTGGACGATGAAGTTGGAGACCACGCGGCCGTCGTTGGGGTGCATCTTGGGCCCGTAGGTGTTGAAGATGCGGCCCACCTTGATGGGCAGGCCCCCCTGGCGCCAGTAGGCGAAGAAGAGCGCCTCGGCGCAGCGCTTGCCCTCGTCGTAGCAGGAGCGGATGCCGATGGGGTTGACGTGGCCCCAGTAGGATTCGGGCTGGGGATGCACCTCGGGGTCGCCGTAGACCTCGCTCGTCGAGGCCTGGTAGATGCGCGCGCGCAAGCGCTTGGCAAGCCCGAGCATGTTGATGGCCCCGTGCACGCAGGTCTTGATGGTCTGCACCGGGTCGTGCTGGTAATGGACGGGCGAGGCCGGGCAGGCGAGATTGTAGATCTCGTCCACCTCTATATAGAGCGGAAAGGTCACGTCATGGCGGATGAGCTCAAAGCGCCGGTTGTCCCTGAGCTCTTCCACATTGGAGCGGGCGCTGGAGAAAAAGTTGTCCACGCAGATAACCTCATGCCCCTCGTCTAGGAGACGGGCGCAGAGGTGCGAGCCGAGAAAGCCGGAACCGCCAGTGACAAGGACACGTTTATGCAAGTGCATGCTCTCCTCCCCGCGCCTCTTGCGGCGTTTTGCCGGCCGGGCGCGCACCGCACTCTTACGCGCAAAGAGCGGGCATGGCAATGGCTTTCTTGCGCGCGTCCCGCCGCTCTGCTAGGATGGCGGCTTCACGCAAACCCGGGGCGGCGACGCCGCCAGACCACGGCCAACCAACCATGGGATACAAGAAACCGCAGCGCATCGACCCGCTCACCGTCGCCCTGCCCCCGGGCGGCGTGGACAGCCACGCCCACCTCGACGGGGAGGAATTCGACCCCGACCGCGAGGCCGTGCTCGCCCGCGCCCGCGAGGCCGGCGTGTCGGGCATCGGGAATGT
Organism: Desulfovibrio sp.; assembly: GCF_014803725.1. GTDB lineage: Bacteria > Desulfobacterota > Desulfovibrionia > Desulfovibrionales > Desulfovibrionaceae > Desulfovibrio. The sequence continues at coordinate 177,163 of NZ_JAAVBE010000003.1, forward strand.
CTTTCTTTCGCCCGAGGCCTTCGCCGAACGCCGCGGGCTTTTCGCCGATCACCCGGAGGTCTTCTTCCTGCTCGGCATTCATCCCTGTGACGGCGAAAAGTGCACGCCCGCCTGCCTCGACAGCATAGCCTCCGCCTTCGCCGCGGAGCCGCGCCTGCGGGCCGTGGGCGAGATCGGCCTCGACTTCCACTGGGACGACTGCCCGCGCGAGCTGCAAATGGCCGCCTTCGCCGCGCAGCTCGATATGGCGCGCGCCCTTGAAAAGCCCGTGGTGCTCCACTGCCGCGAGGCGGAGGCGGAATGCCTCAGCATCCTCGAGGCGCGGGGCTTCGCGGGCTACCCGCTGCTGTGGCACTGCTTCGGCGGCGCTCCGGCACTGGCGCGGCGCATCCTCGCCAACGGCTGGCACGTCTCCGTGCCCGGGCCGGTCACCTATCCCGCCAACGGGGCGCTCCGGGAGGCCGTTGCCATCATCCCGGAAGACCGCCTTTTGCTCGAGACGGACGCGCCCTATCTCTCGCCCGTACCCTGGCGGGGCACGCGCAACGAGCCGGCGTATACGGTCTTCACCGCGAGGGCCGTGGCCGAGGCGCGGGGCGTCGACCCCGCCGAGCTCTGGCGGATGTGCGGCAGGAACGCGCGCCGCTTTTTCGACATTGAAGAGCCGACGAACACTCCGCTCGCCTGAACATCCCAAGGAGGCCGCATGGCAACGCGCCCCGTCTTTTTCGTGACCACGCCCGCCGAGTCATGGGTCCGCGTGGAGGAGGTCAGCTTCCAGTGGTTCCCGGGCATGTCGCTCGCGCAGAAGCGGCGCTCCATCGACGCCATGCAGGCCGCGGCGCATGCGCTCGCGCCAAAGGCGAGCCTGCTTGAGATCTCCACCAAGTCCGCCGAGGCGGACGGCCGCGCCCTGAGCGGCTTCGAGCTCTGCCTGGAGGCCCACGGAAGGCGCATGCCGGTGGAATCGCTCTTTCAGGGCAGCAAGCTCTGCCGTGCGGGCAATGGTGTGGCCGGCCCGTACCAGGAGCTTTATGCCGAGGATGCCGTGGCCGCCAAGCGCGACTCGCGCCTCGCCAAGTGCCATCTTGCCGGCTTCCGTTTTTTTGACGAAGACTGGCCGCTGGACGCCTGGCCCCCCAGGGACGGCCAGAAGGACGCGCTGCCCCCCAGCGCCTTTTATGACTACCTCTATTTCCGGGCGCTCGGCCAGCAGCCGGAGCTCGCGTCCAAAGCTTGCGGATACGCGGGCTTCACCGACCTTGAGTTCACGCCCGGCAAGTCGGACAATTGCCAGGCCTTTTCCGCCGCGCTCTTCACGGCGCTCACGGCCGCGGCCAAGGCGGACGCGCGCATCCCGGCGCCCGGGGCTCTCGCCGCCTCGGCAGCCTCCTTCCCCGAGGGCGCCAAGCGCCTCGGGCTCTACGCAGCTGCCACGGCGCTCTGGCCCAAATAAGGCATGCCGCTACGCCACCTTGTGCTGCCCCTCAGGGACGCGGCCCGCAATCTCGCCGCGGAAGAGGCCCTGTTCCGTACGCTGGCGCCCGGGCATCCCGGGCTCTTCCTCCTCTGGCGGAACGAGCCGGCCGTCATCGTGGGGCGGCACCAGTGTGTGCCGGACGAAGTGGGCACAGCGCGCGCGGCGGCCGAGGGCGTCCCGGTGGTGCGCCGCATCACCGGCGGCGGCGCTGTGTGCCACGATGCGGGCACGCTCTGCTTCTCGCGGATAGCGAACGACGCGGGCATGGGGCCGGCCTTCGCGCCCCTGCTCGTCCCTGTGACGCAGGCCCTGGCCGATGTGGGTGTTGCCGCGCGTCTCACGGGGCGCAACGACCTCGAAGCAGAAGGGCGCAAGATCTCGGGCAGCGCGCAATTCCGTTCCGGCGGGCGCCTCCTGGTGCACGGCACACTGCTCATCAATGCCGACCTCTCGCGGCTCGGGCGTCTGCTCACACCGCCGACGGAAAAACGGCACTCCCACGGCGTTGCCTCGGTGCGCGGCCGGGTGGCCAATGTGGCGGAATTCTGGGCGGCCGGCACCACCATGGCAGACCTTGAAGCCGCCCTCCTCGCCCGGTGCGCGCCCGAAGCGGCAGAAAAGCCGGCGGGGCTCGACGTCATGGCCGAGCTTTTGGCGCAACGCAAGTACCGCAACCCGGAATGGAACCTCGGCGCCCTTCCCCCCGCTGCGCGCAGCGTGGCCCGGCGCTTCCCCTGGGGCACGGTGGAACTGCGGCTGGAGTTTCGGGACGGCCGCATCCGCAGCGCGCGCGTCACCGGCGACTTTTTCAGCGATGACGGCGTGGAGACGCTGGAACAGCGCCTCGAAGGCTGCCCGGCCGGGGCCGTGCGGACCGCGCTGGAAAACCTCTCCTGGGAACGGCTCTTCCTCGGCTGCGAACCGGGGACGATGCGCGAATTTTTCATTTCCGCCGTCGGGGGCGACACATGAGCGCCACGGCGCGTCCGCGCCTCCCCGACTTCGCCGGCCGCCCGGTGAGCCTGCCCGATACGCCCGGCACCTGGGAAGAGCTCAGGCCCGGGAGTGATTGCCGGGATGTGCTCCTCCTCGGGCTCGGCCCCGGCAACCCGCAGGAGCTGCCCTTCGTGCGCGCGGCCGTCGAACGCGGGGGCACGGTCTTTTGGGTGGAGGACGACCAGACCCTGAGCCGGCTCCGACCCGACGGCTTCGCCCACCCCGGCTGGCGGCGGCTCACGCCCGGGGAGGCCGTGCGGCTTTCCGGCGCCGCCGTCTACCTCTACCGCCCTTCCCTCAGGCTCGCGCCGGACTTCTGGGGGCCGCTCGCCGGACGCATCGAAGCCGAGGCCGCGTCTCTGCCGGGGGCACCCGCCCCGACGGTCTGGCTCCCGGGCGATGAAACACAACTCCTGCACCGGGAACTGCGCACCTCGCTGGAGGAAGCCGGCTTTTCTCCCGTCTGCGATGTTGCCCCGGCGGCCGCCGCCGACCTGCCAAATGCCTGGGGCGGCAGGCTCCCGGCCTTTGCGCTCTCCGTCAACCTGCGCGGCATGGATGCGGACGGCCGCATCTTCCACGCCTGCCGGGCGCTCGGCGTGCCCGTGGCGCTGTGGTTCGTGGATGATCCCTGGCATGTGCTCCCCCAGGCGCGCCTCCCGTGGTGGCGCGAGGCCCATCTCTTCGTGACGGACGCGAGCTTCATCCCCGGCCTCACTAAGTATGGGGCGCAAAGCGTCCACCCCCTCCCGCTGGCCGTGGCCCCGCACATGTGGCGGCCGCTCCCGGATGCGGCCGAGGCAGGACGCCTCGCGCTGCTTGCGCCGCGCTTCGTGGGGCGCGCGGCCTTTCCCGCGCGGGAGCGCTTCTTCGCGGCCGCACGCGTGCCCGGGGAGCTTTTGGCCCATGGCCTCGCCCTGACGGACGAGAATGCCGAACCCGCCCGACAGGCTAATTTCCACTGGTGGGCCGAACGCCTCCATGTGCGCCTCTGGCCCGGGCATGAGGTGCGCGCCGCGGGCCTCGGCGCGGAGCGCTGCGCCCAGGCCAACCGCGCCCGCTGGATAGCCGCCGGCCTGCCGCTGGGCCTGCGCGTCACCGGGGACGCGCTCTGGCGCGAGCTCGTGCCCGGCTGCGAGCCCGAAGCCCCTGTGGATTATTACGGCAGCCTCCCCACCCTCTACCGCGAAGCCTCCGCCGTGCTCAACGTCACGAGCCTCCTCCTGCCTGAGAGCCTGAGCCAGCGCCATTTCGATGTCTGGGCGGCCGGGGGCCTTCTCCTCAGCGATGCCACAAAGGGCCTCGACATCTTCCCCGATGAGCTCACGGCGCCCATTACCCTCACTTCCCGCGCGAAGCTCGGCCCGCGCCTCGCGTCCCTCGCCGCAAACCCGCAACACGCGCGGGATTTGCGCCAGGCCTGGCGCGAGCATCTGCGCGCCAGCCACACTTACGGCCACAGGCTCGCCTTCATCCGCGAAAAAATCGGCGCCTGAGCCCGTGCTGCCCCCGCGCCCGCATCGCCGCGCGGCGCAATCCTTTCCGGCAGTCTCCCCTCTCTTTTTCCCCATTTCCAGGGCGCACTTAAGCGCGAAAAGTTTTCAAAGGTGGTTGACTTTTTGTTAGAATATTCACAAGATGGTCACGGAACCATTCCACTGGCGGCGCAGCGGGTGCGCCCCGAAGCCGCACCGCGGGGCTGCCGGGCAGCCGCCGGGAGCGGTTCGCCCGGAACCAAAACATGGAGGATTTCGCAATGTCCAAGCTGGTACCCCCGCATGGCGGCAAGGGACTCGTGTGCTGCCTTCTCGAAGGCAAGGCCCTGGAAGATGAAAAGAAAAAGGCCGAGGGCCTGAAAAAGATCGAGATCTCCTCCCGCGCCAAGGGCGACCTGATCATGATGGGCATTGGCGGTTTCTCGCCCCTCAACGGCTTCATGAACAAGGCCGACTGGAAGAGCGTCTGCGAAAAGATGCTGCTCACGGACGGCACCTTCTGGCCGCTGCCGGTCACGCTCGACATTTCCGCCGAGGAAGCCAAGGGCCTCAAGGTCGGCGAAGAGGTGGCCCTGGTCCGCAATGGCGAGATCATGGCGACCATGAAGATCGAAGAGATCTACGAGATGACCGAGGCCGACAAGAAGTGGGAATGCGAGATGGTCTTCAAGGGCGAGGGCCCGGACTCCGAGAAGTTCTGGGAAGTGGCGCCCAATGACCATCCGGGCGTCAAGATGGTGCTCGCCCAGAAGGAGTACAACATCGCCGGCCCGGTGAAAGTGCTCTCGCAGGGCGACTTCCCCGAGCGCTTCCCCGGCGTCTACATGACCCCGGCGCAGCTGCGCGAAAAGCTCGACGAGCGCGGCTGGGAGAAGGTTGCGGCGCTCCAGCTCCGCAACCCCATGCACCGCTCGCATGAATATCTCGCCAAGATCGGCATCGAGGTCTGCGACGGCGTGGTCATCCACTCCCTCGTGGGCTCGCTCAAGCCCGGCGACATCCCGGCCGAAGTGCGCGTGAAGTGCATCGACACCCTCGTTGACAACTATTTCGTCAAGGAATTCGTCATCCAGTCCGGCTATCCGCTCGACATGCGCTATGCCGGCCCGCGCGAAGCCCTGCTGCACGCCACCTTCCGCCAGAACTACGGCATCAACAACCTGCTCGTGGGCCGCGACCACGCGGGCGTGGGTGACTTCTACGGCATGTTCGAGGCCCAGGAGATCTTCAAGAAGATCCCGCAGCCCGAAGAGGAAGGCAAGCGCCTGCTCTGCCAGCCCCTTGACATCGACTGGACCTTCTACTGCAAGAAGTGCGACGGCATGGCCTCCATGCGCACCTGCCCGCACGGCAAGGAAGACCGCGTCATCCTGTCGGGCACCAAGCTGCGCAAGATGCTCTCCGAAGGCGCGGAAGTGCCGGACCACTTCGGCCGTCCCGAAGTGCTGGAGATCCTCCGCAAGTACTACGAGGGCCTGACCGACAAGGTCGAGATCAAGATGCAGCGCGCCGCCTCCGGCAGCACCATGTAAGCGTGGCTGCGCGGCTTGCCGCTGACGTTCGGGGCGCCCTTCGGGGCGCCCTTTTTTGTTGCAGGGCTGTGCCCACGGGAGTGTGGATTGGAGAGCCCCGGGCGCTCCCTCGGGAAGCGTAGCCTCCATGCGGGCTGTCCCTCGCTCCACCCTGCCGCTGTTGCCGGATATTCCTTGACTCGCAGCCCCTTGAAAAAAACTTTTTTTCACATCNGAAAAAAAGTTTTTGGCGCTTGTCAGGGTAGACCGAATNGGCTAGNTTTCTNCATATTNGAATTTTTCAGTCANCTCCCCGGATGCCGGCAGCGGGCACCATCGCCAGCGCGCCGCCGGATGCGGGCNGGCCTGAAGATTCCTACCAATGGGGCGTCTATGACAGCAGCATTGTTCACCACAAGCGGTTCCTGGCTGCCGCTGGCCGTCGGCTCACTCCTCCTGCTCTACGCCACCGCCAAGGCCGTGCAGCAGCGCAACGACCCGCGCCGGCTCATCCTCTGGGGCGGCCTGCACGATGTGGGCGTCATCTGCATGGCGCTGTGCGCGCAGGTGGCGGCGGGGCTCACCGGCCTCTGGCTCTTCGCCATCTTCCAGATCGCCGCGCGCCTCCTCGCCTGGTGTGCCCTGGCACGGCTTTCGGCCCCGGCGGAGGGCGCGTGCGCCTGTCCCTTCCGCAATGTCCTNGCGGCGGGCCCCTCGCTGGACGAGCTGAACGGGCGGGGCCAGGCCAGGCCCTGGGCCGGCGCGCTCTTCGGNCTGGGCCTTNTGGCCGCTGTCGGCGGGAGCCCCTTCCTCCTGCCCGAGGCGCGGGCGCTCCTCACCGTGGGCCTTCTGGAAACGCTGCCCGCNGGCGGCTTTTTCTGCCTCATGCTCATGGCCGCGGCGACCACCATCTTCATCTGGCTTTACGTGGTGGCCGTGCGGCACATCTGCCTTGAGCGCCCCGCCGAGGGCAAGGAAGNCGCNGGCGAGAAGGCCGGCCTCTTCGGCACCGGGCTTACGCCGGCGCTCTTCGTCCTCGGCCTCGCGGTGGCCCTGCTCGGCGTGTTCCGCGGCCCCATCACCGACGCCATCGGCGGCGCCTTCGGCCTCGTGCTGCCGCACAGCCCGGTGAGCCCGGCCTTCTGGTGCCTCTATATCGGCGCCTTCGTGACGGGCGCGGCCTTCCTCATGCGCGTGCAGGTGGCGCCCTATATCGGCACGCTCTTCTTCGCCTGCGCGCTGGCCGCGGTCTGCGTGGCCGAGGCCGCGCCGCTCGCGCAGTTCTTCCTCGTCATCATCGCCCTCATCGGCCTCGTGGTGGCCGTCTACTCCCTGAGCTACATCCACGACGGGCGCAAGGGCTGGTACTGGTTCTTCCTGCTCCTCACCTTCGCGTCGCTCGCGGGCATCGTCTCCACGCCCGACGTGATGGCCATGTACGGCTACTGGGAGCTGATGACCTTCGCCTCCTACTTCCTCGTGGTCCACGAGGAGAAGCCGGCGGCCTACGACGCGGGCCTCAAGTATTATGTCATGTGCGCGGGCGGCGCGCTCTTCATGCTGCCCGGGCTCTTCCTGCTCAAGGTGTTCTCGCTGGAGCCGGGGCTCGTCTTCCAGTTGCCCGCGTGGCTCCAGATGGGGCTCATCCTCTGCCTCGCCGGCTTCGGCGTGAAGGCCGGCCTCGTGCCCCTGCACTCGTGGCTGCCCGACGCGCACCCGGCCGCGCCCTCCTCGGTGTCCGCGCCCCTTTCCGGCGTCATCACCAAGATGGGCATTTTCGGCATCCTCTCCGTCATCATCATCGGGGTGGGCCGGCCCGAGGCGGAACTCCCCGGCATGTTCGGCCTTTCCTGGTTCGGGACATGGCTCTGCGGCATGGGCGCGGCAACGCTCATCTACGGCGAGATCATGGCCCTCATGCAGAGCGACATCAAGCGCATGCTCGCCTACTCCACCATGGGCCAGATCGGCGAGATCGCGCTGGTGCTCGGCCTGGGCACCTGGCTCGCCACGGCCGGNGCCCTCTGGCATGTGTTCAACCACGCGGTGATGAAAGACCTGCTCTTCCTCGCCGCGGGCGCGCTCATCATGCGCGCCGGCAGCCGCAACCTCGCCGACCTGCGCGGCCTCGGGCACCAGATGCCCTGGACGGTGGCCTGCATGTGCGTGGGCCTCATCAGCATCATGGGCCTGCCGCCCTTCGGCGCCTTCTACAGCAAGTTTCTCATGATCCAGGCCGCGGTGAGCGCGGGCCACGTCTGGGTGGCCGTGCTGCTTCTGGCCGGCGCGCTGGTGGGCGCGGTGTATTACGGGCGCATCCTCAAGACCCTGGTCTTCGAGCAGCGGCCCGCGGACCTNCCCGTGGCCGAAGAGGCGCCCTTCACCATGCGCATCGCCATGCTGGTGCTCGCCGCGCTGAGCCTCGTTTTCGGCCTCGCGCCGCAACTGCTCATGCCGCTGGTGCTCCCGGTGGCGTCGCTGGCCTACGAAGTGCCGGCNCAGGCCCCGGCCATCCTCGCGGCCATGAGCGTCAACTGGCCCATCTATGTCATCTTCCCGGTGTTCGGCGCCGTCTTGCCNGCNCTCTTCTGCGGGAAGCCGCGCATGGCCGGCTGGATGAGCGTGGGCGTGCTGCTCGTGACGGCGCTGCTCGTGCTCATCTTCGGGCGCGACCTCGACACGCTCTCCTTCTGCTTCGCCCTCATCGTGCCCCTGGTGGGCGCCATCAACATGGCCTACGCCGTGGGCTACATGTCGCACAGCCACTCGCAGTGGCGCTTCTACTGCGCCTTCACCTGCATGTGCGGCGGCCTCGTGGGCATGTCCGCGAGCCAGTACCTTTTGAGCTTCTTCCTCTTCTGGGAAATCATGAGCTCCTGGACGCTCTACATGTCCATCGCCCATGAAGGCGACCGCGACTCGCTGCGCGAGGCGTTCAAGTACTTCCTCTTCAACCTCTTCGGCGCGGGCTTCCTCTTTGTGGGCCTCGCCGTGCTCGGGCCCTTCACGCCCTTCAACACGAGCCTGCTCTCGGGCATCCTCGGNGGCGTCTCCCCCTGGGCCGCGTGGCTCGGCATGGCGCTGCTCGCCATCGGCTTTGTGCTCAAGGCGGCGCAGCTGCCCTTCCGCATTGACTGGCAGATGCACCCGGCGCTGGCGCCCACGCCCGTTTCCGGCTACATCTCCTCCGTGCTCCTGAAGAGCGCCATCATCGGCCTCGTCAAGCTCTTCATGCTGCTCGGCGGCGGCTTCGCGCTGGCGGGCCTCGTGAGCGGCTTCGGCGAGAGCATCATCACCACGGTGGTGATGTGGATCGGCGGCATCACCATCATCATGGCCGCCATCCAGGCGCTTCGGGCCAACGGCATCAAGCTCGTGTTCATCTACTCCACGGTGAGCCAGCTCGGCTACATGGTGCTCGCCGTGGCCGCGGGCGGCGCGCTCGGCTATGCGGGCGGCCTTCTGCACCTCATCAACCATGTGTTCTTCAAGGACCTGCTCTTCCTCATCTGCGGCGCGGTGATGTTCGCCACGCATGCGGACACCCTGGACGACCTCGGCGGCATCGGCCGCAAGATGCCGTTCACGCTCCTCATGTTCGCCATCGCGGGCCTTTCGCTGGTGGGCGTGCCGCCGACGAGCGGCTTCTCCTCCAAGTGGCTCATCTACCACGCGCTCATGCAGGCNGACCAGCCCTTCCTGGCCCTGCTCTCGCTGGTGGGCAGCGTCATCACGCTNGCCTATATCGCCAAGTTCATGCACGCGGCCTTCCTGGGCCAGCCCGGGCCGCATCTGGACAAGGTGNAGGAGGCGCCGCTCGTCATGCGCGTGCCCATGGGCATCCTGGCCNTGGGCTGCGTGGTCACGGGCATCTTCCCCGGNCTGCCGCTCATGCACATCAACAATATCCTCGCCCAGTACGGCGCCNCGCCGCTGGATGTGGGCATCTCGGGCATCCTGTCCGGCCCCGGCACCTGGAACGCCACGGGCATGTTCATCATGATGGCGCTGGCCTTCGCCGGCGGCGCCTGGTTCGTGCGCCGCTTCACGCGCCTGCGTGAGATCGATGTCCACACCTGCGGCCTGCCCACCGAAACGGCCACCAGCCGCATGACGCCCGCGAGCATCTACGGCGACCTCGTGCGCATGCTCGGCGGCGACAGCGCCCCCAAGGAGAACCGCTCATGAGCGACACCCTGCTTGCCATCCTGCACATGTGCATCTTCCCCGGCGGGGCCTTTGCCCTGATTGTGGGCTTCCTCTTCAAGGGCCTGGACCGGCGCGTGGAAGCGCGCCTCCAGCGCCGCGTGGGGCCGCCGCTCATCCAGCCCTGGCTGGACGCGGCCAAGCTCCTCACCAAGGAGACGCTCATCCCCAAGACGGCCGTGCGCTCCGCCTTCCTGCTGGCGCCGGTGTTCGGCTTCACNGGCATGGCGGTGTGCGCGGCCTTCATCCCCATCCCCGGNGTCTTTGACGGGCTCTTCAACATGGGCGATCTGCTCGTCATCTTCTACCTNCTGCCCATTCCGGCCATGGCGCTCATGCTGGGCGGCTCGGCCTCCAGCTCGCCCTTCGGCGCCATGGGCTTCTCGCGCGAGATGCTGCTCATGCTCGCCTACGAGACGCCCCTGCTCATGATCCTCCTGGCCGTGGCCATGCTCGTGGGCAAGGCCATGAACGGCGGCGCCTGGGGCGCGGAGTTCTCCCTNCTGCACATCGTCGCCTGGCAGCAGGAATACGGCTCCCTCGGGCTGAACCCGGCCATGATTCCGGCGCTCGTCGCCTATCTCATCTTCCTGCCCGGCACCATGGGCGCCGCGCCCTTTGACATCGCCGAGGCCGAGACCGAGATCCTCGAAGGCCCCCTGCTCGAGTACGGCGGCCCGCTTCTGGCGCTCTTCCAGGTGACGAGCGCGCTCAAGACCTTCGTGGTGCTCGGGCTCGGGGTGGCGCTCTTCTTCCCCGGGACCATCTGCGACTGGTGGCCGGTGAACCTCGTCTGGTTCGTGCTCAAGTGCCTGGTGCTCATGCTCATCTCGCTCACCATCGTCAAGTCGGCGACGGGGCGCTACCGCATCGAGCAGGCGTTCCGCTTCTATGTGACGGTGCCCACCGGGCTCGCGCTGTGCAGTCTCATTCTTGTCTGGGTGATGTAAGGAGGCAGCCGTGGCTCTGGATACTACGCTGAAGAAACTTTCCGTCCGCTCGCCGTGGCTCTTCCGCATCAATGCGGGCTCCTGCAACGGCTGCGACGTGGAGCTCGCCACCACGGCCTGCATCCCGCGCTATGACGTGGAGCGCCTCGGCTGCCGGTATTGCGGCAGCCCGCGCCATGCGGACATCGTGCTCATCACCGGCCCCCTGACCACCCGCGTCAAGGACCGGGTGCTCAAGGTCTGGGACGAGATCCCGGAACCCAAGGTGACNGTGGCCGTGGGCATCTGCCCCATCTCGTGCGGCGTGTTCCGCGGGGGCTATTCCATCGAGGGGCCCATCGACCGTTACATCCCCGTGGATGTCAACGTGCCCGGCTGCCCGCCGCGGCCCCAGGCCATCCTCGAGGGCGTGGCCAAGGCGCTGGAAATCTGGAAGAAGAAACTGGGCATCGAGGGATGAGGGCANCCGGCGGCNGCCTCNNTCACGCGCTCCCTTACGCGCCTTCGCGCGGCCCTTGCCGACGACGGCGAGCGCTGCCACCGCTGTGGTGTCTGCCACAATGTCTGCGGCCTCATGGGGCGCGAGCCCGGCTGGCTGCACCGCGCCGAGGCGCGGGCCGGCGCTGCCGCGACTGCGAACCCCCACCCCATTGACGCCAAGGCTCAGGAGGACTGATATATGGCGGGCTTTCTGAAAGTTCTGTTCCGCAATCTTCTGGACGGACCGAGCACGGACCCCTTCCCGCTGGGCCCGACCTTCACGCCCAAGCGCCTGCGCGGCAAGGCGGTGGTCGACCCCGACCTTTGCGTGGGCTGCGGCGTCTGCCGCCATGTCTGCACGGCGGGCGCCATCGACATCTCGCCCAAGCCGGACAAGAGCGGCTACACCATCACCATCTGGCAGGATTCCTGCTGCCTGTGCGCCAACTGCCGCCACTACTGCCCGACAGGCGCCATGAGCATCACCAATGACTGGCACCTCGTGCATCCCGAATCGGAAAAGTACGAGATGCTGGAGCAGCACACCATCGACTACGAGCCCTGCGCGCACTGCGGCACGCTCATCCGGCCCATCCCGCTCAAGCTGGCGGAAAAGATCTACGCGCATGACGCCAACATCTCCCCCGAGGAGATCCGGCACCTCTGCCCCAAATGCCGCCAGCTCGAGGACGCCAAGCGCATCGAGCGTGTCTACCCGGCGGTGGAGACCGAGGAAATCAGGGAGGCCGCGGCACTCCCGGACCCTCCCGCGCCGCCGGAGCCGGTGGTGGGCAAGCTTGAAGATGCGCCCTCCACGCAGATGAACCTGCCCGCCGAGGAGGCGGCTCCGGCGGAAGAAAAGGCGTAGCCCCTTCGGTTTTTTTCAGTCCCCCGGGCGGACAAGGCAGAAAAAAGACTTAGTTATTGCTCCCAAGGCAATAAACTTCAGGACAGGATACCCCATGCACGACATCATTCGCGGCAACAGCACCATCATCGAGGGCATCGAGCCCCTGTGCGCCCACGGGGGCAGCGTGCGCCACACGAGCGACAGCTTTGGCAACGCCTACCACTGGTTCCAGATCGACACGCCCCACCAGCTCTTGCAGGCGGCGGACATCCTGCACTCGCAGGGTTCGCGGCTGGCCATGATCACGGCCTACAACCGCCACTCGGACACGGGCCCCATGCAGGCGCTCTGCTACCAGTTCGTGCTCGAGGGCGTGGTCTACAGCGTCACGGTGCCGCTGGACGCGGAACACCCCCAGGTGCCCTCCATCACGCCGCTCTTTAACAATGCCGACTGGCACGAGCGCGAAATGATGGAGCTCTATGGCATCAAGATCGTCAACCAGCCCAACCCGCGCCGCCTCTTCCTTGACGAAGAGCTGGACAAGGGCCTTTTGGGCGAGCTCGTGCCGCTCTCCATCATGATGAACGGCGCCAGCTCCCAGGACCTTTGGGAACGCATCCTTCAGGGCAAGGAGTAACTCATGAGCAAGAATACCTTCACCATGCCCCTCGGGCCCGTGCATGTGGCCCTGGAGGAGCCGGTCTACTTCCGCCTTGAGGTGGAGGGCGAGACCATCCGCAATGTGGACCTCACCTCCGGCCATGTGCATCGCGGCATGGAGGCGCTGGCCCAGCAGCGCAACCTCGTCAAGAACGTCACCCTCACCGAGCGCGTGTGCTCGCTGTGCTCCAACAGCCACTCCTTCACCTACTGCATGGCCGTGGAGAACGCGCTCGGCATGAGCATCCCGCCCAGGGCGCGCTATCTGCGCGTGCTCGCCGAAGAGATCAAGCGCGTGGCCTCGCACCTTTTCAACACGGCCATCCAGGCGCACATCATCGGCTTCAAGTCGCTCTTCATGCACGTCATGGAAGTGCGCGAGATCATCCAGGACGTGAAGGAGACGGTCTACGGCAACCGCATGAACCTCGCCTCCAACTGCCTCGGCGGCGTCAAGTGCGACGTGGACCCGAAGCTGCTCGAATACATCCTCTCGCAGATTGGCAAGATGGAGCCGCAGGTGGAGGAGATCCGCGACATCTACAACACCAACCACAATGTGGTCACGCGCACCAAGGGCATTGGCCTCCTCCCCAAGGAGGACGCCATCCGCCTCGGCGTGGTCGGCCCGGTGGCGCGCGGCTCCGGCGTCATGAACGACGTGCGCAAGGAATCCCCCTACGCCGCCTACCCTGAGCTGGAGTTCAAGTCCATCATCAAGGACGGCTGCGATGTGCACACCCGCACCCAGGTGCGCCTCGACGAGATCTTCGAGTCGTTCGGGCTCATCCGCCAGTGCTGCGAGCGCATGCCCGAGGGCCCTGTCACCTGCGCCATGAAGCCCATCCCGGTGACGCAGGCCACGGCCCGCAGCGAGGCGCCGCGCGGCGAGGTGTTCTACTACATCCGCACCAACGGCTCGGAAACGCCCGAACGCCTCAAGTGGCGCGTGCCCTCCTACATGAACTGGGAGTCGCTGGGCGTCATGATGCGCGACTGCGCCGTGGCCGACGTGGCGCTCATCACCAACAGCATCGACCCCTGCGTGTCCTGCACGGAGCGCTAGGGCATATGGCTATTCCGGCGCGTCGTCCCGTGGTCACGCAGGCCAGCGCGGGCCACGGGGCGCACGCCCCGACAAGCGGGCGGCGCGCCCGTGCATGAGGCGAGCCTTGTCCAGGGCCTGCTCGGCTTGGCCCTGAAGTCGGTTGCGGAGCACAATGCCGCCCACCCGGAGCGGCGCATCGCCCGCATCGAGGAGCTGGTCTGCGAGATGGGCCTCATCGCCTGTGTGGAGCCCCGCACGCTCGAGGCCTGTTTTGAGCTTTTCGCCGAGGGCACGGAGGCCGAGGGGGCCAAACTGACCCTCACCACCGCGCCCCTGGCCTGCCGCTGCGAAGACTGCGGCCATGCTTTTGAACTGCGGCAACGCCACTTCGTCTGCCCCGAGTGCGGCGGCGAAAACATCCATTTCAGCGGCGGGCACGGGCTGACGCTCCAGTCCCTGCGCGTCGATACCGAGGAAGCGCACCATGATTGAACACATCCGCGTCACTCCCGAAAAATGCCGCGCGTGCCGCCGTTGCGAGGTGGCCTGCATCGCCGCCCACCACAACATGAGCTTCAAGGAGGCCATGAAGCACCGCGACACGCTCGTGGCGCGCGTGCAGGTGATCAAGGCGGAAGGGCTCAAGACCACGGTGCGCTGCCACCAGTGCCAGCCCGCGCCCTGCTGCAACGTGTGCCCCACGGGCGCGCTCCAGCAGGAGGAGGACGGCCGCATCCTCTTCAATGAAGAACTGTGCATCGCCTGCCAGATGTGCATCAAGTCCTGCCCGTACGGCACCATTTCCATGGACGCCGCGGCCCAGGAAGTGCCCGCCGCCGAGGGCGAGGAGGCCCCGGCCCTGGTGGCGCCCGGGCGCGAGGTGGCCGTGCGCTGCGACATGTGCCACGCCTGGCGCATCGAGAACGGCAAGAAGATCACGGCCTGCATGGAGGCCTGTCCCGTGCAGGCGCTCTCCATGGTGATGCCGGACGGCACCATCGTTGAGCCGCCCATGCCGGAAAAGAAGGCCGTGAGCGCCAAAAAGGAAGGCGAGACCGTGGAGGCCAAGCCGGCTGCCGCCAAGGCCGCGGCGGAAACCCAGGCCCAGGCCTGACGCCAGGCCCCAATCGGTATCCAGAGGAAATACGATTTAAAAACTGATTTAAACGCACCACTGATATTCTTGAAAAAGTCCGGTTGTCAGCTTGGCAATCGGACTTTTTCAAGAGCGTCAGGCGTCGTTGTGGCTGGGAATGGGTTGTTTATTGATGTCTATCCCGCTGACAACCGAGGATGCGTAAATGGTATGGGTGATTTTTGCGGTTTTCGTTGCCGCATTGTCTGCGTATGCGTTTTATCTGCGCAAGCAAGGATAGATTTTTGAATGGGCGGATATGTATACATTATGAGCAACGAGGCAATGCTAGGTATATATAAAATTGGATGTACATCTCGAACACCTTGGAAACGAGCAGAAGAATTATATACTACTGGAGTGCCAAAGACCTTCATTATAGAGTATTGTATTTATATTGATGATTATCAAGGCCTTGAGAGGCTTACACATAATAGATTATATAAATATAATTTTAATAAGGAATTTTTTAAACTTGATTTAAAAAATTGTATATTAGAATTAAAACATGCTGCGATTAGCATATCTTCATATAAAGAGAAATATCGTAATCAGCATTTGAGGTCACAAGTCGAAGGCAGGGAAGCTATATATTTACGAGAAAAGGAGGCTGAAGAGCGTAAAAGAAATGAGGAATTGGCAGCGCAAGAAGCAAGAAAACTTAGAGAGAAAAGAGTACGGGAGATACTAAAAAAACGCGAAGATGAAAATAAACAAGTAGGTTGTTTAGCTTTTTTTGTATGCTGTGGAATAGGTATTCCACTATCTTTGGGATTAGGGAATCTATGGGCTGGCGCGTTTAGTTTAGGACTAGGAATTTTTTTGTATTTCATAATAGTTACATACAGCAAATAATGACCTAAAAGTATTATTAATTTTTATATTTGCTCAGTGTGAATCTTCCCAATAAGATACCAAAAGGGCGCGCCCCCATACGTGGGCGCGCCTCTGTGTATTAAATCCGTTAGCTGCCTACTGCGCCGCGTGGTTCTCCTCGCTGCCGCCCTCGCCGGCGGCATGGGCGCGCAGGGAGGCCCAGAGCGGCTGGGCCGTGGCCCTGCCGGAGAAAATCTCTTCCGGCGTGGCGGCCAGCGCCTGGGGCAGCACCTCGTCCACATGTTCCACGAACACGAGCTCCAGGTCGCGCAGCACCTCGTCCGGCACTTCCTTGAGGTCTTTTTCATTGTCCGCAGGCATGATGACCTTCTTGATGCCGCTGCGGCGCGCGGCCAAAAGCTTCTCGCGCAGGCCGCCGATGGGCAGCACGCGGCCGCGCAGCGAGATCTCGCCGGTCATGGCAACGTCATTGCGCACCGGGATGCCGAGCAAGGCCGAAGTGATGGACGTGGCGAGCGTGATGCCGGCCGAGGGGCCGTCCTTGGGCGTGGCGCCTGCCGGCACATGCACGTGGATGTCCACCTTGCGGTGAAAGCGCGGTTCGAGGCCGAGGCTTTCCGCGCGCGAGCGCACATAGGAGAGCGCGGCCTTGGCCGACTCCTGCATGACCTCGCCGAGCTGACCGGTGGTCACCACCTGGCCCGAACCGCTCATGAGGCTCGTCTCCACCAGCAATATCTCGCCGCCGCGCTGGTTGTAGGCCAGGCCCGCGCACACGCCCACCTGGGGTTCCGCCTCGCGCTCCTCGTGGCGGTATTTCTTCACGCCGAGCAGGGAGGGTAGGCTCTGGGTCGAAACCTGCACCGTGCGCTCAAGGTCGTTCTCCTCCACGAGGCGGATGGCCGTCTTGCGGCAGAGGGCAGCAATCTCGCGCTCGAGGTTGCGCACGCCGGCCTCGCGCGTGTAGCCGCGGATGATCTCCATGAGCGCGTTTTCCGACACGCGCAGGTTTTCCGGCTTCAGGCCGTGCTCCTCCAGCTGGCGCGGAATGAGGAACTGGCGCGCGATGTGGCGCTTTTCCGTCTCAAGGTAGCTTGAGAGCTCAATGATCTCCATCCTGTCCAGCAGCGGCCCGGGGATGCCGTGCAGCGAGTTGGCCGTGGTGATAAAGAATATCTTGGAGAGGTCGTACTCCAGGTCGAGGTAATGGTCCATGAAGGTGTTGTTCTGCTCCGGGTCCAGCACCTCCAGCAGGGCCGCGGCCGGGTCGCCCCGGTAATCCGAGGTGAGCTTGTCCACCTCGTCGAGGCAGAAGAGCGGGTTATTGTATTTCACCCGCTTGAGGGACTGGATGATCTTGCCGGGAAGCGCGCCCACGTAGGTGCGCCGGTGGCCGCGGATCTCCGCCTCGTCGCGCACGCCGCCCAGGGAGAGTCGCACGAAGTCNCGCCCNGTGGCCCNNGCCACGGACNTGGCGAGCGAGGTCTTGCCCACGCCGGGGGGGCCNACGAAGCAGAGGATGGGNCCCTTGAGNCCGTGCGAGAGCTTCTGNACGGCGAGNTATTCGAGGATGCGCTCCTTGGGGCGCTCAAGCCCGTAGTGGTCGCCGTCGAGGATGGCGCGGGCCTTCTCGATGTCGATGTCGATCTGCTTCAGGTCGTTCCAGGGCAGGTCGAGGATCCAGTCCACATAGTTGCGCACCACCGTGTATTCGGCGGCGGCCGGCGGCATGGAGCGCAGCTTCTTCACCTCGGCGAGGGCCTTTTCNCGCGCCTCCTCGGGCATGTCGCGGGCCTTGAGGCGCTCTTCCAGCTCGGCCACCTCGGCCTGCGGGTCGTCCTCGCGGCCCATCTCCTTGTTGATGGCCTTGATCTGCTCGGTGAGGTAGTATTCGCGCTGGTTGCGCTCCATCTGCACCTTGACGCGGTTCTTGATGCGCTTTTCCACCGTGGAGAGCGCCACCTCGCCCTGAAGGTACTCGTAGGCCCGCTCGAGGCGCTGGGTCACGTCGGANAGCTCCAGCACCTCCTGCTTCTTGCGGTANTCCAGCTTGAGCTGNGGCATNACCGCGTCGGCGAGGGGGCCGGGCTCCTGCAGGGCCANCATGGCGAGGATGGCCTCCTGCGAGATCTTCTTGTTGTTCTTGCCGTATTCCTCCAGCGCCTCGTGGACGGCGCGCACCAGNGCCTCCTTTTCCTCGGGGCGGCTCTGGCTTTCGGGCACGCGNCGCACNAAGGCCACGGAATACTGGCCGCGCTCGCGCAGCTCCTGCCAGGTGGCGCGGTAGAGCCCCTCGAAGAGCACCTTGATGGTGCCGTCGGGCAGGCGCAGNATCTGGAGNATCTTGCTCACCACGCCCACNGGNGAGAGGTCNCCGGCGTCCGGCTTTTCCAGGCCGGCCTCGCGCTGGGCCACGAGGAAGATCTGCTTGCTGTAGGTGGCGTGCGCGGCCTCGATGGCCTTGATGGAAGCCTCCCGGCCCACGAAGAGGGGCATGATGGACCGCGGGAACATGACCACTTCCCGCAGGGGCATGACCGGCAGTTCCTCGATGGCGCTTCCGCGCGCTTCATCCGACATGGNGTTCTCCATTATGGCAGGGCCGAAGCGGTCAGGAGGCGTCCCTGGCGCCTTCGATGGCGCGGGGNTCGCCGTTTTCGCCATAGAGCAGGACAGGCTCCTTGCCCTTCTCGATGACCGCCCGGTTGATGACGCANTCCCGCACATTGGGCAGNGAGGGCAGCCGGTACATGATGTCCAGCATGATCTTTTCCATCACGTTGCGCAGGCCGCGCGCGCCGGTCTTGCGCTCGATGGCGCGCTTGGCGATGGCCTTGAGCGCNTTGGNCGTGAAGCGCAGGTTCACGTTGTCGAGNCCAAAGAGCTTCTGGTACTGGCGCACCAGCGCNTTTTTGGGCTCGGTGAGGATGCGCACGAGGTCCGGCTCGTCCAGNTCGTCCACATGGGTGATGATGGGGATGCGGCCCACAAATTCGGGGATGAGGCCGAACTTGACGAGNTCCTGCGGATGGATNTTTTCCAGGAGNTCCGAAAGNGGCATCTCCTTGGTCGAGCGCACCTTGGCGCCAAAGCCCATGGANGCGCCCTGCACGCGCGATTCCACNATCTTGTCGAGNCCCACNAANGCNCCGCCCACGATGAACAGGATATTGCTCGTGTCCATGCGGATGAATTCCTGCTGCGGNTGCTTGCGGCCGCCCTTGGGCGGGATGTTGGCCTCGGTGCCCTCGATGATCTTCANCAGGGCCTGCTGCACGCCCTCGCCGGACACGTCGCGCGTGATGGAGGGGCCGTCGCCCTTGCGCGAGATCTTGTCGATCTCGTCNATATAGATGATNCCCTTGCTCGCGGCCTCGANGTCGTANTCCGCGTTCTGGAGGAGCTGGACNAGGATNTTTTCCACATCCTCGCCCACATAGCCCGCCTCGGTGAGNGTGGTGGCGTCGGCTATGGCGAAGGGCACGCGCANGANGCGCGCNAGCGTCTTGGCGAGCAGGGTCTTGCCGCTGCCCGAGGGGCCCACGAGGAGGATATTGCTTTTCTCAAGCTCCACGTCCTGCCCCAGGGCCTCGGCGCAGAACACGCGNTTGTANTGGTTGTGCACGGCCACGGCGAGNATCTTCTTGGCCTCGTCCTGGCCGATGACNTANTCGTCGAGGCGCNCCTTGATTTCCTGCGGCGTGAGCAGGCGCTCCTCGCTGTCCGCGCTCTCCATCCTGTCGCGGGCGATGATCTCGCCGCAGGCCTTGACGCAGTTGTCGCAGATGCTGGCGCCGTCCTGGACGATGAGGTTGCGCACCTCCAGNTCGCTGCGCCCGCAGAAGGAGCAGCGCANNGGCTCGTTGACCGGGTTTTTCGTACTCATGCCTTGNTGTCCTTGGCAGCGTCGCGGCGGGAGACCAGGACCTTGTCGATGATGCCNAAGTCCCTGGCTTCCTCCGGGGTCAAAAAGTTGTCCCGCTCCGTGGCCTGCACGACCTCCTCATAGGGNCGGCCNGTATTNTCGGCGAGGATGCGGTTGAGCTTTTCCTTGAGGCGCAGGATCTCGCGGGCGTGGATCTCCACATCCGTGGCCTGCCCGCGAAAGCCGCCCGAAGGCTGGTGGATCATCACCTGGCTGTTGGGGAGTGCAAATCGCATGCCGGGCTCGCCCGCGGCNAGNAGGAAGGCGCCCATGCTCGCGGCGAGGCCCATGCACACCGTGGANACCGGCGCCGTGATATAGCGCATGGTGTCATAAATGGCGAGGCCGGCCGTCACCGAGCCGCCGGGNGAATTGATGTANAGGCTGATCTCCTTTTCCGGGTCCTGCGATTCNAGGAAGAGCAGCTGGGCGCAGATGAGNGANGCCACGGTGTCGTTGACCTCGGTGCCNAGNAGCACGATGCGGTCCTTGAGCAGNCGGGAATAAATNTCATAGGCGCGNTCNGANCGGCCTGTGGTTTCNATGACCATGGGNATGAGCGACATGGCATGCCTCTTNNTGTCTGCGGCCGGAGGCTTCCGGNCGCGCTGGGGGCTTGGNGAAAGGGNNNCGCGGCCCGGAAACACAGGCTGCGCACCGAAACAAGGCGTGGCGCCCGGGGGCGTCGGGGAATCACTCGGCGGCAGGGGCGTCAGCGGCTTTTTCGGCAGCCGCCGGGGCCTCGGGAGCGTCCGCGGGGGCCTTGTCGGCAGCCTTGGCGCCAGCCGCACTATCGGCCGCGGGCACTTCCTTCACCTTGGCCTTGGCGTAGATGCGGTCCATGGCCTTGTCGGCCAGGAGGCGGTCACGCAGAAGGAAGATGAGGCCGCTGCGCTCGTACTCCTGCTGGAGCGTCTTGAAATCCTGCCCGCTGCGGAGGCTGTTCTGGTAGATTTGCGCGAGCACTTCCTGGTCGCTGACCTCAAGGCCCTCCTTCTTGGCGATGGCGAGGAGCAGCACAAGGCTGCGCGTGGCCTCCTCGGCCTGGGGCAGAAGCTCCTTGCGCAGTTCCTCCTCGCTTTTGCCGAGCGAGTCCAGGCGCTTGCCCTGGCGCTCGAGGCGCACGGCGAGGTCGGTCATGAGGGTGCGCATGTCGGCCTCGAGCATGGCCTCGGGCAGGGGGAAGTCCACCATCCTGAGCAGGCTGTCGAGGAGCTTTTTCTGCGCCGCGCCCTTGTGCAGCCGCTCGCGCGTCTTGACATAGCTGTCGGTGATGGCGGCCTTGAGCTTTTCCACGTTCTCCTGGCCCATCTGCTTGGCAAGCTCGTCGTCCAGCGCCGGGAGCTGGCGCTCCTTGACGGCATGCACCTTGACCTTCATGGTCACGGTCTTGCCGGCGAGGTCATGGGCCACGAAATCCGCGGGGAAGGTGATCTCGGCCTCGCCCTCTTCGCCCGGGCGGATGGTCTTGACCAGGGCCTCGAAATCTTCCAGCGCCTCGCGCTCGCCCAGGGCGAGGTCAAAACCCTCGGCCTTGACGCCGGGCACGGGCGCGCCGTTCTCGAAGGCCTCGAAGTCGATATTGGCGATCTGGCCGTCCACGGCCGGCGCCGTGCCGTCCACGGGCACCAGCTTCGAGCGGTCGCGGCGGATGCGCTCGATGACTTCCGTCACCTCGGCGTCGTCCACGCCCACGGCCTCCTGCTCCACCTCAAGGCCCTCGTAGGGCGGCAGCTCAAAGGTGGGGAGGACTTCAAACTCCATGGTGTAGGCATAGCCCTTGCCGCGCTCCAGCGGGGCCTCGGCACCGTTGACAGTGATGCCCGAAACCGGCTGCACGCCGAGCTTCTGCATCACCTCGTTGATATGCACGTTGATGAGATCCTGCCGGGCCTCGTCATAGATGCGGTCGTGGAAACGCTGTTCCACCACGGAAGGGGGGACCTTGCCTTTGCGAAAGCCGTCCATTTGTACGGAATCCCTGTACAGGGCCACAGCGCCGAGAATGGCGGCCTCCGCCTCCTGCGGCTCGATGGTGATGCTCACCTTTTTCTTGACCGGGGAAATGTCTTCGACGCTGTATTCCACAAGGGGCTCCTTTGGTTTCTGGCCGGTGTCGGCAGTGGTGCGAAGGGGGGGACTTGAACCCCCATGCCCGAAGGCGCTGGATTCTAAGTCCAGTGCGTCTGCCAGTTCCGCCACCCTCGCAAATCGGGGAAATCTAGCATGGACACGACAAGCCCGCAAGCCGCGCGGCCCGGGCGTGGCCGGGCATGGCCGCGCTTTCCGGCCGCTATCAATATAAGGCCGAAGGGCGTAAAGGCAAGCGCGGGGCCTTGGGAACGGGAAGGGCTGCCGGCCAGCGAATGGTCGCTGCACGACGGGGAAATTTAAGGAGAAGGACAAAAAGAAAGGGGGCCGTGCGGCCCCCGAAAGTGTCGGTTGCATGAGCCCGCAGGGCGGGCCTGCGCTATGCGGCGGGCTTGGCCTCCGCGGGGGCGGTCGCCGTGCGCGAGAACTCGATGATGGCCATGGGCGCATTGTCGCCCTTGCGGCGCGTGGCCAGCTTGAGCACGCGCGTATAGCCGCCGGGCACCTCCGCGAAGATGGGGCCCACCTCGTCNAACAGGTGCTTGACNAGGGCGTGGTCGTTGAGCACNCGGTAGGCCAGGCGGCGCGCGTGCAGGTCATTGCGCTTGGCAAGGGTGATGAGCGGNTCCACGACGCGGCGCAGNTCCTTGGCCTTCATCTCGGTGGTGCGGATNTTGCCATGAATGAGCAGCGCCTTGGCGAGATTCTGCAACATGGCCTTGCGGTGCGAGGGCGTCCGCGANAATTTTCTGCCGGAATTGCTATGCCTCATTTTGCTGCTTCCTTTTCCATTCCTGGTACTTCTTGTCGAAGCCGTCCACCTTCATGCCGAAATCAAGCCCCATGTCCAGNAGGACGCTCTTGATCTCGTCCAGGGATTTACGGCCAAAGTTCTTGGTCTTGAGCATCTCGCTCTCGGAGCGCTGCACGAGCTCNCCCACGGTGGCNATATTGGCGCTGCGCAGGCAGTTGGTGGCNCGCACGGAGAGCTCNAGGTCNTCGATGCTCTTGAAGAGATGCTCGTTGAGCTCGCTGTTGTCGCCCACGCCNAGGTGCATGTCGCCCGAGACGCGCTCGTCAAAGTTGATGAAGACCGAGATCTGGTCCTTGATGATCTTGGCGCTGTAGGCNACGGCGTCCTCGGGCGTGAGCGAGCCGTCCGTCCAGACCTCGAGGATGAGCTTGTCNTAGTTGGTCATCTGGCCNACGCGCGCCTGCTCCACCGTGTAGGCCACCTTGCGCACGGGCGAGAAGCTNGAGTCCAGCTTGATGAGGCCGATCTCCTCGGCGAGGCCGTCGTGCATGTCGGCGGGCACATAGCCCTTGCCCATGCGGGCCTCNAGCTCCATTTCCAGCGGGATGTCCTCGGTGAGGGTGGCGATGTGCAGGTCAGGGTTCAGCACTTCCACATGCTGNTTGGCCTGNATCATGGCCGCGGTGACATTGCCCTTCTTGTCGGCGCGCAGGGTGAGGCGCTGGGGCTCGTCCGTATCCATGCGCAGGCGCACCTGCTTCANGTTGAGCACCACGTCGGTCACNTCTTCCAGAACGCCGTGGATGGTGGTGAACTCGTGCTGCACNCCGTTGATGCGCACGGCCACGAAGGCCGCNCCCTGAAGCGACGACAGGAGCACGCGGCGCATGGCATTGCCGATGGTGGTGCCNTAGCCGCGNTCCAGCGGNTCGCANATGAANTTNGCGTANGTGNCGCTTGCGTTTTCCTCATCNCGCAGNATCTGCTCGGGCTTGACGAGCTCCGACCANTTGCGGGCGTTGATGAGGCGTTCGCCCTGTTTGATAAGCATGNGGCCCCCGGCTTATTTCGAATAAAGTTCGACGATGAGCTGCTCGTTGACGGGGAACTGGATATCGTCACGCTGCGGGAGCGCCTTGACCGTCCCCTTGAAGGCNGCGCCGTCNGCCTCGAGCCANGCGGGGCAGCCNCGGCGCGCCACGGCCTCCTGGGCGACGGCCAGCGCGGGGATCTTGCGGTTCTTTTCCGGCACCTCGATGACATCGCCCACGCGCACCTGCAGCGANGGGATGTTCACCTTGCGGCCGTTGAGCGTGAACAGCCCGTGGCGCACCATCTGCCGGGCCTGGTCGCGNGAGCTNGCGAAGCCCAGNCGGTAGACCACNTTGTCGAGCCGGCGCTCGAGCGTGACNAGCANGTTGGTGCCGGTGACGCCGCGGTGCATCTCGGCCTTTTCAAAATAGCCGCGGAACTGGCGCTCNAGCACGCCGTAGGCGCGCCGCGTCTTCTGCTTTTCGCGCANCTGGACGGCATATTCGCTGACCTTCTTGCGCGCGCGGCCGTGCTGGCCGGGGGCNTAGGGGCGGCGCTCATAGGCGCACTTGTCGGTGAAGCAGCGGTCGCCCTTNAGGAANAGCTTGCAGCCCTCGCGGCGGCAGAGACGGCATTTGGCTTCCGTATATTTGGCCATGGATAGTTCCTCTTCGTTGGTTCGGCGCGGTGNAGCTCCGCGAAACTACACGCGCCGNCGCTTGGGCGGACGGCAGCCGTTGTGCGGGATGGGCGTGACATCACGGATGAAGGCNACGCGGAAGCCGGCGGCGGCGATGGCGCGCATGGCGGCCTCACGGCCGGANCCCGGGCCCTTCACATAGACNCCCACGGTGCGCATGCCGTTTTCCTGCGCCTTGCGGGCGGCAGTTTCCGCGGCCACCTGGGCGGCGAAGGGGGTGGACTTGCGCGAGCCCTTGAAGCCGCTCTGCCCGGCCGACGCCCAGGAAATGGCGTTGCCGCGCGTGTCCGTGAAGGTGATGATGGTATTGTTGAACGAGGCCTGNATGTGGGCGATGCCCAGAGGCACGTTCTTCCTTTCCTTTTTCTTGACCGCTTTCTTGGGTCTTGCCATGACTGTCCCTCAAGTTGGCTGGATGGAGGAGCCGATTACTTTTTCTTGCCCACGGCGCCGCGGCGCGGCCCCTTGCGCGTGCGCGCATTGGTNTGNGTGCGCTGCCCGTGNACGGGNAGCCCGCGNCGNTGCCGCAGGCCGCGATAGCAGCCGATGTCCATAAGCCGCTTGATATTGCCCGAAACCTCGCGGCGCAGGTCGCCTTCCACCTTGTAGTGCTGCTCGAGNTCCTTGCGGATCTCGTTGACCTCNTCGGCGGAGAGATCGTCAATATTGCGCTCCCAGTTGACCCCGGTGGTGTCCAGGATCTTCAGGGCAGTGGTACGGCCNATNCCGTAGATNTAGGTAAGCGCAATGTCCACCCTTTTGCCGCGCGGCAAATCAACACCTGCTATTCTCGCCACAATCGTTCTCCTGCCCTAGCCCTGGCGCTGCTTGTGCCGGGGGTTTTCGCAGATGACTCGAAGCACTCCCTTGCGCCGGATGACTTTGCACTTGGGGCATATTTTCTTGACGGACGGTCTGACTTTCATCTCGCTACTCCACATNNCGTNTGCCGNTTTCGCCGAAAAACGGGGCTCGCGCCAACGCNGCTTGNGNGCGCGCCGCNCCATATGTCTGGCAAGAACGGAAATCTTTAGCCGTGTTGNGCCAACTTGTCAAGCGGCAATGGTGTGCCGGTTGAGNCCCCTGTCGGAAATGCTCAGGATCTTCGGGCCGTCGGGCGTGATGGCNACGCTGTGCTCNAAATGCGCGGCCCATTTGCCGTCNTTGGTGACGGCCGTCCACTTGTCCTCGAGGATGTCCACCTCNTGNGTGCCGAGCGTCACCATGGGCTCGATGGCGATGACCATGCCGCTGTGCAGNGTGAGCCCGGGGCTCGCNGGCCGGAAATTGGGCACCTCGGGCTTCTCGTGCATNTTGGCGCCNACGCCGTGGCCCACGAAGCGGCGCACCACGCCGAGCCCGGCNGCCTCCACATGCTTCTGGATGGCNGCGCCGATGGCGTACACGTCATTGCCNGGNCGCGCCTGCTCGATGCCCACATANAGGCTTTCNTCGGTNACGCGCATGAGGCGCCGGGCCTCGTCGCTCACNCGNCCCACCGGNTAGGTGCGCGCCGCATCGCCCACNAAGCCNTCAAANACCACGCCCATGTCCACGCTCACGATGTCCCCCTCCTCAAGNGGCCNGTCGGANGGGAAGCCGTGTACCACCTGCTCGTTCACCGAGCAGCAGGTGGCGAAGGGATAGCCGCAATAGCCGAGGAAGGCGGGCTTGACCTTGTAGTCCGCGCACATGTCGCGCGCGAGNTCCTCNAACTGCNTNGTGGTCACGCCCGGGGCCACCANGTCGCCCACCGCGTCGAGGANATTGGCNACCATGCGGTTGGCNTCGCGCAGGCAGGCGATCTCGCGGTCGTTCTTGATATAGGCNCCNTGGTACTTTTTCATCGNCCCACCGCCGGCCCTAGGCCNNGCCGCTCCTGCGGGCCTTTTGCATCAGGCCCTGNTACTGGCTGGAGATCATGTGGGATTCCACCTGGTTCATGAAGTCCATGGCGACGCCCACCAGGATGAGCAGGCTCGTGCCGCCGAAATAGAACGGCACNTTGAANTTGCGGATGAGCAGCATGGGCATGAGGCACACGAGCGAGATNTACACCGCGCCCGANAGCGTGAGCCTNGAGAGCACGTTGTCGATATATTCCTGCGGTCTTTTCGCCGGGCCGGATGCCGGGGATGAAGCCGCCGGCCTTCTTCAGGTTCTCNGCCATNTCCTTGGGGTCGAAGATGATGGCCGTGTAGAAGTAGCAGAAGAAGAACATNAGCNCCACATAGAGCACNTTGTACATNAGNCCGTTGGGCGAGAAGAACTCNGCCGCGCGNCGCACATANTCATTGCCNGANAACTGGCCCACCGTGGCCGGGAAGAGCAANAGNGANGAGGCGAAGATGGGCGGGATGACGCCGGCNGTGTTGAGCCTGAGCGGCAGGTGCGAGCTCTGGCCGCCGAACATCTTGCGCCCCACCTGGCGCTTGGCGTAGCTGATGGGGATGCGCCGCTGCGCGCGCTCCACAAAGACGATGCAGACCGTGACCGCGGCCATGAACACCAGGATGACGATGGCCATGAAGATGCTCATGTCGCCGGCCTCGATGAGCGCGAAGGACTGGATGATGCCGCGCGGGATGCCNACCACGATGCCGCAGAAGATGATGAGCGAGATGCCGTTGCCGATGCCNCGCTCGGTGATCTGCTCGCCCAGCCACATGACGAGCACCGAGCCCGCCGTGAAGGTGATCATGGTGACGATGCGGAATTCCCAGCCGGGATGNAGCACCACCGGCGTGCCCGCCGGGCTCGTCATGTTCTCGAGGCCCACGGCGATGCCNAGGCCCTGCACCAGGGTGATGAGCACCGTGAGGTAACGGGTGTATTGCGTTATCTTGCGCCGGCCGGCCTGGCCCTCCTCGCGGGCCATGCGCTTGATGTCCGGGCTNACCACCTGCAANAGCTGCATGATGATGGACGCCGAGATGTACGGCATGACGCCGAGCGCGAANACGGAGACGTTGGACAGGCCGCCGCCGGAGAACATGTCNAAAAGGCTGAACAGCGTGCCGGCCATGCTGTCGAAGAAGGAGGCCAGGGCGGANGCGTTCACGCCGGGGATCGGCACATGGACGCCGATCCGGTAGCAGCACAGGATGAGGAAGGTCCAGCCCAGGCGTTTCGCCAGGGCCGGCTGGCCCGCCATCGTATTTGCCGTTCCCGTTGCCATGCAAGACTCGTTCTCGTTTGNGCTGCCCCGCCGGGGCGCGCGTGGAGCGGATGTNCNTTACNGTGAGCAAAAGCCGCGGGCGCCGCGGCCCGGCGCAGCCGAGCTGCCCACAGCTGCGCCGCGCCAGANGGGACAAGACGCGCAAGCGCATCACAGCCCCNGGGGGCCGTGATGCCGCAGCCTTGCGCGTCAGATCCCGAAACCCTGGCTATTTCGCTTCAACTTCTTCCGTAACTTCTTCCACCACTTCCGGGGCCTCGGTGAGCACTTCCACGAGAAGCTCGTTCACCTTGCCCCCGGCCTTCTGGATCTTCTCCACGGCGGCGCGGCTGAAGCGGTGGGCCTCGATNTTCATGGGCGCGGTGATGTCGCCGCGGGAGAGCACCTTGACGAGGGAGCCGCCCTTGACGAGCCNGCGCTCATAGATGTCTTCCAGCGTGATGTCNGTCTTGCCCGGGAAGGCCTCGGCCAGCGTGTCCAGGTTCACCACGTCNTAGCGNATCTTGAACAGGGCGTTCTTGAAGCCGTGCTTGGGGAGCCTGCGCTGGAGCGGCATCTGGCCGCCTTCAAAACCGGGGCGCACGCCGCCGCCGGANCGGGCGTTCTGGCCCTTGTGNCCNCGGCCNGAAGTGCCGCCGAGGCCGGANCCCTGGCCNCGGCCCACCCTGCGGCGCTGTTTGCGCTCTTCAGGAAAGGGATAGAGATCGTGCAGTTGCATAGTCTTCTCCTCGCGCGACCGCTATTCCACTACGGCCACAAGATGCGGAACCTTGGCGATGATGCCCCGGATGGCCGGGGTGTCCTTGAACGTCTTGACCATCTGCATGCGCTTCAGGCCAAGGGCGTCCAACATCCTGCGCTGGTGGGGCGTNGTGCCGATGCGCGAGCGCACAAGTTTGACTTTGATTTCGGCCATGGTCACTTCCTCGGGGCTTCGAGCTTCATGCCGCGCAGGTCGGAAACCTCGGCGGCGCTGCGCAGGGACTCAAGGCCCTGCATGGTGGCGCGCAGCACATTGTGGGGATTGTTGGTGCCGATGGCCTTGGCGAGCACGTCGCGCACGCCCACGGCCTCCATGACCGCGCGCACGGCGCCGCCCGCGATGATGCCCGTGCCTTCGCTTGCGGGCTTCAGCATGACGCGCCCGGCGCCGAAGCGGCCCAGCACCTCATAGGGCAGCGTGCCCTCCAGAAGGGGGATGCGCACGCGGTTCTTGCGGGCGCGCTCCGTGGCCTTGCGCAGGGCTTCGGGCACTTCCTGGGCCTTGCCGAGGCCGTAGCCCACGCCGCCCTTGCCGTCGCCCACGACCACGAGGGCGCTGAAGCTGAAGCGGCGGCCGCCCTTGACCACCTTGGCCACGCGGTTGAGGGAGACGATCTTTTCGATTTCGCCCAGCTCGTTCTGCTGGGTCTCGCTGTTGCTCGAGTTTTCCTGACGCATATCAGAACTCCAGGCCGCCTTCGCGGGCGCCGTCGGCCACGGCCTTGATGCGGCCGTGATAAATGTAGCCGTTGCGATCGAATACCACCTTGCTGATATTCTTTTCCTTGGCCAGGCGGGCGATCTCCTTGCCCACGCGCTCGGCNCCGGCCTTGTTGCAGTGCAGGCCGGGCTCGCTCTTGNCGAGGGCGAGCGTGGAGGCGGAGACAAGGGTCGCGCCGTCGAGGTCGTTCACGATCTGGGCGTAGATATGCATGTTCGACCGGAAGACCACAAGCCGGGGGCGTTCCGCCGTGCCGCGCACCTTTTTGCGGATGCGGATCTTGCGGCGCTGCCGGGATTCGTTCTTGCTTACGTTCATAGAGAGCCCCTACTTCTTGCCGCCGGACTTGCCCACCTTGCGGCGGATGGTCTCGGTCACGTACTTGATGCCCTTGCCCTTGTAGGGTTCGGGCTTGCGGATGCGGCGGATGCGGGCGGCAGTTTCGCCCACAAGCTCCTTGTCCACCCCGGAGAGGGTGAGCACCTGCCCCTCGACGGCGGCCTTGATGCCGTCGGGGAGATCCACGATGACAGGGTGCGAGTAGCCCACGGCGAGCTCCACCACATTGCCCTTGACGGCAACGCGGTAGCCCACGCCGATGACCTCCAGCGCCTTGGAAAAGCCCTTGGTCACGCCCTCGATGCAGTTGGCGAGCAGCGTGCGGCGAAGGCCGTGCTGGGCGCGGCTTTCGCGCGTNTCCTCGCGGCGNGTCAGGGTGACGTGGCCGTCGGCNAGCTCATANTTGAGCAGCGGGGANACGGGCGTCGAGAGCGTGCCCTTGGGCCCCTTCACTTCCACAACATCCGTCCCGATCTTGACCTCAACGCCGGCCGGNACGGGAACGGGCAATTTGCCTATGCGAGACATATGACACCGCCTACCAGATTTCGCACAGAAGTTCGCCGCCCACCTTCTTTTCCTGGGCGGTAGCGCCGTCCATGACACCGCTGGACGTGGAGAGAATGCAAATGCCNAGGCCGTTCTGCACCCTGGGAATCTGGCGCGAGTTCACATAGACACGCCGGCCGGGCGTGCTCACGCGCTTCAGGCCCGTGATGACGGGACGCCCCTTCAAGTACTTGAGGGTGATGGTGATGACGTCGCCGTCCACGGCCACATCTTCGACGTAACCTTCCTGCTTGAGGATGGCGGCGAGGGCCTCCTTCATCTTCGAGCGCGGCACATTCACTTCCTTGTGCAGGGCCAAATGTGCGTTGCGGATGCGCGTCAGCATATCCGCAATGGGATCTGTCAGCATCGAAAGCTCCTGAGGTTGTGTCCGCGGGGTTTGCGGCCCCATGCCGCCACTTCCCGCAGCGCGAAACGCGAAAGCTCCCGCCCGGAAAGGCTCGTCCGCCGGCTTACCAGCTGGACTTGCGCACCCCGGGGAGTTCGCCCTTGAGGGCCAGGTTGCGGAAGCAGATGCGGCAGACGCCGAACGGGCGCATGAAGGCGCGCGGGCGGCCGCAGAGCGGGCAGCGGTTATAGGCGCGGGCGCTGAACTTGGGCTTGCGCCGGGCCTTCACTTCCAGCGAGGTACGGGACATGGCATTCTCCTATTTGCGGAAGGGCATGCCCAGCTTGTCGAGGAGGAACTTGCCCTCCTTGTCGGTGTTGGCCGAGGTGACGATGGTGATGTTCATGCCCTTGGGGTTTTCCACGCGGTCGATCTCGAGCTCGGGGAAGATGGTGTGCTCCTTGACGCCGAGCGTGAAGTTGCCGCGCCCGTCAAAGCCGCGGTCCGGGATGCCGCGGAAGTCGCGCACCCGGGGCAGNGCAAAGTTCATGAGCTTGTCGAGGAAGTCCCACATGCGGTCCTTGCGCAGGGTGACGCGGGCGCCGATGGGCATGCCCTCGCGGAGCTTGAAGGCGGCGATGGACTTCTTGGCGCGCGTGATCACGGCCTTCTGGCCCGCGATGGCGGAGAGCTCGTCCACGGCCTCTTCCATGAGCTTGTTGTTCTGCGTGGCGGCGCCAAGGCCGATGTTCAGGGAGATCTTCTCGATCCCGGGAAGCTGCATGGGGGAGGTGTAATTGAACTCCTTCTGCAGCTCCGGGACCACCTTCTCCTGATATATCTTTTCAAGGCGTGTCATCGTTTCACCTTATTCCATGACTTCGTTGCACTTCTTGCAGAAGCGCACTTTCTTTTCCTTGCCCTCCACCTCGATGCGGCGGTAGCCGATGCGGGTGGGCTTGTGGCAGGCCGGGCACACCACCATGACATTGGAGATGGCGATGGGCATTTCCTTTTCCACGATGCCGCCGGGCTGCTGGGCATAGGGATTGGCGCGCATGTGCCGCTTGACGAGGTTGACCTTCTCCACAAGGACCTTGCCATGCTTGCGCAAAATCTTGAGCACCTTGCGCGGCACGTCCTTGTCGGCGTCCTTGCCGGTGATCACCATCACATTGTCGCCCTTGCGGATGCGAAACATATTCATGGCGGTCTCCTAGAGCACTTCCGGCGCAAGGGAAATGATTTTCATGAAATTCTGGGCGCGCAGCTCGCGGGCCACGGGGCCGAAAATGCGCGTGCCCACGGGCTCGCCCTGGTTGGAGAGCAGCACGGCGGCATTGCCGTCGAACTTGATGTAGCTGCCATCCATGCGGCGCACTTCCTTGGCCGTGCGCACGATGACCGCCTTCATCACGTCGCCCTTCTTCACCTTGCTGTGGGGCATGGCCTCCTTGACGGANACCATGATGATGTCGCCCACCGAGGCGTAGCGGCGGTGCGAGCCGCCCAGCACCTTGATGCAGGCGACCTTCTTGGCGCCCGAATTGTCGGCGACCTGGAGCGTGGATTCTACCTGGATCATGGCGTTGTCCTACACGGCTTTTTCGAGGATGGAGACGAGATGCCAGCGCTTGTTGCGCGACAGGGGCCGGTATTCGACGATCTTGACCTTGTCGCCCACGCCGCATTCGTTCATGGGGTCATGCGCGGTGAACTTCTTGCGGCGGCGCACATACTTCTTGAGCAGGGGATGCTTGACCAGGGTCTCGACGCGCACGACGATGGTCTTGTCGTTCTTGTCGCTCACCACGATGCCGGTCATCGTCCTGCCCTTGCGGTGTTCCAGAGCTTGCATGTTCAGGCCCTCTGTTCCTTTTCGTTCAAGATGGTGGCGATGCGCGCCACCTGNCGGCGGCGGGCCTTGAGCTCGGAGGTCTTTTCAAGGGCNGCGGCCGCATGGCGGAAGCGCGTGCGCATGAGCTCCTCGCGCTCGTCGGCCAGCTTGTCGCGCAGTTCGGCCACGTCCATGGCGCGCAGGGCGGCCACGTCGCGGACTTCCTTGTCGCCTTTCTTCTTGGCAGCCATTACATGCCCTCCCTTACCACGATGATGGTCTTGATGGGCAGCTTGTGCGCGGCGCGGGTGAGCGCCTCGCGGGCGAGGTCAAGGCTGACGCCCTTGATCTCGTAGAGCACGCGGCCGGGCTTCACCGGGGCGCACCAGCCCACCGGCGCGCCCTTGCCCGAGCCCTGGCGGGTCTCGAGGGGCTTGGCCGTCACCGGGCGGTCGGGGAACACGCGNATCCAGACCTTGCCGCCGCGCTTGATGTGGCGCATCATGGCGATACGGGCGGCCTCGATCTGCTGGCTGGAAAGATGCCCGTGCTGGATGGCCTTGAGGCCGATATCGCCGAAGGCGATGGANGCGCCGCGCGTCGCCAGCCCGCGCAAGCGGCCTTTCTGCCACTTGCGGAATTTAACTTTCTTGGGCGCAAGCATTATTGTTCAACCTCTTTGTCAAGGATTTCACCCTTATAGACCCACACCTTGACGCCGATGATGCCATAGGTGGTGTGCGCCTCGGCAAAGCCGAAGTCAATGTCGGCGCGCAGGGTCTGCAAGGGCACGCGGCCGTCGCGGTACCATTCGGTGCGGGCGATNTCCGCCCCGGCGAGACGCCCGGAGCAGGTGACCTTGATGCCCTCGGCGCCGAACTTGCGGGCCATGGAGACCGTGCGCTTCATGGCGCGGCGGAAGGCCACGCGGCGCTCAAGCTGCTGGGCGATGTTCTCGGCCACCAGCTGCGCGTCGATTTCGGGGCGGCGGATCTCGTTGACTTCCAGCGAAAACTCGCGGCCGAACTTCTGGCGCAGGTCGGTGCGCAGCTTCTCGATNTCCACGCCCTTGCGGCCGATGACGATGCCGGGCCTCGCCGTGGAAAGGATGAGGCGCACCTTGCCGCCCGCCCGCTCGATCTCGATCTTGGAGAGCCCCGCATGGTAGAGGAGCTTCTTCACGAAGGCGCGGATCTTGTGGTCCTCCTGGACGAAGGCCGGGTATTCCTTCTTGCTGAACCAGCGGGACTGCCAGTTCTTGTTGTACCCAAGCCGGAAGCCGAACGGATGTACTTTCTGGCCCATAGCCTATTCCTTGCCTTCTTGGAGTATGACGGTGATGTGGCTCGTGCGCTTGTGGATCTTGCTGGCGCGGCCCTGGGCGCGGGGCATGAAGCGCTTCCAGGTGGGCCCTTCGTTGACCAGCACTTCCTTCACCACCATGGCGTCCACATCCACGCCCCCGAGCTGGGAGGCGTTGGCAAGGGCGCTCTTGACCACGCCGTAGATGATGCCCGCGGGCTTGTTGGGCGTGAAGCGCAGGAGGTTCATGGCCTCCTCCACCCCCAGGCCCTGGACGTTCCGGGCGACAAGGCGGGCCTTGCGCGGCGAGACGCGCTGGTATTTCGCAATGGCTCTCGATTCCATATCCCTACCCTACTTCTTGCCGGCCTTGGCTTTCTTGTCGGCGGCATGGCCGTGGAAGGTGCGCGTGGGCGAGAANTCGCCCAGCTTGTGCCCGACCATGTTTTCGGTGACAAAGACAGGCACGAACTTCTTGCCNTTGTGCACCGCAAAGGTCAGCCCCACCATTTCGGGCAGGATGGTCGAGCGGCGCGACCAGGTCTTGAGCACCCGGCGGTCGTTGTTGGCCACCGCGGTATCGACCTTCTTGAGCAGGTGGCCGTCCACGAACGGCCCTTTTTTCAAAGATCTGGGCATGGTCTACTCCTACTTCTGGCCGCGGCGCTTGACGATGAGCCGCGAGGAGGGCTTCTTCTTGTCGCGGGTCTTGTAACCCTTGGCGGGCATGCCCCAGGGGGACACGGGATGCCGGCCGCCGGAGCTTCTGCCCTCGCCGCCGCCGAGCGGATGGTCGATGGGGTTCATGGCCACGCCGCGCACCTGCGGNCGCCGCCCGAGCCAGCGGTTGCGCCCGGCCTTGCCCAGCGAAATGTTCTCNTGCGAGATATTGCCCACCTGGCCCACCGTGGCCGTGCAGGAGGCGAGCACCCGGCGCACTTCGCCCGAGGGCAGGCGCAAAAGGGCGTACTTGCCTTCTTTCGCCACGAGCTGGGCNTAGGTGCCGGCNGAGCGGCAGAGCTGGCCGCCCTTGCCGGGCGAGAGCTCGATATTGTGGAGCACCGTGCCCACGGGGATGCGGGCCATCTCAAGGGCGTTGCCCGGCTTGATGTCCGCCACCTGGCCGGTGCGGCTGTCCACGCCGCTCATGACCACATCGCCCTGCTTCAGGCCCACGGGCGCCAGGATATAGCGCTTCTCGCCGTCGGCATAGTGCAGAAGCGCGATGCGCGCGGTGCGGTTGGGGTCATACTCGATTTCGGCGACCGTGGCCGGGATGCCGATCTTGTTGCGCTTGAAGTCGATGATGCGGTAGAGGCGCTTGACGCCCCCGCCCCGGCGGCGGCTGGTGACGCGGCCGTTGTTGTTGCGGCCGGCCTTCTTGGGCAGGCCCTCGGTGAGCGACTTCTCGGGCGTGGTCCTCGTGATTTCCTCAAAATCGGAAACCGTCTGGAAGCGGCGGCCCGCAGAAGTNGGTTTCAGCTTGCGGACAGCCATGACTACACCCCCTCGAAGAACTCGATTTTATCGCCCTCGGCCAGCGTCACATACGCCTTCTTCCAGCCGGGCTTGCGGCCGATGACGCGGCCCTGGCGCTTCCTGTTGCGGGGCGCGCGGCGCACGATGTTGACCGCCGTGACATGGACGTCGAAGGCCTTTTCCACGGCCTTCTCGATCTCGATCTTGCTCGCCTGCGGATGGACGTAGAAGGCCACCTGGTTGGCCTCGTCCTTGAGCATGGTCGTTTTTTCCGTGAGCAGGGGCTTGAGGAGAACAGTGGTCAGGTCCATCTTACTCTCCCTTGGCAAAACGCGCCTCAACCGGCTCCACGGCCCCTTCNAGCAGCACAAGCTGCTTGTGCCGCAGGATCTCCAGCACGCTCAGCTGGTCGGGCGTGGTGAAGTTGATGCCGGGAATGTTGCGCGAGGAGCGGATCAGGGTTTCATTGACTTCGGGGGCCACGATGAGCGCCTTCCCAAGCCCGAGGGTCTTGGCGACGCCCGCGAAGAGCTTGGTCTTGGGCTCGGCGATCTCGATGTTCTTGACCACCATCAGGCCCTTGTCGGCGAGGCGGCTCGAAAGCGCCATGCGCAGCGCGAGCTCGCGGACCTTGCGGTTGACCTTGAAGCTGTAGTCGCGGGGCGTGGGCCCGAACACGATGGCGCCGCCGCGCCACACGGGCGAGCGGTTGGAGCCGGCGCGGGCGCGGCCCGTGCCCTTCTGCTTCCAGGGCTTGACGCCGCCGCCGGAGACATAGGCGCGGGTCTTGGCCATGTGCGTGCCCGCGCGCCTCGCGGCGAGCTGGCCGCGCACCACGAAGTGGAGGATCTCCGGCCTGGGCTCGATCTCGAACACTTCAGGGGCCAGCGTCACTTCGCCGCACTCCTGCTTGTTCTGGTCATATACTTTCACGGTAGCCATGTCGCTCCCCTACTGCTTGCGGACCAGGACGAGGCCGTTCTTGGGGCCGGGCACGNAACCCTTGACGAGGATGACATTGTCCTCGGGGCGCACGCCGACGATCTGAAGGCCCATCTCCGTCACGGTTTCATCGCCCCAGTGGCCCGCCATCTTGCGGCCCTTGAACACATGGCCGGGGAAGGTGTTGTTGCCGATGGAGCCGTTGTTGCGATGCACCTTTTCGCAGCCGTGCGTATCCTTGGAGCCNGCAAAGTTCCAGCGGCGCATCCGGCCCTGNTAGCCCTTGCCGAGGCTCTTGCCCGTCACCTTGACNACATCGCCCGGGGCGAACATCTCCACGGTGAGCTCGTCGCCGAGCTTGTGCTCGGGCGCGCCCTGAAGGCGNAGCTCGCGGGTCTCGCGGAACAGGCCGGCGTCGGCCTTGGCGAAGTGGCCCTGCATGGGCTTGGTCACATGCTTGGCCTTGGACTTCTCAAAGGCGATCTGGAGGGCGTTGTAGCCGTCCTTCGCTTCAGACTTGACCTGGGTGACGGGGCAGGGCCCGGCCTCGATGACCGTGACGGCGACAGCCGCGCCGTCCCCGGCGAAGATGCGGGTCATGCCCAGCTTGCGACCCAGGATTCCCAATTTCTCAGCCATGGCTGCCTCTCGCTAGAGCTTGATTTCCACATCCACGCCAGCGGGCAAGGAGAGCTTGCCAAGCGCATCGACGGTCTGCTGCGTGGGTTCCAGAATATCCATGAGGCGCTTGTGGATGCGCATCTCGAACTGCTCGCGGGACTTCTTGTCCACATGCACCGACCGCTGGATGGTGTACTTGTGGATATTGGTGGGCAGGGGGATGGGCCCGGCCACGCCCGCGCCGGTATTGCGCGCCGTGTCCACGATTTCCGCAACGGCCTTGTCGAGGATGCGGTAATCGTAGGCCTTGAGCTTGATCCGGATGCGATCGCTGCTGACAGTCGTCATTATGCCTACTCCATTTGCAAAAAAACCGGGCCGCGCAATGGCGGAATCCCGGCGCGGCCGCATATGCGGCCGCAAAGCCTCGACACCCCTGACGATATGGGGGCGCTTCCTGCAAAAAGGGCCTTTNANGGCCGGGTGCGTGGGAGAAAACGGGCGCCGGGCGCGCGTCACAGCCACGCGAAATCTCGCGGGAAGCCCCTGACGCGGCCCGGTCATGCCGCCGGAAAGCGGCGGCTGGCGGGACCCGCAGGGTCGCCAAACGGGGGTTTTCCCCCTTTCCTTACAGCCCCGGTCGCGCGGCGCGCCTTGCGGCGCGAAACTCGCACTGGCTCCGTCACTGGGCTGGAACGGCTCGACATTATGCGGCATCTGGCAACGCCTGCGAATGTCAAAGCCCGGCGCGCGGCGTTTCCGCTCCGTCCGGGCGCAGCAGGACAGGCTCGACCTGCCCTTCCCTGCCGTCCAGGGATCGTCTCACAGTTGTGGGACGGGAGAGGTTNTAGCGGATAGTCCCCCGGCCGTCAAGAAATTTCAAAAATTTTTCCCGCCGGCGCTCACTTCNCGGCTTCCCCCTCCGCCTCGGGCTCGCCCAGAAGCGCGCGGGCAAAGGCGTCGCCGTCAAAGGGCCTGAGGTCCTCCATCTTCTCGCCAAGCCCCACATAGGTGATGGGGAGCCCCTCACGCAGGGCCACGGCGATGGCCACGCCGCCCTTGGCCGTGCCGTCCAGCTTGGTGAGGATGAGCTCGTCCGCGCCGGCTGCTTCCTTAAATAAATGCGCCTGCGAGAGCGCGTTCTGCCCGGTGGTGGCGTCCAGCACGAGCACGCAGCGGTGCGGCGCGCCGGGATGCTTCTTGCCGAGCACCTGGCGGATCTTGCCGAGCTCCTCCATGAGGTTGACCTTGGTCTGGAGCCGGCCGGCCGTGTCCACAAAGAGGATGTCGAAGCCCTCCTTCACGGCGCGGTCCATGGCCTGCCAGGCCACCGAGGCCGGGTCCGCCCCCTGCGCGCCGGAGTGGAACTCCGCGCCCGCGCGCTTCGCCCAGGTTTCGAGCTGTTCCACGGCNGCCGCGCGGAAGGTGTCGGCCGCGGCGATGAGCACCTTCTTGCCCTGCATGCGCGCGCGGTGCGCCAGCTTGCCGATGGTGGTGGTCTTGCCCACGCCGTTGACGCCCACCATGAGCACCACNTCNGGCGCGTTNANNGCGGCGATGCGGCGCGGCT
This sequence comes from Desulfovibrio sp., assembly GCF_014803725.1. GTDB lineage: Bacteria > Desulfobacterota > Desulfovibrionia > Desulfovibrionales > Desulfovibrionaceae > Desulfovibrio. Next base: position 214,966 of record NZ_JAAVBE010000003.1, read on the forward strand.
GGCGGAANAGCTCCTCCAGCTCGGCGAGGAGCAGCGGNCGCACCCCGGCCGTNNNNGTNACNTTTTCNCGNCGGGCGCGCTCNCNNAGGCGCGAGNNCATNTCNAGCGNGGTCTCGAAGCCGAGGTCCGCGGTGATGAANAGCTCCTCCAGCTCTTCCCAGAAGGCGTCGTTGAGCTCNCCGTGNCTNGCGAANAGNCCGTCCAGNCGNCGNGCGAACTGCTCGCGCGTGCGCGCCAGCCCCTNNNTGANCTTGANGAAGAGNCGGTTGCGCTCGTCCTCCTCGTCCTCCAGGTCGAGGGCCAGGGCGAGGCGGTACTGGAGCTCGGAGCGGAACTCCTCCACATGGCGGTATTCCATGCGCGTGAGCCAGGAGCGGAAATCGGCGATGAAGGCCTCCGCCTCCGCAGGTGGCGTCTCCAGCGCGCCGAGCAATACGCCGAGCCTGCGCCAAAGCTCGTCCCCGGCGCTGTCCACGCCGTCAAGGATGACGGCGAGCCACGCCGAGAGCCGGGGCTCGGCCTCGCGCAGCCGCAGCACAAGGGCGGCGTCGCCGGCAGCGCCACTTGCCGCCGGGGCAGCTCCCGCTCCCGACGCAGGGGCTTCAGCGCCGTCGTCCGCCAGCTGCCGGGCCGCGCCCTCCGCGGCAAGCGGTGCTCCGGGCGCGTCAGCGGCCTTGTCCTGGCCGGAAAAGAGGTGTCGTACCTTGGAGAAAAAGCCCATCACTGGCCCCCTTGTCCCTTGCGGGCGCCCTCCAGCGCCGCCAGCACTTCTTCCAGTGCCCGCGCGCATTCCTCCACGGGCAGGGCCCGCGTTTCGCAGTCCGGGTCATTGAGCGCCGCCTGCATGTTGCGGGCGGCCTCGGTGAGGCGCGCAGCGCCCAGGCAGGGCGCTGCCTGCTCCAGCATGCGCCCGAGATGGCAGAGGCCCGCGGTCTCGCCGTCCGCATAGAGGCGTTGCATGAGCGCCGGCGCGCGGGCGAAGGTCTGGCGGAACAGGCCGGCGGTCACGCGCCAGGTGTCGGGATTCTTGCGCTGGAAGCGCCGCCCCTGGTCGCGGTCCACGGGGGGCGCCGTTGCGGCCGGAACCCCGGGCGCGGCCTCCTCCCCGCCCTCTTCGGGAGCGCGGGGCGCGAGACCGAGCACCACGGGTTCCGGGGGCGCCTTGGCGTCAGGGCCCGGGGCGCCCGGTGGGTTCCCGATGCGCCCGATGAGGCGCCTGAGGGCCGCGAGGTCGCCCCACAGCCAGAGCAGGAGCAAAAGCGCCAGCGTCCAGATGCCGGCCGCGAGGCCGAAGCGCCAGCGCTCCCGCGCCAAAAGCTGCGCCTCCTCCTCGCCCATGAGGCGCGGCGAGAGCCACACCTCCACCGAGCCCACGGTCTGGCCCTCCACCTTGAGGGGGTTCATGCCCTGGACGCAATCCTCGGAGAGCTCGTCGTCCCAGGGCACCGGCTCCCAGAGATAGTTGCGGCGCTGGCCCTCGAGCATGCCCTGGCGCGTCTCCACCTTGATGGCGTAGAGGCGTTCGTCCTCCATGGCGCCCATGACGATGGTGCGCGCGGTGATCTCGTCCAGATCCCACGCGGGCAGTGCCAGCAGGGTGGCGAGCTGCGCGGCCATGCGGCCGGCCTCGGCGCTGAGGCGGTTTTCCGCGTCGCGGCGGCTGCTCTCCAGGTTCCACAGGCCCAGCACGAAGAGCAGCGCGATGCCCGCGCCCCAGACAAGGAGGGCGGCGCCGCGCCTGGCCGTGCGCGAGATGCGCGGCGCATGCGGTGAGGAGTTCCTGGACGTGGGCATATGTGTTCCGATTCGGCTCCGCTTGCCGGCAGGGGGCCCCCGCGGGCTTTTCCGCAGGGCCCGGCGCCGGGCGCCCCTGACTATGCCTTAGCCGGGCGCGGCGCGCAAGCCTTTGCGCCGTCCCGGCCCCCCGCCCCATGTCAGGGCCGGTGCGGGTCCTGCTCGGCGCGCCACGCGGCCACCACGGCGCGCACGGCGGCGTCCTTCGCCGGCGGGAGGGGCTTGAATTCCTCTGCGAAAACGTGGATGCGGGTGCCCCCGCGCGGCACGAAAAGCCCCTTCACCCGGCACCAGGCCGGGGCGAGCACGGCCACGAGGTCTTCAAGGACGGTGTTGGTGATGCTCTCCATGAAGGACTGGTGATTGCGGAAGGCGAACATGTAGAGCTTGAAACTCTTGGACTCCACGCACAGGGCGTCCGGCACGTATTCCACGCTGATGGTGCCGAAGTCGGGCTGGCCGGTCACGGGACAGAGGGACGTGAACTCGGGAAAGGTGATGCTGACCACATAGGGCCGGTGAGGATAGCGGTTGGGGAAGGCCTCAAGCAGGGCGGCGCTGGGGCCCCCGCTCACGGGGGGCAGGGAGCCGCCCCCGAGCAGGCTGAGCCCGCTCACGTCGTCACGGGGGGCCTTGGGTGTGTCGGTGGACGCTGATTCCGGGGCCGGCCGGTCATGGTGTGGCATGGATGTTCCTTTTTGACTTTGTGATACTTTTGCGTGGGTGGTCTTGTTGTGCGGCGTGGGTAACGCCGAAATTATCCGTCAAAAACAGCCTTTTTGCTGCTGGCTGCGTCAGAGAAAAATTTTCTTGGTCGAGTACTTGAGTACACTCCCTGCGAAAATTTTTATCTTCCTAGCCAGCAGCAAAAAATCTTATTTTTTAGGATTCTTCCGGCACCAGCACCCGTCTTCCGCTCCGCTCCAGACGGAAGGTGGAGGAGGGCCTTTGCCGTAGAATATCTCCCAACCCATTCACCATCTCAGCCAGCTTGTAAGCCGGCGCCCGCCGCGTTATGATGGCCGTTCTACGCCATTACGGCCGCCGCGTCCAATGCCGGGCGCGGGGCCGGCCTTTCCGCGGAGCGAGCCATGCGCATCAGTTTCGGCCATTTCGGCGACATCTGCCGGATGATCAAGATCGAGCATTCCGTCTTCGCCCTGCCCTATGCCTGGGCCGGGGCCGTGCTGGCCGCGCGCGGGCTGCCGCCGTGGCGCGCCCTCGTGCTGCTCACCGTGGCCATGGTGGCCGTGCGCTCCTTCGCCATGACCTTCAACCGCATCGCGGACGTTGCCATCGACGCCGAAAACCCGCGCACCAAGGGGCGCCCGCTCGTCACCGGCGCCATCAGCATGGGCCAGGCCTGGGCCTTCTGCGGCGTCATGGCCGCCATCTTCATCGCCGCCTGCGCGGCCATGAACACCCTGAGCCTGTGGCTCTCCGTGCCGGCCCTGCTCTTCGCCGGGGCCTACAGCCTCTTGAAGCGCGTGTCGCCGCTCTGCCACTACTGGCTGGGCGCCACCCTGGGCCTCGCGCCGCTGGCCGGCTGGATCGCCGTGGACCCTTCAAGCATGAGCCTCGCGCCGGTGCTGCTCTTTTTCGCCGTGACCTTCTGGGTGGGCGCCTTTGACATCTATTACGCCTTCCAGGATCTCGACTGCGACCTCGCCCAGGGGCTGCACTCCATCCCGGCCGATTTTGGCCCGCAGACGGCCCTGGCGCTGGCCGGCTTCTCGCATGTCATGACGGTCATCTTTCTCGCGCTCACGGGCCTCGCGGCCGGGCTCGGCTGGCCGTGGTACGCCATCTGCGCCGGCATCGGCGCCCTGCTCGTGTGGGAGCACAGGCTCGTGCAGCCCGATGACCTCACGCACATCAACATGGCCTTTTTCACGCTGAACGGGATCATCTCGCCGGTGGTGCTCGTCGGCGTCATCCTCGGGCTCTGTTTCTGAACCGCAAAGGAGGCCTCATGCCGCGCAAGCGCTCCTCCCCCTCGCCGGACGGCGACCGCCCGGAAAAGCCCAGTCGCTCCGCCAACAAGCGGGGCAGCCACGCGCGCCAGGCCCTGGGCCTCGAGATCGCGCGCCTCACCGCCGCCGAACGTGCGGCCCTGCCGCTCCCGCCCGAGCTCGCCGAGGCCATGGACCTGCTCGACCGCCTCACCGACCGCGAGGGCCGGCGCCGGCAGGAGCAGTATATCGGGCGCCTCATGCGCGATGTGGACGAGGAGCCGCTGCGCCGGGCCATGGCCGGGCGCCAGGCGCGGGACGCCGCCGAGGTGGCGCGCTTTCACGCGGCAGAGGCGTGGCGGGCGCGACTGCTGGAAGCGCCGGCAGCCGACGTGCCGGCGCTGCTGGAGGAATTCAGGCAAGGCACGGCCCCGGCTTCCGCCGAGGCGGAGGCGGAACTTCTCCGCGCCGTGGACGCCGCACGAGCCGCCCGCGCACGGGGCGACACCTCGCCGCGCGCCGCGCGCGTGCTTTTCCGCGTGCTCGCGGCCGCACTCGCCGGCGGCGGGGACTAGGCCCGCGCCAGGCGTCAGCCGAGGCGCACGCCCTCGGGCTGCGGCCCGTAGCGGTTGGGCCCCGGGGTGCCCGGCAGGCAGAGCAGCGCCATGCAGAAGAGGTTGATGAGCGGCACGAAGAGCAGGAGCACGAACCAGCCAGAGCGGCCGGAATCGTGCAGCCGGCGCACGCTCACGGCCAGCATGGGCGGCAGGAAGATGAAGGGCACATAGCTCAGGACGAAGTCGAGCAAATTGATGTCGCCGGCCGCGCGGATAAGGCCCAGGATGCCGAGGCTCCAGAGCGTGCAGAAGAGGAAGTAGAAGGCGAAATAGACGAAGAATTCGCCGCGCGACGCGCGCCCGGCGCCCTTGGCATACTTGCGGAAGATGCAGCTGGAAAGGACATCGCGCACAGTCATGGCTGGTCTCCTTGTAAATGTCCGTGTCGGACTTTCTGCTTGGCTTTGTTATACTTTTGAGTTGGTGGTGCGCCTGTGCTGCATCTGTAATGCCGAAATTATCCGTCAAAAACAGCCTTTTCGGCGCTGGCTGCGTCAGAGAAAAATTTCCTCGGTCGAGTACTTAAGTACACTCCCTTCGGAAATTTTTATCTTCCTTGCCAGCGCCGAAAAATCTTATTTTTTAGGATTCTTCC
>NZ_JAAVBE010000004.1:0-39276 GCF_014803725.1 Desulfovibrio sp.
ACGCCCTGAATGAATGGGCGCAAAAACATGGCGTTGGCCTCGCGCATAGTCGGCCAGGGAAACCCACAGATAACGGTTTCGTGGAAAGTTTCAACGGCAGGCTGCGTGATGAATGCCTGAATCAGAATATTTTCGTTTCCTTGGCGGAAGCCCGGCGCCTCCTCGAAGAGTGGCGACAGGATTATATCTGCAACCGCCCCCACAGCGCCCTTGGCTGGCAAAGCCCGGCGGCTTATCGGGCAGCCCATCAACCCCCAAACCGGACAGGAGCCACTAACTTATCCTTGGTATCATGAATGGGGTAGGGTCACCCATGCGCCGCGCCGTTTCCTTTTTCTTTTTTTCGGATTCTTCATCCTGGATGACTTTGGGTGTCCACCCCTTGGCGTAAAAGCCTCCCCTGAAGCGCATCTTCATGCCGCTTTCCGGGACAATGACGCTGATGTAGTCCCTGCCTTCGCGGTTGATGCCCAGTCCCTGTTCCTTGAGGGCGTTCAAAACATCTTCCCGGTTCCGGACAAGTCCTTGGGACACTTGCTCCTTGAGAAAGACATGAATGACCACTTTGGCCCGGTCGCGGTCGCTTTCCCCGATTTCCTTGTCCCATCGCGCCATCCGCGCCTTGAACAGGTCGGCCTTTTTCGGAAGCTCCTCCCGTGCCCGTGCCGGGTCGTCGGGACGCGCCCAGCCTTCGCGCCAGTTGAACCGATCGCGGAAAACGTCAAAGTCTTTTTGCCAGCCAGGTGGGCAGGCGTTGAAATCCTTGCCGCTGGAAAGTTCCAGACGCGGAATGAGGAAATGCAACTCATGGTGCCCGGCGTGGGTATGCCGCACCCAGAGGATATTGCGCTGATCAGCTTCCAGCCCGGCGAAGGCCACCTGCTCAAACGCATCCATGACTTCCTCTTCCTGAGCCTCGCTGATCTTCTCCTCAGGATGCCACGACAGAACGCCGGAGGTGAATTTCCATCGCCGCTCTATGCTGTCGATGAGTGCGCGGGTCATGGCTGGGTCGCCGCGCAGCACCTGGGGCGGGGCTGTGTCTCTCCCCGGATAGTCCGGGCGTACAAGATAGCGGCTGGGCTTGTCGCCTTCTCCTGTGCCGTGCGGAAAGACCTTCATCAGCATGGCTGCGCCTCCGGTTCATTTTCCGCTGAAGCGCGTGATGCAAACCCAGCAATACGCCTCTCGATGTCCGCTAGCGCCGCCAGCACCTCCACGGCTTCCGCCGCTCGCTTGTAGGTGTTAGCCCATCTCGCGAGCTGATTGATATTCGCTCCGATGCGGGCCAGTTCCCGCAGTCGCCGTTTCTCTTCCGGCGTTTTGCGCAGACGGATGCCAAGGCAGGTCTGCCGGATATACTCCGACATGCTCATGCCGTGCAGCCCCGCATTGAAGCGGAGGATGTCGCGCTCCTCCGGGAACATACGCACGATGACGGCGGCGGTGCGAACTGACTTGATGCGCTTCACCGCTTTCCCCGCCTTTGGGCATTTCGGGGTTCGAAGGGGCCGCGCCCCTCGCCAGCCGTGAGGCTATACGCGCAGCGTATAGACGAAACGTAGGCTGGCCCTCGGAGACAAGGCCGGACGAATGACCAAGCATCCGTGCAAAAACGAGGACGCGTGATGCGGGCATCGAGAATATGGCGGGTGCGTATCGGGCGTGGAGCAGAGTTGTGTTCAGCGTGTGGCTGGTGGGTATGGCGCGGGCACGGAATAACCATCCGGTTTTCGGGAAGATAGTACGCGGGGAAAGACTGAACGCCATGTAATGGCCGCTCAATCAGTATGTGGCGCATACTATGATCAGCATGACGCACATGACGGCGCGGGCATCTGGACGCCGGACGGAAGGCAACCTTATACGAATCGGGATAACTCTTCGGCGCGCAAGCCGGGGCGGCCTCGCACCTATTGTTATCCCCACGTGTCGGTATGCGGGAAAATCGGGAAAGCCGAGAAACGCGTTTTTGTGTGTCTGCTTTTGTGCTGCTGGCTTGCGAGCTTCCTTTGACTGAGCCCCCGCCGGAGGCTTCCTCGTCCGTCGCCCGCAAGTATCCATAGCCGGAAAGCAAGGGCATCAGGTCAAGGCCCGCGAAGCGGCCCGCCAGGGCTTGGCCTTGATCTGATGCACGCTTCCGGCACACATGCGGGTGTGACGGACGAAGAGCCAGGGAAGAAACGATGCTCATTTTTCCTCCGGTTCGGCGGTGAGCTTCTCCAGAAGCGCGGCAATATCCGCTGCCCTCCACGCCGTTGTGCGCGGGCCGAGTTTGACGGGTTTCGGATAACGACCGCTCTTGCAGCCTGCCCACCACGCGCTGCGGCTGACGGGAATGAGTGCGAGTACCTGCGGCAGACGAAGGAATCCGGTTGAGGGAAGTTGAGACATGATTAAACCTCCATGATGTTTCTTTCATGGAAGCCTATCACGGGTTTTGAGAAAGGCTGATTTAAGGCGCTGAAAATGCTTTTTCCGTCAAACCAGAGAAATCCAGATATATTTCTATAGGTCCAGGAAAAAAATGAAATTTCTTCTTGACAACTTTTGGGATTCAATGGCGTCAGATTGTATCTTATTGAAATTTTTGAAATAAAAAAGGGCTTCCGATATGGAAAGCCCTTGATGATATGCTGAAGTCAATATGCTGTGATTATTGAAATTTTTCTTTGCCCGCTCCCGGAGTTCCTCCAGATAAGGCGCCCATTGGAACAAAAAGAGTCTTGTTCAACTATACCAGGCCCGGATTATGTCCATGCCGTCATGGCCCATAGCCCTCATTCGTTCCATTTCTTCCTCACTCCAGCCAGTATTGGCGATGGTTATCTGGGGTTCCTCCCCAACCACATCATCTTCCGCAGGGGCCAGTACAACGTAGGGAGGGATAGCGCCTTCTTTCATGACTTCTCCTCCATACTGACTTTTTTCTCTCGTCCAGTATTGCGCAATGAGTCCAGATAGTCAGCCCACGCGTTCATCATCGAGCGGCGTTCAGCCATATACTCAGCCCGGTTGTAGGCATCCCTGATGGCATTGGGTTCCTTATGGGCAAGCTGGATTTCGATCACATCCGGCCTGAAGCCCTGTTCGTTGAGCAGGGTAGAGGCTGTGGTACGGAAGCCATGGATACACATTTCTTCGCGCCCATAGCCCAGACGACGGAGGGCGTTGAGCAGTCCTACATCCGAAATGGGCCGGCTGGCAGAGTAGGGTGAAGGAAAAAGAAGTGAGACCTCTCCTGTCCAGTGGTGCAACTCGGTTAGCAGCTTCACCACTTGCGGAGCCAGCGGCACGACATGGGCTATGCGCATTTTCATGCGCCCTGCGGGAATCACCCATTCGGCCTTGCCCATATCTATTTCCGCCCATGTCGCGCAGCGCAGTTCGCTGGAGCGCACAAAAACATAGGGCAGTATGCGCAGCGCATAGCGCGTGGAAATGTCGCCCGGATATTCGTCAATGCTCCGCAGCAAATCCCCGATTTTGGTCGGATCAGTTATGGCGGCGCGGTGTTGCCTTTCCCCCTTGGAGGTCAGAGCTTCAGATATATCCGCCGCTTCGTTGTGTTTCACATAGCCAGCTACCTTGGCATAGCGACATACCTGATTCACCAGTTGCGCCAGCCGGTGGGCCATTTCCAATGCGCCACGCGCTTCGGTCACACGCAGGGCGGCGAGAAAGTCCTTGGTTTCCAGTTCCGCAATGGGGGATGGCCCGATAAACGGAAACAAATGGTTCTCCAGCCGGGAAAGAATCTGATGCTGATACCGTGGCGATTTGCCCGCCATCCTTTTGGCAAACCACTCCCGCGCCACGACCTCGAAAGTGCGCGCCTGTTCCACAGCATCCTGTATCGCCTGTGCCCTGACGCGTTTTTTCTCGCCTATGGGGTCAATCCCCTGAGCGATGAGCTTTCTGAACTCCANCTGTTTGTCCGCNGCATCTTTCAGGGAGACATCAGGGAAAGAACCCAAGCTGGCNGTTTTACGTCTGCCGTTCAGGCGGTAGTCATACCGCCATAGCTTGCCGCCCTTGGGCGTGACCAGCAGATAGAATCCCCGACCTGTGGAGAGTTTGTAGGGGGCATCCTTCGGCTTGGCGTTTTCCGCTGTTTTGTGCGTAAATGTCTTGCTGTCCATGGTTTTTCTCCNCCTGTCGGTATCCCGCAGGTCGGTACNCCAGGCCGTGTCGGATACCGAACATTATACCGACCTGGAGGTCGGTATGTCGATAGACGTTACCGGATGGCCGTGGAGCGCCAAAAAGGAGAAAAGNGAAGCCCCACAAGGCCTTTTGGGCTTTGTGGGGCTTCCTTGGATTNNNAATTGGCTCCCCGAGACGGACTTGAACCGCCAACCTAGTGATTAACAGTCACCCGCTCTGCCGATTGAGCTATCGGGGATCATTGGCAGGAGTGTTTGTACGGAAATCGCGGNCNGAGGTCAAGAAAAAAATCCNNCGNNGGCNCAATTCCCGCCGCTTTCCCGGATGCAGCGCGCGAGNTTCNTGTGGTAGCGCTCGGCCTCGCTGAAGATGCANCCGCAATANGGNTGCCGGTAGAGNCCCCATTCTTTGGANCGNTCNATGCCNGCCTGCCAGTCNNNCCGNAAATCGCCGTACACGAATGNCGGNCCCCCGCCGGCCGTAAGCTNCCGNCCCACGGCGGCGATGGCCTCNTGCGGCTGGTAGCGGGAATAGAGCAGGCTCGTNGTGAAATACGCAAAGCCCAGNGCNNTNGCGGCNGCCGCNGCGGCCCGCACCCGGCTTNCGCAGCACCATTCGCAGCGCGCGGGCGGCTCTTTCNGCGCCNCGGGCGCGGCGAGCCACGCCCGGATGTCCCACGCNGCGTCGTCATANATCACCGNCACGCCGAGGCGCGNNGCGCATTCGCCCANGGCCTCNCGCCGCCTCAGGTATTCCGCNAGCGGGTGGATATTGGGGTTCNTNTACCAGAGCGTCACNGCAAAGCCGGCGTCCCTGAGGCGCNGCGCCGGCATGATGGCGCAGGGCCCGCAGCAGGCGTGGAGCAGGAGCGGCGTGCCCTCGCGCGGGGCNGNGGNCANCTCCGGCCCNGCCCCNGNNGNCNCCNCCGNGCCGNTGGANGCGNCCTCCGGGGCTANGGCTGGATGGAGATTTCCAGGCATTTGCCGAACAGTTGCTCCATGTCGCGCAGGGTGTCGCGNTTGTGGTTGAGCANNTAGAGGCCCAGNTCGCGNTCCGNCTCNNANACACAGGTGGGCGCATGGGTNTTCTGCAGGCGCCCGCGCAGGTCGCGCAGGGCCTGGAGCGCNCGCCANTCCAGGTTGCGCCGAAGGCCGGTGCCNCCGCAGGCCGGGCANGGCTCCAGCGTGATGGAGAGCGCCGANGAGCCCATGCGCTGGCGCACCAGCTCCANAAGNCCNAAGGNGCTCATGCGGGCCACNTCGTGCCNNGCNCGNTCGTTNTTCATGGCCTGGCGCAGGGTNTTTTCCACCTCCACCACATGCTTCTTGTCGCGCATNTCGATGAAGTCGATGACCACCTGGCCGCCGATGTCGCGCAGGCGCAGGTGGCGGGCGATGGCNTCGGCGGCCTCCATGTTGGTCTTGAAGGCCATGGCCTCGAAATTGCCCTTGCCCGAGATCTTGCCGGAATTGATGTCCACGGCCATGAGGGCTTCGGTCTGGTCAAAGACGAGGCGNCCGCCCGAGGGCAGCACNACCTCGCGCGAATAGATCTGCTCCAGCTGGCGGCGCAGGTTGAAGCGGTCCCACAGGGACTGGCGGAAATCGTCATAGAGGCGCACGAGNTCCTTCTTGCGCGGGAAGAGCAGGCTCACCATGCCGCGCACGTTCTCGGCCTCGGCCTCGTTGTCCACCCAGATCTCGCCCACGTCNTCGGTGAGGTAGTCGCGCACCGCGCGCTCGGAAAGGCCCGGCTCCTGATGCACCAGGGCCGGCGCCGCCACTTCGGTGGCCTTCTTGCGGATGTCCTTCCAGAGGCGCTTGAGGTACTGGAGGTCGTTCTTGAGTGTGGCCTTGGTGGTACCGGCGCTCACCGTGCGCACGATGACCCCGAGGCCGCTGCCCGGGTCGATGCCGTTCATCATCTCGCGCAGGCGCGCGCGCTCCTCCTCGTCGTTGACCTTGCGCGAAACGCCGATCTGCTCCTGCCCGGGCGTGAGCACGAGAAAACGCCCGGCCAGCGAGAGCCAGGTGGTGAGAAAGGCGCCCTTGTTGCCCGTGGGCTCCTTGACCACCTGCACGAGCACTTCCTGCCCGGCTTTGAGCACCTTCTGGATGGGCGGGAATTTCTTGCCCTTGGCAGGCTCGTGCGGCGCGAGCCAGTATTCGGGGTGCACCTCGTCGATCTGGAGAAAGCCGTTCTTGCCGGTGCCGTAGTTGACAAAGGCCGCCTGAAGGTTGGCGTCGATATTGTGGATGACGCCCTTGTAGATATTGCCCTTGAGCTTGCGCTGGTGGAGCATGTCCAGATAATACTCGAGGAGGACGCCGTTTTCGGCCAGCGCCACTTCCACCTGCTCGCCCGGGAGCACGCTGATGAACATGCGCTTGTTGGCCGGCGTTGCCTTTTCGCGCGGCTTTTTTGCGCCGCTTTTTTTGGTGGTGCCGCTGTCGCGGGACTCGGCATCAGAAGCGGCGCCCTCCTGCCCGTCAGCGGGGGCGGAGGGTTCGGCCGGGACGGCTTCGTCCCGAGCCTCGGGGGCGGCTTCCGCCCCGGGCTCCCGCGCCTCGGCGGTATCGTTCTGGCCTTCGGGCGCACGGTTCTTGTGACCGCGCCCGCGGCCCCCGCGCCGGCCGCGACGGCTCTTGCGGCGCGCCGGCTCGGCGACATCCGCGGCTTCCGCGGCGCCCGTTTCGGGCGCGGGGCCTTCAGCGCCGGCGATTCCAGGGGCTGCGGCATCGCTCATGTCGGAGGTGGCTTCCGCCTGCGGTGCCGAAGCCTCAGCAGGAGCCACTTCCCGGGCAGGTCGCCCCCGGCGCGGCTTCGGGGCCGGCTTCGGCGCCCCGTCTGGTTCCGCCCCTTCAGTTGGGGGCAGCGTCCCTTGGGGGCTCTCTTCCGCGGGGGCCGAAACTTCAGCAGCGGGCGCGATCTTTTTGGGGCGCCCGCGCCTGCGGGGCGCCGGTGCCACGGCCTGTGCCGGCGTATCGGCTCCCTCGGCGAGCCCATCCCCGGCTTGCGCGCGCCGACCGCGGCGCGGGCCGCGGGCCGGCTTTGCCGCTTCCTGCACGGGAGCCTCGGAGGTATTTGCCCCGGGGACCGGAGGGGCCGTTTCAGCGGCGGGCGCGCTCCTGCCGCGTCCGCGCGGGCGGCCGCGTTTGGGCGCGCCGTTTTCTGGCGTTGCGTTCTCCTGGGTTTCGGCCGGCGTCACCGCGCTGCCGGCCTCGGGCGCCTTGGCACGGCCGGGTCTCCCGCGCCTCGGGGTCGGAGCCCCCTCGTCGGCCGCAGCGGCGGTGGCGGCGGTGTCCGCAGCGGGCGTTGCGCGCCGGGGCAAGCGCCTCTTGGGGCGCGGGGTGTCTTCCGCCTTCTGGGGGGCGCTCTCGGCGGGAAGTGGCTGGCTGGAAGTTGGGGTTTCTGGGCTCGACGAAAGGGGGAAATCTTGCTCGGAAGTCATGCAGTTCCTTATATGTGGGCGCCTGCAAGGCGCCCGGAAAAATTTGCGAAGCCGGCTTTCGGCAGCGCGGCCAATGCCCTCGCGCCGGAAACGTGCGCCGCGCGGCGCCGCCGGTTTCGCCGCCAAGCATACGTTGTTTCAGAAAATATGCAAGGCGCGGCCACCCGTTCCCTGGCAGCGGCGCTTGCCAGTGCGCCGCGCAGAGCGTACATGACGGACATGGATATGGCGGAACACGAAGCATGGTTCGAGAACTATGCGCAGGAGCAGCGCGCGCTTGAGACCGGCGATGCCGGCCCCATCGACCTCAAGCTCCGGCACACCCTCGAGGTGCTGGCCACGGCGCGCGCCATCACGGCCGAAAGCGGCCCGGAGCCCGAGCTTGAGCGCGCCTGCCACCTCGCGGCGCTCTATCATGATGTGGCGCGCTTCGAGCAATACCGCCGCTACCGCACCTTCCGCGACCGCGAATCCTGCAATCACGGCCTCATGGGGGTGAAGATCCTCAAGCGCGAACGCCGTCTTGAGGGGGAAGGCCCGGCCCTGCGCCGGCGCGTACTCACGGCCGTGGGCCTGCACAACCGCTTCCAGCTGCCCCCGGCGCTCCCCGGGGACGCCGCCCTGGTGACGCATGTGGTGCGCGACGCGGACAAGCTGGATATCCTCCGGGTGATGCACGAAAACCTCAGCGGCCCCAAGCCCTGGCACCCCACCGTGGTGCTGGGCCTCCCCGACGACGAGGCCCTGGTGAGCGACACGGTGCTTCGCGCCGCCCGTGAGGGGCGCGTGGCCTCCTATTCCGACCTGACGAGCGTCAATGACCTGCGCGTGCTCCTCGGGAGCTGGCTCTTCGACATGCACTTTCCCGCCAGCCGGCGCCAGTTCGCCGCGGCCGGCCATGCCCGGCGCCTCATCGAGGGCCTGCCGGAAAACGCGGCGTACGGCGCCATCCGCACAGAACTCCTCGCCCGGCTGGCCGCTGTGGACACCGCACCAGCCCCGGCGGCCACTCACTGAGTCGCCCGAAAAAAGACCGCAAAAAAACCGCAGGCTCCCTGAAACCTGCGGTTTTTTTTCAGCATTGGGCTGCTGGCGGCTACATGAGGTAGTCGCCGCGGTTGAATTTGAATTTTTCCGTGGCGGTCAGCACTTCCAGTTCGTTGAGCAGGCTGTCGAGCCCGGGGTTCTTGCCCCGGACGCCGGCGGTATCTGCCCTGATACGCGTCACCTCGCTGTCTATGCCCTCAAGCAGGGCATAGGCCTCGCGCAGGGAACTGTCGGTCGGGGACGAGCCCAGGGTCTTGGCGTAGGTATCCCACATATCGAGGGTGCCGGAGGCCTGGTCAAAGGCCGCCTGGAACACCGCGGTATCCGGGTCCGTCGCCTCGCTCGCGCCGACGCCGTTCAGCATGATCTGGCTGAAGAGCGCAGCCTGCGCGCCGGGAGGAAGCGGGCTTGCGGCCGCCGCGCCGGCGTCCTGGCCGGCCAGTTGCTCGGTCAGGAGGGCATCGAAGACGCCGGGCTGGGCCGCAGTTTTGCGGGTGCCCTGCGCCTGTTGCTCCTGTACGCGCAGCAACGCTTCCAATTGTTCGGCATTTATTTCCATGATCGCCTCCAGGGTTGGCGTTTCCCGGCAATGTGCAATAAGCCTGCCAAGAAGGCGCCGGCCGCAAGACGGCATTTTTCAAGACTTTTTCCAAAAAGACGGCGGCAATTTCTGCCCGGCGCCGGCATGCGCCTCCCGCCGGCGTGCGCCCGCTGTTCTTCCCGCCCATATTTTCCTGCCACAGTCTAGCGTCATGCCGGGCACTTGTCTATTTTTTCAAAAGCCCCTATCCTTATCAATATCCGGACGTTGAATCCCAAAGGCCCGGCGCGCCCGCGCAGGGCAACGCCGAGGAGGATGCCATGGCCAAGAAGGAAATCAAGAAGATCCTGTGCGCGGTTGACCTCTCCGACCACAGCAAGGATGTGGCCGCATATGCGGCCATGCTGGCCAAGGGCATGGGGGCCAGCGTCATCGTGGTCTATACCGCGCCCTCGCTGAGCCAGTATGTGGGCTTTCACGTGCCGCCCAATACCATCGAGAATTTCGTCGGCGAGATTGTCACCGGCGCCGAAAAGTCCATGGAGGCCTTCGTGGCCGAAAACTTCTCGGGCATCGAGGCCCGCGGCCAAGTGCTCATCGGCTATGCCGCCGAGGAGATCCTCAACCGCGCCCACGAGGAGAAGGTGGACATCATCGTCATGGGCACTCACGGCAGGAAGGGCATTGACCGCATCCTCTTCGGCTCCGTGGCCGAAAAGGTGGTCAAGAATGCCGACATGCCCGTGCTCACCATCCGGCCTTCCGAAGCCCCCAAGGCCTGACACGCCCGCACCGCCGGGAGCGCCCCCGGGCCTCTCAGGGCCTTTCCGGGCACTCCCGGCATCGCCGCGTGAGGCGGCGTTTTTCATCGAGGTCATCATGTCCGCACCATCGGTCCTTGAGCGCATCCGGGCGCTGGACGCCTATGCGCCGGGGCTTTCCATCGCCGAAATCCAGCGCCGCCACGGCCTCGCCAAGGTCATCAAGCTCGCGAGCAACGAAAACCCCCTGGGCGCCTCGCCACTGGCGCAGGAAGCCGTGCGCCGCAACGCCGGCCTCGCCTTCCGCTATCCGCAGGGGGGCAACCCGCGCCTTCGGGAGGCCCTGGCCAGGCTGCACGGCGTGGCGCCCGAGCGCATCGTGGTGGGCAACGGTTCGGACGAGATCATCGACCTCCTCATCCGCATGCTCGCCGCCGACGGGGAGCACAACATCGTCTGCTGCGAGCCCTGCTTCAGCATCTATCCCATCCAGGCGCGCGTGGCTGGCGTGAGATTGCGCCGCCGCCCCCTGCGGGAAGATTTTTCCCAGGACCTGGACGGCCTCGCTGACCTTGCGGACGGCGCAACGCGCCTTGTCTTCGTCACCACGCCGGACAATCCTTCCGGCTACCGCCCCCCGCGGGAGGAGGTGCTCCGCCTTGCGCGCCGCCTCGCCGAAAAGGCGCCCGGGGCACTCCTCGTGGTGGACGAGGCCTATATGGACTTCGCGGAGGACGAAGCCGCCGCTTCCCTGCTCCTTGCCGGGGAGCTGCCGGAAAATGTGGCCATCCTGCGCACCTTTTCCAAGAGCTGGGGGCTCGCGGGGCTCAGGCTCGGCTACGGCGTCGTGCCCCCAGCCATCGCGGACGGCTTCTGGCGCAGCCGCCTGCCCTTCTCCGTCAATGTGCTCGCCGAAGAGGCCGCCTTGGCCGCCATGGAAGACACGGCCTTCCGCGCCGCCACGCTCACGACCGTGCGCGAGGGGCGCCGCGCGCTTGCGGAAGGCCTCACCAGGCTCGGCTGCCAGGTCTGGCCGAGCGAGGCCAACTTCCTCATGTTCCGCCTGCCGGAAGGGCACGACGCCCGCGTCTGCTTTGAAGGGCTGCTCAGGCGCGGCATCATCATCCGGCCCTTGCGCAGTTACGGCCTGCCCGAGCACCTGCGCGTCAGCGTGGGCACGCCGGAGGAGAACGCGGCCTTTCTGCGCGCGCTCGAGCAGGAGCTCGGCGCATGACCGCCCCACTCCTCCCCGTGGTGACGCTGGACGGCCCCGCCGGCGTGGGCAAGACCACCCTTGCGCGCCGCCTGGCCGAGGCCCTTTCCCTGCCCTATCTGGACACCGGAGCCATGTTCCGCACCCTGGCCCTGCGCCTCGGGCCGGACGCGACGGCCCTCGCGCCGGAGGAACTGCGGGCGCGCTGCGCGGCGTGGCCCTTCACCCTTGAGGGCACAGGCGCCGAAAGCCGCCTTTCCTGCGCGGGCGTGCCCGTGGGCGACGAGATCCGCACCGAGGCCGTGGGTCTGCTCGCCGCGCGCCTGGGCACGGTGCCCGCGGCGCGCGACATCCTTAAAGAAGCGCAACGGCGCATGGGCGAGCGCGGGCCGCTGGTGGCCGAAGGGCGCGACATGGGCACGGCCGTCTTCCCCGGGGCGCGCTTCAAGTTCTTTCTCGACGCCACGCCGGAAACGCGGGCCCTCAGGCGCCAGCGCGACCTTGCAAGCCGCGGGCAGCACGAAGACCTCGCCGTGCTTACGGAGCAGATCCGCGAGCGCGACACCCTGGACCGCGAACGCGCCGTGGCCCCCCTCAGGCCGGCCGAGGACGCGCTCATCGTGGACACCTCGGCGCTCGACATTGACGGCGTCTTCCAGGCGCTCATGCGGCACATCGAGACCCATGGCGGCCGCGCCGCGCTCGCGGGCCGCTGACCGCCCCTTCACCGCCGGCCGGCAAGATTTGCCGTTCCCGCGTCAAGGGCACGACGCGCCGGTGACCGGCGCCCCCCGGAAGGGGCAGTTTTTGGCAGCCAGGGGTCAGATTTTTCCCGCCCTTCCGTGGCACTATTCCGATAAGTTCTTGATTTTCTGCCTTTTCTTTTCCGTGGCATGCTCCCTGCATAGTTCCGGGCACATCACCGGCGCCATCGCGCCATGTGGGAAAAGCCTCAAAAGGGGAGGATACCATGGAAAATCAGCTGGACTACGAAATCAACAAGGAACTGGGCGAGTGCTACCTGTTCATGGGCGACTTTGACAAGGCCGAGGAGTATTACCGCAAGGCCGCCGCGGGCAATTCCCGCAGCGCCGCTCCCTACATGGGCCTTGCCACCGTGGCCGTGCAGCGCTCCGAGCTGGACAAGGCGCTGGTGCTCTACCAGAAAGCCGCGGCCGTGGAAGAGACCGACAAGGCCCTGTGCGGCATCGGCCTCGTGCACATGGAGCAGGGCAACCATGAGGAAGCCTTCGGCTACTTCTGCCGCGCCCTCGAAAAATCCGCCGCCAATATCGTCGCGCTGAACTGCCTGGTGCGCGAGGCGTACCAGACGGGCCAGGTGGAAGCCACCCTGCCCTATCTCACCGCGGCCCTCGACACCTGCGAGGAAAAAGAGGCCGTGCGCGTGACCCTGGCCGGCTGCCTCATCTATCTCGGCCGCAACGACGAGGCCCGCGAGCACCTGGAAGCCGTGCTCGGCGAGAACCCGGCCAACAGCAGCGCGAAAGAACTTTTCGACACCATGGCCGCGTAAACGGGTTCCGCCCCGTCCGCGCGGCGGCACTTCTCCCCTCCCCACAAGGTTTTCCGGCCCCAGGATGGGCCCGGGGCCGGAAAATCACCCCAAGGACGGGAGCGGAAAGGATTCGCGGCGGCACACACCGCTCGGGCTGCCCGCCCGGCAGCCCACACAACTTCAGGAGCAGGCATGCGAGGATCATGCCTGCTCTTTTTTTGGGCGCGGGCCAGCGTGCGCACAGAGCTGCCCGCCCCCTTGCGCCCCCGTTCCGGGCACTTACCGCCATTCCCCGGCGAACCATTGAACTGTCGCCCTGCGTATGGTATGGGCATGCACATACTCTCACGGCTTTAGCCAAGCCAAGCGGGCGGCGCTGGCACTCCCCGCGCCGCTGTGGAGGAGATCGCCCATGCCGCGACTTGTCTATGGAGTCTGGGACGGCACTGTCTATGACAACCGCAACGGCGGCGACGCCACGCCCCCCGGACTGGACCTTTCCGTCTTTGACAGCTTCAGCGAAGGCAATCCGGCCCGCTCCTTCCTCTCCGACAGGGGCTTTCTCGTCTTCGACCCCGGGCTTCCCCTGCTCTGGGCCCTGTGGAAACATTTTGACAAGGTAGCCTCCGAGTCCTGCGGCAAGTGCTCGCCCTGCCGCACCGGCGCGCCTCTCGTGCGCGATGTGCTCGCCGCGGCGCGCGACGGCGCCGCCGTGGACTGGCAGGACCTGCGCGACATAGCCGTGCAGATGAGCGCCACCTCGCTCTGCGGCGTTGGCCAGACCGGGGCCCTGCCCCTCCTGGCGGCGCTCACGCACTTCCCGGCGGAGCTCAAGCCCGGCGAAAGCGGCGACACGTGCGGCTTTTACAGCGCCATCACGAGCCCCTGTATCGAGGCCTGCCCGGGCCTCGTCAACATCCCCCGCTATATCGACTACATCAAGGACGGCCACGACGACCTCGCCGCCAATACCGTCCTCCGCAGTTATCCCCTCGTGGGCAGTTGCGGCCGCGTCTGCGTGCGCAGTTGCGAGCGCGCCTGCCGCCGCGCCAAGGTGGACGCGCCGGTCTCCATCCGCAACCTCAAGCGTTACGCGGCCGACAGGGCCATCGCCTCGGGCATGCTCAAGCCGCAGGACGCCGCCCCCGCCAAGAGCAAGCGCGTGGCCGTGGTGGGCGCGGGACCCGTGGGCATCTCCTGCGCGTATCACCTGCTCGAGCGCGGCTACCCGGTGGACATTTTCGAGGCCAAGCCCAAGGCCGGCGGCATGATCCGCTACGGCATCCCCATCTACCGCCTGCCCAAGACGACCCTCCAGGAAGAAACGGACATCGTGGCCGCCATGGGCGCGCGCTTCTTCTTCAACCAGAAGCTCGGCCGGGATTTTGACGTGGACGAACTCTTCCGGCGCGGCTACGACGCGGTGTTCATCGGCTGCGGCTGCCCGAGCGGCGCCTATCTCGGCATGGAGGGCGAGGATACGTCGCTTCCCGGCTACGAGAACGGCATCGCCTTCCTGGAGCGCGTGTACGAGGGCGTGGAGGCGGGCGAGCCGCCCGTGCTCGAGGGCGACGTGGTGGTGGTGGGCGGCGGCAACGTGGCCATGGACTGCTGCCGGGCGGCCGCGCGCGTGGCCACCGGCGAGACCCACCTCATCTACCGCCGCACCGAGGCCGACGCCCCGGCCGACCCGGAGGAAATCAAGGCCGCCAAGGAAGAAGGCGTGCAGTTCCACTTCCTCTGCGGGCAGGACGCCCTGGTGGTGGAAAACGGCGAGATCACGGGCCTCAGGGTGGTCGACATGGAGCGCACCGAGCCCGACGCCAGCGGCCGGCGCGGTGTCAGGCCCATCCCCGGCTCGGAGCATGTCATCCCCTGCCGGCACGTCATCGCGGCCATTGGCCAGAAGACCGACGCCGCCATGCTGCGCGACGACGAAGGCATCGCGCGCGACCGCAAGAACTGCATCGTCATCAACGCCGCGCACGAGACGAGCCGCAAGGGCGTTTTCGCCGGCGGCGACTGCACGAGCGGCCCCCGCGCCTCGGGCCCCACCACCATGATCATGGGCATGGGCCACGCCTATTTTGCGGCCCGCTCCATCGACCAGTTCCTTTCCACGGACCAGGTGCCCTTTGATTCGCGCTGGCGGCTCAGCGAATGGATCGCCAGGGGGGGCCTTCTCAACGATGCCGCGCCCGCGCCGGCCAAGCCCCGGCAGGAGCGCGTGGGCGTGCGCGAGATCACGCCCGAAGAGCGGGACCACAATTTTGACGAGGTGGAACAGACCATGACCCGTGAGGAGGCCTGGTCCGAGGCCTCGCGCTGCATGCGCTGCTACCGCGTGCTTTCCGTCATCACCGAGAGCCCCATCCCCGGCAATCCCGCCTGAGCGCCGTGAGCCGCAGAAAGAGGATACTCATGAAAGCCTATCTCAATGGTCAGGAATATGCGTTCGAGGAAGGGGAAACCATCCTTCAGCTCGCGCGGCGCGCGGGCGTCTTCATCCCCACGCTGTGCCGCTTCGAGCCGCTTTCGCACAAGCCCGCCACCTGCCGCGTGTGCCTCGTGGAGGTGAGCGACGGCGCGGGCACGCGCATGGTGGCCTCGTGCGAGACGCCGCTTGCGGACGGCATGCGCATCGACACCCTCTCCCGCCACGTGCGCGACATGCAGCGCACCCAGGTGGAAATGATCTTCGCCGACCATGACCAGGAATGCGTCTCCTGCGCGCGCCACGGGGACTGCGAATTGCAGGACCTTGGCGAGGCCGTGGGCCTCACGCGCAACCGCTTCACCCACCGCCTGCGCCCCACGGCGGCCGAGCGCCCGCTGGACGACAGCGCCGCCGGCATGACGCGCGACATGAGCAAGTGCATCCGCTGCCTGCGCTGCGTGGAGGTGTGCCGCCAGATCCAGGGCGTGGCCGCGCTCACCGTGGACGGCCAGGGCCTCGGCACCTGCATCGGCGTGGGCATGGCCGACGATCACAGCGCCTCGGCCTGCATCCAGTGCGGCCAGTGCACCCTTGTCTGCCCCACCGGGGCGCTCGCCGAGCGCGACCAGAACGACCTCGTGCTCGACATGCTGGCCGACCCCGAGGTCACCACAGTCTTCAGCTTCGCGCCCTCCGTGCGCGTGCTGCTGGGCGAGGAATTCGGCTTCGCGCCCGGCGTCAACGTGGAGGGCAAGATCGTGGGCGCGCTCAGGCGCATCGGCGCGGACGTGGTGCTCGACACGGACTTCGCCGCGGACGTGACCATCATGGAGGAAGGCACGGAACTTCTGGGCCGGCTCAAGAAGGGCGCGAAAGGGCCCATGTTCACCTCCTGCTGCCCGGGCTGGATCAACTATGCGGAAAAGCATTGCCCGGGCGTTTTGCCGCACATCTCCTCCACGCGCTCGCCGCAGGCCATCCTCGGGGCGCTGGCCAAGAGCTATCTGCCCGAGGCCATGGGGCTCGAGAAGGAGCGCCTGCGCACCGTTTCCATCATGCCCTGCGTGGCCAAGAAGGACGAGGCCGCGCGGCCCGAGCTCGCCCGCGCGGACGTGCCCGACACGGACGTTGTGCTCACGGTGCGCGAATTCGCGCGCCTGCTCCGGCGCATGGGCGTTGACCTCGCCGCCGTGGAGCCCGAACCCTTCGACAACCCCTTCATGAGCGCGTCCACGGGCGCGGCGGTGATCTTCGGCTCCACCGGCGGCGTCATGGAGGCCGCCGTGCGCACCGTCTATGCCGTGGTGACAGGCAAGGAGCTGGAGCACATCGAGGTCACGCCCCTGCGCGGCATGGACGGCGTGCGCGAGGCCGTCATCGACCTCGGCGAGGGCAATGGCAGCATCCGCGTCGCCATCTGCCACGGCCTGCGCAACGCGCGCGCCCTGGCCGAGCAGGCCATAGCCGGGGAGTCGCCCTATGACTTCATCGAGGTCATGGCCTGTCCCGGCGGCTGCGTGGACGGCGGGGGCACTTCGCGCGTCAAGGGCGACTACCACCCCCACGCGCGCACGCGCCAGCAGGGCCTCTACAGCCTCGATCGCGCCATGCCGCGCCGCCAGTCGCACAAGAACCCGCAGGTGAAGAAACTCTATGAGGACTTTTTGGGCGAGCCCAATTCGCACAAGGCCCACGAGCTTCTGCACACCGCCTATTCCGACCGCAGCGAAAGCCCGAGCGAGACCATCTTCGCCAACAAGCAGCGCCTGACGCTGACGGACTGAGCGGAAAGCAAGAAAGGAAGGAGACGGAAGGCGCCGGGGGAGACTCCCGGCGCTTTTCGTCTCCTAGCCTAGTGCGGCTGGGGTGCGGGTGATGCAAGGCAAAGCAGCCGCGCGCGCAGCTCCCTGTCCAGGAGGCGCTGGTTGGAGCTGCCGCGCCAGGCGATGTCGAGGCTGCGCAGGGCCTCGATATAAGGGCCATCGATGAGCAGGTCCGTGGCGTCCAGCAGGGCGGCCACGGCCGCGTCCTTGCGGGCGCGGGCTGCCAGCTCCTCAAAGATATAGCCGGTATAGGTGATGACCGTGCCGCCGAGGGCATGGATGCGGGCGGCGAGCAGCGCGAGGGGCGACGCCTGGAGAAAGGGCTCGCCGCCGGAAAAGGTCACGCCCGAAAGGAGCGGATTTTCCCGGTAGCGGACCACCAGTTCATCGAGGGAATGGAAGCTCCCCCCGTTCACTGGATGCGTCTCGGGATTGTGACAGCCCGGGCAGCCGTGCGGGCAGCCCTGGGTGAAGATGGTGAGCCGAAGGCCCGGGCCGTCCACGATGGAGTCTTCCACGATGCCGGCCAGTCGCAGCCGGGGGGCCACATCCCCCCGGGCCACGGGCGGCCGAAAGACTGTGGGCCACGCCCCGGGCGCGGGGCGCACCGCTTCAGGCATGGCGCACGCGGTCGTGCTCTTCGGCGCGCTTGGCGTTGTTGAAGCGGTCGAGCGTGCCCACGAGATAGCCGGTGATACGCCGGATGCGCTCAAAGCCCACGCCCTCGCCCACAAGCGCGTGCGCCGCAGGCGCCGCGGCCGCTTCCTCGTTCTGCGCTTCCTCGAACAGGCGCGATTTCATCAGCATGGCTTCTTCCTCCTCGGGAGTGTTCAAAAAATCCCTGCCGCCCTGTGGCGGCCGGCCTTATCAGTTCCAGCGCGGCATGTTGGGATACAGCTTGGCAAGCTCGCGCAGCTTTTCCTCGCTCACGCCCTCGCCCTCGCGGCGGCCGCAGCGCGGGCAGACATCATTGATGACGCCCGTGTAGCCGCACACCGGGTCGCGGTCCAGCGGGTGATTCACGGAGCCGTAGCCCACGCCCGCGTCGTGCATGCAACGGATGATGCGCTCGAAGGCCGCAGTGTTCTTGGCCGTGTCGCCATCAAGCTCCACATAGGTGATGTGGCCGGCATTGGTGAGCGCATGGTACGGGGCCTCGATGGCGATCTTCCTGTGCGCCCGGATGGGGAAATACACGGGCACATGGAAGGAATTGGTATAGTAGCCGCGGTCGGTGATGCCGGGAAGCTCGCCGTAGCGCGCCTTGTCGAGCGCGGTGAAGCGGCCGCTCAGGCCCTCGGCGGGCGTGGCGATGAGCGAGAAATTGAGCTTCGTCTTTTCCGCCTCGGCATCGGCGCGGCGGCGCATGTGGCCGATGATCCTGAGGCCCAGCGCCTGCGCGGCCTCGCTCTGGCCGTGATGCTCGCCGATGAGCGCCACCAGCGTCTCGGCGAGGCCGATGAAGCCCACGGTGAGCGTGCCGTGCTTCAATACCTCGCCGATGCGGTCCTCCACGTCCAGCTTGCCGGAGTCTATCCAGATGCCGTTGCCCATGAGGAAGGGATAGTTGCGCACTTTCTTGGCGCTCTGGATCTTGAGGCGGTGCATGAGCTGGCGGAACACGAGGTCGATGGCGTCGTCGAGGAGGCCGAAAAAGGCGTCGATGTCGCCCTTTGCCTCGATGCCGAGGCGCGGCAGGTTGATGGTGGTGAAGCTCAGGTTGCCGCGGCCGCAGGTCACCTGCCGGTCGGGGTCGTGCACATTGCCGAGCACGCGCGTGCGGCAGCCCATGTAGGCCACCTCGCTGTTGTAGTCGCCCGGCCGGTAATACTGGAGGTTGAAGGGCGCGTCGAGAAAGCTGAAATTGGGGAACAGCCGTTTCGCCGAGGTCTCCATGGCGAGCTGGAAGAGATCGTGGTTGGGGTCGCCGGGATCATAGTTGACCCCTTCCTTCACCTTGAAGATCTGCACCGGGAAGATGGAGGTCTCGCCATTGCCGAGGCCGGCCTGCGTGGCGAGCAGCAGGTTCTTCATGACCATGCGGCCCTCGGGCGAGGTGTCCGTGCCGTAATTGATGGAGCTGAAGGGCACCTGCGCGCCGGCCCGGGAATTCATGGTGTTGAGGTTGTGGATGAGCGCCTCCATGGACTGGTAGACACGCGTCTCCGTCCGCGTGAGCGCCTCCTCCACGGCATAGGCGTGGGCGCGGGCCACGAGCTCGCGCTCCCCGGGCGCGGCAGCGGCCACAAGGGCCGCGCCCAGGGCCTCGGCCTCGCCCATGCGCGGGTCCAGCCCTTCGAGGAGACGGTCGGCGAGGGCGTGCGCGGCCGCGGCGTCCATGCCGCCGGCGAGGCGCAGGCAGGCCTCAAGGCCGCGGCAGTATTCCTTGCGCCAGGTCTTGGCCACGCCCTCGGCCATGGCCCAGTCAAAATTGGGCACGCTCTGGCCGCCGTGCATCTCGTTCTGGTTGGCCTGGATGGCGATGCAGGCGAGCGCGGCGTAGCTCTCGATGGAATTGGGCTCGCGCAAAAAGCCGTGCCCCGTGGAAAAGCCGTTGCGGAACAGCGGGATCAGGTCGATCTGGCAGCACGTTTCCGTGAGCATGTAGAAATCTTTGTCGTGGATGTGGATATCGCCGTTGATGTGCGCCGCCGATGCGTCCTTGGGCAGGATATAGCTGTCCACGAAATACTTGGAGCCCTCGGAGCCGTACTTGAGCATGGTGCCCATGGCGGTGTCGCCGTCGATATTGGCGTTTTCGCGCTTGATGTCCTCGGCCACGGCCGGGGAATAGGTCAGGCGCTGGTAGATCTCCATGAGGGCCGATTCCGCGTTGCGGATCTTGGCGTGCTCCGCCCGATAGAGGATATAGGCCTTGGCCGTGCGGGCATAGTCGAAGCGGATGAGGCTTTCCTCCACCACGTCCTGGATTTCTTCCACATGGCGCAGGTTGCGCTCGTCGAGGGTGCGGCAGACCTTTTCCGTGACGAAGAGCAGATCCGTCGGGGACATATCCTCCCCTTCCACGGCCTGATTGGCCCTGGTGATGGCGCTCAGGATTTTTTTCGAGTCAAAGGGCACGGCGGCGCCGTCCCGTTTGATGATCGTCGCGGGCATGGTCTACTCCCAAACAGGGGGGCTTTTCTGTAAATACTGCCGTGCTACGGCCGCGAGCGCGGCGCAGGGCGTGGGAACCGCGGCAAAAGCCCGTTGCGGCGGCCCTCTTCATATGCGCCCCTCGGGCGCACGTCACGCGAAAGCAGGTCTTCCGGCTTGCCGCCCGTGTTTCCGCCTTCCCGGGCATGAGCCCAGTGGCACAGTGGAAAACGGGGCGCGCCCGCTCTTTGCGGCGCGCGCGATGGCTGACGGCGGCGGGTCCGCTCCCGATTTTAACGGGATTCCCTATTAAGCCCGTGGCGCTCTCGCGTTTCTAGAACTATTCAAAACTTTTTGCCGCGTCAATGCAGGGGCGAAAAAAAGGTCTCCTAGTGTCGGTGCACTCATGCAAAATCATTGATAAAATTTCTCGGCCTTTCGCCCTTCTCACCTGCTGGGGCGCGAAGACGCCCNTTGACAGGGAGGNGGCANGCCGGGGCNNNCANCTAGCGCCCNNAAACGCCAAGGCCCCCGCAGCGTGTGCCGCGGGGNCCTGAATNTCGCGGGGNCGTCCCCNANGTGNCCTTANTCTCCGGNGGGGCGCNCTTTNTCGCCGTCGTCCGGCTCCNNNGNGGCCGCGTCCATGCGGCTGNGGCTCCAGCGAGTGCATGTTNACCTGCGANGGNCCGTCNAAGCCCTGCGGCACCTGGANNCCGATGCGCGCCGGGTGGTTGATGACGATGGGNCCCGTGAGGTTGAGGGNGGCCTTTTCCGGCTCGCCCGGCGGGATGGACACCGTGACGAGGATGGCCGCGTCCTCGGTGTTGCTNATCTNNAGCAGGGCCTGCTCCGCATCGCCGAGCATCACCGGATAGGACGGCAAAAAGCTGTACGGGTCGGCCACGAGCAGGCCCACCTGCGGGTTGGTCACGCTCTGGAGGATGAGCAGGGGCGCGTCGGGCCTNANCTGGAGGAGGATGAAGTCGTGCTCCTCCTCNAANCCNGCNAGCCCGCGNGGAAAACGAATGATCTTGTCNGGATCGATGACNCGCCGNCCGAGGCGGGTTTCGATCTCTAGCTCTTTTTCGCTTGCCATAGTTCAGCAGCCACCATNAAATCTTCGTTCTTNGTCGCCAGNGCGCGGCGATTTTCCTCAATGACCCGTTTATAGACCTCTTCGCGGTACACCGTGGTNTCNNTGGGCACGTCNAGGCCGAGCTTGACCTGCCGCCCCTGGATACCGAGCACGGTGATGCGGATNTTTTCGCCCAAATACAGGCTTTCGCCGGGGCGTCGCGTCAGAATGAGCATGGCATGGCGTCCGATGCGCCAGGGGCGCGCTTACACATAGTTGGCGAGGCTCAGCTTCATGATCATGGACGAGGATTGCAGGACCGTCTGGTACGTGAGCTGCTGGCGCGTNAGCTTGGTCAGCAGTTCCGTCAGGTCGATGTCTTCAGTNTAGCTCAAACGCTCCTGCTGGTCCAGCTTTTGGAAGGAGAGCACGTCCGAGGCNGTNTNGATGCGCGTTTCCTTGCCNCCNANNGAGGTGGCCGCGGAGAGGACCTGCTTTTCCGCCACCTTGAGGGCNGCGAGGGTCTTCTGCGCGCCCTCCTGGTTGTTGCCCTCGAGATAGCCGATGAAGGCGCCCACCACCTCGAAGAGGTTGTTGTCGCCGTCGAGCGCNGGCATGCCCTCGTAGTAGCCGCCGAAGATGTCCTTGCCCACGGCGTTCACCGAGAGGTAGGTGTCCTTCATGATCTCGAACTTGAGGTCCGCGCGCGAGGGATGCACCATGACCTGGCTGCCGGCCGTGANNGTCTTGTCGCCCACGCCGCTGGCGTCAANATCCACATAGCCGCCGGGCACGGGCAGGCGCAGCGTGTCGCCGCCGGTGGTCTGGCCCTTGAGCGTCACCCAGTTGGANCCGCCGTCCGTGCTGTAGGACCAGGTGAATTCGTTGCCCGGCGCGGAGAGGTCGGCGTCCGTATCCATGCGCACNAGNAGATTCTTGCCGAAATCGCCCTTGGCCTCGACCTCGAGCCCCTGGGGCGCGCCCATCTGGGTGATGTCGAGCGGCGGGTCCTTGTCGTCGCCCTGNTAGATGGCGGCCGGGCGGATNTAGAGCATGGTNCCGTTCCTGGCGCCGGGGCCCTCGTCCGGGTTGGCCTGCTTGACCGGCAAATCGCCCGAGGCGGTGAGNATGACGCCATTGGCGGAGATCTTCACGTTGCCGTCCGCATCGTCGGGCAGTTCATAGCTGCCCGTCTCCCAGGTGTCGCCGCCGTCTTTGGACCAGCGGAATTCGGGGTGCTCCGCNAGGGTGCCTTCGCCGAGGAACTGGACGATGACGGTCTCGGAGCTTGCGCCCTCCAGGGTGTAGAGGGGCTTGCCCTCCGCGTCGCCNTCCCTGATGGCCTTGTCCCAGTCCTCGTCCCAGCTCGTGAGNGCGAGGCCCTGCTCAAAGGCGTTGTAGTCGTAGCGGTGGCCNGCGAANANGCTCTTGCCCTCNAANTCGGTNTTGGCGAGCTCGAGNAGGCTNCCGAAATGCTGGCGCGCCTGGTCGGCCATGATCTTGCGCTGGCTCGCGTCATAGGTGCCGGTGGAGGCCTGNTCGGCGAGNGTGATGAGGTCCTGGATGACNGTGGGCACGCGCGTGGAGAGCACGCTGTCCTCAAGGTTGAGCCAGCCCTTGGCCGTGTCCACGTTTTCCTGGTACTGGGCCGTATTGGTGAGGTCAATGCGCGTGGTGAGCACACGATAGGTGCCCGCCGGGTCGTCCGAGGGGCGGTTGATCTTTTTCTGGGTGGAGCCCTGCTGGACGCTCTCCATGTATCCGGCCAGATTCTTCTGCATCTGGCCGACCATGTCGTTGTACATGGTCTTTTGNGTNACGCGAATGGCCATCTTGCTCCCCCCTTACTGCTTGAGGCCGAGAAGGGTNTGCAGCATCTGGTCAGCGGTGGTGATGAGCTTGGCTGCCGCCGTATAGGAATGCTGGNACTTGATGAGNTTGCTCATCTCNTCGTCCATGTTCACGCCNGTGACCGACTCCACNCGCTCGGAAAGGTCNTCGGTGAGGGCGGTNTGGTATTCGGTNTTNGTCTTGGAAAGNCGCCTGTCCGCGCCCACGGTGGTGACGAGGTTGGCGTAGTATTGCGAAATGNTCTGGTTGTNNACGGTCTTCCAGAGCGTGGAGATGGTCACNGGCTTGTCGATGAGCTTGCCGATGGCCGTGGCCGTGATGTTGTCGCCCACATTGGTCTGGAACTGGCCGTTGACCTGGCCNGACGCGATGAGGTGCGTGTTGCTGTGNACCTGGNTNTTGACCGCGAGGTCGCTNGCGNNGCTNCCGCTGAAAAAGGTGTTGATGCCGAGCGCCGCCATGAGGCCCGAGCTGTCCGCGCCCATGGCGAACTCGATNTTCGAGCCNGCGGCGGTCTCGATGAGCAGCTTGCCGTCCTGGATGCTGGCCNNNAGNGGCTGNNTGCCGTCNNCNAGCGTCATGTTGTTGATGGCGTCGCGCACATCCTCNAGGNTNTGGACGGNGGGGTCGAAATTGGCGCCNCCGCCGAAGTCGAGCATGGTGGANTCGAGGTGNTCCCCGGTGACGCTGTCATAAAAATGGAAGTTGACATTGCCNGCCTGGAGCTTGTCGGNAAAGGGCAGGATGGCCTGCGGCGANCCNAGGGNCTGCTTGGTGTCCTCCACGCGCTGCTGGCCCTGGGCATAGGTCAGCTTGGAGAGGCCGGCGCCCTGGCTGTGGATGCGGTTGACCTCCCANANNAGNGAGGAGGCCACGGCGTTGAGCTCGTCNATGTAGCGGCCGCANTTGTCGTCGCGGATATTGTANTAGGCCGCGAGCTTGCCGCCGGTGACGCGGTTNTNGTTGTCCTGCCCGTCAAAGCCGATCTGCGGNGTGATGTTCTGGGGGCCGCGCGAGGGCTCGATCCAGTAGAGGCCGTCCTTGGGGATGATGTCGAACTGGTCGCCGGCGTGGAAGTTCTCCACCGAGGAGAAGGANATCTTNAGNTCCTTGACCAGCACCTCGTCGGTGANGGGGTTGCCGTNNTCNTCGGTCTTGCCGCTGTTNGTGATGTCGAAGCGCAGCTCCTGGCCGTCGTCGCCGCGCAGCCAGGTCTTGCCGCCGTCAAGNGACACGCGGAACTGCGGGGGCTCGTCGCCGCCGGCGTCGCCGCCGCGCACGATCTCCACGGTNTATTCGTGGCTGTCGTTGCCCGTGAAATTGATGTTGCCCGCATAGGTNGAGCCGGACTTGAGGTGGTTCTCGGCGCGCGGGCCCATGACCTCGAGCTCGTAGGTNACGATGCCGTCCACGAGGGGCTGGCCCGTGGANAGCTGCACGCGGAAATTGCCCTTGCCGTGGTCGATGGTCTCCACNTCNACGAGGGTGGCGAGCTCGCGCACNAGCTGGTCGCGCTTGTCGAGCAGCGANTTGGGNTTGNTGATGCCGTCNACGGTCTGGGCGGTGATCTGGCGGTTCAGGTCNGNNATGGCCACCGCGATGTCGTTGACNCGGTTGACGCCCTGCTTGATGGACACATCCATCTCGTTCTGGATGTTCTTGATGGCGTCCATGGTGTTGCCGAACATGTCGCTCAGGTTGTCGGCATANGANAGCAGGCTTTCGCGGACGGCNGTGTCGTCCGGGCGCAGGGCGAGATCCTGCCANGCGTTGAAGAANNTGGTCAGGGAGGAGCTGATGCCCGCGCGGTTGGCNTCGTTGAAGATGTTTTCCAGCGAGGCCATGATGGTGTCCTGCTGGTCCCAGCGCGANGANTTGGTGGACTGCTTCACNTAGGAGCGCTCAAGAAANGCNTCGAAGAAGCGCATGATCTGCTGGGCNTTGACGCCCAGNGGCTGCGCCCCCGGCTTGTACTTGAGGCCGCCNGCGTCCTTCTGGTCCACATACTGGCGCGAATAGCCCTCGGTATCCACGTTGGCAAGGTTGTTGCCCGTGACCGAGATCCACGCCTGCGATGCGTTGAGGGCCGACTGGCCGATATTGAGCAGTCCGTTGAGCATGGCCTAGAGCCTCCCGGAGATGAGCGCGGCCTGCGGGTGCATCTCATGGCGCATCCCGCCCCGGCGCCCGTAGACGCCCGCGCGCGGCGGCGCGGCCTGGCTGGTCAGCGCCTGGAGCGTGCGGGTGCTCTGGTCGAGCAGCGCGAGCGAAAGCTGCGCATTGCGCGAAGCCTGGCGCGACACCTGCTGCTCGCCGTCATCNACGGAGGCGAACAGCGTCAAAAGNGCGGCGCCCTCCCCCTCGGGGAGCTTCGCGGCGTAGTCGCTCACCCGCACGCCGTCAAGGGTGCGGATGACAAGGGTCTTTTCCACGGCGATCTGGCGGATGAGCTCCTGGATGGANAANTCCAGCGCGGCCACGCCGTCAGTATTCCGGCTCNTGAGGATGCCGTANTCCTCCTCGAGGAGNTCGTGCAANAGCGCCAGGGCCTTGTCCTGACGGGNTAAACTTTCGTGGATTATCTGGTACATCCTGTCCTCNCTNGCGGACATGGCAGGCAGAACCTGCCGAAAAATCTGGCTGTGCCCNTAACNAAGCAAAATTTATGCCACGGATNGGACNNGCGCTCCGGCATGAGGCGGCGCCCCNCTGNCAGCATCCGCACGGCCTAGCCCCGCGCGTCCGCCGCGGTCAGCGGCGGGATGGTGAAGTTGCCGGAGCCGGCTTCGGCCGGATTTGCTCCAAGATTGTCCGCCGGGGTGGCCTGTGCGGGCTGCGGGGCGGGCGCGGTGAGCGGGGCCGCGGCGGCCGCCTGCGCCTCGTTGGCGGCGTGGTAGGCGGCGATGCCGGCGCCGGCCTTGCTGTTGACGCCCACATTGTCCACATTGAGCACGCGGATGGGCTTCAGGCCGCGCCTGGAGCGCTCGGCGGTGCTCATGTTGGTCGAGAAGCGCACGTTGCGGGCGCGCCCGGCGGCCTGCGCGGCGTCCGCATCGGCCACGGCCTGGGCGGAAGCGGCAGGCGCACCTTCCGCCGGAGCGGCCTGCGCCGCCGGCTGCGCGGCGTCAGCGCTGTGACGCGGCGAGGGCTGGTGCAGGGGCGGGCGCACGGCATGCGAGCCGAGCTTGTCCCCGGCCTCGCGGCGCGCCACCTGGGCGAGCTCGAGGCCCGAAGCCGGCGCGGGCCGCTTGTGCTGAGCGCCGGCCACAGCCTGCGCCCCGGCCGAAGCCGCGGCGGGGGCGCCCTGCGGCTGGGACGTCCCGGCTTCTTCCTTGTGGTGCAGGGCCTGGCGCGCGCGCAGGGCGGCCAGGGCGCGCTCCACCTCGGGGTTGAGCTCGACGGCCTCATCCGCGGTGCCCGCGGCCTGGGCGGCCTGCGCGGAAGCGGCGGCCACAGCCTGGGCCGTCTGGCCGTTCACCGCAGGGGCTGGGGCCGGGGCGGCGGCGTTCTGGCCTTCTTCCGCCACGGCGGCCACGCCCGGCGCGGCACCGTCATAGATGGAAGCGGCGGCTTGTGCGGGCGCCTTTGCCTGTGCGGACTGCGCCTTGGGGGCGTCAGCCGCAGGGGCCTCAGGGGCCGGAGCGTCCAGCAGCGGCGCGGCCTCGGGCGCGAAGGCCCGGCTCTGGNNGGCCCCGGCCGCGCTGCGGCTGGCNGAAACGAGATTGCGCGAAAGCTGGGCGTACATCATGTCCGCNAGGCCGATNCCGCCNGCGCTGGTCATGGACTTGGAGAGNTCCTGGTCATACATGTCCTGCCAGAAGCGCTCCTCCTTGCCGTGCATGAGGCCGCCCTTGGGGATAGTGTTGCGCATCTCCTGCCACATCTTCTGGATGAAGACCGACTCNAAGCCCTCGCAGGCCTCGCGCAGCTTCTTNTCCTGGGCTTCGGGCGAGAGCTTGCGCCCNTTGATGCCGCCNAGGCCGNTGAGCTTGGCCTGGAGNTCGCGGCGCGACTGGTCGGCGGCGCCGNTCTGGGAGGTCACNAGGGCCGTGGCGTCAAGGGGCGTGGTCATNTTAGATCACCTCCAGNTCCGCATGNAGCGAGCCGGAAACCTGCANGCTGCGCAGGATGGAAATCAGNTCGCGCGGGGTGGCGCCGATGGCGTTGAGNCCGTCCACCAGNTCCTGCAGGGTGGCGCCTTCCACCATGTGCAGGCGNCGGCTCTCCTCGCGGACATTGATGTCCGTCTCGGGCGTGACCACNGTCTGCCCCTGNGAGAAGGGNCCNGGCTGCGAGACCTGCTCGTTCTCCTGCACNGTNATNTGCAGGTTGCCGTGGGCCACGGCCGCGCGCGTGATGCGCACGTCCTTGCCGAGGACNACGGTGCCGGTCTTTTCNTCNACCACCACCTTGGCGGCGGTNTCNGGCGTGACNTCGAGGTTTTCCACCGAGGCCATGAGCGGNACGAGNTTGTTGCGGTACTGCGGNGGCACGTCNAGGCTNACGCTCATGGCGTCCACGGCGCGNGCGAAGGAGCCGCCCATGGCNGNNTTNAGNCGCTCGGCGATCTGCTGNGCNGTGGTGAAGTCGCCCACGCGCATGTTGAGNGTGAGCTTGTCCTGCTGGTTGAACTCGAAGGGGATGGCCCGCTCCACGATGCCGCCGCCGGGGATGAGGCCCACGGTGCTCACGTTCTTGGAGGTGGNCGCGGCCTCGCCGTTGACGGAATAGCCGCCCACGGTGAGCGCGCCCTGGGCGAGGCAGTAGGTCTTGCCGTCCACGCCCTTGAGCGCNGTCTGGAGCAGCACGCCGCCGAGNAGNGAGGTGGCGTCGCCCACGGANGAGACGGTCACGTCNAGCCGCGTGCCCGGCTTGGANGANACGGGCATGCGCGCCGTGACCATNACCGAGGCCACGTTCTTGACCTTGAGCGCCGAAGAATTGAGCCCGATGCCCATGCGGTCGAGCATGTTCTTCATGGANCTCATGGTGAAGGCCGAATCCTTCTTGTCNCCNGTGCCNGCNAGGCCCACCACGAGGCCGTAGCCGATGAGCTGGTTGTCGCGCACGCCGGAGAAGGTGGCGATGTCCTTGATGCGCACGGCCTCNGCCGGCGCGGACCAGCCGAGNATGCTCACGGCGAGGGCNAGGGCCCACAGGCAGCGGAACAGCGGCGTCAAAATCTTGAAGAACGATTGCATGGATACTCCCTCCGCGCCGCCGGCCNNTGGCCTGNNATNNCGNTNTTCCCGCCANTCNNGGCGGGTCTGGAAAGCGGCGCTCTGGCTGTGCTTGCCCTCAGTATGCAGAAANNATGCCTANAATAAAAAAACGGCCGCNCCCNAAGGAACGGCCGCAATNCTGGCTGATANTTNCGGCTGNTGTGGNGAGCCCGCTCACACGATGCGGAAGAGGGAAGGCTCCTCGCGCACCAGGCTCTCGGCGATGGCCTGGGCGTCGATGNTGTAGGTGCCGTTGGCCACCTGNNCGCGNAGCTCCGCCACGCGNTCGGCGCGCACNTCCGGCGTGTTCTGGGCNGTNCGCCGCGCCTCGGTGAGCAGGAGGGCGTCGCGCGAAACGCTGATGGTNTCGCCGCCCGAGCCGTTCTCCTCNGCCGGNTTNGCCCGGCCCGCGGCGGNCTCGCCGCTTTTCTCCGCCGCGTTGGCCGCNGAGCTGTTGGCGTAAGGGTCAAGCAGCGGNTAGCCCATGCCGGCATTGCGGATTTCCATTCTCTGCTCCTTCAGCAGGGGCTCTNCCCTGCGGCGGGTCTCATGCTTCGCGCCGTCCCACGCCCGGCGCCCGGGCNTTTCAGCAGACGGCTTCGGCCCTTTCGGGCTTCTCCAGCATGCTCTGGTCAACTTTCTGGCGCGTGATGCGCCACAGGGCATGNCGNGCGCGCCGNTCTTCCTCCGCGNTNANGGGCCGCTGGCCTTCCGGCNCNATGGCCACGATGCGGAGCCGCGCNCCCGGCGGGTAGGTGAAGCCCACNTNGAGGCCCATGGCCTCGCNGAGCTCCGCGCGGATGTCCTCCACCACGGGNTTGGCGCTNCCCGTGAATATGAGGGTCTCATACAATTCCCGTGCCACTTTTTCCACAAAGACACGGCGATTGACGGAAGGGTCCGGGTCCTGNGGCTTCTCGCCGGCGGCCAGGCGCCGCTTGACGCGGAAACGCGCCAGCCGGCGGGCCGCGAGCAGTTGCTGCTCATAGCTCTGGAGCATGATCCGCATTTGCAGGCTGCGCATATCAGGCATGAGACACCATCCTGCAGCTCTTTACGGCCATGGGCGGCAAAACTTTAGACTTTTTTTATGCTTTTTACAGTCCGCGCGCAAGTTGCCTCCAAACCCCCGGCATTGCGGGAAAATCAGTTCCTGTTCCGCGCCAGCACGCACCACACCGCAGCGAGGTTGCAGAGGCAGAAAATGACCAGATCCACCCGCATGCAGCGCATGAAGGCCGGGAGCGTAGCGGCGTCCACCGGCGCATTGCCGAGGAAGAAGCCGAGCGTCAGGGTAATGACGACCATGTTGAAGAGCTGGCCGGCCGTGCGCACGGCGCCGGTGAGCCCCGAGGCCTGCCCCACGTGCTTCTCGCCCGCGCTTTCAAGGATGATGGAAGTGTTCGACAGCGCGAAGAGGCTCATGCCCGCCCCGAGGAAGGCCTGGATGACGAAGATCAGCCCAAGCGGCGACTCCAGCGTCAAAAAGGCCGCCACGGCAAGGCCCACGCCGCACAGGGCCACGCCCACGGCGCTCACATGGCCCGGGCGCCAGCTCCTGCACAGGCGCGCGGCGAGCGGCGTGGTCAGGGCCTGCACCACGGACTGAAAGGCGAGCACCAGGCCCGCCTCCTCCACCTCAAGGCCGCGGCCGACCTGGAGATAGAGGCTGAAGAAGAAGAGGATACCGAAAAAGGAGCTGTAATTGACGAAGGCCGCCAGCGAAGAGAGCGCGAAGACCCGGTTTTGCGCGAGCAGGCGCATGTCGAGCAGCGGATACTGGCTTTTGAGCTCGTGCAGCCAGAAAAGGAAGATGAGCCCGGCGAAGGCCGCGAGCAGGCACCAGGCGAGGCCCGGCTGCTCAGCGAGCTCCGAGGCGCCGAAGGTGAGCGCGATCATGGCGCAGCCGTAAATGACGCAGCCCGAGGCGTCGAAGGGCTGGTCGGCGGCGGTGCGCCACTCCTGCCTGACCGTTGCCTTCATCAGCCAGAAGACGCCCACAAAGGCGAGCGCATTGCCCCAGAACAGCCAGTGCCAGCCGAGCACGCCGGTCACGAAGCCGGCGATGGGCGGCCCGCAGGCGATGCCCGCGTACACGGCGGCGCCGCTGAAGCCGAGATAGGCGGCCCGCTTTTCCGGGGGCGCGGCCGAGGCCAGGAGCGCGAGGCCGCTGGCGTTGAACATGGCGCCCCCGAGTCCCTGGAAGAAGCGCAGGGCGATGAAGAGCGGCACCGAGCGCACGCAGCCCAGGGCCGCGCCGCACAGGGCGAACATGGCGATGCCCAGAAGGAAGATGCGCCGCCGCCCGAAAATGTCGCCAAGGCTCCCGGAAGCGAGCTGGAACACGGCGAGGCCCAGCGAATAGAAGGCGCCGATAAGGCTCAGTTGCCGGGCGCTGGCGTCAAGGCTTTCGCCGATGGCCGGCAGCACCGCGTTCACCCCGGCGAGCATGAAAGGCATGCAGAACAGGGAGGCGCAGATGGCGGCCAGGAGCGGCCGGTGGCTTTTCTCGATGCTCATGGCGCAAGCCTAGGGGCCTTGGCGCCGGCGGTCAAGCGGGCGCGCGGGGCGCTGCATCCCTTAGAAACGGACTTCCTCCGCGATGCGGCGGCAGAGGCCGGGCTTGTTCAGGGTATAGAGATGGATGCCCGGCGCGCCCATGTCCATGAGCCGGCGGATCTGGCGCACGGCAAAGGCCAGCCCGGCCTCGCGCACGGCCTCGGCGCCGCCGGCCTTGTGGGCCTCCTCCAGGTCGAGGTAGAGCTTGCCCGGGATATTGGCCCCGCAGAGCGAGAGCACCCGGCGCAGGGAGTCCAGGCTCTGGATGGGCAGGATGCCCGGCACCACGGGCACGTCCAGCCCATGTTCGCGCAGGCTCTCCACCAATGCCTCGTATTCGCGCACGTCAAAAAAAAGCTGGGTGATGGCGAAATCCGCGCCGGCCGCGATCTTTTCCGCCGTATAGCGGCGGTCGAGCGCGAAGGTGGCGGATTCGGGATGCGGCGCGGGGTAGGCCGCCACGCCGATGCCCATGTCGGGTTCGCACTCCCGGATAAAACGCACGAGCTCGGCGGTGTGGCGGAAGGCCCCGCAGGTCGTCTCCCAGGTCTGGCCCTTGGGCGGGTCGCCGCGCAGGGCGAGCACATTGTCCACGCCATTGGCGCGCAGCTCGCGCAAAAAAGCGGCGATGTCCCCGGGCTGCGCGCCCACGCAGGTCAGGTGCGCCATGGCCGTGAGGCCGCGCCGCGCGAGTTCCGCCGTGACGGCGAGGGTGTTGCGCTGCTTGGAGCCGCCCGCCCCGTAGGTGACGGACACAAAGAGCGGCCGCAGCGCCCGCAGCTCCTCCACGGTGGCGTAAAAGGCGGCCAGTTGCCCCTCCTCCGACGGCGGGAAAAATTCGAGAGAAAAGAACGGACGCTCCGCCTGGCGGATCAGGGTGCCGATACGCATGGGTCGCTCCTTGATTTTCTTTATGACGGGGCCGCAATTCTGTGTGCGGCCGCTCGGGCTCGCAAGATACCCCGAGGATGGCTCTTCCCGAAAACCAAGTATTTCTATATCAAGATATATTGATATGTCAATCAGCCTGTCCCAAAACCTTGCCAAAGCCGCGGCCCGGGCTTAAAAACGCAGACAGGAAAGGCGCCCGTCGCCAGCCCCTGTCGCAGGGCGCTCAACGTGCCTGGCCCTTCCCTCACCACCATGCGCCGCATTTGCCAGACAGTTCTCCAGACGAGCCGCGCCCGCCGATTTCGCGCCCTGGCGGCGCTCTGCGCGCTTGGATTGTGGCTGCTCGCTACGCCCGTCACGGCTTGGGCGGATGCCCTCACCGGTGGCGCACCTGCCTTGGCGCCCGAGGCCGCTGCCGAAGCCCTGCGCGCCGATCGGGGCCTCGCCCCGCTGCCCTCACAAGCGCCCCCCGCCGCCCCGGAAGAATCCGCGACGCCGGCCCCCAAGTCCCGCAATGCTTCCGGCAAGAAGCGGATCGGCATCGACGCCGAGGGCGGCGCCCAGTGGCTTACGCTCGAGCCGGGGCTGGAGTTCGGCGAGTTCCGCCTCGAAGGCGGGGACTTCCGGCTCACGGCCCTGCGCATCGACCCGGAAAAATTCGAGTTCGAGCTCTGCGCCAGCTCCGCCGACGGCAAGGGACCGCGCACCCTCGACGCCTGGGGCGAGGAGCGCGGCCTCGTGGCCGCCATCAATGCCAGCATGTACCGCGAGGACGGCTCCACCAGCACGGGCTATATGCGCGGCGCGGGCCACGTCAACAATGGCCGCCTGGTGGACCGCTTCGGCGCCTTCTTCGTGGCCGGCCCCAAGACCGCCGGGCTGCCCGCCGCCGCCATCGTCGACCGCGACATGCCCGACTGGAAGGAGCGCATCGGCCAGTATGACCTCGTCATCCAGAATTACCGCATGATCAATGCCGACCGCCGCATCCTCTGGAGCCCGGGCGGCCCGCTCTATTCCATCTCCGCGGTGGCGCAGGACGGCGAGGGGCGCATCCTCTTCCTCCACAGCCGCGCCCCGGTGGAGGCCTATGCCTTCGCGCAGCAACTGCTCCACCTGCCGCTGGACGTGCGCACGGTCATGTATGTGGAGGGCGGCGCGCAGGCGGGGCTGCTCGTGCGCTCGCACTCGCTCAGGCGCGAGATGGGCGGTATGCACGCGCCGTCGCTGCTCGTGACCGGCAACCTCAAGGCGCAGCTCCCCAATGTGCTCGGTGTGCGCCGCAAGGACGGCGCCGGGCAGCCCTCCGCCGCCACGGTCGCCGCCCCGGCGGCGTCGAGCCTGGAAACCGCACCCGCAGACCGCTGACAAACGCCTTTACAAAGGCACCGCTTTCGTCCATAATCTTAGCAGGCCGGTAGGAGACAGCCCCAGACGGCGCCCTCCTGCCCCCGGAGCCGCAGCCGCATGCGCGCCGGCTCCCATGAATGTGCGATGAGACCCCTTACCCGAGAGGTTGCAGTATGACCAAAAGGCTTCAAGTGTATAAGTGCAATGTGTGCGGCAATATCGTCGAAGTGCTCCACCCCGGCGACGGCGAGCTGGTCTGCTGTGGGCAGCCCATGAAGCTCATGGAGGCCGGCTCCACCGACGGCGCCACCGAAAAGCATGTGCCCGTCATCGAGAAGTGGAAGAAGGGCTACCACGTCAAGATCGGCAGCGCCCGGCACCCCATGGAGGAGAAGCACTATATCGAGTGGATCGAGCTCGTCACCGATGACGGCAAGGTCTACCGCCGCTTCCTCACCCCGGCCGACGAGCCAGAAGCCTTCTTCGACGAGGTGGAGGCCGACAAGGTGACGGCCCGCGAATTCTGTAACCTGCACGGCCTCTGGAAGGCCGAAAACTGAAGCCCCGGCGCCACGGCGCCCAAGGAGTGAACATCATGGCAGCCAACTATGTTTGCAGCGTCTGCGGCTATGAATACGAACCCAAGGAACACGACGGCGTGGCCTTTGAAGACCTGCCCGACGACTGGACCTGCCCTGTCTGCGGCGTGGGCAAGGACCAGTTCAACAAAATGTAGCGCGCACCGCGGCGCGACGCACTGATCACCGCCCCGTCTTGCCCCACCGGCGAGGCGGGGCGTTTGCGGATACGCGCCAGCAACGGGGCGGTTTTTCGTTCCGGCGCCGAGGCGCCCCTGCCCCTCTCGGAGGACATCATGCAGCCCATAGAAATCAAAAAGGATATTTTCTGGGTCGGCGAGGTCGATTTCGACCACCGCGACTTCCACGGCTATTCCCGCTGCCCGGACGGCACCACCTGCAACGCCTACCTCATCAAGGACGAAAAAAACACCCTGGTGGACTGCGTGCCCTCCGGCAAGGAAGGCGCCCTGCTCTGCCGCCTCGCCAAGACCATGCCGCCGGACAAGGTGGACTATATCGTCTGCAATCACATGGAGCTGGACCACCAGGGCGCGCTCGCCGAGATCGTGGAGCGCGTGCGGCCGGAAAAGATCTTCGTGTCCCAGCTGGGCCTGAAGACCATGGCCGGCTATTTCGCCGGGAAGGACTGGCCCATCCAGGCCGTGAAAAGCGGCGACGTGCTGGAGCTGGGCAGCCGGCGCATCATCTTTCAGGAAACGCGCATGCTCCACTGGCCGGACAGCATGGTCTCCTATATCCCGGAAGAGAAGCTGCTCATCAGCAACGACATCTTCGGCCAGAACATCGCGAGCACCGCCCGCTTCACGGACGATTTTGACGACCAGGGCGAGTTCGTGCGCCGCATCAAGGAATACTACTACAACATCGTCCTCCCCTATTCGCCCACGGTGCTCAAGGCCCTGCCCGTGGTGGAAAGCCTCGACATCGACATGATCGCGCCCGACCACGGCCTCATCCACCGCGGCCGCGACGCCGTGCGCTTCATCATCGACATGTACCGCAAGATGGCCGAGCAGAAGCCCCAGCAGCGCGCCGTCATCTTCTACGACACCATGTGGAAGTCCACCGAGCACATGGCCTATGCCGTGTGCAACGGCCTTGCGGAGAACGGCGTGCCCGCGCGCATCATGTCGGTCAAGCACAACCACCACAGCGCCATCATGACCGAACTCGCCGACTGCGGCGCCGTGCTCGCCGGCTCGCCCACGCACAATAACGGCATCCTGCCGCTGGTGGCGGCCATGCTCACCTATATGGAAGGGCTGCGCCCGCAGAACCGCATTGGCGGCGCCTTCGGCTCCTACGGCTGGTCGGGCGAAGCGCCCAGGCAGCTTCAGGCGCGCCTTGCCGCCATGCACATGGAGATGCCGGCCGAGCCCGTCAAGTGCTCGTGGCGCCCCACCAAGGACGACATGAAGGCCTGCTACGCTCTGGGCGTGACCGTGGCCGACGCGCTCAAGAAGAAGTGCGCCGCGGCCGGCTAGCCGCAGCAGCCCCGCTTATCCACAACTTCCCGCCGTTTCCGGGGTCTTCCCCGGCGCGGCGGGAAGCTGTTTTTTGTTGCGCGCAGGGGAGGAATCCCCTACCGTAGCGCCTGCATAAAGGATGAACGACGCGGGAGCGACCATGCTTCTGCCGCCGGGCAAAGGATCGCGCAACGCCCATGCT
The DNA here is from genome assembly GCF_014803725.1 of Desulfovibrio sp. Taxonomy (GTDB): domain Bacteria; phylum Desulfobacterota; class Desulfovibrionia; order Desulfovibrionales; family Desulfovibrionaceae; genus Desulfovibrio. The sequence goes on from NZ_JAAVBE010000004.1 coordinate 35,271, forward strand.
GGACACGGTTTTCTTCACCAACGAGCTTCTGCCGGCCCTCAACAAGGGGCTCATGGTCTCGCTCGCGCTCATCATCCCGGCGGCGACCCTGGGCTTTGTGGGCGGCGTGGCTCTTGGCTGCGCCCGCGCCTTCGGCCCGCGCTGGCTCCGGCGCCTCGGCAACGCCTACACCGCGCTTCTGCGCGGCGTGCCGCTCGCCATCCAGCTCATGATGATCTACTACGCGCTCCCCAAGCTCGGCATCTATTTCGCGCCCTATGGCGCGGCCCTCACCGCCTTTATCCTCTGCACCTCGGCCTACCAGTCGGAATATGTGCGCGGGGCGCTGCTCTCCATCCGGCGCGGGCAGATTTTGGCCGCGCAGTCGCTCGGCTTCACCCAGTGGCAGACCATCCTCTGGATCGTGGTGCCGCAGGCCGCGCGCCGGGCGCTCCCGGGCTGCGGCAACGAGATTGTCTATCTCATCAAGTACAGTTCCCTCGCCTACCTCGTCACCTGTATGGAGCTCATGGGCGAGGGCAAGGTGGTGGCCTCGGACACCTTCCGCTTCACCGAGGTCTTCCTCACCGTGGGCGCCTACTATCTCATCATGGTCACGCTGGCGAGCTGGCTTTTGCACTGGCTGGAGCGCCGCGCCCACATCCCCGGCTTCGGGGCCGTTTAACACGCGCACCCTTCCCTGCACTGCGCGGGATTTCATAGCTCCGCCGTTCCCCGATTCGCATCTTCGGCCCGCTGTCCCCGCTGCTGGCCAAGGGAGACACACGGGACACGCGCCAACAGCATTTTTCAGGATGTGCCTTTCACGGCGCCCCTCGAGCGCTTCCCCCACCCGCTTCCGCTGTTCCTTCACTCACGCCACAAAACAAAAAACGGCGCCCCCGAAGGGCCGCCGTCTTATTGTAAATCCTGAACCGCCCAAAGGCGGAAGACTTACTTGATCTCGACCTCGGCGCCGGCCTCGGTGAGCTGCTTCTTGGCTTCCTCGGCCTCTTCCTTGGAAACGCCTTCCTTGAGGGTGGAGGGGGCGCCGTCCACCTTTTCCTTGGCTTCCTTGAGGCCAAGGCTGGTCAGGGCGCGCACGACCTTGATGACGCCGATCTTGTTGGCGCCGGCGGCCTTGAGCACCACGTCGAACTCGGTCTTTTCTTCGGCGGCTGGGGCGGCGTCGGCGCCGGCGCCCGGGGCGGCCATGACCATGGCGGCAGCCGGGGCCGCGGCGGACACGCCGAATTTCTCCTCAAGCTCCTTGATGAATTCGGAAAGCTCGAGAACGGTCATATTGGAGATGAATTCAACCACTTCTTCCTTGGTAACGGCCATGATGGGTCTCCTGATCTTTGGCTGGATGTTGCGCGTTCACGCCGCTAGGCCGCGGCGTTGCCCTTCTTCTCCTCAATAGCCTTGAGGGCATAGAGCAGCCCGCGCAGCATATTGGCGAAGAGCGACACAAAGTTGGTGGGCACGGCGTTCATGGTGCCGAGCAGCTGGCCGAGCAGCTGCTCCTTGCCGGGCAACTTCGCCAGGGCCTCCACCTGTTCGGCGGTCATCTCCTTGCCGTCCAGGCTGGCGCAGCGCAGGCTGAACAGCTTGCTCTGCTTAGCGAAGTCGCTCAACGCCTTGGCCACCGCCACAGGGTCGTCGAACCCGAGGGCCACGCCGCAGTTCTCGTGGAACTTGTCCTTGATGGCGTCGTGTTTGCCGCCGGTAAGAGCGATGCGAGCCAGGGTGTTCTTGACGACGTGGTATTCGCCGCCGGCGCCGCGCAGGCGCACCCGAAGGTTCGTCAGCTCTTCCACCGACATGCCCTTGAAGTCCGTGAGCGCCGCAAAGGAGGAGGCATCAGCGCGAGACTTGATGTCCTCGATGATTACGGCTTTTTCAGACCTTTGCACGTGATACCTCTCACGTCAGGGGTGCCAGGTGGAATGCCGAGCCAAAGAGTAGTCTGGGCAGGAAATTGAGGGCAAGCCCGCCTGCCGTCTTCGACCCGTATTCCGTTTCCTCTGCCAGTGGTTGCGATGCAACCCTTGAAGGCGCGCCAGGCGCGGTGGCCCGGCAATGCGCGGGGCAGTCCCGCGCCCTAGCCTTCAAGAAATTTCTTCACCTGGGGCATGTCCACCTTGAGGCCCGGGCCCATGGTGGTGGAAATGGCCATGGACTGCATGTAGTTGCCCTTGGCGGCCGAAGGCTTCAGGCGGTTGACCGCCTCGAGGAGGGCCTTGAGGTTGCCGAGCACCTTCTCGGGCCCGAAGGAGACCTTGCCGAGCGGCGCATGCAGCACGCCAGCCTTGTCCACCTTGAAGTCCACGCGGCCGGCCTTGAGCTCGTTCACGGCCTTGGCCACATCGAAGGTGACGGAACCCGTCTTGGCATTGGGCATGAGGCCGCGGGGGCCGAGCACGCGGCCGATCTGGCCCACCAGCGCCATGACATCCGGGGTGGCCACGGCGGCGTCGAACTCGAGCCAGCCGTCCTTGATCTTGGCGACGAGGTCTTCGGCGCCCACGATGTCTGCGCCGGCGGCCTTGGCCTCGGCCTGCTTCTCGCCCTTGCAGAACACGGCGACGCGCACCGTCTTGCCAAGGCCGTGCGGCAGGGTCACGGCGCCGCGCACCATCTGGTCGGAATACTTGGGGTCGACGCCGAGGCGCAGGGCCACATCGACAGTTTCGTCAAACTTGGCGAAGGAGGCGTCCAGAGATTTCGCCACCGCGTCCTCGACGCTGTAGCGCTCCTGCACGTCACAGGCTTCCACCGCCTTCCGAAAATTCTTGCCATGCTTGGGCATGTCTCGATCCTTTGCTTATCTCCTGCCNCANGCCGGAACTGGGTCGGCCAGNGCAGTACAAGTGATGGCGNNANANGGCGGCGGGCNCACGNNGCGNATGCGCGCANAGCCNNNCGCCGTCGGTANGGCGCNAAGNCGCCTACTTNACGTCGATGCCCATGCTCCGGGCNGTGCCCGCGATGGACTTCACGGCNGCCTCAAGGCTCGCCGCNTTGAGGTCNGGCAGCTTGAGNTTGGCGATCTCNTCCACCTGGGCGTGGNTGANGCTNCCCACCTTGTTGCGGTTGGGCTCGCCGGANCCNTTCTCNATNTTGGCCGCCTTCATGATCAGCACCGCCGCGGGCGGCGTCTTGGTGATGAAGGTGAAGGANCGGTCGGCATAGACGGTGATGACCACGGGGATGATCATCCCCTTCTGGTCCTGGGTGCGGGCATTGAATTCCTTGCAGAAGCCCATGATGTTCAGGCCGTGCTGGCCCAGGGCCGGNCCCACCGGGGGCGACGGNTTGGCGGCGCCGGCNGGNATCTGCAACTTGATCTTGGCAACTTCTTTCTTGGCCATTTCTCACATCCTTCANCATGAGGCGCGCCCCGTGGGGGACGCGCGCGGNAGGCCCCGGGCACTAGCCCTTGGAGACCTGCCCGAAATCCAGCTCCACAGGGGTCTGCCGCCCGAAGATGGACACCGAGACGCGCAGCTTGCCCTTGTCGTGGTTCACNTCCTCAACCACGCCATTGAAGCCGTCAAANGGCCCTTCAATGACGCGCACATCGTCGCCGACCTCAAAGTTGAACTTGGGCCGGGGCGTCTCCTGGCGCATCTCCATGAGCTTCAGGATGCGCTCGGCCTCGCCGTCGCGCATGGGCGCGGGCCGGTTCTTGCCGCCCACGAAGCCCGTNACCTTGGGGATGGACTGCACGAGATGCCAGGAAAGGTCGGTCATGACCATGCGCACCATGATATAGCCGGGATAGAACTTGCGCGTGGTCGTGCGGGATTTTTCGCCGTGGCGGGAGGGCTCCTGCACCTTTTCGGTGGGCACCACCACTTCTTCGATGAGGCCCTGGTCCTGGCCGGTGCGCTGCATTTCGGCGATGGTCTTCTGCACACGCTGCTCAAAGCCGGAGTAGGTGTGCACGATATACCAGCGCGCCCTTTTGCCGGCTCGGGCNTNCCGGGAGCNGCCGNCTCCGGGNNTGCCCCNCGGCCGNGGC
>NZ_JAAVBE010000004.1:39283-76349 GCF_014803725.1 Desulfovibrio sp.
TCCGGNGCGGTATCTGCNACGGAATCGTTCATAGCGGCCTTCAGGACAGTATGGTCTTGATCAGGCTTGAGAGACCGAGGTCAATCAGGCCCAGAATGACGGCCATGACGGCCACGAAGCCCAGCACGGCCAGGGTCGCCTTGCGCGTCTCCTTGAGCGTGGGCCAGGTGACCTTGCGCAGTTCGGCCTTGGAGGCTTCCACATAACGGATGAAGCGCGTGATGGGATTCGGCGCCGAATCGGCCCTGTCGTCCGCGGCCTGCGCCTGCTTCTTTGCCATAGCGTGCATCCCGGAAGATAAAAAATGGCAGGGCAGGAGGGATTCGAACCCCCAACTTGCGGTTTTGGAGACCGCCGCTCTAGCCGTTAGAGCTACTGCCCTGCGCGCCGCCGGGAGAGGNAGGGCCCCTCCCCCGGCGGAAAGTGACTACCTGGTTTCGCGATGCACCGTGTGCTTCTTGTCCCAGGGGCAATACTTTTTCATTTCCAGACGCCCGGTGGTGTTCTTCTTGTTCTTCCGGGTGCTGTAGTTGCGCCGCTTGCACTCGGTGCAAGCCAGGATGACGTTGACTCTCATGGCCCTACTCGAGGATCTCGGTCACCACGCCGGAGCCCACGGTGCGGCCGCCTTCGCGGATGGCGAAGCGCAGGCCCACTTCCATGGCGATGGGCGCGATGAGCTCGACGATGAACTGCGAGTTGTCGCCGGGCATGACCATTTCCACGCCTTCGGGCAGGTCGATGACGCCGGTGATGTCCGTGGTGCGGAAGTAGAACTGCGGACGGTAGCCGGAGAAGAACGGCGTGTGGCGGCCGCCTTCCTCCTTGGAGAGGACGTACACTTCGGCCTTGAACTTCTTGTGCGGCGTGATGGACTTGGGCGCCGCGAGCACCTGGCCGCGCTCCACCTCGTCACGCTTGGTGCCGCGCAGGAGCACGCCGATATTGTCGCCGGCCTGGCCCTGGTCGAGCAGCTTGCGGAACATTTCGACGCCGGTGCAGGTGGTCTTCTGGGTGGGCTTGATACCCACGATCTCCACTTCGTCGCCCACCTTGATGACGCCGCGCTCCACACGGCCGGTCACCACGGTGCCGCGGCCGGAGATGGAGAACACGTCTTCGATGGGCATGAGGAAGGGCTTGTCGATGTCGCGCACCGGGTCGGGGATGAAGGAGTCGCAGGCTTCGAGCAGCTCGTCCACGCACTTGGCGGCGGGGTCGTCGGCCTTGTCGCACTCCAGCGCCTTGAGGGCGGAGCCGCGGATGACCGGCACCTCGTCGCCGGGGAAGTCGTACTGGGAGAGCAGTTCGCGCACTTCCAGCTCGACGAGCTCAAGCAGCTCCTCGTCGTCCACGAGGTCGCACTTGTTGAGGAAGACCACGAGCTGCGGCACGCCCACCTGGCGGGCGAGCAGGATGTGCTCGCGGGTCTGCGGCATGGGGCCGTCGGTGGCGGCCACCACGAGGATGCCGCCGTCCATCTGGGCGGCGCCGGTGATCATGTTCTTGATGTAGTCGGCGTGGCCGGGGCAGTCCACATGGGCGTAATGGCGCTTGGGCGTCTCGTATTCCACGTGGGCCGTGGCGATGGTGATGCCGCGTTCCTTTTCTTCGGGGGCCTTGTCGATCTCGTCATACGAGACGAAGNTGCCCTCGCCCTTGAGNCCGGCGATCTTGGTGATGGCCGCGGTGAGGGTGGTCTTGCCGTGGTCGATGTGGCCGATGGTGCCGATGTTGACATGCGGCTTCTTGCGTTCGTATTTCGCTTTGCCCATCTTACGTCTCCCTGGAAAAAAATTGCTGTTGCGGTNCCACTCCGCCNNNGCCNNNNGGCAGGGGCGTCTTTCGCGTAACCATNGNCNCNTNGCGCCCGAATCTTTCCCTGTTCCCAGGGAAGCGCNNTGGCGGGAGTCGGTACGGGGGANNCTTGCAGGAATGGAGCGGGAAACGGGATTCGAACCCGCAACCCTCAGCTTGGAAGGCTGATGCTCTAGCCGTTGAGCTATTCCCGCACAGTGGCGGCGCATTTTCGCGCACCGGGNCTCANGCCCCGGCGTCCGCCGCGCCGTAGTTCCCCGACAGTCGTNCTGTCTCCTACAGCCAAGGCAGCCANTNTNTCACCCCGCACGGCCTTNNGGGCCNNGNGCGGAAGCGGGGCTTCCGCGAAGTGCAGGGCTGGTGGAGGGGGGTGGATTTGAACCACCGAAGTCTNACGACGACAGATTTACAGTCTGTTCCCTTTGGCCACTCGGGAACCCCTCCCCACAGTGCCGCAAAAGCCNCTANGGGCTTTTGTTCAGCGTCTCGTGGAGCTGGCGATGGGACTCGAACCCGCAACCTGCTGATTACAAATCAGCTGCTCTGCCAGTTGAGCTACGCCAGCGGCAAGTTGCTTTCNTAACCGNTTTCNCTTTTCTTGGCAAGCAAAAAATATCTTTTCNGCCGCGGGAGCTTTGCTCCTCAGCCGAGCCCGCCAAAGCTGCACCGCTCAAGGCCCGCGAGGTCGCGCCGCGTCCCGATGCCCGTAAAGCCCTGCCGCGCCAGCAGCCCGCGCACGGCCGCCCCCTGGGCTGCGCCATGCTCGAGGATGACGAGGCCGCCAGCCCTGAGCAGCCGCCGGGCCGCCTCGCCCACGGCCGCGAGATGCGCAAGGCCCTCCGCCGGCGAAAACAGCGCGGATGCGGGCTCGAAGCGGAGCACTTCGTCCATGACCTGAGGCCGCTCCCCTTCCCCTATATAAGGAGGATTGCTGATCACGAGATCCAACGCGCGTGCCCGCAGCGGCGGGGCGAAGAGGTCGGCGAGGACAAGTGCCAGCCGGCTGGCCCCAGGCCCCGCGCCCTCCCTCCCGAGGAGCGCCGCGGCGTTCTCCCGCGCCATGCGAAGCGCCTCGGCGCTCTTTTCCAGCAATATCCCCCGCCACAAGGGCCGCTCGCAGGCGAGGCTGATGCCGATGCAGCCGCTGCCCGTACCCATGTCCGCGAACATGAGCGGGCCTGCGGGCAAAAGCTCCAAGGCCGTCTCCACCAGAAGCTCGGTCTCCGGCCGGGGCACCAGCGTATGCCGCGTGACGCGGAAATCGCGGCCGAAAAATTCCCGCGTGCCCGTGATATGCGCCAGGGGCTCGCCCGTGGCCCGGCGCGCCGCGAGCGCCGCGAGCCGCGCGGCCTCCACCTCGTCCAGCTCCCGCTCCGGCGCAAGGGCCACGCCGAGCTTGGTAAGCCCCAGGGCGTACGCGCAGAGAAGGCGCGCGCAAAGGCGGGGGCTGTCCACCCCCGCCTCTGTCAACTGCCGGGCGATCTTTCGCTCGTATTCGCCAAGGCGCATGGGCTTGCCTCAGGCCGAGGGCCTGTCGGGCAGGCGGGTGGCCGGGGCGCGCCGCCTGCGCGGCGCCGGGGGCACGGCCTCCTTGCGCTTCTTTTCGGCGGCCGCCTTTTCGCCGCGCATGCTGGCGGGCTTGGCGCCCGGTCCGGCCAAAGCTCCGCCGGCGAAGGCCAGGGCGAGCACCTCGTCATACTTGCGCACGGGATGCACCCTGATGCGCTTGAGGAGCTCCCTGGGCACGTCTTCCAGATCCTTCATATTCTGGTGCGGGATGATGACATGCCTGAGCCCGCGAGCCACGCCGGCGAGGATCTTTTCCTTGATGCCGCCCACGGGCAGCACCCGGCCGCGCAGGGTGATCTCGCCGGTCATGCACAGGTCCGCGCGGGCGGACTGCCCGGTGAGCGCGGAAATGAGCGCCGTGGTGAGCGTCACGCCGGCCGAGGGACCGTCCTTGGGCGTGGCGCCCGCGGGCACATGGATGTGGATGTCGTGCCGGGCGGCAAAGGCAGGGTCGAGGCCGAGCACATCCGCCCGTGAGCGGATATAGCTCATGGCGGCCTGGGCGCTCTCCTTCATAACATCGCCGAGCTGGCCGGTGAGCAGGAGCGCGCCCTTGCCCTTGACCGCCGAGGCCTCCACGGTGAGCACCTCGCCGCCGGCCGGCGTCCAGGCGAGGCCGAGGGCCATGCCGGGTTCGAGCTCAGCCTCGCTCTCGTCTTCGAGGAAGCGCGGCGCGCCCAGCAGCTTTTCCACCTCGGCCGGCCCGACGCGGAAGGGGCCGCGCGCGCCCTCGGCCTTGCGCCGCGCCAGCTTGCGGCACACGGCGCCGAGCTCGCGCTCAAGATTGCGCACGCCGGCCTCGCGCGTGTATTCGGCGATGATCTTGTCGAGGGCCGCGTCCGTGAGACGCACGTCGCCCTCCTTGAGGCCCGTGTCCTCCACGCGCTTGGGCAACAGGTGCCGCTTGCCGATCTCGGCCTTTTCCTGCCGCGTGTAGCCCGGCAGCGTGATGACCTCCATGCGGTCGCGCAGCGCGGCGGGGATGGAATCCACATGGTTCGCCGTGCAGATGAAGAGCACGCGCGAAAGGTCAAAGGGCACGTTGAGATAATGGTCGCTGAAGGTGTTGTTCTGCTCGGGGTCCAGCACTTCCAGGAGCGCCGAGGAGGGGTCGCCGCGGAAGTCCGCACCAAGCTTGTCCACCTCGTCCAGCACCATGACCGGGTTGCGCGTGCCCGCCTGGCGCAGCGCCTGGAGGATGCGGCCGGGCATGGCGCCGATATAGGTGCGCCGGTGGCCGCGGATCTCGGCCTCGTCGTGCATGCCGCCGAGGGAGAGGCGCTGGAACTTGCGCCCGAGGGCCCGCGCGATGGACCGGCCGAGCGAGGTCTTGCCCACCCCGGGAGGGCCGGAGAAACAGAGGATGCTCCCCTTGGAGCGCGGGTTGAGCTTGCGCACGCTCAGGAATTCGAGGATGCGCTCCTTGACCTTTTCGAGCCCGCAATGATCCTCATCGAGGATGTCGCGCGCGCGGGCGATGTCGAGCCGGTCGCGGGACTGCTTCTTCCACGGCAGGTCGGCAAGCCATTCCAGATAGGAGCGCAGCACGGACGCCTCGGAGGAATCCGCGTGCATGCCCGAGAGGCGCCGGAGCTGCCGGTCGGCCTCGGTGCGCGCCTCGCCCGTGAGGCCGGCCTTGTCCAGCGCCTCCTTGAGGCTCGCAATGTCGTCGTCGGCATCGTCCTCGCCGTCGCCCAGCTCGTGGCGGATGGCCTTGAGCTGTTCGCGCAGGAAATACTCCTTCTGCGCCTTGTCCATACCCTCGCGGGCCGCGCCCTGGATGCGCGCCTGCACGGTGGCGACCTCGAGCTCGTGCTGGAGGCGCTCATGCACGAGGCGCAGGCGTTCCAGCGGGTCGTCGGCTTCGAGGATGGCCTGGGCCTCGGCCATCTTCATGTGCAGGTTGGCGGCGATGATGTCCGCAAGGCGGCCGGGGTCGTCCACGCCCTGAAGCACGCCGAGGATGTCCGGCGAGGAGATGCCCCGGAGGGAGAGCACCTTCTCGCTCTGCTCGCGCACGGCCCGCAACAGCGCCTCCACGTCCGCGCCAGCGGGCACCGGCGCCTCGGCCACATGCTCCACGCGCGCCTCGAGGAAGGGCTCGGCCTGCCGGTAGCCGGCCACGCGCGCGCGGCTCACGCCCTGCACCAGCACCTTGATGCGGCCGTCCGGCATCTTGAGCATGCGCATGACCTGCACCACGGTGCCGGTCTGGTAGAGGTCGGCCGGGCCGGGATCCTCCACGCCCTCCTCGCGCTGGGCCACCACCAGCAGCTGGCGCCCGCGGCGCACCGCGGCCTCCACGGCCCTGACGGATTTTTCTCGGCTGATGAAGAGCGGCAGGATCATATAGTTGAACACCACCACGTCGCGCACGGGCAGCACGGGGAGCACAGGCGGCAGCGGCCGGTCAGCGGCCGGCCCGTCCCCTTCCGCGGGGGCGGCGTCGGCATCGGGAGCCGTAGCGGCGTCGAGATCTTCCGCGCCGTCCGGGAGGATGGCGGGATCTTTCGTATCTTCGGTCATTTTTCCCCCTGAAAACTCAGAGAACCTTGCACTGGGTGATGCTGTAACAGTCGCCTTCGGTGACGATGACGTGGTCCACGAAGCGGAGCCCGAGACGCGGGGCGAGGCGTTGCAGCTCCGCCGTGAGCGCCAGGTCGGGTTGCGAGGGCCACGCGTCGCCGCCCGGGTGGTTGTGCACGAGGATGATGCCGCTCGCCTTGCGCATGAGCGCGCTTTCCAGCACATCGCGCGGCTGCAGGGGCACGGCGCTCACGCCGCCGCGGGAGAGGCGTTCCCACGCGAGGAGGCGGTTGGCCCCGTCCACCAGCGCGACCCAGCATTCCTCGTGCGGCGAGGCGCAGAGGCGCTCGCGCGCCATGCGGGCCACGGCCTCGGGCGTGGCCAGCTCCTTGCGGCGCCTGAGCGGCGCGGAGGCGCGCCGGGCCAGCACCTCGCGAAGCACCTGCCAGAAGGCCAGAAGCCCGGGCCCGAAGCCCGGCACCTGCGTAAGCTCGTCGGGCCTTGCGTCCACCACGCCGCGGATAGTCTCGAAGCGGCGCAGCAGCTCGCGCGCCAGCGGCTTGGTATCCGTACGGCGCAGGGCATAGCCCAGAAGGAGCTCCAGCACCTCATAATCGGCCACGGCGAGCGGTTCGCGGGCAAGCCTTTCGCGGAGCCGGGCGCGGTGCCCGGTATGGGGCGGCGATGGGGCCTTGGGGCCGGCTGACATAGAGTAAGCAGTCCTGAGGGTTTGACAAGAGCGCTTTCGGGGGAAGAAGGGCCTGTCTACCGCACTTCGGCCCAAAAGCAAAGAAGGGGAGGGGGTGGGCACAAGTGGTATCGGTTATGTAACGGGGTCAACCGCCCTTCCACTTTCCGTCTGGAGCGAAGCGGAAGACGGGTGCTGTTGCCGGAAGAATCCTAAAAAATAAGATTTTTTGGTGCTTGCAAGGAAGAAAAATAATTTCCGAAGGGAGTGTACTTAAGTACTCGACCGAGGAAATTTTTTTCTGACGCAGCAAGCACCAAAAAGGCTGTTTTTGACGGATAATTTCGGCATTAAGGATGCAGCACAGTTCGCCAATACACAAGCACAATACGGGCTGGAAAAGCGGCACATGCGGGCCGCACTAACCCCGGCGCGGCGGGGCGCAGAGCGCGGTCATGGCGGCGGCAAGGCTTTCCAGCGACTGCGAAGGGCTCCGCCGGCCGCTCTTGACCTGCCACTCGGCATCGGCCAGCGCCGCGAAGCCCTGCGCCAGCCCCGACGGTCCGAGCCGCTGGGCCAGCGCACGCTTGAAGGAGGCGTCCGAAGGGTGGAGGCGCGGCTCCTCGCCCGCGAGGATCTCCCAGAGCAGGCGCCATTCGCGCGCCAAAAGGGCGAGGAGAGAGAAGAGCAGCCGGTCGCCGTCGTCGCTGCGCGCAAGCTCGCGCCACACGCCCGCGAGATCGCCGCTCTCCATGCGCCGGATGCAGGCGAAGACATTGCATTCCGGCGTCCAGCCGCCGGCGGCGGTCATGGCCGAGGTCACGGGCGCGTCCCCGGACATGAGCCTGAGCTTGGTGAGCTCGTTCTCAATGGCGAGGCCGTCCGGCGGCACCGAGGCGCAGAACTGTTCCAGCGCCTGCGGCTCGAAGGCGAGGCCCAGGGCTCGGGCGCGCTCGCGCACATGGCGGGGCACGTCGCGCTCGGTCAGGCCCTCGCCGCGCCAGACCCAGCCGCGCTCATCGGCAAAGGCGAAGCAGCGCAGGCGGGTGATATGGGCCGGGATCTTGGGACGGCGCTTTTCCCACTCGCCTTCCAGGCAGAAAACGGGCCAGGTGCGCGCCGCGGGCCGGGCGATGGCCCGGGAGAGCTTTTTCCACACGGCCGCGGGCCAGAGCTGCGCCTGGCGCACCACCACGGCGCGGGAGGCGCCGAAGAGCTCTTCGAGGCTCAAAAGTTCCCAGAAGCGCGGGGGCGGCTCCTCGTCGCCCCAGAAGACATGGCGCTCCCACTGGCCGAGCTCCGGCGGGCACGCGGCGAGCGCGTCATCCAGGGCGCGGCGCAGCATGTGGCCGTCCGGGCACACGAGGAAACTGAAGCCCGGCTTTTCCCCGCCCGTGCCGGGCGGCGCTCCCTTGGCCGCCCCCCGGCCGGGCATCTGCGCGGGGCCTGCCATGTGCGGCCTAGGACGCCACGATGTTGACGAGCTTGCCGGGCACCACCACGACCTTGCGCACAGTGAGACCCGCAAGGTGCCGCTGCGCCGCCGGGTCGGCCAGGGCCGCGGCTTCCAGCGTCTCCTTGTCCGCGTCGGCGGGCGCCTGCAAGGTGCCGCGCAGCTTGCCGTTCACCTGGAGGGCGATGGTCACGGTGTCGCGCGCGAGCGCGGCCTCGTCCCACACGGGCCACGGCTCGGCGCCCACGTCGCCCTTGTGGCCGAGGCGTTCCCAGAGCTCGGCGCAGATATGCGGCGCCACCGGCGAGAGCAGGGTCAGCACCGTGGCCATGACCGAGGAGAACACGCGGCGCTCCGGCTCCGTCGCGCCCAGCTTTTCGCGAGCGAGATAGAGCGCGTTGACAAGCTCCATGATGGCCGCGATGGCCGTATTGTACTGGAAGCGGCCCACGGCCATGTCGGACGTGACCTTCTTGACGGTTTCGTGCTCCTTGCGGCGCAGGTCGCGGGCGGCTTCGGTCGTCGCGTCCTCGGCCGTGGCGCCGCAGGCGGCCAGCGGCAGCAGGCGCTCGCGCTCCTCCATGAAGAGGCGCCAGATGCGCGCGAGAAAGCGCGAGGAACCCTCGATGCCCGCGTCCGTCCATTCAAAGTCGCGCTCGGGCGGCGCCGCGAAGAGGCAGAACAGGCGTACGGTGTCCGCGCCGTATTTGTCGATCATCTCCGAGGGGTCCACCACATTGCCCTTGGACTTGGACATCTTGCTGCCGTCCTTGAGCACCATGCCCTGGGTGAGCAGGCGGGAGAACGGTTCGGCGAGGTCGGCCGGGTAGAAGCCCAGGTCGCGCAGGGCCTTGGTGAAGAAGCGGGCGTAGAGCAGGTGCAGGATGGCGTGCTCCACGCCGCCGATATAGATGTCCACCGGCATCCAGTAGGAAAGCGAGGCCGGGTCGAAGGCTGCCTCGGTGTCGCGCGCCGAGGTGTAACGCGAGAAATACCACGAGGATTCCACGAAGGTGTCGAGCGTGTCGGTCTCGCGGCGCGCCGAGCCACCGCAGCGCGGGCAGGTGCAGTCCACGAAGGAGGGCGTTTCGGGCAAGGGCGAGCGGCCGTCGTCGCGCACCTTGACGTCCAGCGGCAGGATGACGGGCAGGTTCTCCTCCTTTTCGGGCACCATGCCGCAGCGCTCGCAATAGACCACCGGGATGGGCGCGCCCCAGTAGCGCTGGCGCGAGATGTTCCAGTCCCGGAGGCGGAACTGGATGGCGGAGCTGCCCTTGCCCCCGGCCTCAAGCGCGGCCACCACCGCCTTCTTGCCGGCCTCGTTGTCCATGCCGTCGAAGGGGCCGGAATTGACCATGATGCCCGGGCCCGTATAGGCCTCCTGCATGGTTGCCGGGTCGAGGTGCGCGCCCTCGGGCTCCACCACCACACGGACGGGAAGACCGTATTTGCGGGCAAACTCGAAATCGCGCTGGTCGCCCGCGGGCACGCCCATGACCGCGCCCGTGCCGTAGCCCGCGAGCACGAAGTTGCCGAGCCAGATGGGCACGCGCTCGCCCGTGAGGGGATGCAGGGCATAGGCGCCGGTGAAGATGCCCTCCTTCTCCAGAGTGTCGGACTGGCGCTCGAGGCGGTCCATATTGCGGATGCGCTCCACAAAGGCGCGCACTTCCGCGGCCTGGGGCTTGCCCTCGATGAGCCGTTCCACGAGCGGATGCTCGGGCGCGAGGGTCATGAAGGTGACGCCATAGAGCGTGTCCGGCCTTGTGGTGAAGACCTCCACATGGTCCGTGCCGTCATAGTCGCGTTCGAGCCCGAAGCGGATGCGCGCGCCCTCGGAGCGGCCGATCCAGTTGCGCTGCATGGTGAGCACGCGGTCGGGCCAGCCGCCGTCGAGACGGTCGAGGTCGGCCAGAAGCTCGTCGGCATAGGCCGTGATGCCGAGGAACCACTGGGTGAGCTCCTTCTGCTCCACCACGCTGTCGCAGCGCCAGCAGCGGCCCTCCTCCACCTGCTCGTTGGCGAGCACGGTGTGGCAGGAGGGGCACCAGTTCTGCGGGGCCTTCTTGCGGTAGGCGAGCCCCTTTTCCAGCATCTTCAGGAAGAAAAGCTGCTCCCAGCGATAATATTCCGGGCGGCAGGTGGCTATCTCGCGCGACCAGTCATAGGAAAAGCCCATGCGCTTGAGCTGGGCGCGCATCTCGGCGATATTGCCGTAGGTCCAGGCGGCCGGCGGCACATGATGCTTGATGGCCGCGTTTTCCGCGGGCAGGCCGAAGGCGTCCCAGCCCATGGGATGCAGCACGTTGAAGCCCTGCATGCGGCGCATGCGCGCCACCACGTCGCCAATGGAATAGTTGCGCACATGGCCCATGTGGATCTTGCCCGAGGGATAGGGCAGCATCTCGAGCACATAGCACTTGGGCCTGTCGCCGCCGTGCGTGCAGGCAAAGGCATTCTCGGCCTGCCAGCGGGCCTGCCACTTTTCTTCCAGTTCCTGCGGATGATAGCGTTCCTGCATCATTCTTTTTTACCTGCTTCGCGGTCGCTCTGGGGGGCCGGAGCCTCGGCCCCGGCCCGGCTTGCCGTCGAACGGGCGGCCGCGTCAAGGATGCCGTTGAGAAAGGCCCGCGCCTTCTCGTCGCCGAACTCGCGCGCCAGTTCCAGGGCCTCGTTGATGGCGGCCTTGGGCGGCACGTCGTCGCGCCAGAAGAGTTCAAACAGCGCAAGGCGCAGGATGGTGAGCTCGATTTTGCCGAGCCTGTCCACGCGCCAGTTGTGCGAAAAGCGGCCGATGGCCTCGTCAAGCTCCTGCGTGTGGCTCCACACGCCGTCCACGAGCTCCCAGGCGAAGCCCGAGGGCTCGCTGTCGAGATCTGCCTCGCTCATGGCCGCGTTGTGCGGCGAAAGCACGAACTGCCGCCAGAGCGCGTCCTTGTCCTTCGCCGGCGAAAAACACAGGCCGTAGAGCACCTGGAAGGCCAGCTCGCGGGCGCTTCTGCGCGTGGGGCGCCTGTTCGCGGCCATGCCCTAGAGCTGCTCCAAAACGCGGACGGTCTCCAGCATGGCGGCGGCGGCTTCCACGCCCTTGTTGCCAGCCTTGGAGCCCGCGCGCTCGATGGCCTGCTCGATGGTGTCGCAGGTGAGCAGCCCGAAGCCGATGGGCGTGCCCGATTCGAGCATGGTGTGCGCGATGCCCTTGGTGGCCTCGGCGCACACATAGTCGAAGTGCGGCGTGGCCCCGCGGATGACCGCGCCCAAGGCCACGAGGCCGTCGAACTTGTGCGCGGTCACAAGCCTGCGGCAGACGAGCGGCAGCTCGAAAGCGCCCGGCACGCGCACGATGGTCAGGGTGGCGGGGTCGAGGCCGTGGCGCGTGAGATAGTCCACGGCGCCGGCCACGAGGCGGTCAACGATGAAGTCATTGAAGCGCGCGGCCACAAGGCCGACCTTCAGGCCGCGGGCGTCGAGCTGCCCGGCGATGGTGGTGATGTCGCTCATGTTCGCTCCCGTGGAGGCGCAGCCGAAGGGCGCGCCGCTCCGTTTCCCGTTCAGGAAAATCCCGGCAATGGCCGGCTCACAAAAATCCGGCCCCGCGCAGCGTGTCCAGGGTCAGGCCCCCCGCCGGGGCGCTGTTGCGGGGGGCGCCGGGCCGAAAGCCCGCTGCCCTCGCCGCCTCCTGCCAGGGTCCCAAGAGGTGCGCCACATACTTGCCCACGAGGTCGGTCTCCATGTTGACGCGGCTCCCGGGGCGCCAGGCGCCCATGGTGGTGCGCCGCCGCGTGTCGGGGATGACATTGACCTCGAGAAAATCCGGGCCGCAGGCGTTCACCGTGAGGCTGATGCCGTCGAGCGCCACCGAGCCTTTCGGGATGACCTCGCCGCCCCAGGCCGCCGGAAAGTCGAGCCGGCAGCACAGGGATTCGCCCCGGCGCGCGATGCTCTTCACCACGGCCACGCAATCCACATGCCCGCTGACCATATGGCCGCCAAGGCGGTCGCCCACGGCCAGCGCGCGCTCGAGGTTGACGCGCGCCCCTGCCCCCAGCGCCCCAAGGGTGGTGCGGCTCACGGTCTCGGCGGAGGCATAGGCCGTGAACGTGTCCCGGTCATGCTCCTCCACGGAGAGGCAGACGCCGCTCACCGCGATGGATTCGCCGTCCGTGAGGCCGCTGAAGGGCTCGGCCGGGCGGATGCGGAAGCGGCGTTCCGCCGCCATTTCCCGCAAGGCCACGACTTCGCCCTCGCACTGGATGATGCCGGTGAACATCAGGCCCGCTCCGCGCTGTCCGCCCGCGGCCGGAGGAGCAGGTGCGCGTCCTCGCCGCAGCGCTCGAGCCCGCAAAGGCGCAGGCGCAGCCCTTCCTCAAGGTCCAGCGGCGAGCGCCCGGCAAAAAGCGGCCGCGCCTCGGCATCGCCCAGGATGAGCGGCGCCAGATGCAGGTGGAACTCGTCCACGAGGCCCGCCTCGAGCAGGCCGAGCGCGAGGTAGCTGCCGCCCTCGCAGAGCACGTAGAGGCAGCCGAGCTCCTGCCGCAAGATGCGGAGCATGGTGGAAAAATGCGGCACGCCGCCCGGCGAGGCCCCGAGGGCAAAGACGCGCACGCCAATGGCGCGCAGGGCCTGCGCCTCGGCGGAGGCCGCCCCGGCCGGCGTGACGAAGAAGACCGTTTCCTCCGGGCGCTCGCGCACAAGGCGCGCGCCGTCGGGCGCGGGAAGGCGCGAAGTGATGACGCAGGCGAGCGGCTGCCGCGGCGGGGCTTCGTCCACGTCCCGTGCGGTCAGTTGCGGGTCATCGGCGCGGAAGGTGCCCCCGCCCACGAGCACGGCCCCGCCCGCGAGACCAATGCCCGCGCGCAGTCCGTGGACCTTCCCGCGCGACTCGGGCCCGCTGATCCACTGCGAAACCCCGTTGCGCGTGGCGATGCGGCCATCGAGGGTGGCCGCCAGCTTGAGCAGCACATAGGGGCGCTCGGTGGTCTGCCAGACAAGGAAATCGGCCACAAGGTCGCGGCATTCGGACTCGAGCACCGGGCCGATGACCTCAAGGCCGGCGCCCGCCAGCAGGGCCGCGCCGCCGCCGGCCACGGGATTGGGGTCCCTGAAGCCGTAGACCACGCGCCTGATGCCGGCGGCGAGGATGGCGTCGGTGCAGGGCGGCGTCTTGCCGTGGTGGCAGCAGGGCTCCAGCGTGACCACGAGCGTGCAGGAAGCCGGGGCGACCCCGCGCTCCGCCGCGTCCCTGAGGCATTCCACCTCGGCGTGCGGCTGGCCCGCGCCGTGATGCCAGCCGCGCGCCACGACCTCATCGTCACGCACGAGCACCGCGCCGACCATGGGATTGGGCGCGGTGTGCCAGCGTCCGCGCCTGGCGAGCGCCATAGCCTCGCGCATGAAGGGGGCGAATTCCCGCTCCGCCTCATGGTTCACGTGAGCTTTCTGCGGCGCATCCGCCATGGCTTATGCCGCCCCCTTTCCGCAGCCGCAGGGCGCGCCCGCGCCTTCGGGCAGCCAGTCCACCTCAAGGCGCTCCATGGGGACGCCCGCCTCGCGGAGCATGGTGGTGGCGAGCTCGTCGGGATAGGCCTCGGCGTAGAAGATCTCGCGGATGCCGCAGTTGATGAGCATTTTGGCGCAGAGCACGCAGGGCTGCGTGGTGCAGTAGAGCGTGGCACCGGCAATGCTGATGCCGTGGACCGCCGCCTGGATGATGACGTTCTGCTCGGCATGCAGCCCACGGCAGATCTCGTGCCGCTGGCCCGAGGGGATGCCGAGCTGCTGCCGGAGGCACCCCACCTCAAGGCAGTGCGGCGTGCCGGCCGGGGGCCCGTTGTAGCCCGTGGCGAGGATGCGCTTGTCCTTGACGGCCACGGCCCCCACCCGCCGCCTGGTGCAGGTGGAGCGCAGGCTCACGAGCCTAGTGATGCTCATGAAATAGTCAGGCCAGGGCAGTCGTTCCATGCCGTGCTCGCAAAAGGACGCCCGCTACCACGAAAAGAGCGGGAACTGGCGGGCGAATTCCGTAACACGGCCACGGATGGCCGCGAGCGCCTGCGCATCGCCGCGCTTCTCGATGCTCTCGGCGATGAAGCCGGCCACGGTCGCCATGTCCTCGCGAGTGAGGCCGCGCGTGGTCAGGGCCGCGCTCCCGAGGCGGATGCCGGAGGTCACGAAGGGCGAGCGCGTCTCAAAGGGGATGGTGTTCTTGTTGACCGTGATGCCGGCCGCGTCCAGCGCGCTTTCCGCGTCCTTGCCCGTGACATCGAGGTTCGTCAGGTCCACGAGGAGCAGGTGGTTGTCCGTGCCGCCGGAGACGAGCTCGAAGCCGGCGGCCTTGAGGCCGTCGGCCAGCGCGGCGGCGTTCTCCACCACGCGCTTCGCGTAGCGCGCGAAGGCCGGGCGCAGGGCCTCGCCGAAGGCCGCGGCCTTGGCGGCGATGACGTGCATGAGCGGGCCGCCCTGCATGCCCGGGAAGATCTGGCTGTCCACGCGTTTCGCATTGTCCGCGTCCGCCAGGATCATGCCGCCGCGGGGCCCGCGCAGGGTCTTGTGCGTGGTGGTGGTGGTCACATGGGCGTAGGGGATGGGGCTCTCGTGCAGCCCGGCGGCCACGAGGCCCGCGATATGGGCCATGTCCACCATGAGCAGGGCGCCCACCTCGTCGGCGATGGCCCTGAAGCGCGCAAAATCGAGAAAGCGCGGATAGGCGCTGGCGCCGGCCACGATCATGGCCGGCCTGTGCTCGCGCGCGAGCGCCGCCACCTCGTCGTAGTCGATGCGGCCCGTGTCCTTGCGCACGCCGTAGGAGACCACGTTGAAGAGGCGGCCCGAAAAATTCACCGGGCTCCCGTGGGTGAGGTGGCCGCCGTGCGAGAGATTCATGCCGAGGATGGTGTCGCCGGGCTTGAGGCAGGCGAAGTACACGGCCATGTTGGCCTGCGAGCCGGAATGGGGCTGCACGTTGGCATGGACGCAGTTGAAGAGCCGCCGCGCGCGGTCGCGGGCCATCTCCTCCACCATGTCCACATATTCGCAGCCGCCGTAATAGCGCTTGCCGGGATAGCCCTCGGCATACTTGTGGGTGAGCACGCTCCCCTGGGCCTCGCGCACGGCCGCGGAAACGAAGTTTTCCGACGCGATGAGCTCGAGCTTGCTCATCTGGCGGTCGGATTCGAGAACGATGGCGTTGGCGAGTTCGGGGTCCTGGAGAATGAGTTCATCCATTGAGGCAGATCCTTTTGCGGAAGGAGCGCCCGCGCGGCGCGGGCATGAGGGCCGGGCGCCCGGCATCCCGGGCGCCGAAACGAGGGGCGCCACGGCGCCCCTGCTGTGCGGGCCTTAGTCAGTCCACTTTTTAAAGATGACGCTGGCGTTGGTGCCGCCGAAGCCGAAGGAATTGCACATGCCGTATTCGCAGGCCACGCGCTCCGTGCCGCCCGAGAGATAGTTGAGGTCGCAGGCGGGGTCGGGATATTCCAGGTTGATGGTGCCGGGTAGCACCTCGTCCCTGAGCGCCAGGGCCGTGAACACGGATTCGATGCCGCCGGCCGCGCCGAGCAAATGCCCGGTCATGGACTTGGTGGCCGAGATCTTGAGGTTTTTCGCATGGTCGCCGAAGGCGATCTTCATGGCCTTGGTTTCCGTGCTGTCGTTGAGCTGGGTGGAAGTGCCGTGGGCGTTGATATGCTCCACGGCTTCGGGCTTGAGGCCCGCGTCGCGCAGGGCGCGCGTCATGGCTGCGGCCATGCCCTCGCCCGTCTCGTGCGGGGCGGTCATGTGGTAGGCGTCGCCCGAGGCGCCGTAGCCCACGACCTCGGCGTAGATCCTGGCGCCGCGCGCCTTGGCGCTTTCCAGGTCTTCCAGCATCAGAAGGCCCGCGCCCTCGCCGATGACAAAGCCGTCGCGCTTGGCGTCAAAGGGCCGCGAAGCCTTGGTGGGCTCGTCATTGTAGTGGGTGGAGAGCGCCTTGAGCGCCGTGAAGCCCGCCACGCCGAGCGGCGTGATGGTGGCCTCCACGCCGCCCGTGATGACGCTTTTGGTGCGGCCGAGCACTATCTCGCTGTAGGCCGTGCCGATGGCATGGATGCCCGAGGCGCAGGCCGTGGTGGTGACGATGTTCGGCCCCTTGGCGCCGGTGAAGATGGAGATCTGCCCGGGCCCCATGTTGGAGATGAGCATGGGGATGAGGAAGGGCGAGATCTTGCTGGGCCCGGCCTCGAGCAGCTTGGCGTGCCACGTCTCGATGGTGCGCAGGCCGCCCAGGCCGATACCGAGGATGACGGCCACGTCTTCAGCGTTCTCGGGCGTTATCTCGAGGCCCGAATCGGCGAGGAGCATCTTGGCGGCGGCCACGGCGAACTGGGTGAAGCGGTCCATGCGCCGCACCTGCTTGGCCGGGATCCACTCTTCGGGCGAAAAATCCTTCACTTCGCCGGCGATGCGCGAGGTGTAGTCGGACGCGTCGAAGAGCGTGATGGGGCCGATGCCGGATTCACCCGCGAGGAGGCGCTTCCAGGTGGTGTCGATGTCATTGGCGAGCGGCGTGATGCCCGAAACGCCGGTGATCACTACGCGGGGACGGTTCATGGACGGCTCCTTGCTCCTTGGCCTTGGTAACGAAATCCGGCTCCGCCGGGGGCGCACAGCGGAAAAGGCGCGCCTGCGGGCGCCAGTGGGCCCGCAGGGCGCCGCCGCAAAAGGGCGCCGGGCTGCACGCTCGTGAGGCGCCCCACACCTCCGGCCCGCGAGCTCCGCAAGCCTCTTGGGGCAGGTCTCCGGGGCGCACTCGTCCTGGCGCATGCCCCCTGGCCCGCTGCCGCGCACGCGTCTTCGGCGCCCCCGCTGGCCTTAAGCCCCGCAGGCGAGCCCACGCCATGGCGCACATGCCGCCGCCAGACCGGGCTTTTTTCCCGGTCGGGCGCCATAACGCGGGCGCACCTCAGAAAAGGGCGAATACGGCATCACCCGGCGCGGCCGGGAATTCCCGGGCGCCGGCGCGCGGGGCGTGGCCCCCAAAAGCTGCGCCCCGGACGAAGCGCCGCGGGTGAGGTGCCGCGGCGGGACGCGCCCGGCCTACTTCTTGTTGTTTTCGATATAGTTGATGGCGTCCTGCACCTTGAGGATCTTCTGGGCGTCCTCGTCGGCGATCTCGATGTCGAATTCCTCTTCCATGGCCATGATGAGCTCGGTGAGGTCGAGGGAATCGGCGCCCAGGTCTTCCACGAAGGAGGCTTCGGGCTTCACTTCGTCGGCGCTCACGCCAAGCTGGTCAACGATGATCTTCTGGACTTTGTCGGCAACTTCAGACATGACATCCTCCCGGTGTTCCGTGTTCGTTGTCGGGCGCGATGCGGCGCTTTCCGGCGCCTGTGCGCGGCCCTGAAAAATCGTCAAAAATCGTCCTGCGCCCGTCCGCCCCGGCTCAGCAATACAGGCCGCCGTTGACGGCGAGCACCTGCCCCGTGATGTAGGCGGCCCTGTCCGACGCGAGGAAGGCCACGGCCTCGGCCACGTCGTCGGCCGTCCCCATGCGGCGCAGGGGGATGGACTCCACATAGGCCTTCATCACGTCCTCGCCGAGCTTGGCCGTCATGTCGGTCTCGATGAAGCCGGGCGCCACGGCGTTGACCGTGATGCCCCGCGCGGCCAGCTCGCGCGCGTTGGACTTGGTGAGCCCGATGAGCCCGGCCTTGGCCGCGCAATAGTTGGCCTGCCCGGCATTGCCCATCTGGCCGACCACCGAGGCGATATTGATGATGCGCCCGGCGCGGCGCCTGCTCATGATCTTCGCGGCCTCGCGGCTGCACGCGAAGGCGCCGCCGAGGTTGACATCCAGCACGCGGTCGAAATCCTCGCTCTTCATGCGGATGAGGAAGCCGTCCCTCGTGATGCCCGCGTTGTTGACGAGCACGGCCAGGTTGACCTTGTCCTTGATCTCGGAGGCGAAAAAGGCCTCCACCGCGGCATCGTCGCCCACGTCCAGCGCGAAGGCGCGCGCCTCGCCGCCGGCGGCGCGGATGTCCTCCACGGTGCGCTCGGCGTCTTCGGGGCGGCTCACATAGGTCAGGATGATGAAATAGCCGTCGCGGGCGAGCGTGCGGGCGATGGCGCGCCCGATGCCGCGCGAGCCCCCCGTGACCAGGGCCACGGGCGCTTCGGCCCACGAAAGGGCCGTTGCGCTGGAATGTGTCATGGCGTTCCACCTCTTCCTTGTGAAGTGCCGGGAAGGCGCATCCTACTCCATACGCCCGGGAATTTCAATGCGCCGGGGCACACCCCGGGCGCCCGCTAAAAGCGCAAAAGCGCCGCGCCCCAGGTGAGCCCCGCGCCGAAGGCCGTGACGAGCACGCGGTCGCCGGGGCGGATACGCCCCGCGGCCCGGGCCTCGGTGAGCGCCAGCGGGATGGAGGCGGAGGAGGTGTTGCCGTATTCTTCAAGGTTCACGAACACCCTTTCCCCGCCGATACCGAGGCGCGAGCCCACGGCCTCGATGATGCGCATATTGGCCTGGTGCGGCACGAAGAGCGCGATATCCTTCATGGAAAGGCCGTTGCGGGCAAGCACGGTCTCGCACACCTGCACCATCTGGCGCACGGCGTGCTTGTAGGTATCGCGCCCGCGCATGCTGATGAAGAACTGCCCGTCCACGGGGTCGCCCACGGCGTAGCGGCACGAGGTGCCCCCGCCCACCACGATGAGGTCGCGCTGCGCGCCGTCGCTCTGGCAGAGCACATCCTCCACCGCGGCCGAGCCCTCGCCGCCTTCGCTGTCGAGCACGCAGGCCGTGGCCGCGTCGCCAAAGAGGACGCAGGTGCTCCTGTCCTGCCAGTTGAGGCGGCGGGTCAGCGCCTCGGCGCAGGCGAAGAGGATGCGGCTTTGCGGCGCCTGGGCCAGAAAGGCCTGCCCCAGCGAAAGCCCGTAGATAAAGCCCGTGCAGGCGGCGCTGAAATCCATGGCCATGACCGGCCCGGCGTCCAGCGCGCCGGCGAGGATGCAGGCCACCGAGGGCGAGATGGCGTCCGGCGTGCAGGTGGCGGCGATGACATGGGTGAGGTCGCGCGGCGCGAGCCGCGCCTCCGCCAGGGAGCGGCGCGCCGCGGCAAGGGCCAGGTCGGAGGCGTTTTCGGTCTCGGCGAGCCTGTGCCGGCGCCGGATGCCCGTGCGCTCGACGATCCACTGGTCATTGGTGTCCACCACGCGGGCCAGGTCGTCGTTGGTGACGACGGTTTCGGGCACATGGGCGCACAAGGCGTGCAGATGGCAGGTAAGGGTCATGAAGCGTCCGTACTGGTTGCGGAAAAAAGGCGGCCGCGGCGCTCAGATGGCGCGGGAGAACCGCGTCAGCTCCTCGTTGGCGAGAATGGTCTCCGCGAGGCGGGCATTGGTCTCCTTGCGGACATAGGCGCCGCTCATGCGGATGGCGTTGGTCATGGCGCGGGCGTTGGAGCGGCCGTGGCAGACGATGGCGAGGCCCTGGAGGCCCAAAAGCGGCGCGCCGCCGTATTCGGCATAGTCGAGGGTGCGCGCGAACTTGCGGAAGGCGCCGCGCGCGAGCATGCCCCCGAGCGCGGGGATGAAGCCGGTGGTGAAGACGCGCTTCAGCATGCGCACGAGCGCGGAGGCCAGCCCCTCGCTCATCTTGACCACCACATTGCCCACAAAGCCGTCGCAGACGACCACATCCACATCGCCGGTAAAAATGTCGCGGCCTTCGGCATTGCCGATAAAATTCAGGTTGTGGGCCATCTTCAGGAGCTCGTAGGCTTCCTTGACCTGACTGTTGCCCTTGCCCTCCTCCTCGCCGATGCTGAGCAGGCTCACGCGGGGCGCGGCATAGCCGAGCAGGTCGCGGGCGAAGGCGTCGCCCATGAGGCCGAACTGGAAAAGATGGTAGGGCCGGCAGTCCACATTGGCGCCGGCGTCGAGCACGACCACCGGGTCCTTCTCGGTGGGCAAAAGCGCCGCCAGCGCGGGCCGCTCCACGCCGGGGAGGCGCCCCATGATGAACATGCCGCAGGCCACGGTGGCGCCGGAATGCCCGGCGCTGACCACGCCGTCGGCCGCGCCCTCGCGGACGAGGCGGCAGGCCACCTGGATGGAGGCGTTCTTCTTGCGCCGCAGGATGTCCGACGGCTTCTCGTTCATGTGCACCACGTCATCGGCCTGGACAATGTCGCAACGGGCGTCCCCCAGGTCGAGCTTGGCGAGCTCGGCCTCCACCTTGGGCGTATCGCCCACAAGGAGGATATGGAGGTCGTGGAGGCGCGCCGCCTCCACGGCCCCGGGAACGACCACGGCGGGGCCGAAATCCCCGCCCATGGCATCCACGGCGATGACGGGCTTCTCGCGCATCACTCGGATTCGGGACGGGCGATCACCTGGCGGCCGCGGTAGGCGCCGCAGTTGGGGCACACGCTGTGGGGCGTGGTGGGTTCGCCGCAGGAGCAATAGATGACGGCAGGCTTGGCCACACGGTCATGAGAACGGCGCATGCCCTTGCGGGAACGCGATTTCTTGTTTTGCTGAACAGCCATTGGGGGTCTCCTTTTGGCGGCTGGCCATGCCGGCAGGTCATGACGGCAGGCCGCCGGGCCCGATACGGGCGAATTATGGGAGACAGTCCATAGCGGAAATTTCGGCGCTTGTCCAGACCTGCCCAAGCCCGCGGCCGGCGCCGCTCCCTTGCCCTGCCCGGCGCCCTGTGCGAGGATGCACGGGCGGCCGCGCTCCGGCCGTGGAGACCTCATGCCGCTTCTTCTCGCCGCCGCCCTGCCCGATTTCGGCGCAGCCCGGGCAGCACCACGCCTCGCCGAGCTTTGCGGCCGCTGGGAGCGAGACCTCGCCCCCCGGCTCGCCCCGGCGCAACTGGCCCATTGCCGCCGCTTCGGCCAAGGCGGAAGCGCGCCCAGAGCCCGCGCCTCGCGCCTGCTCGCCCGGCTGCTCGCGCTCCGCGCCCTGCCCGGTTCTGCCACCCTTGAGATGGATGAACGCGGGCGCCCCCGCGTGGCGGGCGCCCCGGGCTGGCGCGTCGCCTTCAGCCACAGCGGCGCCGCGGCCTTCTGCCTCGTGCTCACGCCCGGGGAGACAGCCGGGCGCCCGGCAGGGTACAGCGCGGTGGACGCCGAGCCGGCGGACGGCATGCCCTCCACTGACCGGGGCTTTGCGGCGCCGGCGCCGACGCCTCAGGCTGGCCTGAGGCGCTGGCTGCTCGCCGAAGCCCTGTTCAAGGCCCTTGGCGGCGCCCCCGAAAGCTGGCAGGCCGCGGCCCGCGCAGCCCATGACGGGGCAAGGCAGGGCGCCGGATATTGCACCCTTGCGGGCGCGCGGCTCTCGTGGCGCTTCGTGGTGGCCCCGGGGCATGCGCTCTGTGTGGCGCTCCCGGGTGATGCGCCCTTTCCCGTGGACCTGCGCTGGCTCACCTGGCAGTCCTTCCTCTCCTGATTGCAAAAGCCCCTCCCGCGCATGGACAGGCGGCAGCTTTTCCGGCAAGTTCCCGGCATGCGCTTCCATCTCGTCACGCTCTTTCCCGAATTTTTCACCTCGCCGCTCGCCACCGGCCTCATGGGGCGCGCCCGCGAAGCCGGCGTGGTGGACGTGAGCTTCCACGACCCGCGCACGTTCAGCACGGACAGGCATCATCATGTGGACGACCGGCCCTATGGCGGGGGGCCGGGCATGGTGCTCCAGCCCGGGCCCGTGGCCGCGGCCGTGCGCGAGATAGCGAGGCCCGGGCGCATCCTCTTCCTCACGCCCGCGGGGCGCCCCTTCACCCAGGCCCTTGCCCGCGAATGTGCCCGCGAAGAAGATCTGACCCTCATCTGTGGCCGCTACGAGGGACTTGACGCGCGCGTGGCCGGGCTCCTGCCGCTCACGCCCGTCTGCGTGGGCGACGCCGTGCTCAACGGCGGCGAAACGGCGGCGCTGGCCGTCATGGAGGCCGTGGGGCGCCTTGTGCCCGGCTTCATGGGCAAGGAGGCCTCGGGCGAGGACGAGAGCTTTTCCGCCGGCATCCTCGAATATCCGCACTATACGCGTCCCGAAATCTTCGAGGGCCTTCCCGTACCCGCCGTGCTGCGCAACGGCGACCATGCGGCCATCGCGGCCTGGCGCCGCGGAGAGGCGCTCGCCGCAACCCTGCGCCAGCGCCCGGAGCTGCTGGACGAGGCGCCCCTCGACCGCGCGGACGCCGCGGCCCTCGCCGCCCTCCCGCGGGAGCGGCCCGGCCGCAACCTCTCCTTTTGCCTCCTCCATTATCCCGTCCTCCTCGAAGGGCGAAAATGCGGCGCGTCCTCTTTGACAAATCTTGACGTACACGATATAGCCCGGATTTCGCGCAGCTATGGCATGGGGCCTTTCTATGTGGTAACGCCCCTTGAGGACCAGCTGAGGCTGCTTGGGGCCATCCTCCGCCACTGGGGAGGAGCCGCCGGCCCGTTGCGGAGCGACCGCAGCCGGGCGCTCTCGCTGGTGCGCGGCATGCCCTCGCTGGACGATGCCATCGCCGAGGCCACGGCCCGCGCGGGCACGGCGCCGCGCCTCGTGGCAACGTCCGCGGCATGGCCGGAGAAAAAGCGCGCCGCCCCGCCGCTCACGCCCGCAAAGGTGCGGGACTGGTGCCGCGAGGGCCCGGTGCTGCTCCTGCTCGGCACGGCGCGCGGCCTGGCGCCGGAAGTGACGGCCCTCAGCGACGGGCGCCTGCGGCCCCTGCGTTTTTTGGGCGAAAACCATCTTTCCGTGCGCAGCGCGGCGGCCATCCTGGCCGACAGGATATTGGGCGATTTTTGTTGAAAACGGCGGCCCGCCCCTTTGCCGGCCCCGATGAAGGAGTTGACATGGATATCATCAAGAAGATCGAGCGCGAAAACATGCGCATGGACATGCCCGCCTTCCGCTCGGGCGATACCGTCAAGGTGTATCTGCGCATCGTGGAAGGCGAAAAGGAGCGCATCCAGGTCTTCCAGGGCAATGTCATCCGCATCCAGCGCGGCACCACCAATGCCAGCTTCACGGTGCGCAAGATCTCCGACGGCGTGGGCGTGGAGCGCATCTTCCCCATCAACTCGCCCTTCATCGACCATGTGGAGGTCGTGGCCCAGGGCCGCGTGCGCCGCAGCCGCCTCTACTACCTGCGCGGGCGCAAGGGCAAGGCGGCCCGCATCAAGCCGCGCGCCCGCTACTGAGCGCCACCCGCGGACGCCGGGCGCGCCCGGCGTCCGCCATGGCCGGAAGCCCCCCATCGCCCCGGCCGCACCTGCCCGGATTTTCCGGGGGCCTGACGGCTCCTCGTGAGGAGCCGTCTCTTGTGGCGGGCATCGACGAGGCCGGACGCGGCTGCCTCGCCGGGCCCGTGGTGGCCTGCGCCGCCATCCTCCCCTCCCGCTTCGATTTGCCCGGTCTCACCGACTCCAAGCTCCTGAGCGCCCGCCAGCGCGAAAAACTGGCGCCGGCCATCCGCGCCTGCGCCGTGGCCTGGGGCCTGGGCGTGGTCTGGAGCCGGCGCATCGAGCGCGTGAACATCCTCCAGGCCACGCTCGAGGCCATGGCCCGAGCGGCCTGTACGCTACGCGCCGCTCCCGGTCTGCTGATCATCGACGGCAACAGGACCATCCCCGAGGACCTGCTCCTGACGATGTGGCGCAAGGCGCGTCATGGCGCGCCCCCGCGCCAGCGCGCCCTTGTGGGCGGCGACAGGAGCGAGCCGGCCATTTCGGCCGCCTCCATCCTCGCCAAGACCTTCCGCGACCGGCTCATGGCCGCGCTCGGGCGCCGCTGGCCGGGCTATGGCCTTGAACGCCATATGGGCTACGGCACCCGCGAACACCTGGAGGCCCTGCGGCGCCTTGGGCCCTGCCCCCTTCACCGCCGCACCTTCCGTGGTGTGCTGCCGGCCGCTGAAAGACCACATGCCGCTTCGAGCGCGTGGGGCGCCCTGTGCTGAAGCGGGACGGCCGCCATCTCGCTCTCGGGCGCCAGGGCGAGGAAGCCGCCTGCGGCCTTTTGCGCCGGGCCGGGCTGCGCATCCTCGACCGCAACTGGCGCGCCGGGCGCCTCGAGCTCGACATCGTTTGCCAGGACGGCGCCACCGTGGTCTTTGTGGAAGTGAAGACCCGCTCCAGCGGGGAGCGCGGGGGCCCGGAGGGCGCCCTCACGGCCGCCAAGCAACGCAACCTTTCCCGTGCGGCCCATGCCTGGCTTGCCGCCCATGACGCCTGGGCCTCGCCCTGCCGCTTCGATGTCGTCTGCCTCGTGGCCCGCGACGGAACCTTCAGCGCCGAGCATTACCGCCATGCCTTCGACTTCGCCCCGTCTCTGGATCGTAGCCACGCCGCTTGGCAACCCTGGTGACCTTTCGCCCCGCGCCCGGGAGGTGCTGGAAACAGCCGACCTGGTGCTCGCGGAAGACACGCGCCGCGCGGCCGCGCTCTTTCGCCGCCTGGGCCTGCCCGGCCGCCGCTTCCTGAGTTTTTACGAACAAAACGAGGAGGAACGCCGCGAGGAAGTGCTCGCCGCCCTGCGCTCGGGCGCGCAGGTGGCCCTCATCTCGGATGCGGGCACCCCGCTTGTGGCCGACCCCGGCTACCGGCTGGTGCGCGCCTGCCGCAGGGAGGGCATCGCGGTCTCGCCCGTGCCCGGGGCGTCGGCGCCGGTGGCCGCGCTCAGCGCCGCAGGGCTTCCGCCTTTGCCCTTTACCTTCCTGGGCTTCCTGCCCCGGGACGCAGGGGGCCGGCGCGCGCTTTTCCGCGCCTATGCCGCCGTCCCGGGCTCGCTCGTCTTTTTCGAGCGCAAGGACAGGCTCGCCGAAAGCCTCGCCGTGGCCTCCGCCATCCTCGGTCCGCGCGAGTTCGCCATCTGCCGGGAACTCACCAAGACGCACGAGCAATTCCTGCTCGGGCGCCTTGAGGACGGCGCGGAGCTGGCGCGCGACCTGCTCGGCGAGATCACGGTCATCATCGGGCCGGCGGAGGCCCCCCCGGACCGTGCCGACGAAGAGGCCGCCCGCGCCTGCCTGCGCGCCCTGCTCGGCGAAGGGCTCAAACCGCGCGAGGCCGCCCGCGAGGCGCATGCCCGCCTCACGGGTTGGAGCGCCAAGGAGCTCTATGCGCTCATCCCGGGGCTTGATGCCTGAAAGCCCTCGGCCGTTCCCCGTGGACGGCGGCGCCCTCTCCATGTAAGATGGCGGCGGAGACGATGCCATGGCCCATTCCATCCGCGAGACGCCCCGGGGCCTCGCCCTGAACCTTGTCCTCAACCTGCGCGGCGGGCTGCACGCGCGGCCCGCGGCGCGCCTCGCCAAAGCGGCGCAGCGCTATTCCTCGGAGATACGCTGCATCACCGAGACCGGTGAGGCCGACGCCAAGAGCATGCTCGACCTGCTCTCGCTGGCGCCGCCGGCCCATGCGCAGGTGCTCCTTCTGGCCAACGGCGAGGACGCGCGCGAGGCCCTGCTCGACCTGGGCGGCGTTTTCGCCGACATGCAGGAATGACATGGCGCGCGCGGTCATCTATGGCATCCCCGTTTCACCCGGTCTGGCCCTCGGGGCCATCCGTCGCCTGCACGGGGCTCCGCGCGGCGAACACCGCCGCATAGCGGACGAAGCCATCCCTGCCGAGGAGGAAGCCCTGCGCGCGGCCGCGGCCCGCGTTCGCGCGGAGCTGGAAGCCACCCTCGCGGACATGCCCCCCTCCCTCGCCGACTATGCCGAGATCATCGCCGCGCAGATGGAACTCGCCAGCGACCCGCGCCTTCTGGGTACCGCGCTCGCGCGCATCCGACACCGCAAGATCTGCGCGGCCTGGGCGCTGGAGGAGACGGTGGAGGAGCTTTGTGAGCTCTTCCGCGGCATGGACGACCCCTACCTGCGCGACCGGGCCCAGGATGTGCGCGCCATGGGGCTCAGGCTCGGCGAGGCCCTGCACGGAGACGCCTCGGGAACGGGCGCCGCTCAAAAGGACGCGGGCATCCTCGTTGCCGAAGACCTGGCCCCGGCCGATGTCATGGAGCTCGAGCCGGCAAGCGTGCTCGCCATCCTCACCGCCGAGGGCGGCCCCACCTCGCATACGGCCATCCTGGCGCGCAGCCTGCGCGTGCCGGCCCTCGTGGGCGTCACAGGCCTGCCCGAGGCCGCGCGGGACGGCGAAACGGCCATCGTGGACGGTCTCTCGGGCTGTGTGCTGCTCACGCCGGACGAGGCCGACCTCGCGCGCTATGCGGAGCGCAAGGCGGCCTACGGGCAGTGGGAAGCCCATGCCCGCAAGGCCGCGCAACGCCCGGCCGAGAGCCGGGACGGCGTGGCCCTCTCCGTGCGCGCCAACCTGGAAAACGCCGCCGAACTCGGCGACATTGACGAGTGCGGGGCCGACGGCGTGGGCCTCTACCGCACGGAATTTTCCTATCTCGGGCGCGAGCTCCCGGGCGAAGACGAGCTCTTTGCGGAATACGCCGCCGTCGCCGCCAGGCTTGCGCCGCGGCCGGTCATCTTCCGTACGCTGGATGTGGGCGCGGACAAGGCCCTGCCCGCCCATGCCGCCCTGCGCGAGCCCAACCCGGCGCTGGGCCTGCGCGGCATCCGCTTCTGCCTCGCCCATGAGGACCTGTTCCGCACCCAGTTGCGCGCCCTCTTGCGCGCGGGCGTGGCCGGCAATGTGGCCCTCATGCTGCCCATGATCACCGATGCCCGCGAGGTGCGGAGCGTGCGCCGCATCCTCCACGAGCTCCGGCAGGAACTCGCCGCCGCGGGCGTGGCCCATGCGCAGCACCTGCCGCTCGGGGTGATGATCGAGACGCCCGCCGCCATCCTCACCGCCGACACCCTGGCGCGGGAATGCGATTTTTTCAGCATCGGCACCAATGACCTCATTCACTACCTCATGGCCATCGACCGCAACAACCGCCATGTGGCCTATCTGCACGAGCCCCTGCACCCCTCGGTGGTGCGCTCGCTCAAGCGGGTGGTGGACGCGGCCCACCGCGAGGGCATCCCGGTGTCGGTCTGCGGCGAGTTCGCCGCCGACCCCTCGGGCGTGGCGCTGCTGCTCGGCATGGGCGTGGACGCGCTCTCGGCGGCGCCGCGCTTCGTGCCCGGCATCAAGCACATGCTGCGCAAGCTCTCCGCGGACGACTGCGCCGAGCTTGTCCATACCGTCCTCAACCTGCCCGATGCGGCCGCCGGCCGGCAGCTCATCCACGAGCGCCTGCACCGCGTGCTCGGGCAGGAGCTTTCCTTTCTCGCCACCAACCACGCAAGATCCGGCCTGTCATGAGCAAGAAGACCCCCTCCGCGGCCATTGCCGTCAACAAGAAGGCGCGCCACCTCTATGAGCTCTCGGAATTCACCGAGGCCGGCATCTCCCTCACCGGCCCCGAAGTCAAGAGCATCCGTGCCGGCAAGGTGAACTTCATCGACAGCTATGTGGAATTTCGCCAGGGGAGCGCGTGGCTCCTCTCGCTGCATGTGGCGCCCTACGCCAATGCGGGCTATGTGCCGCAGGAACCCGACCGGCCCCGCCGCCTCCTGCTCCATGCCCGCGAGATCGGGCGCCTCGCCGGCATGGTGGCCCAGAAGGGACTCACCGTGGTGCCGGTGCGCCTCTATTTCAGCCGCGGCAAGATCAAGGTGGAGATCGCCCTCGGCCGCGGCAAGAAGCTCCACGACCACCGGGAGACCCTCAAGCGCCGGGCCGAAGAACGCGACATGGCGCGCGAACTGGCCTGAGCCCGGGGCGGCATGCGCCACCCGCCGCTCCAGCCGCCCCTCTTCTGGCAGGTCTGCCTGCTCTTCTGGTGCGCGGGTATCCTCGCAGCCCTCTGGCCGGCGGAAGGGCTCACCGGCGCCCTGCTGCTCCTGCTGG
Organism: Desulfovibrio sp.; assembly: GCF_014803725.1. Classification (GTDB taxonomy): domain Bacteria; phylum Desulfobacterota; class Desulfovibrionia; order Desulfovibrionales; family Desulfovibrionaceae; genus Desulfovibrio. Next base: position 67,186 of record NZ_JAAVBE010000004.1, read on the forward strand.
CCGACCCGCGCCTCAGGGCCCCCCGGCGCGCCCTGCTGGCGCTGACGCTGTGCACCGCCGGCCTCGGTATGGGGCACTGGCAGCTTGCGCCCCTGCGCTCCCCGCCGGCGGAACCGGCATGGCTTGCGGCAGCACCCGGCGAAACGGCGAAAGATCCTCCCGTGCGCATCTGCGGCACGGTGCGCCGCGTCGAGGGCCTGGCGGACGGGCGCCTGCGCGTCATTCTTGAGGATGTGCGCCCGGAGGGAGGCGGGGACGCCCTTGCAGGGCGTGTTGCCTGGACATGGGACGACGCCGCCTTCCGCCCGCTCGCCGGGCAGACCGTCTGCGTGAGCCGTCGGCCCACACCCATGCGCGGTTTCGCCAACAGCGCGGAGCCCGTGCACGAGGCGCGCTGGGCCGCGCAAGACGTGTTCTGGCGCCTTTGGAGCCGGTCGTGGAGCGGCAGCCCCACGGTCACAGGGACGGGCACGGTGCCCGCGCGGCTGCGTGAAGACCTGCGCCGTGACTTCGTGCACGCGCTGCTGACCTCGCAAGAAGCCGGCCATCCAACGGACATGCCGCAGGCCATGGCCGTCCTGCCGGCCCTGCTCTTCGGGGACCGCTCCTTCCTCAGCCGCGCCACGCTGGACGAATTCGCCGCCGCGAGCCTCGCACACAGCCTCGCTCTTTCCGGGCAGCATCTCGCGCTCGCCGGGCTCATCGGCCTGTTCAGCGTGCTTCTGCTGGCGCGCCTGCGCCCCGGCATCTATCTCTCCCGGCCGCGCGCCGTGTGGGTGGCCGTGGCAAGCCTGCCGCCGGCGCTGGCCTATCTCTGGCTCGGCAACGCGCCCCCGTCCCTTGTGCGCGCCGCGTGCATGCTGGGCCTCATGACCCTGTGGCTTTTGCGCGGGCGCACGGCGACCCTGCTTGACGCCCTGCTGGCCGCGCTGGGCTGCATCGTGCTCGCCGACCCGTTGAGCCTCTTCGACCTGAGCCTCCAGCTTTCCGTGCTCTGCGTGGCCGTCATCTGCCTCACCATGCCAGGCTTGCGGCGCCTGTGGCCGGCGCCCGGAAGCGGCACATCGGCGGCGGTACCCGGGGCGCCCCTGAAGACGCGCCTCGCCGCGCGCGGCCGTGCCGTCCTGCACGGGCTCGGGGCCATCTTCCTCGTTTCCTTCTGCATCCAGCTCGCGTTGCTCCCCTTCATGCTGGCGCGCTTCGGCACTCTCGGGCTCTGGTTTCCGCTCAATGTGCTCTGGCTGCCCGCGGTCGACCTCGTGGTGCTCCCGGGGGCGGCTCTGGGGCTCGGCTGCGCGGCGGCAGGCCTTGAGGCTTGCGCCCGGATCAGCCTCCATATGGCTTCTCTCCCCTGCGAAGCGATGCTCGCCTGCCTCGACCTGCTCCAGCGGCACGGCCTGCTGGAGGGGCCGGCCAGCTTGCGGCCGCACGGGACGGCGCTTGCGGCGTTCGCGGCCATCGGCGTGGCGCTCGCCGTCATGGCCGGGGACGGGCGCCCCGCAACGCGGCTCAAGGCGCGGCGCTGGCTCGTGGCCGGGCTGCTGCTGCTCTGCGTGGGGCCGACGCTGCGGCTGGCCGCACGGCTCGACCCGGCTCCCCGCCTGGAAGTGCTGGACGTGGGCCAGGGGCTCGCCGTCACCCTGCGGCTCCCGGGGCATGGACGCATCCTCGTCGACGGCGGCGGCGCGCTGTCGCCAGGCTTCGATACGGGCAAGGCGCTGCTCGACCCGCTCCTCACCGCCAATGACGCCCCGCGGCTCGATGCCGTCATCAACACGCACCCGGACCTCGACCATGTGGGCGGACTCTTCCACCTGCTCCATAGCTTCCGGGTGGAACAGCTCTTCCACAATGGCCGCGACGCCAAAGGCGAACGGCGCGAGCGCTGGCGCGAGGCCCGGCAAGAGGCGCCGGCCGCGGCGCTCGCCGCCGGGGACACGGTGGTGCTGGGGGACGGCTATGCGCTGGAAGTGCTGCACCCGCCGCGCATGGCCGCGGAAGGCGGAGATGGCGGAGAAACAACGCCGGGCTCTTGGTCAGGCAATGATGCCTCGCTGGTTCTCCGGCTCACCCGCAACGGCGAGGGCCTTGTGCTGTTCACGGGCGATGCCGGGCCGGCCGTGCTCCGGCGGCTGCTGGCGGCTGGCGCCGACCTTTCCGCGCGCATCCTCGTGGCGCCGCATCACGGCTCCGACCGCAGCTTCCTCCCGGCTTTCCATGAGGCGGTGCAGCCGGAACTGGTGCTCGCCGGCTGCGGCTTCCGTAACCGCTGGGGCTATCCGGGCAGGCGGCTGCGCGCGTGGCTCGCGGCGCGCCATATCCCGCTGCTCGACACCGGGACACATGGCAGGATCAGGGTGGAAATACCCGAAAAAGAGCCCCTGCGCGTGACTACCGTGAGGGACTGACTTTGAGAAACGCCGACTTCAACGCTGGCAGTGCGGGCAATACACCGTGGCCCGTCCGGCCACGCGCATACGGGCGAGCGGGTGGCCGCACGCCCGGCAGGGTTCGCCGTCGCGCCCATAGACTGCAAAGCTGTTCTGAAAGGCGCCGGCATTGCCGTCCGCGTCGCGGTAATCGCGGATGGAGCTGCCGCACTGGGCGATGGCGAGGGTGAGCACGTCCCGAAGCGCGCCAAGCAGGGCGCGGCGCTCCCGCGCGTCGAGCCCGCCGGCAGGGCGGCGCGGGTCGATGCCGGCGCGGTGCAGGCTCTCGTCCGCATAGATATTGCCGATGCCGGCCACCACGCGCTGGTCGAGCAAGGCCGCCTTGACGGCCCTGCGGCCGCGCAAGAGCACCGCGAAGGCGGCTTCGTCCAGCTCCAGCGGTTCGGGGCCGAGGCTGCGCCAGAAATCCCACTGTTCCAGCAGGGCCGGCGTTGCCGCAAGCACGGTGCCAAAGGCGCGGGTATCGTCAAAGAACAGGCGCTGCGCCGTGCCGTCCTGCGCCTCAAGGTCGAGGAACCAGCGGGTATAGGCGCCCGGCGCGCTCCCGGCAGGGCGCGGCAGCAGGCGCCCGGTCATGCGCAGATGCACGGCGATGACGGTTGGGACAGTGGCGGCACTCCCCGGCGCAGGGTCGGAGCCGGGCGCCACATCCATGAGGATGAGCTTGCCGCGCCGGCGCACGCCCGTGACGGCAAGGCCGGCGAGGCTCCCGAGCGGCAGGCTCAGGGGATGCACGGCCGAGGGCCGCAGCACTTCGGCGCCCGCGATGCGCCAGCCTGTCACATGCGGCGCGAGCGTGCGCACCACGGTTTCCACTTCGGGAAGTTCAGGCAAGATACACGTCCAGAAGGCCCTCGGGCGGGTCGATGCAGACCTGCCGGGCCTTGAGGTCGAAGGAGCGGATAAAGTCCGGCCGTGCCGGGAAGAGGATCTCGCGGCCGTCGTCCGTGCGGATGGCCCAGACCTCCTGGCCGGCGGGCATCTCCACATGGTCGAGGCGGCCAAGCCGGCTGCCGTCCGGGAGGTGGACATCCGCGCCCATGAGGTCGGCGAGATAGGCTTCGTCCTCGGAAGGCTCGGGAAGCTCGGCGCGGGGCACGCACAGGAGGGCGCCGCGCAGGGCTTCGGCCTCGTCGCGGCTCGTGACGCCTTCGAGGAGCAGCAGGGGGCGCCCCTTGTGCGCCCGGCTGCCAAGCACGCCGAGGGGGCGCGGCTCACTGCCGCGACGGCAGAGCCAGAGCCGCTTGAAGGCGCCGGGGGCTGCGTCCGCGAACCAGTCCACGGCGAGCTCGCCGCGAATGCCGTGGGGCCGGGCCACGCTGCCCAATTCCACAAAGCCCTCGGGGACTGCGGCACCCCCCTGGCTCGCGGTGGCCGGCTTTGCGGCGGGTGCGGCCACCGGCGCCCTACTCCAGTATCTCGAGGACGGTGCGCCGGCCCGCCCGGATGGACGCGGCCCCGAGCAGGGTGCGCATGGCGCGCACGGTGCGGCCCTGCCGGCCGATGACCTTGCCGAGGTCATCGCTCGCCACCTTGAGTTCGAGCACCGTGGCCTGGTCGCCGTCCACCTCGCGCACCTCCACGGCGGCGGGGTCGTCCACCAGGGCCCGGGCGATATTTTCGATCAGAGCTTTCATCAGGCACCTCCACCGCAACGCCAAAAGGCGCCGCATGGGCCTGCCCCGGCGGCCGCACATGCGGCCAGGCGCGCCGCAGGCGCATATCCGCCCCACAGCACCCCCTTAAGGGCACCCTCGGCGCAAGCGTCGTTGCAGGCCTCGCCGGATGTCAGGCCAGGTGCTTCTTGAGCAGGGAGCGCACCGTGCTGGTGGGTTCCGCGCCACGGTCGAGCCAGGCGCGGATCTTGTCCGCATCGAGGCGCACATCCGCGGGGTTGGTCATGGGGTCGTAAAAGCCGAGGAATTCCAGCGGGCGCCCGTCGCGGCGGGTCTCATCCCGGGCGGCGACCACGCGGTAGAACGGATGCTTCTTGCTGCCAAGGCGGGTAAGTTTCAGTTTCACTGCCATGTGTTCTGCTCCCTTGCGTTAGTATTCAAGTGTAGCGTTGCGCCCGCAAAAGGGCAAGCGCGGGGCCTTGTGCCCGCGGGTTATTTTTTCTTGCGTTTTTGCTGGCGCTCTTTCTTTTTGCGCTTCTTCGCCGCGGCGGACTTGCCGCCATGGCCGCCGGCGCCCGCGGTACCGGGCATTCCGGGCATCCCGGCCATACCGGGAAATCCGCCCATGCCCGGAAATCCGCCCGGCATGCCACCGGGGAGGCCGCGCGGCATACGGGGCAGGCCCTTGCCCTGCCCACGGCCGGTCATGATGCCCTGCATCATCTTGCGCATCTGGGTGAACTGGCGCACCAGCTGGTTCACCTGCGCCACGCTGGTGCCCGAGCCCCTGGCGATGCGCGCGCGGCGGCTGCCGTTGAGGATGTCGGGGTCGCGGCGCTCCGCCGGGGTCATGGAATTGATGATCGCCTCCGTGCGGGCGAGCTCCGCCTCGGGGAGGGCGCCGTTGGCTTGGGCCAGCTTGTCCGTGAGGCCCCCGAGGCCCGGGATCATCTTGAGGATGCTTTCCAGCGAGCCCAGCTTCTTGACGCGGCGCATTTGGGTGCGGAAGTCCTCCAGGTCGAAGCTCGCCTTGCGCATCTTGCGCGCCATGGCTTCCACTTCCTCGGCGTCAAAGGCGTCCTGCGCCTTTTCCACGAGGGTGAGCACGTCGCCCATGCCGAGGATGCGCCCGGCGATGCGGTCGGGGTGGAAGACCTCCATTTCGGAGAGCTTTTCGCCCACGCCCACGAACTTCACCGGCGCGCCCGTCACCGAGCGGATGGAGAGGGCCGCGCCGCCGCGCGCGTCGCCATCCATCTTGGTGAGCACCACGCCCGTGAGCCCGAGGCGCTCGTTGAACGCCTCGGCCACCGTGACCGCGTCCTGGCCGGTCATGGCGTCGGCCACGAAAAGAATCTCCTGCGGCTTTACGGCCTCCTTGATGGCGGCGAGCTCGTCCATGAGGGGCGCGTCCACATGCAGGCGCCCGGCCGTATCCAGCAGCACCACGTCGGCGCCGGCCTCGCGGGCCACGGCCACGGCATCGCGGGCGATGTCCACCGGGTCCATGTCCTGCGTGGAGGGATAGACCGGCATGTCGAGCTCGCGCGCGAGCACATGGAGCTGGTCGATGGCCGCGGGCCGGTACACGTCGGCCGGCACGAGATAGGGGCGGTGCTTGCCGCGCCTGAGCAGGTTGGCGATCTTGGCGGCGGAGGTCGTCTTTCCCGAGCCCTGCAGGCCCACCAGCATGATGACTGCGGGCTTTGTACCCTCGAAGGAGAGCCCTTGGGCCTCGCCGCCCAGAAGGGCCACGAGCTCGTCGTGAACGATCTTGACCACCTGCTGCGCCGGGCTCACGCCCTTGAGCACGGCCTGGCCGAGGGCCTTTTCGCGCACGCTTTCCACAAAATCCCAGACGACACGGAAATTGACATCCGCCTCGAGCAGGGCAAGGCGCACCTCCCTCAGGCCCGCCTGGATATTCTCCTCGGTGAGCTGACGGCCCCCGAAGGAGCGGAAAACGCCGGAAAGTCTGTCGGAAAGGCTCTCGAACATGCGGGCTCCCCGCTGGCGCGAAACAGGTTCTCTTCTCCGCCGGCCGGGAGCGGCCCTGCGCGGCACGGCCTGCGACGCCCGGGGGGCGCCCGGAAATGCCAGAAATCACGGGCGGCGAAAGCGCACTTTTATAGAGGCTTTGCCCGGCCGCGTCAAGCCGCGCGCAAGGCCGGTACGCGTGAGGAGGCGCGCCTTTCCTCTTGCCGGAGGGCGGCGAATGGCGTAAAAATCGCCGAATCAGGAATGGTGCAGCAGTGATGCGGAAAGACACCACTTTCACGGCCCGCGGGCATGCGCCCCGGCAGTCCTTCTCCGCTTCCGCCCCCCGCGGGGGGAGCCGGGGCTCTCATGCGCTGGGCGCCCTGCTCCGCGGGCTCGCGCTGCTCGTCTTTTCCGCCGTGCTCCTGGTTCCCTGCCGGGCGCCCCGGGCCGAGACCTTTCCGCTCGACTTCACCACCATCCGCCTTGGCGTGGCGCCCCGCGCGGTGCTGGTGGTGGGGGGCATCCAGGGGGACGAGCCCGGAGGCTTTTCCGCGGCCACGCTGCTGGCCACCCGCTACGAAATCGCCGAGGGCGCGGTCTGGGTGGTGCCCAATCTCAACTTCCCGAGCATCATCAAGCGCTCGCGCGGCCTTCACGGCGACATGAACCGCAAGTTCGCGCGCCTTCCCGAGAGCGACCCCGAATTCGCCACCGTGCGCCGCATCCAGGAGCTCATCCGGCACCCGCAGGTGGGCCTCGTGCTCAACCTGCACGACGGCAGCGGCTACTACCGGCCGCGGCACGAGGACAGGCTGCGCAACCCGGCGCGCTGGGGGCAGTCGGTCATCATCGACCAGGACGAGCTCGACCCGGGCACCTTCATGGGGGAGCTCGCCGCCGAGGCCGATGCCGTGGCCCGGGAGGCCAACAGCCGCCTCATCCGGCCCATCCACGCCCTGCACGTGCACAACACGCACACGGCCGCGGGCGACCGGGAGATGGAAAAAAGCCTCTCGTACTTTGCCGTGCGCCACGGCAAGGCGGCCTTCGGGCTCGAGGCGAGCAAGGAATTTCCCGTGGAGCTGCGCGCGTATTATCACCTGCTCATGGTGGAGGCTTTTCTCAGCCGCGCGGGCGTGCGCTTCAGCCGCGATTTCGAGCTTACGCCCGCGGGCGTGGCCCGGGCCCTGCGCGACAACCTGGGGGTTTCCTTTGCGGAGAACCGCGTCTTCCTGCCGCTCGACGACGTGCGCCCGGCCATCAGTTATCTGCCGCTGCCCAAAAACAGCCCGGCCCGCGCCATCACCTCCAAGCCCATCATGGCCGTGCTCCCCTGCGAGGGCAAGAGCGACAGGATCTGCATCCACTACGGCAACCGCACCATCACCCTCATCCGGCCGGATTGGCGGGAGGTGGACGCGAGCCGCGACGCCATGACCGTGCAGGTGGACGGCCGCGAGGAGACCGTCCCCTTCGGGAGCATCCTCGATGTGCGGGACGCGGCCATTGTGCGGCCCGAGCCCGGTTACCGCGTCAATGCCATCGGCATGGACTGCGGCCGGCCCGATGAAAGCGGCATCGCCCTGCGCCGCAGGGACTTTCAGCCGCGCTTCTCCGTGGACCGGGGCGCCCGGCTCTTCCGCGTGGAGGTCTACAAGGGCAAGAGCTTTTCGGGCATGTTCCTGCTGCGCTTTGGGGGCGGGAGTTCCACGGCCGGCCGCGCGCCGCTCCCCGACAGACCCGGGCCCGAGAGCACGCTGGGTTTTTAGGCCCGCGCAAAAGCTGCCCGCTTGCTGGAGCAATCCGCCAGCCGGGACGCGGGCGGCTCGACCTGCCTTCCACAGCCTCCCTTACAGCTTTGCCTTTTCCGCGCCCTTTTCCAGTTCCTGAAGAGGGGCGTTGAGAAACTGGCTGATGGCCGCCCACACGACAGGAGAATTGTCGAGTAAGGCTGCATGCCCGGCATGGGGCACCACGCAGAGCCGGGCATTGGGGGTCATTTCTTTCGCCGCGGGTTAAGCCGATACGGGCTCCATGTCGCCGTGTACAAACGACAGATGCACAGTTCGCAGAGGAATAAGTAGGAATTGCAACACAAGGCAGCTTGATTGTGCAGGCGAGTGAACCATGGAGGAGTTTCGAGAACAGGAGACTCCTGGCTGGTATGCCAGTTCAGCAGGGAGTGGAAGAACTTTTTTGCGCTTCCGTCACCATTTCGTCCACCAGCTGCCCTGGCTTGATGTGAAGGGCGTCCGCTATCTTTACCAATAAATTTAAATTGGGCGCACGATAGCCCAACTCCAGCGACGAGATATAGCTCTTGCAGATGCCTACACTGTCGGCCAGGTCCTGCTGGGACAGCCCTGCTGCATCACGATAGCGCCTAAGAACGCCAGGCATGAACGTCTTTGCTAGGTTATCCTCGTCATAGCTTTTTCTCATGCCTTCGCTATACGGTATGCCTTGACAAAATCGACCTACAATAGTAGGTCAAATTAAATAAGCAGGGGCAATTCCTCCTTTTCAGGGAGTGGGCAACCTATTGAACATTATAGCCAGAAATGGAGCTGAGATATGAAATTATCACATTCTATTCATTTAGGTTGGTTGATGGTCCTGATTGCAGGATGCGCAACATCCAAACAAATCAGCGGCCCGAATGGAGAAGTTCTCCATTCCATAGATTGCTCTGGCTACTACAGCAATATTGGAACATGTCTTGAAAAGGCAGGTAAAATTTGTGGGTCACGTGGTTATGATATTCTACTTGGTGGAGCAGAAAATCACGGCACAGGCATGTCATCAGGACAATTTGGCCTCTTTGCTGCGCCAATAGTTTCACGCGAAATTATTATACGGTGTAAAAGTACGGGTGGTCTACAGAATAGCATCGAAAATACATCAACAACACAACAAAATTAACTCAAAAAGCACCATGATTTGAGCTTTCTTTCCATGTACGATAGCGGCTTACCACTCTGCTTACCCCTTAAACGCGACCGCCCCCGGAAGGCGGTGTGCCTTTCGGGGGCGGTGGAAGAATTTGGCAGCTTCCTACTTTCCCGCGCGAAGATGCGCAGTATCATCGGCGAGGAAGAGCTTAACTGCCGAGTTCGGA
>NZ_JAAVBE010000005.1 GCF_014803725.1 Desulfovibrio sp.
GCGACGGCCAGCGGCCCGGCGGTTATCGTGACGGCCAGCGGCCCGGGCCTTCCGGCGCAGGGCGGCCCGGCGGCTACGGGGCCCCGCGCCCCGGCGCGCCCGGCTTTGGCCAGCCGGCCCCGGGCCAGGCTGACAGCCGCGACGGCCAGAGCAAGAAAAAGCGCCTCAAGGGCCGCCGCACCGTGGACTTCCAGCAGGGCGATTTCGGGCGCCACGGCGACGACGAGGAGGGGCTGCGCCTCAACCGTGGCCGCTCGCGCCGCAAGGGCGGCAAGGTGCAGGCCGCGCCGCAGGCCACCCAGCCCATCAAGGCCGCCAAGCGCAAGATCCGCGTCACCGAGGCCATCCGGGTGGCCGACATGGCGCACCAGATGGGCCTCAAGGCCAACGAGATCATCAAGGTGCTCTTCGGGCTCGGGGTCATGGCCACCATCAACCAGTCGCTGGACATCGACACCGCCACTCTGGTGGCGGCCGAGTTCGGCTATGAGGTGGAAAAGGCCGGCTTCTCCGAGGAGGACTACCTCGTGCCCAAGGAGGCAGACGCGCCCGAAAGCCTCAAGCCGAGGCCGCCGGTGGTCACCATCATGGGCCATGTGGACCATGGCAAGACCTCGCTGCTCGACGCCATCCGCAAGTCCAACGTGACGAGCGGCGAGGCCGGCGGCATCACCCAGCATATCGGCGCCTACCATGTGAAGACCAAGCGCGGCGAGATCGTCTTCCTCGACACGCCGGGCCACGAGGCCTTCACGGCCATGCGCGCCCGCGGCGCCCAGGTGACGGATCTTGTTATCCTCGTTGTGGCGGCCGACGACGGCGTCATGGAGCAGACGCGCGAGGCCATCAACCACTCGCGCGCGGCCAATGTGCCCATCATGGTGGCCGTCAACAAGATGGACAAGCCCGGCGCCGACCCTGACCGCGTGCTGCGCGAGCTCGCCGAGCTCGGCCTCCAGCCCGAGGACTGGGGCGGGGATACAGTCGTCGCCCGCGTGTCCGCCAAGACGCGCGAGGGCCTTGACGACCTGCTCGAGCTCGTGGCCCTGCAATCGGAGATCATGGACCTCAAGGCCAACCCGGACAAGCCCGCGCGCGGCCACATCGTGGAGGCCCGGCTCGACAAGGGCCGCGGCCCGGTGGCGACCGTGCTCATCCAGGAGGGCACGCTGCGGCTTGGCGACAACTTCGTGTGCGGGCCGTTCTCCGGGCGCGTGCGCGCGCTCACGAGCGACCAGGGCAAGAAGGTCAAGGAGGCCGGCCCCTCCATCCCGGTGGAGGTGCAGGGCTTCGAGGGCGTGCCCGAGGCCGGCGAGGAGTTCTTCGTGGTGGCCGACGACAAGCTCGCCCGCCGCATCGCAGATTCGCGCGCCGTGCGCCAGCGCGAGCACGATTTGCGCTCCGAGGCCAAGGTCACGCTGGAGACCTTCCTCTCCAGAAGCGCGGAGAGCCAGGAGGCCCAGACCCTCAACCTCGTGCTCAAGGCCGACGTGCAGGGCAGCCTCGAGGCCATCACCGAGGCGCTCAACAAGCTGAGCACCGACAAGGTGAAGATCAACGTGGTGCACGGCGGCACGGGCGCCATCAGCGAGTCGGACATCCTGCTCGCCTCGGCCTCGCAGGCCATCATCATCGGCTTCAACGTGCGCCCGGCAGCGCGCATCAAGGACGTGGCCGAGCGCGAGAACGTGGACATCCGCTTCTACGACATCATCTACAAGCTCGTGGACGACATCAAGAGTGCCATGGCCGGCATGCTGGCCCCGGTGCAGCGCGAGGTCTATCTCGGCCAGGCCGAGGTGCGCGAGACCTTCAGCGTGCCCAAGGTGGGCATCATCGCGGGCTCCTACGTGTCGGACGGCAAGATCGCCCGCAATGCCGGCGTGCGCCTCCTGCGCGACGGCGTGGTCATCTACACCGGCAAGATCGCCTCGCTCAAGCGCTTCAAAGACGACGCCCGCGAGGTGGTCAAGGGCAACGAGTGCGGCGTGGGCCTCGAGAACTTCAACGATGTCAAGGTCGGCGACATCATCGAGGCCTTCGAGACCGTGGAGGAAGCCGCCACCTTGTAGCACGTCGATGCAGTATCAGGGGCGGTTTGCGCGGCGAGCGCGGGCCGCCCCTTTCTGTGCACGGAAAAGACCATGCCCATGTTCGTGGCGGTGCTGACCGTCGAATTCAGCCTGGACGGCAACGACAACCTCAAGGCCAAGCGCCGCGTGGCCAACAGCCTGAAGCAGAAGGCGCGCAACACGTTCAACGTGGCCGTGGCCGAGGCCGGGACGGAAGACAGCCTCACCCGGCTCCGGCTCGCGGTGGTGTCCATCTCCAACAGCGAGCGCCACCTGCGCTCGCGCATGGACAAGTGCTGCCTGATGCTCGAAGCCGTCTCTCCCGAAGAAATGATCGACAGCGAGGTGGAGATCTATGCCGCTGATTGACGCCGTGCCCGAAAAATGGCGCGGCGACGCCCTGCGCGTGGCCGACGCCGTGCGCGGCCTTGACCGCGTGCTCATTGCGGCCCACGTCAACCTTGACGGCGACGCCCTGGGCTCCATGGCGGCGGCCGGCTGGATCTTTCACGCCCTCGGGCGCGAGTTCACGCTCTACAGCCCCACGGGCCTCCCGGCCACGCTGGACTTTTTGCCCCTGCCGGCGAAACTCCACACCAGCCTCTCGCACCTCCCCTTCGCGCCCGAAAGCGCGCTTTTGCTCGACTGCGACACGCCCGGCCGCCTCGGCCGCGAGCTCGCGGCCTGCGTGGCCGACTTTCCGAGCGTCAATATCGACCACCACCTCGGCGGCCCGGGCATGGGCACGGTGGCCAACTGGGTGACGCCCGACGCGGCCGCCACGGCGCAACTCATGGCCTGCGTGGCGCTGGCCCTCGGCGAGCCGCTGACGGGCGGGCTCGCCGATTCCGTGGCGCTGGGGCTCATCACCGATACCGGCGGCTTCTGCCACGGCAATACCAGCGCCGATGTCTTTGAGCTTTGCGCGCTGCTCACCCGCGGGGGCTGCCGCATCGCCGACCTGCGCGAGCAGCTGGACAGCGGCTGGAGCATGGGCCGCGTCCACCTCTGGAGCCGCCTGCTCGGCCGCGTGCGCCTCGCCTGCGACGAGCGCGTGGCCGTGTGCCCGGTCTTTAGGGAGGACATGCGCGAGTGCCACGCCACCAAGGAGGAAATGGAAGGCCTGGTGGACTGGTTCAGGCGCATCAAGGGCGTGCGCGTGGCCGCGCTGTTGCGGGAGGAGAGGGAGGAAAGCTGCAAGTTCAGCCTGCGCTCGCGCGGCTGGGTGGACGTGCGCGCCATGGCCCAGGCCCTCGGCGGGGGCGGCCACCGCAATGCCGCCGGCGGCACCATCGACCTGCCCATGGCAGCGGCCGAGGGCGTACTGCTCGAGACCGTGGGGGCGGCCCTGGCCGCGCAGGAGGCCGCACGGTGAAAGGGCGCCCGGCCAGATTTTTCCGGCGCCGGTGCCTCCGTGTGCCGGTGTTGCCGCTGCTCCTGCTCGCTTTTTTTGCCGCAGGGAGCGCCCTTGCCGCCCCGGCCATTCCCGCCCCAGCCATTCCCGCCAGTTCGGCGCGCCTCACCCCGGTGGTGCGCGTGGTGCAGGCCGCGGCGCCGGCCGTGGTCAATATCACGAGCGCCCTGCCTGCCGAGCGCGGCGCCCTGTCGCCGCTGGAGCGCTTTTTCGGGCCTCTGCCTGACCGTTTGGGCAGCCAGGGCCGCAAAAGGGCGAGCCTTGGCAGCGGCGTCATCGTGGATGGGGGGCGCGGCCTCGTGCTGACCAACGCCCATGTGGTCGCGGGCGGCGGCGAGATCATGGTCCATTTGCAGGACGGCCGCGACTTCCCGGCGCGGGTGCTCGGGGCGGAACCCGATTTTGACCTCGCCGTGCTGGAAATCCGCGGCGCCTCGGGCCTGCCCTCGGCCCGGCTGGCCGATACGGGCGACCTCCTGCCCGGGGAAACGGTCATCGCCATCGGCAACCCCTTCGGCTTCAATCATACCGTGACGACCGGCGTCATCTCGGCCCTCGGGCGCTCCATCCGCAACGAGGGCGGCATGCTCACCGACCTCATCCAGACGGACGCGGCCATCAACCCCGGCAACAGCGGCGGCCCGCTGCTTGACCTCGACGGGCGCATCATCGGCATCAACACCGTTGTGGACGCGCGCGGCGAGGGCATCGGCTTCGCCATTCCCGCGGGCAAGGCGCGCCGCGTGCTCGACGACATCATGGCCGGCAGCCACAGCGCGCCGCTCTGGCTCGGCGTGCTCGGGCAGGATGTGGACGGCCGCACGGCCCGGGCGCTGGGCATCGAGCCCGCGGGCGTGCTCGTGCGCGAGGCGGTGTCCGGCACGCCGGCGGCCGGGGCCGGTATCACGGCCGGTGACATCCTTCTTTCCCTCAACGGCACGGGCTTACGCGACGGCCGCGACCTTGTGAACGCCCTGCGCAACCAGATGCCCGGCGAGAGCGTGCGCGTGGCCCTGCGCCGCAAGAACGGCACGCGCACCGTGACCCTCACGCCCGTGCCGCTGGATGACGCCGCGGCAGGGCGCCTCATGGAGCGCCGCTGGGGCTTTTCCGTAAAAGACGGCAAGGGCGCGCCTGTTGTGGCCTCCGTGCGCGACGCGGGCCCGGCGGACTTTCTGCGGCCCGGCGACGGCATCGCCGGCATCGACGGGCGCCGCATGGCAAGCCGCAAGGAACTGGTGGACGTGTTCCGGCGCGAGCGCCTGGCGCCCGAGGTCATCCTCCAGATCGTGCGGCAGGGGCGCCTCTACCAGGCGCGGCTTGTGCCCTGAAGCCGCCTCCGCGCCGGGGAAAACGCGGGGAGCTACTTGACAGCCTCCCCCCGTGACGCTATCCCTTACGCGAGCGGGCAGGGCCTGCCCGTAAAAAAGCGGAACACCAAATTTCTGGAGGAAACAATGGGCTACAATGTGACCGTCGATACCGACAAGTGCGTGGGCTGTGGCGAGTGTGTGGACGTTTGCCCCGTGGAAGTCTACCAGATGAAGGACGGCAAGTCCGACCCCGTCAACGCCGACGAGTGCCTCGGCTGTGAATCCTGTGTCGAGGTCTGCGAGAGCAACGCCATCACCGTGGAAGAAATGTAAGCTTTCCCGCCGGGCGCCGCGTTTTCGCGCCGCAGGCGGAGGCCGTTCAGGAGTGCCGCCGGGTGCGTGCATGATACGCATGCCCGGCGGCACTTCCCTATTTGGCGCCCGCAGCCGTGCCGCCGGCGCGGGGCGCCCCAGGAAACATCCATGATCCCAGACCTGAGCCCCATCTTTGCCAGCTACGCCACCCTGAGGGACGAGGCGGACGCCATCTTCGCCCATGTGACGGCCAAATATCCCGAATGCGTCACCTGCCACGAGGGTTGCAGCGACTGCTGCCACGCGCTCTTTGACCTTTCCCTGGTGGAGGCCATGGCCGTCAACGCGGCCTTCAACGCGGCCTTCGGGCATGGCCGCGAGCGCTCGGACATCCTCACCCGCGCCTCGGAGATCGACCGCGCGCTCACGCGCCACAAGCGCGAGATGTTCCGCGCCGAAAAGGACGGCGAAAGCCCCAGGGCTATCATGGCCCGCGCGGCCAGCTTGCGCGTGCGCTGCCCGCTGCTCGGGGCCGACGACCGCTGCCTGCTCTATGACGGCCGCCCCATCACCTGCCGCCTCTACGGCATCCCCACGGAGATCGGCGGCGAGGCCCATGTGTGCGGCCTCTCGCGTTTCGACAAGGGCAAGTCCTACCCCACGGTGCGGCTGGAACGCTTCCAGAGCCGGCTCGACACCCTGAGCCGCGAGATCGCCGAGACCGTCGAGTCGCGCTTCGAGCTCGGCGAGGTCTATGTGCCGCTCTCCATGGCGCTTCTGACGCGCTATGACGAAAACTATCTCGGCATCGGCCCGGCCAGGGCGGAAGACTGACATGGGCGACGCCCCTTCCCGCCCCCCGGCTGCTCCCGGCGCTCCCCAGCCCGGCGCCGCGGCCGCGCGCCTCTTCGCCGAGGAAGTCCCGCGCAATCTCACCGCCGAGCAGGCGCGCCTCAAGCGCGAGATCTATGAAAAGATGAACCCGCGCCGGCGCAAGTTCGTGGACCGCCTGGGCTATGACCTCTGGGACCCCTTCCAGGCGCCCAAGGACCCGCTCGACATCCGCACCGAGCGCAGCCAGCGCACGGCGCAGGACCTGCTTGACGAATTTTCCCGCGCGCACGGCGCGGCCTCGCGCGACCGGGCCTACCGCGCGGGCGCCGTGGAATGCGCCATCGGCGTCATCAACAAGGACGAGAAGTTCCAGGGCATCTTCGATTTCTGCCTCTGGTACCATGATCTGCTGAAAAAAGAAGGACATTTGCCATGAAAGCCCATTATGACGACATCGACGAATATATCGCCGACCTGAAGGACGAGATCAAGGCCAACGAAAAGTGCGCCAACCATTATTACAACCTGGGCCTGGCCTTTTTGAGCAAGCGCGACTTCGTGGCAGCCGAGGAGGCCTTTCTGGCGGCCCTGCGCAATTCGCCGCACCTGGCCGAGGCCTATGTGCAGCTCGGCGGCATCTGCCTTGAGCGCGGCGACCTCGAGGGCTGCCTGCGCTACAACGAGGAGGCCGCGGGCTCGCGGGCCAAGTTCGCCATCCCGCAGAGCAATATCGCCTTTGTGCACCTCCAGCGCGGCGAGCCGGACAAGGCCATCCAGGCCCTGAACAAGGCCCTGAAATGGGACCCGGACTTCATCCAGGCCAAGAACGCCCTTATCACGGCCTATTTCATGAAGCGCGAGCTGGACACGGCCGAGCGCCTCTGCCGCGAGCTCATCGCACAGGAGCCGGCCTTCGCCCCGGCGTGGAACAACCTCGCCCTGGTGCTCTTTGAGGAAGGGCGCCTCGACGAGGCGCAGGAAGCCGTGGAAAAGGCGCAGCAACTGGGCTTCGAGGTGCCGGCGGGCTTTCTCGAAGAGCTGGCGGCCGCGCGCGGCTGAGCGGTTTTGCACTGAAGCACGAGGCCGGGCGGGCGCTGGGGCGCCGTGCCCGGCTTTTTTGTGCCGTAGGCCTGGGGGCCGGTAACGGCGCACCGGCGCGTCAGGCATGCTTCTTGCTTCTCTGTCTGCGGACAGCTACCGGGCGGACAATCCTGCCGCCTGTGTTTTACGATGCAAGGAGCACGACCATGGAATTGCAGTTCCGCAGCCGTAACCACGATCTCGGCGCCTTTTTCCCCACCTTTCAGGAGCGCGTGAACACCATGCTCCCGGCCGAGAACCACGCAGCGGCTGCCGCCAGCTCCGCCGCGCCAGCCCTCGACACCGTGGAGAAAATGGCCGTCACGCCGCACTATCCCAACACCGAGGAAGTGCAGATGACCCTCGCCCGTGTGGAAGAGGAAGCCGCCCTCCAGAGCCAGGAGCTCGTCGAGGCCCACTCCGGCCTCAACGAGCAGCGCGTCGCCCGCCTGCTCGGCCTTTTGGACGACTAGGCAAGACGGCCTTTTGACGCTTTTTGGGCGTTCTGGCCGGGGAGCGCGCGCCGAGAGGCCACCTGTGGGCCACGTCCTGCGCGCACGGCATTTTCGTCGTGCTTTGGCTGCCCGCCCATGCGCATACACCCGGGCACAGCTCTGCCGCAGTTGCCAGCCCTGTCCCGCGTTTTTCAGGCCATTTTTGCCGCCCGGGCGCGAAATGCGCCGCGGCGCTTGACAGTGAAACGGGGAAAGCGTAGGTTTGCCTCCTTCCTGCGGGAGTAACTCAGTGGTAGAGTGCAACCTTGCCAAGGTTGAAGTCGCGGGTTCAAATCCCGTCTCCCGCTCCACTGAATTGGCGGCATAGCCAAGTGGTAAGGCAGAGGTCTGCAAAACCTCCATCTCCAGTTCAAATCTGGATGCCGCCTCCAGTTTTCTTTTCGGCGGTCATATGGCCTCATATGGCTGCGGAGGGGCTTGAACCCTTCCATCCGCCCATCGGGGCGGCGCCCGTGCGGGAGTAACTCAGTGGTAGAGTGCAACCTTGCCAAGGTTGAAGTCGCGGGTTCAAATCCCGTCTCCCGCTCCACCAGCTTTTCTGCGGGAATAACTCAGCGGTAGAGTGTCAGCTTCCCAAGCTGAAGGTCGCGGGTTCAAATCCCGTTTCCCGCTCCAGATTGAATGCCAGCCGGGTTCAATACAGTCCAAAAGCCATTGAAAAAGAAGATGAAATGGCTTGGACGACAGTATGAACCCGGCTATTATTGTCCATAGACATCCCTCTTTTTCGGGGTACTTCCGGGGGTAGATTTTACCTGCCCGGAGATAATAGCCCACGCCCCTTACCGATACCGCCATCCGTGGCATAAAGCCTGCGGACAAGGCCCGGAAGTTTTTCGACGGTAATGGCCTTTTTCTTTATGTCGCGCCCAGCGGTACCAGGAGCTGGCGCGTGAAATTCCGCTTTCAGGGCCGCGAGAAACTGCTTACCCTTGGCACATACCCCCAACTATCTCTTAAGGAAGCGCGGGAGACATGCAATGACGCCAAAAAATTGCTGCGAAGGGGTATCGACCTGACCCTCCCCCATTCACGATACCACGGATAAGTTAGTGGTTCCTGTCGTGGTTGAGTGTTGATGTCTTGCCCGGAAAGCTTCCGGGCTTTGCCACCCAAGAGCGCAGTGGGGGCGGTCGCAGTTATACTCCTGCCGCCACTCCTCGATGAGACGCCGGGCTTCTGCCGGGGAAACGAAAATATTCTGGGTCAGGCATTCATCGCGCAGCGTTCCGTTGAAACTCTCTACGGAACCGTTATCTGTGGGCTTCCCGGGCCGACTGCGTAGGCCAACGCCATGTTTTTGCGCCCATCCATTCAAGGCATGACCTGTGAACTCCGGGCCATTGTCCGTTAGAAGCCTGCGTGGCAGGAGTCCTTGCAACCGAAGGCGCTCCAGCACCTGCGCACCCGTTGACCGGAAGGCGATATATCCACTTCCAAAGCCGGAGTCGATCGGTCCCAGAGGTCAAGGGTGGTCTGGATACGGATACGCCGCCCTGACTCCAGGCTATCGCTGACAAAATCCATGCCCCATTGCTCGTCAGGACCGATGGGGCATTGGCAGGCAGGGACGTTTCCTTGTGAGCCGCAAGTGCAAGGACAAACGCTCCTCGCGGTACAGCCGTTCCGTCCGCTTGTGATTCACCACAAGCCCCTCACGCCGCAACAGGATATGCAGCCGCTGAACGCCGAAACGCCGCCGTTCCTCAGCCAGTTCGCGCAGGCGCCGGCGCAGAACCGCATCCCGGTCCTGTGGAGAGGGACGCCGCGCAGTACTGCGACTGACACCAAGTGCCGCACAAGGCCGCCGCTGGGAGGCCGCATACGCCGACTGGACATAGCGTACGGCCTCCTTGCATGACGCGGGCTTCAGAAGTTTTTTGGATATCCTTGGGGATGGAAATGTCCGGCGCCTGCTCGGCCGCCATCTTCCTGAGCCGGGCGTTCTCCTCCTCAAGCCGGCGCAGGCGCATAGTCTCAGAAACATCCATGCCGCCATACTTTGTCCGCCACTTGTAGAAGGCGGCGTCCGAAATACCGTGCCTACGGCATCAGTCCACTACGCGTATACCGGCCTCGGCCTGGCGCAAGATCCCAATGATCTGCTCTTCGCTGAATCGACTCCGTTTCATGCAGTGCTCCTATGCCAGGAACACTAACTTTTCAATGGACCTGTATTTGGGGAGGGGTCAGTAGGCGGGCAGTAAAAATAGTTCGGCAATGGGGGCTGGCGTGTGCTGGGCGGAAACGATGTTGCTTTCCCGCGCAAGATAGGTGCCGGCTGCCTTCAAGGCCGTCAGGACGAGGTTCTCGCCCCTGGTGACGTTCACCACTTCCGCCCGGCGGGAGCACAGTGCGCCGAGCTCGCCGCAGGCGGCGTTAAAGTCGCGTCCCGGCCGCAACCAGCGGCCGCTGAAGACAAGGTTGCCCAGGGAGCAGTCGGCATACTCAAAAAGGCATCCCTCGGCCTCGCGGCGGTCCTGAAATTCCAGGAACGCCCCTATGTCCGCGGCCAGTTCCCGCAAGGTGCGAAAATTCGGCGACGCGAGAGCGTTGGCCATGTCGGGCATGGGACAGTCTTCGGGAGCCGTGGCCGCAATGGCCCGCAGGCACGCCAAGGCTCTCTCTCGAGCATCCGGGAAGCGCATTTCCAGCAGCCATTTCAGGCTCTTCCCCGCCACATCATCGGCCGCCATGAGGGAGCTTATATTTTTGCACATCGCTTGGCCCCAGCATACCTGGGAGGAAGTCGCGCAGGCGCCCTGTGGAAAGCCCGTCGTCATAGGCATTGACCGCCACCGTCAGGCGCATGTCCAAACGGTCGAGCAAGAACCGGGAGATAAGACTGGTACCCCCGGAAAAAAGGACGATTTGAAGTTGTCCGGCCTTATGCTTCATAAATGGCAGACCTTGCGTGTTCGCTCGAGGGGGCTATCGAGGGGGATGGCGTGTGAAGCTTGCTTCTCGGCATGGCGTCCACTGACTCGGCATCACGCGGTGTGTTGATGCCTGAGCAATACTCGGCTTCGGGAACCGGTACCGACAGGACCTTGCGGAGCGGCGGCTGCTTGAGCTGGTCAAGTTGCGCGGGCGTGAATTTTTCCGCGCCGCACAAACGCTGGGGTATAACACCATTCTCTATGATACGAGGGCGAACGCCGCCCAATATATCGAATTGATAAAGAGTCTGGAGGATACAGGCCTGGAAAGACATGTGAGCAAGGACGGAAGGTACATGATTTTTACCGTAGCCCAGGAGGGAGGGCAGCAAGCCGACTGACGGCTCCCGCGCCTGGCGGCGCGACGCCTAAACTTGGGGCTCCAGCGGGAAGGGCTCGGGATGCCTGGCGCAGGGCATCACTTCATGGCAGCATAGGCCTTGTTGTACGCCTCGATGATCCTGCTTTCCAATGAGTGATGACCATCATCCTCCCGCTCCCGCAACTGTGCCAGCAGCCTGCGGGCTGCCCCGGCGCGCGCGCCTTCCCCGGCCGCCCCTGTTTCCAGCAGCCGCAGCGCCCGCTTGAGGGCCGCGCCGCGCGGGTCGACGGGGCGGGTCACCAGGAGCCAGAGCCAGATGAGAAAGCTCGGCCTCGCGGGGTCCAGGTGGCGCTCCAGCGTTTCCAGGCTGGCAGGCCCGCTTGCCAGGATGTCGGGCAGCCCGTCCCGACGACATTCGGCCGACATGATGGCGAGCACATGGCAAATCGCCTGCTCGGCCACGCGGGCGCTGGAGACCGCCCCCCCATGGCGGCGATAAAAATGCAGGATGGTGGGGAGATTATCCAACTCTCCCCGTTCGAGCAGGCGCAGCCAGAGGTCATAGTCCTGTGCGGCGGTGAACGCCTCCCGGTAGCCTTCAACGGCGCGCAGGGCGCCCGTGCGCAGGAAGGCGGCGGGATGGCTGATGCAGGGCGCCTTGCCCGTGGTGAACCTGCGCACCTCCGTGGCGGAGGTGGGCACATCCTGGGGGATAAGCCGTCCCTCAGGATCGTCTTCATCAAATAAGGCCCACAGGCAGCCGCAGGCCGCGAGTTCGGGGTGCGCCTCCATGTGCTCCAGCTGCCGCGCGAGGCGTTCCGGCAAGGAGATATCGTCAGCATCCATGCGCGCAACATAGGGCGTTTCCACGAGGCGCAGCCCCTTGTTGAGGCTGGCGGTGAGGCCCAGTTTTTCCGTGTTGGTGACGATGCGGACGCGCGCGTCCCTGGCGGCAAAGTCCGCCAGCATGCCGGCCGTGGCGTCCGTGGAGGCGTCATCGAGGATGAGAAAGAGAAAATCGCCGTACGTCTGGCGCAGGATGCTGTTGACGGCGGTCTCGAGGTAGGCCTCGCCGTTGTGGACGGACATGAGCACGGTGACGCGCGGCTTTGCCGGGGCCGTTTTCACGGCCGGGACGGCATCGCTTGCCACGCACCATATCTCGCTCCAGCGGATTTCCTCATGCTCAACGAAAAGGCCAGCGCGCGCCAGTTCGCACAGGAACTGCTCACGGGTGTATTCTGTTTCGTGGGTGGGGTCGAGCCGCCACTCCACGCCGAGCTCTTTTTTCAGGGGCACGCGCCAGTCGCGTTCAAAAAGGGGTACGCGCAGCAAAAAACGCCCGGGGCGCAACTGTTTCCTGATCCTGCGCAAAAAGGCCGAACGCCCGGGCAAATGCTCCAGCACATTGCTCAGAACCACCGTGTCGAAACGTTCATCGGGCAAAGCCTCCGGGGCGTCCCCGAAGGCAAAGCGCACATTGGGGTGGGCATGGCGCTCATGCGCCACGGCGATATTGTCGGCGTTCAGGTCAATGCCCGTCACCATGGCGCCGCCCTTGGCGGCCATGTCGTATGCCAGGAAGCCGTTGCCGCAGCCGATGTCCAGCACACGCTCGCCCGGCCTGAGCTGCCGCACGAAGAAATCATGGCAGCGGGTATGCCTGTGCTCGGTGTGTACGCCGCCGTCGTAGGCCACGGAGTAGCGCCCTTCCAGCGGGTACAGCCGGCTCTCGAGGTCAAAGAGGAAGCGCAGGGCGTCCGCGGCCGGGGCATCGCGCAGGCGCCAGTGCACGAGCCGCATGATGGCGCTTGTGACCTTCCCCCGTGCTTTCGCGCTGAGCGTGGCCGGCAACTTTTTCGCCTTCCCGGGGAGCGCGCGCAGCTTTCTTGCCCCGATGCTGGCCCGCACCTTTTGGACCTGCTGCTCCGCCATGGCGTGCAGCTTTTTCCCTCCCTTGCGGATTGCCCGAAGTGCGAGATGCCCTGCTGCAAGAGCTTTGTCCAGCCGCGAGAGCTTCGGCAGCCGGGCATAGAGTGCCAGTTCTTCCCGCGCCACGGCGTCGACATGGAAGCGCAGGGCCGCATGCCGCGCCGCCTCACCCAGCCGGCGGCGCAAGCCGGGGTCGGCCAGCAGGCGCTCCAGGGCGGTGCGGATGGAAGCGGCATCCGTTTCGCACAGGAGACCGGTGACGCCGTCCACGATGCAGGGCTCTATCCCCCGCACACGCGTACCAAGCACGGCGCAGCCGCGCGCCATGGCCTCGATGAGCGCCTTGGGGTGGCCCTCATAGAGGGAAACCAGCGTCACCACCGCACTCTGACCAAGCAGGTCAGGCAGCCCGGCGGACGGGACGGTGCCGGTGAACTCCGCTTCCACCCCCCTGGCCTGCGCGTGCTGGCGGAGTTCCTCCTTCAGGGGGCCATCCCCGATGAAACGCACGATGACGGGGAGCCCCACGCAGGCGTCGATGAGCGCAAAACAGTTTTTCTCCTCGGCGAGACGCCCGAGATGGGTGATCACTGCGTTGGCCGCCGGCGCTTGCGCGGGGAGTAGGGGCTCGAACCAGGCGCCGGTGATATAATTGGGAATGACATGGAGCCTGTCGCCCGCGACGCCATAGCTATCCTCAATATAGTCGCGCATGGCTTCGGTGGTCACGATCCCGTGATCACAGCCGGAAAAGACATCCCGCTCCAGTGCAAGCGCCTGCGGCAAGTCCTCCTTGCCGCCGTCGCGGCTGTTCTGGCTCCATAAATAGCCGCAACGGGCCACGAAGGGCTTGCGCCACAGGCGCGCGCAGCGCAAGGCGCAGTCCGCGCCGTTGACCTGGTTGCTCTTGATGACATCGGCGGGGGCGAGCTCCCTTGCGTGCAAGAGAGGCATCAGCCGCTCGTAGCGACCGGGCGGCAGATGCCGGCTGTTCACACACACCGTAAGCCAGGGATAGCGTTGGGCGATGGCCCTGTCGTGTTCGCCGCCCCAGGAAACGACGGTTGTTTTCCAGCCTTCCCGGGCAAGCGCCGCATAGAGGGCCAGCTCGCGCTCAAGCGAGCCGTTGTCTTCCCACGCTGCCAGGGACATGCCCCGGGTCATGAACAGGACAAGGTTCATACTGTTTCCAGGAATATATTTGTATCGTTATTGAGGGACGCGCTTCAATACAAACCAGAGGGTGGTGGCTGTGAGGAGCCTTTCCTGAAAAGTGGGGTGGAAGAATTTTTTGAAAAAGAGCCTCTCACATACAGATATTTTGGCGTGCCCGAAGTCAAGCTGCTCAATGACAAAACCCGCCTTGCGCGCACCATGAGAAATAAAATTCACAGCCTCCTCCGGTCAAAAAACCAGCGGGGTCTGTCTTCGGGGGGGCCAAAGGCAAACCGTAGAATTTCATGCCCTGATTTCCGCCCTTGTACTGGCCAATCTTTAAAAAAGTATAAGAGTCCAAATAGCCATTGGGGAGGGAGGGGATGACATGATCGCGCGCAAGGCGTAGGCATTCATCAAACGCCGCATGGATATGTTCCAGGTGCTCAAGAACATCAAGGCACAACACCGTATCGAAGCTTTAGTCCGCAAAGGGGTAGGGAATATGCTCAAGATTCCAATGCTTGATAATGCTGTCCCAAAACCCATATTCATGTAGTGTGAGGACGCGTTGAGGTGCTCCCGCAAATATCCCTTGTCGGCGCCAATGTCTAAAATGGATTTATTATCAAGAATTTTCTTGTACTTATCATAGACATAGGCCATCTTGTCTTCACGACTGGTATAACTTATACTAGTAGTGTAAATGTTTGCACCATTTTTACTTGTGGATATCATCGCTGCCCTCCCCTAGTCATAATCCTTAAGGAATATAAATTCTAAGGGTTGTGAATAAACTACAAATCGACACTAAAAGATTAAATACTATATAAATTATTATTTAATAATGAAAGAAGGAAATATTTAATTTTAAATAAACCCCATTTGAAAGGATAAATAGAAAATTTTTCTACAGTTTTCGGGGAAGCGCCATTTAAGAGCATCGCTTTTTTGGCTTTTTTTAATGTTTTATGAAAGAGTAATAACATGGGATATGATTCGTAAAATCTTCTATACTGCGTAAATTCCCCTGATTTGATTATTTGTCGCCAGCCACCTTTATAGTGATAAATATAAATATTATCATTGAGTGGGACAGAATTCACCTGATTAAGCTCATCGCATGGCATGGAGGCTAAAGAAATCGGACCATAGGGTGTATTATAAACATAATTGTTTTTCTCCAAGTTAAAGTTTATCAGTTCATAAAAGGCCATTTGATCTACTGCCCCAAAATGATGCTGCGCAGAGCATGCGATTTCGATTCTTTGCTCATCTGTGAGGATATTAAGAATATCCTGGGTCCATTGCTGATAGAAAAACTGGACAGCCTTGGAATTTTTTGTGAGCATTACGCCTGTATTGATTTGAAATTGTTCATCCTTTGAGGTAAAAGTTATATCTGCATCAGAAAAGAAACCTTGAGGTGATTTTGAAACGATTGTATCACAGTCCAGAAAGAGGATATCCCCATTAAGTTTTGAAAGCGCTTCAGTCCATGTTTTCATTTTTAAGGGTATACGCTCAACATTCCTTTTCGGAAATGCGATATCCGTCTCGATAAATTCTGAATTTTGATAGGTTTTACATAATATATCTAGACAATCTTCATCTATATCTTGTATATAGAATAAAATTTTACTATTTTTAATCGCAGTAGATA
This sequence comes from Desulfovibrio sp., assembly GCF_014803725.1. Lineage (GTDB taxonomy): Bacteria > Desulfobacterota > Desulfovibrionia > Desulfovibrionales > Desulfovibrionaceae > Desulfovibrio. The sequence goes on from NZ_JAAVBE010000005.1 coordinate 15,555, forward strand.
CGGACTGTAAAAAAACCGCTATATATGGAAGATACTGCATTCCATATCCAGAAGAAACTATATGCATTGCTGCCTCACTTCAATTTAAGAAGAGACAAGAAAAAAGTTTTGATATTTCTTAGAGATCGATAATTTTCTTCTATAGAGATATCGCAATTTCTACATCTTAAATATATATCATAAAGCCTGCTAAAGAAAAATTCTTCTGTATCTTCTCTCACAATTTTATGTAAACAATAAAGGAAATAGCATCGTTGATCCTCTTTTAGGCCTAATGTAATTTCCATATAATTTTTTATAAATGCCTCACGTCGCGCTTTCCATGCATCCAACAAATCTGGTGGAACCTGTAGTCTTTGATAAAGACCATAACTTATATTTTGCACCAGGCACATATCCGTGAAAAATTTATTCCATTGTTCATTGGTTTTACTGAACTTCCTGCTGAGAGAGTGGGGATTCGTGTAATAGCAATACGCACCTTTAGCCCCGGATCGTACAAATATTTGTGCGTGAATACAAAAAATCAGAACGAACAGATAGCCCTCAGCATTATTTATGTTTAAGCCACACGGAAGATTTGCCCAAAGAAGAGCTTTGAGGTACAGAGACCTGCGGAAGAGCTTACCACATGCAGACCAAAGTTGTCCGCCTCGCATAAACGAGTCAAATATATTTTGTCCGAACATGACCACATCATGGTAGTCACAGCCTGTGAAGAGCTTCAGGTCGTCCTCATTAGTGCCTTCAAGCCGGGGCCCCTGGACAAAATCGGCACCATGTTGTTCTGCAAGTAAAAACAAGTCTTCACACGTCGTCGGTTGTATCCAGTCATCGGCATCGAGATTATAAACATATTTGCCTGTGGCATGAAGGAGTCCGTCAATTCTCGCCTGGAAGAGGCCTTCGTTTTTTTTCTTCGCCAAATAAATGATATTCAGTTTCTGCTTATATGTGGAATATATTTCACTGCAATTTCCCTGCGACCCATCATTGACTAAAATAACCTCAATACTGTTTAGTGTTTGCGCTGCTATCGAGTCTAAACACCTGGGCAGAAATTCTTCGGCATTATATACCGGTACTATAATTGAAATATTTGTAGACATTCTTTATCTTTCCTCCCAAGTACACGGACATTCTAAAAGGCCCTGATACCTTGACGTTTGGCTCCTTATTTCATCTTTTGGAAATGAATCAAACATTAATGCGTTTTGTACATAGTCAATCGAATATAACGTATCTTTTGAAAAGCATACATCCAAATATAACCCTTTCCCCTTAATAGGAAATTTTCCTATCGTGCAAGATATTGCATGGATACCTTTTTTAACATTATAGCTTATGTTATCCTTACTCAAGTGGGTAAAGCATGTCACAAGTATTCCATCAGTCGTATATAAATCAATACTAAGATCTATATTATTCATATCACAATGCGCAATATATTCGACAATTATAGTAATATTTTCTCCATACTCTATTTCATGCGTAACATCTCCACGTGCACCCTTCATATAACATTTTAGGACTCGAATTTCTCCACTGCCTTGTCGGGTTTCCATATCCAAGGACAAATCTTTAGTAATATAATTTTCAGATTTTTTTAGTGAACGTTGTAGATAATGACTCGCAATATCGTGAACATCGCCATCCAGGACAAGCCGACCTTTATCAAGCAATATTCCCGTCTCGCAAATTCGTTCAACAAAGTATGGGCTATGGGAAACAAAAAGCAATGTTGTGCCGTCAGATAACAATTTTTGTACATATGTCTGGCATTTTTTTTGAAATACAATGTCACCGGTGGAGAGCACTTCATCCACCAGCAAGATGTCGGCTCGGGCATGCACAGCGATGCCAAACGCAAGCCGGCTCATCATGCCGCTGGAGTATTGCCACACCGGCCTGTCTATCCACTGCTCCAGTTCTGAAAAATCCACGACTTCCGGCTCGATTTTCTGAATCTGCCTGTCGCTGAAGCCCATGAGGGTAGCCAGCAGCCGGATGTTCTCACGGCCGGTCAGATCCATACTGATGCCGGCGTTAAGCTCGATCATGGGGAAAATTCGGCCGTGGATGGCGACGCTCCCCTTGTCGGGCGGCGTTACCCCGGCGAGCACCTTCAGCAGGGTGGACTTTCCCGCACCATTGTGGCCGAGGATGCCCAGGGAGCCGCCCCTGCGCACCTGGAAACTGATATCCTTGAGTGCGCATTCCTCCTCGCGCAGCCCGGTCTTTTTCCATGGCAGGACGGGGGGAAGGCCATAGCGCTTCCACATATTGCGCACATCGATGATGATGTCGTCATTCATGCGTATTTCCTAGATAACATCGGCCGCATAACGCATGGTGCGCCGGAAGAAGGGGTAGCCCACCAGCCAGAGGGCGCCCGTCACGAGGACAGAGATGCAAAGCGGCAACAGGCCCGGGAATTCGCCCAGAAACATGGCATCGCGGAACATGCTCACGAGGTGCGCCATGGGATTGACGGTGACGGCCCAGCGGAACTGGGCGGGCACCATCTCCGGGGGGAAAAAGATGGGCGTCACGAACATGCCGAGCTGCAGGATGATGGGTAGGAGCACGATGATGTCTCGCCGATAGATGGCTATGCCGCAGACGAATACTCCGATACCCATGCCGAAGAGGCCGATGAGCAGGATAAGAAAAGGCAGCGCGAGCCACGAGGTTTTGGGCATGATGCCGTAGTAGAGGCACATCAGTATCATGAGGACACTGTAGACGCAGACGGTCAGCAGCGGCATGCCAAGGGAGCTGACCGCGAAAACCATCGGGTTGGCCGGCATCTTGCGCATGATGCCGAGGTTGGCGCTGATGGAGGGGAACACTCCGCTAACGATGCTGCTGAAAAACATCCAGAGCATGATGCCGGAAAAGAGGAAGGGAATCATGGGGACGCCGTCTGACTGCGGCAGCCCGAACATGAGGCGGAAAAAAATGAACACCATGAGGTAGACGACCGGGGAGATAAATGCCAGGAGCGGCCCAAGGATGGTGCGCCGGAACTGGGACTTGAAATCCCTTATGAAAATCACCCTGGTGAGGCGGAGATCCTCGTTAAGCATTGGCAGGCGCCCTCCCGTCCTGGCAGTGCCCGCAGGCCGGCGGTACGGCGGCGGGGAGCGCGCGCGAAAATTCCGCGTCCGACGTCACGGTGAATTCGCTGCCGGCAAAGGCCGCGGCGGCATCACGCGCCGCTACCGGCGCATACACCACGGCCACCGGGCGCCGGGAGGCGATTTCCCGCGCTTCGTCGAGCATGGTGCGCGAGAAGTCCCACAGGGAGTCCGACGCCGCAACGCACGCCGGTTTTTCGGAGTGCCGCACTAGGATCCTGTGTACCCACGCGCCATCTTCAAAATCAATGCGGTCATGGCCTTCGCCCGCGGTGAGCACATGCACCTGCGCCCCGGCCGCCGCCAGCTGGCGTGCCCTTTCCTGCACATCCCGTGCTGCCGCGTCCGGCGGATCGGGGTGCCACGTCTGCGAGAGGAGGATGCAACAGGCCTGCCCCTGCGGGTATCGGAATTTGGGAAAGGGCCTGAAGGATGCGCTCCCACGCAGGAGGTGCGGGTCGGGCAGTCGTTGACGGCCCGACAATCCCCGCGCAAGCCCGTGGCGCAGGGCGCTGTCCGCCTCGCGCTCAAAACGTTCGGCATCGGCCGGGAGAAGGATGCCCTGGTCCACGGCCCAGCGCACATCGCCGCGCCACCTTTGAACGAACTCGTCCATGACATGCAGTATTTCCTGAGTGGAAGCGAAGGATTTGCCATGGATAAGGGAAAAATACATCTTGTTCTTAATGAGTGAATACCAGCTTGTCAGCACACGGTTTGGAGTGCGTATCGAACTGGGGAGAAATTTGTGATGAATGAAGGCGTTTCTCAACTGGGAGACTTTCCAGCCATTGTCGACCATGCGCACGATCATGTCGTTTTCATCAAGAAAATATTCAAACTCTTCGTTAAACCCACCCAGTTCAGCGACTGGCGCATGACGAAACAGGCTGTTCGCCATGACAAAGGGAAAACAGAAGCCCTTGGGGAAATTAAACTCGGGCGTGGGCCGGTTCCAATGCTGGTCGACATCTCCGAAACGGTCTGAAGTGCCAAAGGTCCACTGATACCCCTTGCCCGTATGGTCGTGCAGGAAGCCGGCCGCAACGCCCACTCCGGGGTCATCGAAAGCGGGCACCACATCGTCAAGCCATTCCGGTTCCGGAATGGAATCATCATCCAAAAAGGCGAGAAGCTCCCCCGATGCCAGGCCTATGCCCATATTCCGGGACTTGGAAAGATTGCGCACCGGGCAGCGCCCGAAGACGATGGCATCGCCCAGGGCCTCGCACAGTTCCCATGTGCCGTCATTGGTGGGGCCCGCCACCACCACCACTTCAAAGGAGGGGTAGCGCACATAGCGCAGGCTCTCGAGGCAAACGCGCAGGCTGTCGGCGCGGCCATCGGTATTGATGATGACGGAAACCGTCCTTGGTTCGGAATTCATGCAAGCTGCCCGCGCGCGGCGATGAATTCATGCAGGGGCGCCTCGCCGGCCCCGGCATCCGCGGCGGAGGCAGCGACGACCGCATATCCGGCCTCGGTAAGGAGAGCCCGCGCTTTGGCCCCGTCCGAAACCGTGCAGCGCAGAAGCCCCTCTGGCCCCAGCAGCTCGCGCCAATAGGGCAGGAGGGTCCGCGCAAAGTCCCAGGGATAGATCTCATCCATGTGATCTATCCGAATCTCCGCCAGTTCGCCGGGCGTAAAGGGGAGATTACCCGGCTCGGCCACGATGTCCACGCCGGGGGTGGCCCACGTCCAGATATTCAGGACATCGGCCGGGGCCTCGGCCTGGCAGCGGAGAGCGCAACGGATGCTGCGGTCCGCGCTCATGACGGCCAATTTTTCCTGGGCGAGGATGCGCGGGGCAACCGCCAGTTGCGCCCGGGCCAAGGCCGATGGCCCACCGCATGCGAGGAGCAGCTCGGCACGCACGTATTCCATTCTGCGCGCGAGGGCGCCGCCAGCCCGACAGGCCGCCTCTTCGCCGCCAGCGGCATTGCGGGCGCAGGCGCGCAAGGCCACGGGCACGGATTTTTCAAAATTCGCCAGCAAGCTCGTCAGCTCGTCCTTCGCCTTGACCTGCTCGTCCCTCACCTTTACCAAGTCGTCCATCGCCTTGGCAAGCTCGTCCTTCAACCTGACCTGATCATTCCCTATCTGGGCTGCCTCAACGAGCAACTGCTCCGCCCGCCTAACGGCCTGATAGCGCTTCTCCAGCTTGGCTACGAGGGGTACCGATTTCAGCCGGTCTTTAATATATCGTCTGATGCCGCTCATGATGACCTCCGACAGGGTTCTTTCCCGCCGTTCTCCGCTACATGGATACCGATGGCGGCGAGCAAAGCCTGACAGCTTTCGCGCCAGGTGCTCCATCGGATACCCGTGGAAGAAGGCGCATTGCCCCGGGCGTACGCCGCCAGCCACTGTCTCAGGGCGGCGGCCAAATCCCCGGCTTCCCTCCCGGAAAAATAGAAGGCGTGCTCACCGGCAATTTCCCTGAATACGGGGATATCCCGCAGTATCAATGGCTTGCCATAGCGGGCGCCCTCAATAAGGCTCAAGCCAAAGCCCTCGGCCTCCGACGCCGACAGGACCACTGTGGCGGCATCGTAGACTTGCGCGAGATATTCGTCGCTGATGCCGCGAAGCCTGAAAAGCCGCTTCCCCAGTTCGGGGTGTGAGGCCAGCGTGGCTTCAAAATCGTCCATCTTCCAGCCGCTATGGCCTACAAGGACTAGATTAACATCCACCCCAACAGCCCATAGCATTTCGAGAGCAGCCAGCGTTTGCCTGTGACCCTTGCGCGGCTCAATGGTGCTCACCATGAGAATGGATGGTCGAGTACGCAGTTGTTGAAGTGTCTCTATGGCGTCTTCAGGGAGCCCCATTGAAGGCTGGGTTTGCTCTAGGTCTGCCCCGTTGTGCACAGATGCTATCTCTAAATTAGGACGCAAGAGCTCCTTAGTCGCAAGCCAGTGTTTTACTTCTCCCGCCACACTTGCTGAAACACAGATAATACCATTAAATTGGGCGATGGCTCGTAGCCAGCCTTCAAAATTCACGAGGACACCCTCAAAAATATACTGCGGAAAAAGTAGGGGTATGATATCATGCACAACGAAATACATGCGTACGCCCCAGGCGTGCATCGTCTTGAGCCAGTCAAAATGGTCCACGGTTTGGTCAACCGTAAGGTCTAGGCCCAAAAAGATATCCTCCGGGCCATAACCCACGGGGACGTCGCCCTCCAGGCCGTCGTCATAGCCGAACAGCCTCTGGGCCGCCTCATGGGCGTAGACATAATAGCCCTTATTTTTCGCCGGGTGCACAAAGCGCACGAGCCAGCCCCGGGGGGGGGTACGCACTAGCTCTAGGGCAATGCCACGGGTCACGCGTTGGACACCCGTCCTTGAATCAAAGATTGCCAAGGTGCCAATATCGACCAAGAGTTGTGGTTGCTGCGGGGGGAAGGTATGTGCTAGGGCGTCGGCGAGGAGCACGGTCTCCCTGTCGGCAGACGGGGTGGCCAACTGCCGGCAGAGCCGTGCCAGCCGGAGCTGCGGCTCCTCGTCGGGCCAGACTGCGGCCCGTCTGGCGCCCTGCTCTTCCAGCGCCGAGGCGATGATCTCGGCACAGCGTTTCCAGGAGAACAGGGGCGCGCGCTCCAGTGCCCTGCGGACAAGCCGCTCCCGAAATTTCGTATCCGTCAGGGCCTGTGTCATTTTTTGGCAAAGGTCATCCACATCCCGGGGGTCGAAAAACGCTTCGGGCCAGTCGAGGATCTCTGGCACCGCTGTGGCGTTGGAGCAGATGACGGGAGCGCCGCAACGGATGGCCTCCACAACGGGCAGCCCGAACCCCTCGTTCAGGGAAGGAAAGACAAAAAGCGCGCAGGAACGGTAAAGGTCGCGCAATTCGCTGTCGCTCACATAGCCCAGGAGACGCACATCCTCCCCGGACAGGCCGAGGCTTGCGCAATGCGCCTCGTACTCTTCGAGCATGTGGGCCTGGCCGCCGCAGGGCAGCACGAGCTGGTAACGTGCGCTTAATTCGCGGGGCAGCCGCGCATAGGCTTGGAGAAGTCCACGGACGTTCTTCCTTTCGTCAAGGCCGCCGGCGTAAAGGATAAATTCACGGGAAATGCCGAACGCATCAAGCAGGCGTTGCCGTGCTGCGGGGGCAAGCTCCCCGGGGCAAAAGAGCGCGTCCGCCCCCAGCGGCAGGACCCGCGCGGGAATTCCTGGCAAATGTTCCCTGCATTCCTCACGCACAAAGTCCGAGATGGGAAAGACCACGTCCATCTGGCGCAACTGTTGCAACAGCTCGGCATATCTCTGCCACGACACGGCGTCTGTGTATTCCTGCTTCTGAAGCAAAGGGATGAAGTCATACACCACCGCGGCCAGCAGGCATTTGCCCTTGAGGGGCGTCGGGTCACAGAAAAAATTGTAGCTTGTGTATTCCATCATGCTGGGGACGAGCACCACATCCGGGTGAAGTCCCGCAAGGAATTCCGGATAAATGGCCGACGCCCATTCGTGATGGCGTCGTGCTTTCCCCTTTATGAGGGCCAGGGGGGGGACGGCCTGCCAGACATGGACGTGCCCCTTGGGGAGCAGCGGCCCGAATTGCTCGCGCAGGCTGCCAAGGGCCCTTGGAAACAACCCGTTGAGGGCCAGATGCACTTCATGGCGCTCCTGCCGGATCAGGGCTTCCGTCAGGCTGCGGGTGACGCGCCCCACGCCCCGGAACCGGGAATCCGTCTGCGCTCCCTGCATGTCAATGACAATGCGCATGCTTACTCCTCATCGTGCTCGGTCAATTTTATATATATTCCCCTCGCACGTGGGGAGAGACTGTTATATTCATGCACGATAGCATCATAATGGAGTTTCGTATCTTTAACCTTGCTTATCAACCTTTTTCTAAATGCGGGAAAGACCATAAAGCCACCGAGCAACAACTTCTTAAGCCATGGCAGCTTTTCAATGCATTTGACCGCAAAATATATGGAGCACTTCAAGTAGCGCTTGTGCTTGTCCCTGAGCCTGTTGTTGCCAAGTAAAACCTTGAGGGTGCTGAAACCGGGCCAGAGTTGGGGACCGCCCGCCCCAGGAAAGGTTCGGTCGAGTGCTTCCGAAAGCAGGGCCGTTTCGTGGGCGCTCATGGGAGTGGCCAACTGCCGGTAGAGCGGCGCCAGCTGCTCCTGCTGCGGATCTTCGGGCCAGACTGCGGAGCGTTTGGTGACAAGCGCATCAAACGCCGAGAGGATCACATCGGCGCAACGCGCCCAGGAGAACAGAGGGGCGCGTTCCTGCCCCCGGTCTCTGAGCCTTTGCCGGAATTCCTCATCGGTCAGGGCCTGTGTCATTTTTTGGCAAAGGGCGTCCACATCCCGGGGGTCGAAAAACGCTTCGGGCCAGTCGAGGATTTCCGGGACCGCTGTGGCGTTGGAACAGATGACGGGCGCGCCGCAACGTATGGCCTCAACCACTGGCAGCCCGAAGCCCTCGTTCAGGGACGGAAAGACAAAAAGCGCGCAGGAACGGTAAAGGTCGCGCAGGTCGCTGTCGCCCACATAGCCCAAAAGACGCACATCCTCTTCGGAAAGGCCGAGACTGGCGCAATGGCGCCCATACTCTTCAATCATATGGGCCTGCCCGCCGCAGGGCAACACAAGCTGGTAGTGTGCGCGCAATGCGCGCGGCAGCCGCGCATAGGCCAGCAGCAGGCCCTGGACATTCTTCCTGTCATCCAGGCCGCCCGCATAAAAGATGAATTCACGGGAAATGCCAAAGGTATCGCGCAGCCACCTGCGTGCGGCCTCGTCCACAGCCCCGGGGCAAAAGAGCGCGTCCGCCCCCAGAGGAAGCACACGTGCGGGAATGCCGGGCAAATACTCCTTGCACCCCTCGCGCACAAAGGCCGAGATGGGAAAGACCACATCCATCTGGCGTGACTGCTGGAGCAGTTCGCCATATCTCGGTCCGGAAACGGGATCCGTGTATTTTTGCCATTCACGCAGAGGAATAAAATCGTACACCAAAGCCCCGAGCAGGCATTTGCCTTTCAGGGGCGTGGCGTCAAAAGAAAAATTGTATGTCGTATACTCCATCAGGCTGGGAACGAGCACTGCATCGGGGCGCAACCCGGCAATGAACGCCCCATAAATGGCCGACGCCCATTCCCGGTGGCGCGGCGTGGCCTCGGGGAGCAGGGCAATGGGCGGGAGGGCCTGCCAGACATGGATATGACCCGGGGACAGCAGCGGCCCGAACTGCTCTTGCAGGGCGCCGATGGCCTCAGGGAGCAGCCCGTTGAGGGCCAGGTGCACCTCATGGCGCCCCTGCCGGATAATGGCTTCCGCCAGGCTGCGGGTAACGCGGCCGATACCCCGGAAGCGGGAGTCTGTCTGGGCTCCCTGCATGTCGATGACAATGCGCACCCTAGTCACCTCCGCGTCCGATCAACTGGCGGTATATCTCCCGCGCATGGGGCGGGAGGTCGTCATAGTCATGCAACTCTGCATCGAGCGGATATTTTGTATTTCTTACAATGTATATCAATTTTCGACGCAAGCCAGGAAAAGGGGTGAAGACCTTGAGACATGCCTTCTTGAGGAGCGGCTGGCCTTCGATGGAACGCCCTACGATACGTATGGCGAATTTTATGCAGCGCTTGAGCATGGACATGTACCTTACGAGTATACCCGGAAGAATAGGGGACGGCGCAAAAAAGTTTTCAAAGCCTTCACAGGCCGCCCCGACGCCACCCCGGCAGGAAATCTCCATCTATCCTCGGAGGGTCCGCTGTTACGCGACTTCTTCTTTTTTGACCCTTTCCACATCGGCTTCCACCATCATGCGGCAAAGCTCCTCCAGCCCCACATTGGCCTGCCAGCCCAGCTTATCCTTTGCCTTGGCGGGATTGCCGATGAGCAGGTCCACCTCTGCCGGGCGATAGAACCTGGGATTCACCCTGACGAGGGTCTTCCCGCTTTCGGGAGCGAAGCCCTCCTCCTCCAGCCCCTCGCCGCGCCAGGCGATATCCATGCCCACGGCCTTGAAGGCCATGGTCACGAAGTTGCGCACGGTCTCGGTGCGCCCGGTGGCGAGCACATAGCTGTCCGGCGCCGGAGCCTGGAGGATGCGCCACATGCCTTCCACATATTCCGGCGCGTAACCCCAGTCGCGCTGTGAGGAGAGATTGCCCAGCTCCAGATGGTCCTGCCTGCCCATGCTGATGCGCGCCACGGCGTCGGTGATCTTCCGGGTGACGAATTCAATGCCGCGGAGCGGGGATTCGTGGTTGAACAGGATGCCGCTGCACCCGTAAATACCGTAGCTCTCCCGATAATTGATGGTCATCCAGTGGGCATAGAGCTTGGCCGCTGCATAGGGACTGCGCGGGTAGAGGGGAGTGGTTTCGGATTGGGGCACCTCCTGCACCTTGCCGAACATCTCCGAAGTGGAGGCCTGGTAAAACCGTGTGTCCGGCTTGACCTGACGGATGGCCTCCAGCAGGTGGACGGGCCCCATGCCCGTGATCTCGCCCGTGCTCAGGGGCTGGTCAAAGGAGACGCCCACAAAGCTCTGGGCGGCAAGGTTGTAGATCTCATCCGGGGCCGCCTTGTCCACCAGCCGCAGGGCCGAGGACATGTCCGTAAGGTCGAATTCCACCAGGTCCAGGTCGGGATGATGGCGCACCCCGAGATGTTCCAGACGCCAGAAATTGGGCGAGGAACTGCGGCGATAGGTGCCGGAGACCTTGTACCCCTTTTCGAGAAGAAGCTTGGCGAGATAAGCCCCGTCCTGACCTGTGATGCCCGTGATGATCGCTTTTTTTGCCATGAGGGTCCTGCCGTGTGGTTCTTGGGGCTCATCGCCCTGCCTGCGCCCGTGTCCCCCAGCCTTGGGGGAGAGGCCGCAGATGCCGTTGTTCCCTGAGGGTTATCTGGAGCTGCCTTCCCGTCCGTACGCGTCGGAAAACCTGACGATATCGTCCTCGCCCAGGTAGGACCCGGACTGGATCTCGATGAGCACCAGCGGGATGATGCCGGGGTTCCTCAGCCGGTGGGCGGTGCCCACCGGGATATAGGTGGACTGGTCTTCGGTGTAGAGGCGCGTTTCCGTGCCATTGACCACTTCCGCGGTGCCACTGACCACCACCCAGTGCTCGGCGCGGTGGTGGTGCATCTGGAGGGAGAGCTCGGCTCCCGGATCGACGATGATGCGCTTGACCTGGAAGCGGTCGCCCACGACGAGGGTCTCGTAGCTGCCCCAGGGGCGATAGACCCGCAAATGCTGCTTGCACTCGGGCCTGCCCGCGTCTGCCAGCCGCCTGACGATGGCCTTCACTTCCTGCACCCGCTCGCGAGGGGCCACCAGGAGGGCGTCGCGCGTTTCCACGATGGCGAGGCCGCGCAGGCCGATGGCCGCCACCAGGCGGTGCCGGGCGTTGAAATAGCAGTCCCGCGTGTCATGGGCGAGCACATCGCCCTGGCAGACATTGCCGTCGCCATCGACCGGGCCGGCCTGGTAAAAGGCCTCCCAGGAGCCGAGGTCGCTCCACTGCGTGGAGAGCGGCACCACGGCCGCCCGGTCCGTATGCTCCATGACGGCGTAGTCGATGGAGTCGGCCGGCGAGGCCAGGAAGGCCGCGGCCTCGGGGCGGCAGAAGGCGCCGTCCTGCGCGCGGGCGTCCCAGGCCGCCCGGCAGGCTGTGGCTATTTCGGGCGCGAAGCGCTCGAGCTCCTGCAAATAGACGGAAGCGCGCATGAGGAACATGCCGCTGTTCCATAAAAAGCCCCCCTGTTCCAGCATGGCCCGCGCCGTGGCGGCATCGGGCTTCTCCACAAAGCGCGCCACGCGAAAGCCGCCGTCGCCCAGCGGCGCGCCCGTTTCGATATAGCCGAAGCCGGTTTCCGGGCCGGTGGGCGTGATGCCGAAGGTGACGATGCGCCCTTCGGCCGCCAGCGGCGCCGCGCTCTCCACAGCGCGCAAGAGGGGCTCCTCGTCCTTGAGGGCGTGGTCCGAAGGAAGCACGAGCATGAGCGGGTCGGCCCCGTCCGCAGTGAGGGCCAGCGCCGCCAGGGCTATAGCGGGCGCTGTATTGCGCGGGGCCGGCTCCAGCAGGATGGTGGCCTGGGCTCCCATTTCCCGCAGGGACGCCGCCACATAGAAACGGTGCGCCTCATTGCAGATGATGACCGGCTCCTGGCGGGACGGCGTGCGCAGGGCGCGGGCCAGCGTGTCCTTGAACAGGGTGCGGCCGCCGCCCAGGTCCACGAACTGCTTGGGATAGGCTTCGCGGGAAAGGGGCCACAGGCGCGTGCCGCTGCCGCCGCAGAGAATGACCGGTGCGATTGGTGTCATATCTACCTCGTTATGTCCCCCGGCGATGCCGGATGCCGGCGCAATTCATAATTTCCCGGTCATGCCGTTACGGCTCCGCCCTCGCGCTCCAGCAGGGAGAGCAGCTCCGCGGTCTTGTCCTCCAGCAGGGCGCGGTCACCGCGCGTCTCCACATTGAGGCGCAGGAGGGGCTCGGTGTTGGACATGCGCAGGTTGAAACGCCAGTGCGCGAACTCAAGGTTCACGCCGTCCACGTCGTCCGCATGGAGGGCGCCGGGCGCATAGCGCTCCCGCACCAGGCGCATGAGGGCCGGCGCGTCCCCCACCCGGCGGTTGATCTCGCCGCTGCACGGAAAGGCGGCCATGCGTTCGGCCACAAGTTCGCCCAGGGGGCGACCGCTGCGGTGCAGGAGCGTCGCCACCAGGAGCCAGGGCAACATGCCGGAATCGCAATAGGCGAAATCGCGGAAGTAATGGTGGGCGCTCATCTCGCCGCCGTAGAGAGCGTCCTCGGCGCGCATGCGCTCTTTCATGAACGCGTGCCCTGTCTTGCCCATGACGGGCACGCCGCCCGCGGCCCGCACCACGTCCTGCGTGTTCCAGTAGACGCGCGTATCGTGGACGATCTTGCTGCCCGGCGCATGGCGTAGCAGTTCCTGCGCGAGCAGGCCGATGCAGTAATAGCCCTCGATGAAGTTGCCATCGGCGTCATAAAAGAAGCAGCGGTCGAAATCGCCGTCCCAGGCGACGCCCATGTCCGCCCCGGCCTCGCGCACGGCCTCGGCGGTGGCGGCGCGGCGTTCCGGCAGGAGCGGGTTGGGCACCCCGTTGGGGAAGGCGCCGTCCGGCTCCATGTGCAGGAAGGTGAAGTCAAAGGGCAGCGCGCCCGCCAGCCCGGAAAGCACAAGGCCCGCGCAGCCGTTGCCCGCGTCGGCAACGATCTTGAGCGGCCGGCGCGCCGGTTCGAGCCTGTCCGCGCCGCTGTAGGCGAGCAGCCAGCGCACATAGTCCGCCCGGTACGAGTCCTCCGCAAGCGGAGGGAGATCGGCAGGTGCCGCGAGAGGCGCTTGCGCTTCCACCAGCAGTTCCCCCACCCGGTCGCGGATGGCCACGAGGCCTGAATCACCGCTGACGGGAACAGCGCCGGAGCGCACCAGCTTGAAGCCGTTCTCGTCCCCGGGATTATGGCTCCCCGTGATCATGACGCCCGCGTCGAAAGGCCGGTTGGCCGCGGCATAGTAGATCTCTTCCGTGCCGCAGAGGCCGATGTCCGTGACGGACGCGCCGGCCGAGCGCAGGCCTTCCACCAGGGCGTCGCGCAGTGCCGGCCCGGAAAGCCGGGTGTCACGCCCCACCACGACCTGCCGCGCGCCGAGCACATCAACCAATGCGTGACCCAAGGCGCTGGCAAGCGGCGGGTTCAGCGCCTCCGGCACGCGGCCCCGGATATCGTAGGCCTTGAAGCAGGTGAGGTCCGGCATGGGCTTAATGAGGTTTAGCATGGGCACTCCTCAACAGAGCCAGCCAAATGGGGAAGACACCGCAGCTTTCCAGACGACAAGCGGGAATCGTGGAGAAATGCCAAAAAAATGTGCGCGCCCGAAAGCTTGCTTCAACATGTTGGCAGATGGCCTTAAGGAAAATCGGTTGCTGCTGATGGATGAGGAGTTCACCCATACCGCTCGTGCGGGGTTCCACCACCTCTTGCTTGGCGTTGGCTCCCTGAGATGAAACGCGGTCTATGCGACGGCCCAAAAGCTGGCGGGTCACTACCGAAATAGCCAGCATGAAGACTGCGGTGCACAGTGTGATGAGAGGGGAGGGCACAGTAAGCCCAGGAAAGAGGAGGCAAGCGGAGATCAGGCTGACCAACGCTGTGAGGACCTGCAGCAGCATCTGATCGGGATTGAAGCCCCGATGCATTGCCGTCATGGCTCGGCAGCCTGAACCGAAGCGGTGGCAAGCACACGGCATGGATAGGTATGACTCCATGATATTCGGCCTCACAGGGTCAGTGGCACGTTCGTGCAAAATGGAGGATCGCCCGGCCGCCTGAACGGAAAGAATATCCTTCTTAGGGATAATGAGGCTGATGAGCACCAGACAAGCGCCCATCAGAACGAGCCCCTGAGGGATGAATATTGGTTCCAACGCCGGGTAAATCTCCAACAACTTCCTCGCAAGACTCAGGGTGATAAAGTATCACGGCATATTGAGTGCGGTAAAACCCGGCACACCAATGATGTTTGCCAATTCAACCCTTCCCGAAAACGTCATACCCAAAAAAGGCTGACAATGCGCCGCAGCAATTGGATGGCACGGCGGCGTAAATGCGCTTCAGGTTGCCCAGGGAAGCTGGAGCTTAGGCGTTGGCGCACGAGAGCTCCTCATGCAGCTCCCGCAATATGTCGGCGGCGGCTGCCACATCCGGCTCTGCCCATCTGGCCCTGAGCCCTTTGCAGGGCCCGCTGGCCATTGTCACGGGGGTAAGCGTGCACGGCACGGGGTGAGCCAGCTTCCCGGTCATAAAGTCCATATTGCCCGACCAGCCGGTGGCTACGGCATGCAACCCATGGCGCATGGCCTCGAGGATGGTCAGGCCGAAACCTTCAGAACGATGGAGCGACAGATAGACATCGTGCCGAAGGTACAGCTCATCCATGGCATCGGTCCGCAGGTTTCCGGTAACAATCCGCACCCCTGGTGTGGCCGCACAGGCCGCCCGGAAGCGCGCGAAGCGTTCCGGCTCCGCATCTTCGTTGCTCACCTTGAAGGTCAGCTCTGCTTCTCCGTGAGGGAACGCTTTTACAAAGGCATCCAGCACCGCTGCAGGGTTCTTCCGCTCCCAAGAGGAACCTGCATCAAAAATGGAGAGACAGCGGAGGATGCCATCCGAGCCATATCCAGTTTTGCTCCGTTCCGGGAAAGGCACATGGTGCGGATGCATGGTGATCGGTTTTTCTGTCCAGCGGCGCAGCGACTCAGCCACAAAGGAGCTGGGCACTTCCACGGCGTCCGCATAGCCGAGGGCATGCCGCCATACAGGGGGAATGGACTCCAGTTCCCACGACCAGTATCCCACCACGCGCTTATGGCGTAAAAATTCTTTGCCCAAGGCGCAGATCGCCAGCTGGAATTGTGGCGGATTGGCATGGATGATCACCGTGCCCGGTCCGCGCATGGCGGCTACATCAGCCACCGATTGGATCGCATCTTTGGGCACAAAATCGTGGGGCATACGCATGGCGTCAGTTATATCCACCAGGTGAACCAACTTGCCTTGCTTTCGGAGCTCGTCGGCATAGAGTCGTGCCCCCTGAGCGAGGCCACTGGTATTATGGAAGGCTCCGCAGACAAAAAAGGGTTCCGTCGTCGGCTTCGGTTCCTTTCGCCGTTGGGCGTGCAAAAGGCAAATTCCAGCGCAAAACGCGAGGCGGAGCGATTGTGGTGATGCGCGCCAACAGCGCTTAAGCAGGGAGCGACTCATGACCTATCCCTGCACAAAGTTGGCGCGCATTCAGAGTACGCATATCGCTGACGCCCATAGAACGCTGGAGTGTGGGCATTGCAACACCGGAACTCAACTGCCAATCTGCGAAAACATATCGCAAATCACGGATACTTAAGGCATCCAGCCCCAATTCCGTACGCAACTCTTTCCAGAAGAGAAAAATATCTGAAATAGGCTTAGTGACATCCCTGCCCGGGAATATCCAGGGAGAGCCTGGTTGTCTGGGGAGGCTCTTCAGAACCTCCTTTGCTTCTGAAGATAGCCATATCTTGCGATAGGGGGGCGTACCTGCCCTGGGGGCAAGGAGGATGCCACGCTCTAAAAAGAGGTTCTCCCACCGTGCTTTAATGATTTCCCTCTTGTGCGCTCCCGTGAGCAGGAGAAGTGCAATAGCTTTGGCTTCCTTTTTGGGGCTTCGATTCAAGGCATCCAAAAGGGAGAAAAGGTATTTTCGGTCAGGCGACGGCCATTGTTTTTTTATGCGCTCGGAATGTATCCCCAAGGTCAGATCTGCTGTCAAAAGCCCGTTTTCTCCCCCCAAATTGAAAATACTCTTAAGTACATAGAGACGCCTGTTGCGAGTGGAGAGAGCGCATTTTTGTTTTTTAAAGCCTGTAAGCCATAGTCGTATATCTGCTTCGGTGTTGGAATCGATGGGTTTGTCACCGAATGCCGGCAATATGTGATTCTTGGCCGTGTGTTCATCAATCTTCCGGCTTGCCTTATGCTCCCTGACGTGGGGGAGCCAGGTATCGGTAGCAAATTCCCCCAAAAGGGCGCCATTTTGGTGTTGGGGCCCTTTAAATGTTCTCATGTCAGTCACTCTGCTCGTCGGGGTGTACCGTGATGGAACGAGAAAATGGGGAATGCCTCTGAAATCAGGTGGTCAGGCGGACTGACAATGAACCCCATGGCATTTAACTCATATCTTCCCCTGAGGCAATAATTTTTTAAATTCAAAATTTTTCATGCTTATTTAACCAACCAAATTAATTAGCATTAACCAGGATTTTTTTCAAAATTGTCAGTCCTCCTGACAAGGAGGTGCTCAATGATCCCTGATTCTCAAGAATAGCCGCATTCCCGAAATAGGCTGATTTAGCGATAAAATGGCCGATCCTTTCGCCAGAAATGCACCGGGAATACGGACTGGATTGACCCACAAACTATCCACGATCCAATATTATGCGAGGTGAGCCACAATAATATGGGGTATTTCTGAGGGTATTTTATAATTATTATACCATTATGTCATATTATTCCACATGATCAACCAATATTTTTAAATCCCGTTTCCGCTCCAGAAATTTCAAGGGCCAGGAGTGCCGTTCTCCTGGCCCTTTTCGCGTTTTGGCGAAAAAATCGCGGAAGCCTTTATCAGTGTGCTTTGCCCGGGCGGCCTCTTCAGTTTGCGGCGAGAGCGCAGGCCATGCTGTCAGCGGCGCGCAGGATCTGGTCGCGCCCCTGCAATTGCGCGATCCATTCCTCCGGGATGGCTTCGAGGCCGTAGGCCATGGCCGCCAGCGCGCCCGTGACCGCGCCGGTGGTGTCCGTATCCTCGCCGAGGTTCACGGCTTTCAGCACGGCGTCCTTGGAGTTGTCCGTCGTCAGGAAGCACCAGAGCGCGGCCTCGAGGGTATCGACCACAAAGCCGCTGCTGCGGATCTCGCTTTCCGGCAGGAAGCGGATGTCCTCTTTGAGGATGCGGCGGAATTTCTCCAGTGCGGCCGCATCCAGAAAAGGCGTCGCGGCCAGTTCCGTGCGGACTTCAGCGTAGGCGTCTTCTTTGGAGCGGCCCTCCAGCAGCTTGCGCAGCACTTCCAGAAAGAGGAAGCAGGCCGTCACGGACCAGGCATGGGCGTGCGTGACGGACGAAACGGCTTTTATGAGGCGGAAACGCTCTTCCGGGCTTCGCCCATCGAGGAGGAAGACCAGCGGCGCTACGCGCATGAGGCTGCCGTTGCCGTTGTCCCGCTCTTCCGTGCCGCCGGCCAGCTCCGGGGCCGCGCCGCGCTTGAGGCGGGCGATGGCCCGGGCCGTGGCGTTGCCCATGTCGAAGACCTCGCCGTGCGGCGTGAACGCGCCCTTGTCGTGCCAGGCGATAAAATTGCGGGCGAGGCGCGCCAGCGAGACGCCCCCGTCCTCCACCGCGTCGGCCAGCGCCAGCGTGAGCGAGGTGTCGTCCGACCAGGTGCCCGCGGGCTGGTCATGGGTGCCGTGGCCGCGCATCCCGTCCACATGGAAGCTGCCGCGCGGCCGGAACTCCACGGGCACGCCGAGCGCGTCGCCCACGGCCACGCCCAGCAAGAGCGCACGGACCTGCTCAGCCTGTTGGTCCGTCGTCATTCTTTTTCCGTCCATGCCTGTCCCCCCTGCTGAGGCCCCGAATGTGGCGCCACGCGCGTCCTGTACCGCCTGCTTTCTGTATGCCCTCACATCCCGCGGCTGGCAAGGAAGAGAGAGCGGCCCAAGCTCCGCTTTTACGCAGACGGGCGGGGACAACTCCGTGCGGGGGAGGGGTTGCGGGTGAGCGGTCGGAAGCGGCTGGAAGGACAGGCAAAAATATTCCATATTGAAAATGAATTTCAATTTTATTGACAGACCAAACGCCGTGTGCCATCCTCCTTCAACGCACCAAGGGAAAAAACGTAGTAGCACGTTTTTTAATTTGTTGACACGAACTTCGGTCCGTGTCATGCCCCGGCGTGTGAACCATTGAACCCGGCGGCCGATCTTGGCGGACCGGGAGCCCTGAGGAGGGGAGCATGAAGACAAGGCGAGAGGGGAAGATGAAGGGGAAAAAACTGCTCTGCACCCTGTTCCTGGCGGCGGCGCTGCTGCTGGGCGGCCGGGCGCCGGCTGAGGCCGTGGACTTCAAGATCAGCGGTGAATGGCTGGTGGGCTTCGGCGCGGGCACGGGCGAGCTCTACAGCAAGTATCGGGAGCCGGGCCACGGCCCCAAGACGCGCACAAATACCAACGATACCTTTGAGGCCAACCAGCGCGTCCGCCTTCAGCTTGATGCCGTGGCCTCCGAATCCTTGTCAGGCACCGTGGGCTTTGAGATCGGGGACCAGCGCTGGGGCATGGCCGAGCAGGGCGGCGCGCTGGGCGCGGACTCCACCAAGGTCATCAAGCTCAAGAATGCCTATATCGACTGGGCGGTCCCCGCCACCGACCTTTCCTTCCGCATGGGTATCCAGGGCCTGGCGCTGCCCAATGCGGCCGGCGGCTCGGCCATCATGGACGCCGACGTGGCCGGCATCGTGGCGAGCTACAAGTTCACGGACGCCGTGAGCCTCACCGCCCTGTGGATGCGCCCGGTCAACGACAACTTCACCGGCGACTATTTTGACAAGACGAGCGACCGCGCGGGCTACCTCGACAACATGGACCTTTTCGCCGTGTCGCTGCCCATCGCCCTTGACGGCTACGAGGTGACGCCCTGGGTCATGTACGGCATGCTGGGGCGCAACTCGCTGCGCGGGCTTGCCGAGGTGAACGAGGCCGAGCCCTGGGAGACCTCGGACGGCATCCTCGGCCTCACCGTGCCGGGCCTGACCCCGGGCTTCAACTTCGCGGGCGCCACGCCGCTCACCACCGCGAGCACCAGCAAGACCTACGGGAGCATGTTCTGGGCGGGGCTTCCCATCGTCATCTCCGTGCTCGACCCGCTGAACATCGAGATCGACCTCAATTACGGCTTTGTGGAGGAGATGGGGCGTTTTGACATCATCAAGCGCGGCAACGAGGGCGACATGGTGCGCGGGAGCACCCAGCGCCAGGGCTGGCTCGCCAAGGCCCTGGTGGAATACAAGCTCGAATGGGGCGTGCCCGGCATCTTCGGCTGGTACGCCTCGGGCGACGACGGCAATGTGAAGAACGGCTCGGAGCGCCTGCCCTCCATCGCCGGCGCGGGCAACTTCACCTCCTTCATCGGCGACGGCAACCTCGCCTGGGGTTCCTTTGACGACAGCTGCGACTGGGCCATGACCTATTCCGGCACCTGGGGCGTGGGCCTGCAACTGCGCGACCTCACCTTCATCGAAGACCTGACGCACACCTTCCGCGTGGCGTACTGGGGCGGTACCAACAGCCCGTCCATGGTCAAGTATATGGAAAGCGCCACTTCGTGGCGCAAGGGCTATGGCGGCGACGGCCCCTACCTCACCACCAATGACGGGCTCCTGGAATTCAACCTCGTCAACCAGTGGCAGATGTATGAAAACCTCGAACTCAACCTGGAGCTCGGCTATATCGTCAACATGATGGACCAGGACACCTGGCAGAAGGCCGGCTATTACGGCGGCACGGGCAATGGCAGCTTTGAGAAGCAGGACGCCTGGAAGGCCCAGCTGACTTTCGCCTATTCGTTCTGAGAGCTGGTGCTGAAGGGCAGCGAATGGCTAGGCGGGCGGTGATTAGCCTTGCGTTTTGCTGCTTTCTAACGCCAGAAGTCTCCGTCAAAAACAGCCTTTTCGGTGCTGGCTGCGTCAGAGAAAAATTTTCTTGGTCGAGTACTTAAGTACACTCCCTGCGAAAATTTTTATCTTCCTTGCCAGCACCGAAAAATCTTATTTTTTAGGATTCTTCCGGCACTAGCATCCGTCTGTCGCTTCGCTCCAGACGGAACCTGGAATTCCTTTCTCCGGCACAAGTAAGGAAAACTTAAAGAAAAGGCCGCGGGTCTCCCCGCGGCCTTTCTGTACGCACCGGCCAAAAAGCTGGAAGCGCTGCGAACTGCTGTTATTCCGCCGCGAGCTGGATGCGCTCGAAGCCCGTCACCGTGATGGTGTCGTTCACGGCCTTGGCCGCCTCGCGCACCACGTCGGCCACGGTCTTCTTGTCGTCGCGGATATAGGGCTGCTCCAGGAGGCAGACTTCCTTCTGGAACTTCTTCACCGCGCCCTCGGCGATCTTGTCCACGATATTGGCGGGCTTGCCCTCTTCAAGGGCCTTCTGGCGGTAGACTTCGCGCTCGCGCTCCACGGCGGCCGCGTCGAGGCTCGAGGCGTCGAGGGCCATGGGATTGGTGGCGGCCACCTGCATGGCGAGGTTTTTGGCCAGATCCTTCACTTCGGGCGTGTCCACGCTGGCGGCCTTGCCGCAGGTGAGGAAGACGAGCACGCCGATCTTGCCGTTGGCGTGGATATACTGGCCCACCACCTCGTTGTCGCCGGTCTTGCTGTGCCGCGCGAACTTGCCGAGGCGCATGTTTTCGCCCACCGAGGCGATGAGCTGCTTCACCTCGTCGCCCACGATGCCGTCAAGGCCGGCGGCGTCGGCGGGATTGTGCTCCAGCACGGCCTCGGCCACGCGCTTGGCCATGTTCTGGAACTGGTCGCCGCGGGCCACGAAATCCGTCTCGCACATGAGCGAGGACATGGCCACGTGCTTCCCGTCCGCGCTCACCGCGGAGGTGACGAGGCCCTCGCAGGTGGCGCGGTCCGACTTCTTGGCCGCCTTGGCCATGCCCTTCTGGCGCAGCCAGTCCACGGCCTTTTCCATGTCGCCGTTCACTTCAACGAGGGCCTTCTTGCAATCCATCATGCCTGCGCCGGTTTTTTCGCGCAGTTCCTTGACCATTTGTGCGCTGATCGCCATGGGGTCTTCTCCCAAACTCCGGCGCGAGAGGCCCCGCGCCGGAAAGATTGCTGTTTCAGGGCCGCGCGGTCGCGGCCGTACCTTGCGCCCCCGCTGCTAGAGGGCCGCGTTCACCTCGGCTGCCACGGCGTCGGCCACTTCCTTCTCTTCGGTGACGGCCACGGCCGCGGCTGCCACGCTCTCGGCGAGCGCCGCGTCCTGCATGACTTCCTCGGCCTGGGCGACGTTGCGGTTGTCCTTCATCATGGCCTCGCCCTCGAGGCAGGCTTCGGCGAAGGCGGTCACAAAGAGCTTGATGGCGCGGATGGCGTCGTCATTGCCGGGGATGATGAAGTCGATATTGTCCGGGTCGCAGTTGGTGTCGGTCACGGCCACGATGGGGATGCCGAGCTTGCGGCATTCCTTGACGGCGATGTCTTCCCGGTTGGGGTCGATGATGAAGGCGAGCTGGGGCAGGCGGTCCATGTTCTTGATGCCGCCGAGGGACTCCTCGAGCTTGTGCATCTCGCGCTCCAGGAGGAGCACTTCCTTTTTCTGGTAGCGGTTGATGGAGCCGTCCGCGAACATGGATTCCAGCTTCTTCAGGCGCTCGATGCTCTTTTGGATGGTGACGAAGTTCGTGAGCGTGCCGCCCATCCAGCGGTTGGTCACATAGAACTGGTGTGCGCGCGAGGCCTCGGCGGCCACGGCCTCCTGGGCCTGGCGCTTGGTGCCGATGAAGAGCACCTTGCCGCCTTTCGCCACGGTGTCGGCCATCTTGTCATAGGCGTCGCGGAAGAGCTTGACCGTCTGCTGCAAATCGATGATGTGGATGCCATTGCGCGCGCCGAAGATGTAGGGGCGCATCTTGGGGTTCCAGCGCCGGGTCTGGTGCCCGAAGTGGACGCCCGTCTCCAGCATCTGCTTCATGCTGACGTAGGCCATGATTCCTCCAAATGGGTTATGCCTCCACCCCGGCCTTGCGGGCCTTCCACCCCGGGGTGGCCGGATGCGCCGCGCATCCGCCCGGGGACCCCGGAAAGCCGCCGGAGTGTGCGGAATGGGAACGAGTCACATAGCCCAAAAAAGGTCGGCTGGCAAGCGTTGGGGGCCGTGCGCGCCGGCCGGCAAAAAAAGCCCCGGCAGGGGGCCTGCCGGGACGATCAGGGGGCGCGTGTGCTGTGCGGCTAGAACCACGCGCCGCTGAGCACGCGGTCGGTGATCCAGATCCACAGCGGGCAGAAGCCGATGAAGAGGATGACGCTGAGTGTCAGGGACGAGGTGCCCGTGGCCACGTAGGTGTCGTACTCGTCAGCGATGATGATGCCGGAGAAGGCCGGGGGCAGCGCGCAGGCCACGACCAGCATCTTGATGTTCAGCGGGTCCATGGCGCAGAGCACGCCGCCGAGAAGGGCGAGACCCGGCATGACGATGAGCTTCAGGATGGAGCCCAGGATGGCCTGCCAGTTGATGACCACTTTGATGGCCGAGAGCGTGATGCCTGCGGAGAACACTGCCATGGAGGCGTTGGCCTTGGCGATGAGGTCGAAGGAGGGGCTCGCCCATTCCGGCCACGGGATGCCCACGAGCACCCACACCACCGCGAGGATCGGAGCCCAGGCCACGGGCTGTTCGAGCGCGTGGATGACAGGCAGCCAGCCGCTTTCCTTCTTGCCGCCCTTGCCGTTTGCGGCCTTTTCCTTGGCGAGCGAGGCGTTGAGCAGCGAGAGGCCCACCGGGATGCCCACGGCGTTGACCACGATGCCCACGATGGCGACCACCAGGGCCACGGCCGGCGTGGCGCCGAAGATCGGCTCCAGCACGGCGAACCCGAGGAAGCCGATGGTGGGCGAACCGCTGATCAGTGCGGACACGGCCGCGTCAGCGCCGGTATTGTTCTTGAAGCAGTACTTATAGATGTAATACACGCCCATGAAGCAGGCCATGATGACCACAAGCGAGACGAGCGAGAGCTTGAGATCCTTGTAGAGCATGTCCCGGCTGGCCTGGGCGATGGAGACGAACAGCGCCGCGGGCAGCGCGTAGTCAAGGACGACCTTGTTGAACTTTTTGGCGTCCTCGCCGTTGAAGATGCCCTTCTTGCCGGAGATGTAACCGGCGAGCATGACGACCACGATCGGCACGATGGCGTAGAGGATGATATGTGACATGAAATTTTCCCCTTGGGAATGCGGGTGAGGTGGCGGGGCCGGGCAGGGACCCGGCCCCGCTTGCCGCTAGGCGATGGGATGCTGGAGCGCTTCGGGGTTGAGATAGCCGATGTGGCCGCTTTCCTTGCCGGAGTCCGCGGCAAGCTGCACATTGATGATGCAGGGCTTCCTGGAAGCGATGGACTCGGTGAGCGCGGCCTTGAGCTCTTCGGGCGTGGTCACGTAGTAGCCCTTGGCGCCGAAGGCCTCGCCGATCTTTTCATAATGGGCGTTGATGTCCAGCGTGGTGGGCGCCGGGTCGCCGTTGTGCGCCAAGTTGACGCCGATGCCGTTGTAGATGCCGCCATTGTTGAACACCACCACGGTGCAGGGCAGCTTGAAGCGGCAGATGGTGCCCATTTCCATGCCGGTGAAGCCGAAGGCCGAGTCGCCCTCGATGGCGACCACGCTCTTGCCGGTGGAAACGGCCGCGCCGATGACCGAGCCCATGCCCATGCCCATGATGGCCCAGGTGGCGCAGTCGATGCGGTGGCGGGGCTTGAACATGTCGATGGTGTCGCGGGTGTCGTCAAGGGTATTGGCGCCTTCGTTGACGAGGATCACGTCCGGGTTGCCCTCGATGATGGGCTTGATGGCGTTGAGCGCTGCCCAATGGGTCATGGGCATGTCCTTGGCGTGCGAGGCCAGGCGCTCGGCGAACTTGGCGTTCTTTTCCTTGGTCTCGGCCTGGAGCCCGCTCACCCAGGCGGGATCCATGCTCATCTTGTAGTTGGCGAGCTTTTCGAGGATGGCCGAGACGGAGCTGTCGAGGTCGCCCACCACGGGCGCGGCGATGGGCCGGTTGCAGTCCATCTCGTCCGGGTCGATATCAAGCTGGATAAACTTGCCTTCCGGGTTCCACTTGCCGTGGCCGCGCGAGAGCAGCCAGTTGAGGCGCGCGCCCACGAGCATGACCACGTCGGCCTTTTCCATGATGGTGGAGCGGCAGGCAAGCGCGCTCAGCGGGTGGTTGTCCGGCATGAGGCCCTTGGCCATGGACATGGGGTAGAAGGGGATGCCGGTCTTCTCGACAAGCGCCTTGATCTTGTCGTCGATCTGGGCATAGGCCGCGCCCTTGCCGAGCAGGATGGCGGGGCGCTTGGCCGAGGCGAGCAGCTTGAGCGCGCGGTCGATGGAGTCGGGCCCGGGGATCATCTTCGGGCACGGGTCGACGGGCGTGAAATACCAGGGTTCGGCTGTCTTGGCGTCCACGATCTGCCCGAGGCAGGGGGTGGTGATGTCAAGATAGACGCCGCCGGGGCGTCCGGAAACCGCGGCGCGGTAGGCGCGGGCCACGGCCGTGGGGATGTCCTTGGGGTCATTGACGCGGAAGGCGGCCTTGACGAGGCCCTTGGCCACGTTGAGCTGGTCAAGGTCTTCATAACCGCCCTGCTGCATATCCACGGGCTCGCGGTCGCTGGAGCCGGAGATCTGGATCATGGGGTAGCAGTTGACCGTGGCGTTGATGGTGGCCGTGAGGCCGTTGAGGAAACCCAAGGAGCTCACCGTGAGGAGCAGGCCGGGCTTGCCGGTGAGGTAGCCGTGGGTGGCCGCGGCCATGCCCGCCTGCTGCTCGAAGCGGAAGCCGACGAACTTGATGCCCTGTTGCTGGCAGAGATAGGCGAAATCCGTCACCGGAATGCCCACCAGGCCGTACATGGTGTCGAGCCCGGCGTTTTTGAGCGCCTTGGCCAGGATATACATGCCGGTGATCTGTTCGGGAAAGTGCGGAGCGGCCGCGGAACTTGCTTGCGTCGTCATTGATATGCCCCTCTGGGTGGGAAAAGTTAGGGAGTGGGGAGGAAAGGTTCCCGGCGGTAAACTCTGTGCGGCGGGGGCTCGTGCCGGGGCGGCCGCCCTAGTGGAAATGCCCGGAAGCGGGGGTGGAGGCTCCCGCTTCCGGGCGTTTTTTTGCTACGCCTTCTTGAGAGGCTCGGTGGTACCGTTGGCCGCGAACTTGGCGATGTCCGCGTCGGTGAAGCCCACGCTCTTGAGAACTTCCTCGTTGTTGCCGCCCAGGGTCGGGCAGGGACCGTAGGTGGGCTGGAAGTTGCTCATGGTGAAGGGCACGCCCACGGTGACGAAGGTGCCGACCTTGCCGCCGTAGCCGGGCTGGTTGATCTTGACGAGGGTGTTGCCGTCATAGAGGCTCTCGTCGGTCATGATCTCCTTGGTGTTGAGCACCGGGCCCACGGGCACCGCGTACTTGGCGAGGTGTTCGGTCACTTCGTACTTGTCGCGCGTGGCCGCCCATTCGCCGATGCGCTTGTAGATGGCCTGCTTGTGCTTGTCGCGCGCGTCGGCGGTGTTGAAATCGGGGTTGGTGAGCCAATCCTGGAAGCCCATGCCTTCGCAGAACTTCTCAAAGCTCTTGGCGTCGCGCTGGATGATGATGTACACGCAGTCGTTGGGGTCCTTGGGGAAGTTCTTGCACTTGTAGGTCCAGCCGAGCACGCCGGAGCCTTCCTGGTTGCCGGAGCGCGGCACATAGTCCTCGAACTTCTGGTCAGGATACTGCGGGAACTGCGTCAAGTAGCCGATGCGGTCGAGGGTGAGCTGGTCGCGCGTCTTGATGCGGCAGAGGTTGAGGCAGGCATTGTGCATGGACTGGTACACGAGGCAGCCTTCGCCAGTGTGCTCGCGCTGCACGAGGGCGGCGAGCAGGCCGATGGCGAGGTGCATGCCGGTGTTGGAGTCGCCAAGGGCGGCGCCGCTCTGGGTCGGGATATTGTCCGGGCCTTCCCACCACCCGGTGGTGGAGGCGGCGGCCGCCGTCACCTGCGCGACAGGCTCATAGGCCTTCAGGTGCGCGAAGCGCGAGGACAGCGGGAAGCCCTTGAGCGTGCCGTAGATGCACCGGGGGTTCAGCTTGTGAACCACTTCCCAGGAGAAGCCCAGCTTGTCCATGGCGCCGGGATGGAGGTTTTCCACAAAGATGTCGGCTTCCTTGATGAGGCGCGTCAGGATCTCCTTGCCGTCGGGCGTGGCCGCGTCGAGGCTCAGGGATTTTTTGTTGGAGTTGAGCTGAAGGAAGTAATAGCTCGGGCAGTCCGGGTCGAACTGCAATTCTTTACGCGTGGCGTCACCGTGGCCGGGGCGCTCAATCTTGATGACATCGGCGCCGAGCCAGGCGAGCAGCTGGGTGCAGGAGGGGCCGGACTGGACGGCGGTGAAGTCGACGATTTTGATGCCTTGCAAGGGAGCGGTGTTCATGGGGTGTCTCACTGGGGTAAGGGGTGAAGAGAAAGGTACTTTGCCTTGGGTAGAGCATAAAGTCTGCCAATCGGAAAAAAGCGTGGGTATCCTCGACTTTTAGGGAAAAGTGTGGCCCGGTTTCCTGTTGCGCCGGTGCACATTTTTTAGGCACGCCCAGGCTCCTTACCCTGTAAAAAAATTGCGCACCTGTCTAAAAATCAACCAGCGCCAGCTCCGCGAAAGGGCAGCGAAAGGTCGGCAAGCTCGCGGCCGGGCGCGGGAGCCCCAAAAAGGTGCCATATCCTGAAGGTTTACGTTGCAAAAATTTTTTTGTACAAGGGCCTGTCCACAAAAATGCCAAAAATCGCCAGGCGATACCGGCGGCCCTTGCGGCCGCTCCTCCTCCCGCTCTTGCCTGTTGCCCGGAAAGCCCGATGAAGCGACGCCGCGCCTTTTGCCTCCATGTCCTGCTCCTCCTGCTGCCCGGCATCCTCTGGGCGCATGCCGCCCGGGCCGTGGACTTCAAGCCCCGCGGCCAGTGGATAGCGAGCTTCGGCTACGGCATGAACGGCAAGTTCGTGAAAAACGCGGGCTTCACCGGCTTCAGCCCCGGGCAGGACAATTTCAACGCCCGCGAGAAGGTGGCCCTGCAACTGGACGCCGAGGTCTCGCGCAATCTCTCCGGCAGCGTCTATCTCGACATCGGCGACATCATCTGGGGCCAGCAGGAGAGCGGCGGCGCGCTCGGCGCGGACGGCCATATGGTCAAGGTGGGCAACGCCTTCATCGACTGGTCGCTGCCCAGGGCCCCGCTGCGCGTGCGCATGGGCATCCAGAGCATCAAGACGCCGGCCTACGCCTCGGGCAATTCCATTTTTAATGGCAGCGTGGCCGCGGTGGTGGCCAACTGGGCCTTTTCGGAGTGCCTGAGCGTCACCGGCGCCTGGGCGCGCCCTTACAACGACAATACGCGGGCGAAGGGGGGAGGGCCGGTGTTCGGCGACAATGTGGACGCCTTCGGCCTGCTCGTGCCGCTGCAACTGGAAAAGGCGGGCCTCATCCCCTGGGCGGTCATGGCCGTCATCGAGCCGCATGCCGCGCGCGCCGGGGATGCCGCGTATCCCTTCGGGAATTTTACCGCCATGGGCGGCGACGCGGGCAATTTCCGCGAGGGTATGTTCCCGGCCGGGGGCAGCCGCCACCAAGACTTTTCGGATGCCAACGGCGCCCGCGCCGTGCGCTCGCGCGCCACGGCCTTCTGGGCCGGCCTCACGGGAAAGTTCGACCTGCTCGCGCATTTGCGGGTGAGCTTTGACGCGGAATATGGCGAAACGAGCTGGCAGGACGACCGCCGCCTCGACCGGCGCGGCTGGTTCGCCACGCTCTGCGTGGATTCGGAATATGACTGGGGCATGCCCGGAGTCTACGCCTGGTACGCCAGCGGCGACGACGCCAACCCGGCCAACGGCTCGGAGCGCCTGCCCGCGCTGGACCCGGGCAATTCCATCAATTATTCGCCGCTGGCCTATGACGGCTCGCACTATATCGAGCGCAACGCGCTCATCGGCAACAATCTCGCGGGCACCTTGGGCGTCGGCGTCAGGGCCGCGCACCTGCACCTGTGGGAAAACGTGTCGCAGACCTTCTATTTCAACTATATCCGCGGCACCAACAGCCGGGCCATGGCCCGCAAGATGTCGCGTGAGGGCCTGTGGGCCAACGGCATGGCGCTTTCCGGGGCGCAGCCGGGCCCCGGCGCCGACCTCGGCATGCCCAATCTTTACCTCACCCAGGGCGACTTCGCGGTGGAGATCGCCGGCACGGGCCGCTGGCGGTTCAGCGAGGGGCTGACGCTCTTTTACAGCGCCGGCTGGATCGGCCTTTCGCAGGACAAGGGCACGGGCGCCTGGGGCGCGCGGCATACGCGCGGCGAGGCCATCCCGGCAACGGCCAACGCCTGGAACGTGAACCTGAGCTTTATCGCATCGTTCTGAGAATATGCGGCGCGGCCGGCGCAGCCCGCCCGAAAGCCCCGCACCTTCCTTCTGGCAAGGGCGCAGCCCCTGTGCATTCCGCCTCCCCCTCCCAGGCGCGGGCCAGGGGACGGGCCAGCCCCCCCGGCTTGACATCCGGCCCCGGTTTTCCTACATCAAAATTTATGTCGATTGATACAAAAATAAGGAGAAGAGGATGAAGTTCGCCGAACCCGTCTACCGCCCGCCTATGGAGGCCAATTCGCTGCTGTTGCCCGTGACCCAGAGCTGCAACTGGAACAAGTGCAATTTCTGCTACCGGCTGAAGGAATATCCCTTTCTCGTCACCACGCCGGACGACCTCGAGCAGGAGATCCTGAGCCAGAAGGCCTTTTATCCGCCGAATACGGACATCTTTCTCGTGGGCTCGAATACTTTTGTGCTTCCTGTCAGAAAATTCCGCGAATTTTTCGCCGTCATCCGCAAATATTATCCGAAAATGGGCAAGGTCTCCATGTTCAGCAGGGTGGACGCCATCGCCGACAAGTCGGACGCGGATTTGAAAGAACTCCGGGAGCTGGGCGTGCGCCAGCTCTATGTGGGCACGGAAAACGGCAATGACGACGCCCTTGAACTCATGAACAAGGGCCACAATGCGGCCGAAGCCGTGGAGCAGTTGAAACGCCTCGACGCCGCGGGCATCGACTATACCGTCTTTTATATCATCGGCATGGGCGGCAAGGGCGCGGGCGGGAAATCGGCGCGCGAGACCGCCGCGCTGTTCAACCAGCTCAAGCCGGTGCGCATCGTCTCCACCGGCATGACGGTCACGGAAGGCACGGGGGCGGCGAAACTTCAGGAGGAGGGGCGGTTCGTCCAGGCCTCGGAACGGGAAAAAATCGAGGAATTGCGGCTCTTTTTGCAGGAGCTCACCGTGGATACCTTCTATGACGGCATCCACTACCTCAACCCCCTGCACTACCGCTTCCAGACCTCGGACGCGGCGGCGAGGAAAAAGATCCTCGCCGACATCGACGCCATCCTCGCCCGATATTCGGACAGCGAGCTGGAAGCCGCCATCAACCGCCGGCAAATGGAAGAGGACTGCAAGCCCGCGCAACTGCAAAACTGAACGCCGCTGCGCAGGCCGGCTCCGGCCTTTTCAGTACCGCTCGGGCAGGGAGTGCGGGGGCAGCGCGTTTTCCGGCGCGTCCGCGAGCTTGTCGCGCAGGGAACGGGCCAGCGCGCCAAGGTCGGCGAGCTGGCGCTCGATGGCGTCGAGCTGCGCCTGCTGGGCCGTGAGCGCACTGTCCAGCTCCTTGAGGCGTTCTTCCTGAAAAAAGGCGGTCTCCTCGAGGCGCGCGATGCGCCCCTCAAGGGCCTCCACGGCTGCGGCGAGCGGGGCGCCGCCGGTGTGGTCAGTGCTGGACATGCTTGCTCCTTGGTGTGCGCGGGACGCCCTTGCGGCCCGGTTTTTCCGCACTCGGGGGCGCGCTCCGGGACGCGCGGCTGCCGGTTTTCCGCTCCTGGCGGCGCGGGGCGTCTTCTTTTCTCTTTTTGGACCCTTCCGCCCGGCCCATGAGGATGCCGTGCTGCCGCAGGCGCTCGGCGTCGCTGCGGGCCACGTAGATCTTTTCGCCCGCCTCGTCCCGGCCGCAATAGAACATGGCCGTGGCCACCGTGCCGGGCGTGGGGATGAAGCACTGCGTCTGGCGCGGGTTCCAGCCGCGGCGGGCGAGCCAGCGGGAAAGCGCGCGCATGTCGTCGTCCGTGCAGCCGGGGTAGGCGCTCATGAGATAAGGGATGACATACTGCTCGCGCCCGGCGGCGCGGCTCTCGCGCGCGAAAACCTCGAGAAAGGCGTCCAGCGTGGCCGTGCCCGGCTTGCGCATGCGGCTGAGCACCGCCGGCTCGCTGTGCTCGGGCGCCACCTTGAGCTGGCCGCCCGTGAACTCGCGCGCATAGGCGGCCAGCGCGGCAGGCTCCCTGAGGGCGATGTCGGGCCGAACGCCGCTCGCCACGCGCACCGAGGAGACGCCGGGCTGCGCCGCTGCGGCGCGCAACAGCTCCACATGCTGCGCCTGCGGCGTCACGAAGTGCGGGCAGGGCGCGGGAAAGCAGCAGCTCTTGCGCTTGCAGGCGCCCGATTTGCCGCCCTTGCGGGGCGAGGCCAGGGCGCAACGTGCCTGCCACATGTTGGCCGTGGGGCCGCCGATGTCCGAAATGGCCACGCCCCGGCCGCCGCGCCGGTGTTTCCCGCCCGCATGGGCGCGGGCGAGGGCCGCGGCCTCGTCAAGGATGGATGCGGCCGAGCGCGAGCTCACGCGCCTGCCCTGGTGCAGCGCGATGGAGCAGAAGGCGCAGCCGCCCCCGCAGCCCCGATGGCTGGTGAGGCTCGTGGCCAGCATCTCCGCCGCCGGGATGGGCTCGGTGTAGGCGGGGTGGGCCGCGCGCCGGAAGGGCAGGGTGTAGAGGACGTCCATCTCCGTGCCCGTGAGCGGCGCGGCCGGCGGCGCAAAGACCACGCAGCGTGAGTCGACCGGTTCAAAGGCCCAGGCGTCGCCGGCGTGCACATGGGCCTCCATCTGTTGCGCGAGCCGCAAAAGCTCCACGGGCTCGGCCTCTATTTCCGCATGCGAGGGAAAGCGCACCAGCGGCCCTGCCGCGAGCGCGCCGCGCAGGGCGCCGTCCTGCGGCGCGGGGCGTCCTTCCGCGTCCATTTTTTCCAGCCACGCCGTACCGGGGATGCCCCTGAGCGCAGACGCGGCATCCATGTCGCCCCGGGCGGCGGCGTCCAGCCTTTGCGCGCAGGCCAGGGTGGCGCGCTCGCCCATGCCCCAGACGATGAGGTCTGCCTTGGCGTCCATGAGCAGGGGGCGGCGCAGGGCGTCTGTCCAGAAATCGTAGTGCGTGGCCCGGCGCAGGGAGGCCTCGATGCCGCCGAGCACCAGCGGCAGCCCCGGGAAGGCGCGGCGCGCCAGGTTGGCGTAGACAAGCGAGGCGCGGTTGGGGCGTTTCCCGGCCACGCCGCCCGGCGTATAGGCGTCGTCATGGCGTTTTTTGCGAAAGGCCGTGTAATGGGCGAGCATGGAATCCAGCGCGCCCGCGCTGATGCCCGCGAAGAGGCGCGGCCGGCCCATGGCGAGGAGGTCGTCGGGCGCGTCCCACCTCGGCTGGCAGACGAGGCCCACGCGGAAGCCGTGGCGGATGAGCCAGCGGCCGAGGAGCGCGCAGCCGAAGGCCGGGTGATCCACATAGGCGTCGCCGCTCACGAGGAGCACGTCGATGCCGTCCCAGCCCAGCCGGGCCAGCTCGGCGGCGCTCATGGGCAGGAAGGGGGGCTGCGCAAGTCTCCCTGTGCCGCCCTCTGGCGGCACAGGGAGTTCAGGAAAAGCGGAGAAATCAGTTGCCACTCGGCGGCCGCATGAGGGGCAGGTCCGCGCTGTCCGGCGGCGGGATGAGCGGATCGCCGGGGATATTGTTCAGGCGCGGCGCGGTCTCGGGCTGGGGCATGGCCATGCCCTGCGGCGGCGTGCCCGCGGCGTGGCCCTTCATGAAGGCATCCCACTCCACGCGCTCGATGGCGCCGTCGCCATTGCTGTCGATGACAGCAAAAGCGCGTTCGGACATGCCGGGCGAAGCCGACTGGAATTCCTCGATGACCACCTTGCCGTCGCCGTTCTTGTCCATGGCGGCGAAGCGGTCGCCCGACCCGGTGGTGGCGTGGGCCGCATGGCCGGCCTTGTGGGCGCCGGGGGCGGCCATGCCTTCGCCCGTGTGGAAGAAGAGCATGAAGCCAGCCAGGATGCCGAGGGCCGTGAGGCGCGTGAAGGCGCCCAGCCGGTGCAGGAGGCCGGGGCCCGAGCTGTGGTCAGAACTGTGGGGGGTATATGTGCGTTGCATGATGGGCTCCTTGGTTGTGTGCCGCGCCCGGGAGGGGCCCCGGCGGGGGCTCTTCCGCCCCGTGTCCAGTATGTTGCAAATCGCGTGCCTTGTCCAGCGGCCCGAGTGTGCCGGACCGCACGTATGGGGCTTGAGGGTCGCGTTGCTTTGCGGTAGCATCTTCGCGCCCGATTAGTACGGATGCGGGGGCCGGAGCGGCACGCGCCCGCCCCGCGGAGGCGCGCATGTATGTAATCACCGGCGGCGCCGGCTTTTTGGGGAGCGTGCTCCTCTGGCAGCTCAACAGCCTGGGTCTCACCGACATCGTCGTCGTGGACCATCTCGGCGCCGGCCCCAAGTGGGGCAATCTCGTCAAGCGCCGCTACGCGGACTTTCTCCACAAGGACCGCTTTCTCGACCTCGTGCGCCGCGACGCGCTGCCTTTCAAGGTGGACGCCCTCGTCCATCTCGGCGCCTGTTCCTCCACCACGGAGGCCGACGCCGACTTCCTCATGGAAAACAATTTCCATTACAGCCGCGATGTCTGCCGCTATGCGCTGGACAAGGGCGCTCGCGTCATCAACGCGAGCTCCGCGGCCACCTACGGCGACGGCAGCCAGGGCTTCACCGACGATGCCGCCCTCGTGCCGCGCTTGCGCCCGCTCAACATGTACGGCTATTCCAAGCAGCTCTTCGACCTCTGGCTGTTGCGCGAGGGGCTGGCGGGCGAGGTGGCGAGCCTCAAGTTTTTCAATGTCTACGGCCCCAACGAGTACCACAAGGGCGACATGGCGAGCGTGGTCCTGAAGGCCCATGGTCGCATCCGCGAGAGCGGCCGCATGGCGCTCTTCCGCTCGCTCGACCCGGCGGTGGCCCACGGCGAGCAGAAGCGCGATTTCGTCTACGCCAAGGACTGCGCCCGGCTCATGGCGTGGCTTCTGGAGAACCCGCAGGTCAACGGCATCCGCAACGTGGGCACGGGCAAGGCGCGCAGCTTCAATGACCTGACCCGCGCGGTGTTCGCGGCCATGGGACGCGAGCCGGCCATCGACTATGTGGACATGCCCGGGGCCCTGCGCGGCAAGTACCAGGCCTTCACCGAGGCCGACATGGCGTGGCTTGAGGAAGTGTCGTGCCCGGTGCGCTTCACGCCGCTGGAAGAGGGCGTCAGCGACTATGTGCGCGCGCATCTCGAGGCGGAGGACAGGTTTTTATAGGGCTTTCATGAGCATCGAGCCCGGTGTCGGCCTAATCCTTCTGGCGCCGCGGCCGATAGAGCAGGCAATGGAGCCCGGCGGGCTGCGTTTGGATGGCAGGTCTGCCGGGGCAGACCCGGCAGCACCGCGCGGAAACTGGCATCAACGCTGCCCGAATGCCGGGGCGGCAGGAAAAGAAGGCATGGGAGGCTGGTAATGAGCATTGGCAAGAAAATCGGCGGCGGCTTCTGCGCCATCATCTTTTTGACGCTCGTCCTGGGTTTCGTGGCCATGCGCGCCATGAACGAGGGCACCGACGTTTCGGAGAGCATCGCGCATGACCGCATGCCCCGTCTCATCAACTGGAGCGAGCTCCAGAACAACCTGCTGAACGCGGCCTACTGCTCGCGGGCCTATTTCGAGACCGGCGACGAGGCCCAGATCAACCAGGCCTACGAGCACCTCAAGCTCTACCGGGAAGAGCTCGCCCAGATCAAGCAGGTCAACACTGTCACCTATTTCGAGAACACGGGCAAGGCCATCGCCAAGGCGGAAAAGGACATCGTCATTTACGAAGACCTCGTCCGCAAGAACCAGGTGGTCTACAAGCAGGCCCAGGAAATGATGGGCAAGATGATGACCTCGGCTGACGAGGCGCTCGCCAAGATTGACCAGCTTATCGAGGTCATGAGCGAGAACCAGGTGGCCGCCATCAACGCGGGCAACCTGAACGCGGCGCTCCAGTATTCGCGCACCATGGCCCAGGCCGCGGACCTCTATGCGAGCGTTTCCACCGTGCTCAAGGACCTCATGAACGCCGAGCGCCACAGCGATGTGGCCCAGTTCACCAAGATCGAGGAGCGCCTCAGCGGCATCAGCAAGCAGGCGCAGGCCATGTCCGCCAACCTCCAGCGCGAGGAAGGCCGCGAGCTCTTCAACGAGACCATGAAGGAATACAACGAGTTCGCCCACGACGCCGACGAAGTGGCCGCCCGCATGCGCGAGCTCGCCGCCAGCGCCAAGCTGCGTTACGACCAGCTCCAGGCCATGAGCGCCGACGCGTCCCACATGGTCGAACTCACCACCAAGAACACCGAAGAGACCGTCATGGGCGCGGCCAGCAGCTTCGCGGCCTCCACCACCGTGGTGACCATCATGCTGCTCGTGGTGCTCGTGCTCGGCATCATCATCGCCGTCATCATCACCCGCATGATCGTGAAGCCGCTCTCCACCACCCAGGTCTTTGCCCAGGACGTGGCCGCCGGCCACATGGACAAGGAGCTGGACGTCCACACCACGGACGAGACCGGCAAGCTCGCCGACGCCCTGCGCGCCATGGTGGCCGCGCTGAAGAAGAACATCGCCGAGGCGCACGAGAAGTCCACCCAGGCCGAGAAGGCCACCGAAGAGGCCAAGGCCGCCATGGCCCGCGCCGAGGAGGCCGCCCGCAAGGCCGAGAGCGCCAAGCGCGAGGGCATGCTTGCCGCCGCCAACCAGCTCGAGGGCATGGTCGAGATCATCTCCTCCGCCTCCACCGAGCTCTCCGCCCAGATTGAGCAGTCGGATCGCGGCGCCTCCGAATCGGCCCAGCGCCTGCAGGAAGCCGCCACGGCCATGAACGAGATGAACGCCACCGTGCAGGAAGTGGCTCGCAATGCCGGTTCCGCCTCTGGCGCCTCCAATGACACCAAGGCCAAGGCCGAGGCCGGCGAGCACGTGGTCCAGCAGGTCGTGCAGAGCATCGGCGAAGTGCACGAAGTGTCGCTCCAGCTCAAGGAAGACATGGCCCAGCTCAACGAGCGCGCCCAGGACATCAACCGCATCATGGGCGTCATCTCCGACATCGCCGACCAGACCAATCTGCTCGCCCTCAACGCGGCCATCGAAGCGGCCCGCGCGGGCGAGGCCGGCCGCGGGTTCGCGGTGGTGGCCGACGAAGTGCGCAAGCTCGCTGAAAAGACCATGACCTCCACCCTTGACGTGAGCAACGCCATCCGCGCCATCCAGGAGAGCACGGACAAGAGCATGGGCGCCGTGGACAACGCGGTGCAGCGCATCAGCGAAGCCACCAGCCTGGCCAACCAGTCCGGCACAGCGCTGGAGGAGATCGTCGCCACGGTGGAAGCCACGTCCGACCAGGTGCAGGCCATCGCCGCCGCCAGCGAGGAGCAGTCTGCGGCCAGCGAGGAGATCAACCGCTCCATCATCGAGGTCAACGACATGTCCCGCCTGACCGCCGAGGCCATGGCTGAGGCCACCCAGGCCGTGTCCGATCTCGCCAATCAGGCCCACAAGCTGACCGACCTCATCCAGGAGATGAAGAACGCCTAGCCAGTGGCAAGGGCGCAGAAGCAGGGGGCGCGTCCGCAAGGGCGCGCCCCTTTTGCTGGGGCGCCCCCCCGCATGGGAAGCCGCCCGGGGACGGCATACAACTTTCAACTTCCCCGTGACTCCCAATGCCCGCGGCGCCTTGGCAAAAGGCCGCGCGGGGTGGAGGATCGCATGCGTCTCCCAGTGTTGTTGGCCCCCCTGCGCCTCATGGCCGCGCTCACGCTGCTCGTGCCCCTCGCGGCCGGCTATGCCCGTGCGGAAGACGATGGCGCCACGGCCCGGGGCCTGTTCACCAGCCTCCCCACCAGCATCTTTGAGACCACGGCCGAGGGCCTGTCCGAAGCCGACAAGCAGCAACTGCTCACCGAGGGGCGCACGCAATTCTGGGAGATCAGCGGCGAGACCCCGGATGTGCTCGTTTTTGCGAGCCTGCCCCTGCGTGACCGGGCGGTGGGGCTCAGGCTCTTCCGCAACACCGCCGACGGCTCCACCGACGTGGCCGTGGGCACGCTGGGCGAGCCCATCTGCACGGTGGAGCTTTGGCGGCAGGACACCTCGGGCCGCATCGTGCCCATCGACACCCCGCCGGAGCCGGACGCGCGCGAATTTCTCGGCAAGGGCCAGAANCTGCCCGNNAANGTNATGCCCACGGTGCTCATNTGCCTNGGNCTCGGCGGNCTCAAGGCNGANCCGGTNTTCTGGAGCAGCAAGGGCAAGGTGGANGTGCCGCTNGCCAACGAGGTNTCCTACCANTGGACGGGCANGGGCTTTGAAAAGCGCGTGAGCNCNCGCNAGANGCNNGNCNGACTNGAGCNCAGTGCGNCNGCCGCAGCANGNGNTGNTTCAGGCGCGGGGCTTGNCNNCNNCCCTGCAGNNCGCANAAAANTGGAAAAANTATTTGACAGCNCNNGNNGCNCCGGCTATCTTNTTCANGCCNTGGGGCTGTAGCTCAGTTGGGAGAGCGCTTGAATGGCATTCAAGAGGTCAGGAGTTCAATTCTCCTCAGCTCCACCACTTTTCAAGGGCTTGCGCGAGAGCGTAAGCCCTTTTCGTCACCTTCGCCGGATCGTGTCCGCGCCGGGAACCAGCACCGGGCGCGGACATGCGGCTCCGGCGCCCCATCATAACGTCTCAATGCCCACGCAGAGGTGCCCCATGACTGCTGCCGCGCATGCCCGTTCCGTGNTTAAGNTGTTTGGCCTTGCCTTTTGCGCCTTTTCGCTCGCGTCCACTTTAGGCGCGGCGCCGGCCCATGCGGCCAATGAACCCAACGGCACCTACAGCGGCGCATCGCTCAGCGGCGACAATACCTATGCGCAGATCCAGCCTACGAGAAACACCTTTACCTACAGTAACGGCACGCTCACCCTCACCGGCAATAATGGCGNCANCCTGCTGANCAGAGCCGTGACCCGCTTCATTGTTTCGTCGGACNNCGGCAACGCCACACTGGTGCTNCAGAAAGGCACCCTTTCCGGTAATCTTGCGCTTGGCGGCANCGGCCAGAGCACCGTCTTCGTCGGGGCCGGAGCCACATCCAATCGCCCCACTGTGACCATCGCCGGCANCCTCGGGAGTATAGCCGGCAGCGCTTCGCGCGTCNTCACCAACGGCGCGAACCTTGTCATCAATGGCAGCNTAGGGGCAAGCAACGCGGCTTTCAATGAAATATACGCGCAGAACGGCAATATCCGCATCGCCCANAGTNCGGGGCAGANTCTGGTGGAGACGGTGCGCGTCGCCAGNGGGATGGAGGTTTTTTCCCAGGAAAGGCTCACCCTCTGGGATCTCGACATCCAGAACGGCGGCAAGGTGTCCGCAAACCTGGATATCCACATCAACGGGATCCTCGGCAGCACGGCCAACCGCATGCAGGCCGGGTCGCTGCTGACCTCCNNCGGGAACATCTATTTTCTGGATCCCGACCACCGCGGGGANAGCGGCATCCAGGAGGCCTCGGGCACCATCCGCGCCGGCGGCGANATCGGCACCTACAATCCCGNCGCCAATCCTGATATTCACACCTATAATATCCTGCAGGGGAACGGCCACCTGACCATCGAGGCCGGGGGCAGCATCGGCGTGCGCAACATCACGGCCGACACCATCCGCGCCGGGGGCCTCATCGTGGCCGGCGTGGACCGCACCTCGGCNTCCCAGATCNGCGTGAACGACCCCTTCAGTGTCAGNGTCACCCCGTCCAAGACCCTCACCGGCACCAATATCAGGGCGAGCCTCATCGCNGCGGGCGAGGTGGCGGACATCGCCGGCGTNTCNACNCCNTCGCGNATNGAGNCNGGGCGCCTGATGGNGGTCAAGAGCGACATCGACGGCGGNAGCACGGGCGACTTCACCCTGCACAACGGCTCCTTCAGCATCACNGGCANGNANGCGGTGGGCAATGCGGAATATGCCGCCGACGGCTCCCTCGTCTCCCACNGCGAGGCCGCCTGGGTGGGNGGNANGNTNGACGTGAACAACAACGGCGCNAGCNGCTTCACCANCATGGGCGTGGCCGGCACAGCCCGCATAAGCGGNGGCAGCCTCNGNGGCGANNCGCTCGGCGCCGCCTCCCTCACCCTGCACAACGGCATCNATGCGGCCATCAACTCCGTGGCGGTGCGCTCCGGGAATATGCAGATCGGCGCCGCGTCGGATACGGCCGCGAGCACCGACGCCGGCATCGGCTCNCTGCGGCTCAACGGGCATGACCTGCTCGTGGGCGCGGGCGCCGGCGAAGCCTGGGGCGCGGTGNGGAACTTCGTGACCGAAGCCGGCTCCGGCAANCTCACGGATGGCGCCATTACCGTAGGGCATAACGGCCGGCTCGCNCTGGGCACGAACGATACGNGCNCCCTGAAGACCATCACGGCCAAAGCCGGCATGGCGCCNNCGAGCGCCGTGCTCGGGGTNTTCTCGCCCGTGGTGCTGGGTTCGTCTCTGGATGTGGATCACGCGGCGTCCGTNGGGGCGTCCCGGGCCCTGGGCCGCGCTGCCGCGGGCCCGGCGCGTGCTGCCGCGNGGCCNGTGAACTTTTCCGGCAATTCGCTGCTNGTCATCGACGGCAGCCAAGAGCGGCGTCAACTANNCCAANCCNNCNGTNCCCACTGCGTGCNCTCCCCGNNGNGGTGCCCGGCGCCCTNAGCGCCGCCNCNCCCACGGANGCGNCCGTGGCNTCCGGCGCNAANATCTACATCGACCACGTCACCCCCGGGCACACCTATGTGGCTCTNGGGCGCAACATCACCACCAACTATGCCGACGCCACGGCCTGGAGCGGGGCCAACCTCATCTCCAGCAATCCGCTGCTTGANCTCACNCGCCTCGGCAACGGCATGGAAGGGCAGTTCTCGGTGACGGAAAAGGCGCCCCACACNAANAGCATCGGNGTGGCNAGCGGCGTGCCCNGGCTTTCGCAGGCCGCGAGNGAATCCATGGAATCGGCCATCTATTCGCGCATCAAGCTGGGGCAGGAGGATCTCTACCGGCACAGCTTCGCGCTCTGGGCGCTNCCGCTCTATGAATCCATCGACCATTTCGGGCTCGACGGCGGCACGGCGAGCTACGGCTTCCGCGGGGGCATCGGCGGCCTCGCCATCGGCGGCGACTANACNTGGGGCAATACCCTGCGCGCCGGCCTGAGCCTCAACATGGGCGCCGGCTATGTGAAAAGCACGGGCGACATGGCCACCACGCAGAACAGCGCCACCTTCTGGGGCGTGGGGGCCTATGGCGTGTGGAAGCCCGGNGCCTTCAGCCTCGACGCCGAGGTCGACTACACCTCGGTNTACAACAAGGTCNNGCAAGACCTGCCCGCGGAGGTGGACGGCGCCGAGCTCAAGGCCGACATCCCTGCCTGGTCGCTCGGCATGAGCCTGCGCGCGGAGTATGAGATCGACACCAAATATGTGAACCTGAGGCCGCACCTTGGGGTGCGGTACCTGCACATGGTGTCCGAGCCCTTTGACGCCACTCTCCACGGCGAGGACGCGCTGCACGGCAACCGCACCCACCAGAATGTCTGGACGCTGCCCTTCGG
This sequence comes from Desulfovibrio sp., assembly GCF_014803725.1. Taxonomy (GTDB): domain Bacteria; phylum Desulfobacterota; class Desulfovibrionia; order Desulfovibrionales; family Desulfovibrionaceae; genus Desulfovibrio. Next base: position 55,911 of record NZ_JAAVBE010000005.1, read on the forward strand.
CCTTGTCCTCACCAAGCCCTTCAGACTGGAGAACGGCTGGGAAATCACGCCGCTCGTCAACCTCAAGGCCATCCCGGCCCTGGGCGACACCTATGCCAAGACTTCGGTGCGCTACACGGGCTCGCACAAGGACCAGGAATTCGACAGTCAGGTCATGGACAACATCACCTGGGGCGGGCGGGCCGGCGTGGAGTTGCGCGCCGGGGATTTCTCCGCCGGGCTCAACTATATCGGGCAGTTCGGCGAACACACCGCCAACCAGGGGGTGTTCGGCGTCGTGCGCTATGAATTTTAGGGCGCGAGCCGGCATGAGGCCGGGCGCCAAAGTCACACAGCAAAGGAGGATCGAGACCATGAGCGAGAAAGACGGCATCCCCGCGGCAGTGAAAAATGACCCAGCCCAGACCGTGCCGCCCACGCCCATCCTGCTCCAGCAGGAGCCGGAGCAGGAGCTTTTGCTGCCCCAGGGCACGGTGAAGCACCTGAAAAATATCGCTTACGCCAAGCCCGTGGACCTCGCCGGGCAGGTGGACTACGCCCAGGGCCAGGTGACGAGCAAGACCCTCGTGCAGAACCCGGCCGTGGGCGTCACGCTCTTCGCCATGGCCAAGGGCGAGGGCATCAGCGCCCACAAGTCCACGGGCGACGCCTTTGTGACCGCGCTGGAAGGCCGGGGCCAGGTCACCATCGACGACGCCACCTTCGTGCTCGAGCAGGGCCAGTGCATCGTCATGCCCGCCGGGCACCCGCATGCGGTGAGCGCGCTCGACGACTTCAAGATGCTGCTCGTTGTCGTCTTCCCGGAAAAGAAGAACTGAACGGAACGCGCGGGCCGGGGCAGCCCGGCCCGCCTCTTCCCGGGATCTTTCCCGCACCTGAAAGGCTGGCGGCATGATGGTGAAGCACTGGCTGGCGTGCGCGCTGGGCGCGCTCTTCTTTTTTCTGGCCGGAACAGGCACGGGGGCTTGCATGGACAAGAAAGTATGGTTCGGCGGCGGCTGTTTCTGGGGTGTGCAGGAGTATTTTTCGCGGCTGCCCGGCGTGGTCGCCACGAAGACGGGCTACGCCAATTCCAGTGTCGCTGATCCGGACTACAAGACCGTGTGCAGCGGGGCAACCGGCGCCGTGGAAGCGGTGGAAGTTGTCTATGACCCGGAGAAGATCTCGCTCGACTCTCTGGTGGACTGCCTCTTCAGCATCATTGATCCCTTTTCCGTCAATCGCCAGGGCAATGACGTGGGCACCCAGTACAGGACGGGCATCTATTATGACAGCGAGGAGGAGGGGGCGCAGCTCAAAAAGCTCCTTTCCTTCATGCAGGGCCTCGCCGGAGCGCCGCTGGCCGTGGAGCTCATGCCGCTGCGGAATTTTTATCCCGCGGAGGACTATCACCAGGACTACCTGAAAAAGAATCCCGGCGGCTACTGCCACATCGACCTCAGCAAAAAACCGCCCCAGCCAGTGGCGCCCGAAGTGCGCGCGTGGCCGAAGCCTGCGGACGGGGACTTGCGCCGGAAGCTCACGCCGATGCAATACGCGGTCACGCAGGAGGGCGTCACCGAGCCCGCCTTCACTGGCGAACACTGGAACCGCCACGAGCCGGGCATCTATGTGGATGTGGTGACGGGCGAGCCGCTTTTCGCCTCTTCCGCCAAGTTTGATTCCGGCACGGGCTGGGCCAGCTTCACGCGGCCCATCGGCAAGGGCCACATCACCGGGCGCCTCGACGAGAGCCACGGCATGCGGCGCATCGAGGCGCGCTCCGGCCAGGGGGATTCGCACCTCGGGCACATCTTCCCCGACGGCCCCACGGGCCTGCGCTACTGCATCAACGACGCGGCCCTGCGCTTCATCCCCCTGAAGGACATGGAGAAAGAGGGCTACGGCTATTTGCTCGAAGAGCAGCGCCAGCCGGCAAAGTGACGCGGGGCGTCCCTAGCCGAACATCACGTCCAAGCACATCATGGCCACAAAGCCCAGGATGAGCCCCAAGGTGGCGGCGTCGCCGTTGCCCGAGGCGTGGGCCTCGGGGATGACCTCCTCCACGGTCACGAAGATCATGGCCCCGGCGGCGAAGCCCAGCGCCCAAGGCAGCACGGGGAGGGCGATGGCGGTGAGCGCCGCCCCGAGCACAGCCGCCACGGGTTCCACTGCGCCGGAGAGCTGGCCGATGAAGAAGGCCTTGCGGCGCTCCATGCCCTCGCGCAAGAGCGGCAGCGAAACGGCCATGCCCTCGGGAATGTTCTGCATGCCGATGCCGAACATGAGGGTGAGCGCCCCGGCTATGCCCAGGGACGGGTCAAGGGCGGCCGCGCCAAAGGCCACGCCCACGGCCAGCGCCTCGGGGATGTTGTGCAGCGTGATGGCGAGCACGAGCAGGAAACTGCGCGGCAGCTCGCACTTGGGGCCGTCCGGCCTGGCGAGCATCAGGTGGAAGTGCGGCGTGGCATAATCCAGCAGCCGCAAGGTGAGCGCGCCCAGCAAAAAGCCGCCGGCCGCCGGCATGAACTTCCAGCCGCCCCAGGCGGGCCGCGCCAGATCCAGCGCCGGAATGAGCAGCGACCACACGCTTGCCGCCAGCATCACGCCGCCCGCAAAGCCGAGCAGCACGTCCAGCGTTTTGCGCGAAAATTCCTGCTTCAGGAAAACAGCCCCGGCCCCAAGGCTGGTGAACAGCCACGTGACGAGGCCGGCGCCGAGGCCGGCCAGCGCCGGCGACTCGCGGATAAAGTCAAGCATCGTGTTTCCTCATGCAAGGCGCATTGCCGCGCGCACCCGCCCGATGAAACAGCAGAAAGCCAGGACCCCACATGGGCTCGCCCCGTGGGGTCCTGCTGTTTCCAATCATGGTGGGCAGTACAGGATTTGAACCTGTGACCCTCGCCTTGTAAGGGCGATGCTCTGCCAGCTGAGCTAACTGCCCGGATCGTGCGGAGTGCCGCCGTGCTGCGGCGTGGCGGCGCTTTCGGGAATGTCGCAGCCTATGCGGCGTCCGCGGCCGTGTCAATGCGCGGGGCGGTCGGCCCCGGCGAGGCGCTGGGCGAGGCGGGTGAAGCGCCGGTGCGTCTTGTTGTTCTTGACGGCCATGTGCAGGGCGCGCGGCTCGCCCACGAGGATGACGAGCTTTTTGCCGCGCGTCACGCCCGTATAGACAAGGTTGCGCTGCAAGAGCACATAGTGCTGCATCATGAGCGGGATGACCACGGCCGGGTATTCCGAGCCCTGCGACTTGTGGATGGAAATGGCGTAGGCGGGCGCAAGCTCGTCCAGTTCGTCGAAGTCATAGGGCACCACGCGGCCGTCAAAGGTGACGCTCAGGGTGCGCTCGCGCGGGTCCATATGGGTGATGCGGCCCATGTCGCCGTTGAACACATCCTTTTCGTAATTGTTCCGCACCTGCATCACCTTGTCCTGGAGGCGGAAGGCGCGGTCGCCGCGGCGTACCTCGAGGCCGTTGGGGTTGAGCGCCTCCTGCAGGAGGGCGTTCATGCGGCCGGCGCCCACGGCGCCCTTGTGCATGGGCGTCAGCACCTGCACGTCGTCCACCGGGTCGAGCCCGAAGCGGCGCGGGATGTGGCGCGTCACCAGCTCCACCATGAGGCTGGCGGCGCGCTCCGGGTCGTCCTGGCGGATGAAGTAGAAATCCGACAGCCGCTCCCGGCTCGACTCCAAGAGGGGCACCTCGCCGCGGTTGATGCTGTGCGCGTTGAGGATGATCTCACTCTCGGCCGACTGGCGGAAGATCTCGGTGAGCTCGGCCACGGGCGCGGCCCGCGAGGCGATGACATCGCCGAGCACATTGCCCGGCCCCACGGAGGGGAGCTGATGCACGTCCCCCACCAGCACGAGCGTGGCGCCCAAGGGCACGGCCTTGAGCAGGTGGTAGAAGAGCAGGCAGTCCATCATGGAGGCCTCGTCCACCACGAGCAGGCCGCAGGCGAGGGGATTGTCCTCGTTGCGGGCGAAGCCGTCCTCGCGCGGGCTGTATTCGAGCAGGCGGTGGATGGTCCTGGCCTCCCGCCCCGAGGTCTCGGCCATGCGCTTGGCCGCGCGGCCCGTGGGCGCGGCCAGGAGGATGCGCGCCCGCGCGGTCTCGAAGAGCCTGATGATGGCGTTGATGATGGTGGTCTTGCCCGTGCCCGGGCCGCCGGTGATGACGAGCACCTTGCTCCTGGCCGCGGCGGTGACGGCGGCGAGCTGCTCGGGCGCGAGCTCGATGGGGAGTTCCGCGGCCACGCGGGCGGCCAGCGCCTCGGGCTCGGGCAGGCGTACGGCCTTGGGCGAATGGAGCAGCCGCTGGAGATAGTAGGCGGTTTTGGCCTCGCAATGGTGGTAGCGGCCGAGATAGACGCCCACATTTTCGCCCGGGCCCGCTTCCGCGGCGTCGGCCACCTCGCCAGGCGCGCCCTCCTCCTGCGAAAAATCCTCGCGCACCAGGCGCTCGTCCCGCTCCAGCGCCTCCAGCGCGTCCAGCACGGCCTCTGGCGGGGCCCCCACCTGGTTCGCCACCTCCTCGGCGAGGCGCGCCTCGGGCAAATAGACGTGGCCTTCCTCCGCGGCCTTTTGCAGGCTGTAGAGGCAGGCCGCCTGCACGCGCAGGGGGCTGTCCGGCGCGAAGCCGAGCTTGGCGGCGATGGCGTCGGCCGTGAGGAAGCCCACGCCGTGGATATCCATGGCGAGGCGGTAAGGATTTTCGCGCACGATCTCGAGCGCGTGCTCCCCGTAGGCGCGGTGGATGCGGATGCCCATGGCCGGCGTGATGCCGTGCGGCTGGAGGAAGAGCAAGAGGTCGCGCACGCCGCGATGCCGCGCCCAGGATTCGCGGATGCGCTCCAGCGTCTTGGGGCCGAGGCCGCGCACGCCGAGCAGGCGCTGCGGCTCCTCGTCGAGCACGCGGAGGGCCTCGGTGCCGAATTTGTCCACGATGCGCCCGGCCATCTCCTCGCCCACGCCCTTGATGAGCCCGGAGGACAGGTAGAGGCGGATGCCCTCGGCCGTGGCCGGCAACAATTCCTCCACGTCGGTGAATTCCACCTGGCGCCCGAAGCGCGGATTGGTGATCCAGCGGCCGCGCACACGCAGGCGGCTCCCGGCCTTGGGCAGGGTCATGTGGCCCACGCAGGCCACGGGCTCGCGCTGGCTGCGGGGCACGGGGCGGCGGGAGGCTCCGGCATCCCCCCCCGCATCCGCGTCCGGCATGAGCCTGAGCACCGTGAAACCGTTGTCTTCATTATGGAAGACGATGCGCTCCACCGTGCCGGAAAGCTCCACGGCGTCGGCGTCGCGCAGTAGGGGGAGGTCCTGGCCGGGAGCCATCAGGCGCGCTCCGGGGTGGGGCGCCGCCTCACAGCCGCTCCCCGGCCGCCATGCGCCGCTGGAGCAGGTACGCGTCCGCAAGGGCGAGGGCGGTCATGGCCGCGAGCACGGGCACGATGCGCGGGATGGCGGCGAGGTCGTGGCGGCCGCCCACGGTGACGCTGGTGGGCCGGCCCTGCCTGTCCACGGTGGCCTGTTCCTGCGCAATGGAGGCGATGGGCTTAACGGCAGCCTGAAGGATGATGTCCTGCCCGCTGGAAATGCCGCCCAGGATGCCGCCCGCGTGGTTGCTGCCGAAGCGGGCGCGGGGCGCGTGCCCGCAGCCGTCCGCCCCCTCAGCCGGGAAGAGGGCGTCATTGTTGGCCGAGCCCCGGCTGCGTGCCGCGGCGAAGCCGTCGCCCACCTCCACGCCCTTGACCGCGCCCACGCTCATGAGCGCATGGGCGAGCGTGGCGTCCAGCCTGTCGAAGACCGGCTCGCCGAGGCCGGCGGGCACCTGCTCGGCCACGATGCGCACGATGCCGCCCAGGGTGTCGCCGGCGGCACGCGCCTCGGCCACGGCCGCGTCCCAGAGCGCGGGCGCCGCCTCGGAGGCCGCGAAATAGGGCCTCGCCACCGCGTCCTTCATGTCGATCTCGGCCTCGGGCACGGCGATGCCGCCCAGCTCCACGCAGGCCGCGCGGATGACCGTGCCGCAGGCCACGGACAGCAGCTTGCGGGCGATGGCGCCGCCGGCCACGCGCGCCGCGGTCTCGCGCGCCGAGGAGCGGCCCCCGCCCCGATAGTCGCGGATGCCGCCGAATTTCTGGTGATAGCTCCAGTCCGCATGGCCGGGCCGGAAAAGCTCGGCGAGCTTGCCATAATCGCGCGAGCGCTGGTCCTCGTTGGCGATATAGAAGGCGATGGGCGTGCCCGTGGTCTGCCCCTCGAACACGCCGGAGAGCAGATGCACGGTGTCCGGCTCCTTCCTCTTGGTGGAGGCCGGCCCCTGCCCGGGGCGCCTGAGGTCGAGCTCGGCCTGGAGGTCGGCCTCGCTGAGAGGAAGCCCGGCCGGGCAGCCGTCGAGCACGCCGCCGAGGCCCGGGCCGTGGGATTCGCCGAAGGTGGTCAGGCGCAGCACGCGCCCGAAAGTGTTGCCCGCCATGTTGCACGTCCTGTCTGGAGGATGGGGCGCCGTGGGCGGAGCCGACGGCACCGGAAGTATAGGGGAGGGCCGCCCCCCTGACAAGCCGCCGGCCCCGGGGCGGCGCACCATGCCGGCCGCACTTGCAAAAGGGCGCCCGATGCCTATAGTCTGCCCTTGGCGCCGGAGCGTTCCGGCGGCGCATGCAAGCGGGAGGACGGCCCATGGAGCGGCACGGTTTCAGTCTGGCGGAGGAAAGGGAGCTCCCCGAGGTGGGGGGTACGGCGCGGCTCTGGCGGCACGACGCCACGGGGGCCGAACTGCTCTCCATCGTCAATGCGGACGAGAACAAGTGCTTCGGGGTCAGCTTCCGCACGCCGCCCGCGGATTCCACGGGCGTGGCCCACATCCTCGAGCATTCCGTGCTCTGCGGCTCGGAGCGCTACCCGGTGAAGGAGCCCTTCGTGGAGCTGCTCAAGGGCTCGCTCCAGACCTTCCTCAACGCCTTCACCTTCCCGGACAAGACCTGCTACCCGGTGGCCAGCGCCAACTTGCAGGATTTTTACAACCTCATCGACGTTTACCTCGACGCGGTGTTCCATCCGCGCATCAGCGAGGACATCTTCCGGCAGGAGGGCTGGCATGTGGAGGCCGCCCCGGGCGACGCCCCCTGGACGTACAAGGGCGTGGTCTACAACGAGATGAAGGGCGCCTATTCGTCGCCCGATTCCGTGCTCGCCGAAAAGAGCCAGCAGGCGGTCTTTCCCGACACCCTCTACAGCCTCGACTCCGGCGGCGACCCGGAGCGCATCCCCGACCTCGCGTATACGGCTTTCAAGGAATTCCACCGCCGCCACTACCAGCCGGGCAACGCGCGCTTCTTTTTCTGGGGCGACGACCCCGAGGACGCGCGCCTTGCGCGCATCGACGCGGAGCTTCAGCGCCTTGCGAGCCGTCGCCCCGAGCCGGCGGACGAGGCCGTGCCCCTGCAAAAGCGCCTTCCCGCGCCGCGCCGGGTGGAGGTGCCCTATGCGGCCGGTCCGGGCGAGACGCGCGCGCTCTTCACCATCAACTGGCTTTTGGGCGAGCGCGGCGACGTCACTGAGGCCCTGCTCATGGAGATGCTGGAGCATATCCTCGAGGGCCTGCCCGGCTCGCCGCTTAGGCTCGCGCTCATCAGCTCCGGCCTCGGGGAGGACACCACGGGCTGCGGCCTCGAGACCGACCTGCGCCAGATGTACTATTCCACGGGCCTCAAGGGCGTGGCGCCGGAGGACGTGCCCCGCGCCGAGGCCCTGATCATGGACACCCTGCGCGGCCTGGCGGAAAACGGCATCCCGGCCGAGGCCGTGGAGGCCGCGGTGAACAGCGTGGAATTCGCCTACCGCGAGAACAATTCCGGCCGCTTCCCGCGCGGGCTTGCCGCCATGATCCAGTCCCTCTCCACCTGGCTCTATGACGGCGACCCGCTGGCGCCGCTCGCCTGGGAGGCGCCGCTCGAGGCCATCAAGGCCCGCATCGCCGCCGGCGAGCCGGTCTTCGAGGAGGCCCTGCGCCGCAATTTCCTCGACAATCCGCACCGCGCGCATGTGGTGCTGCTGCCGGACACCAGCCTCGGCGAGGAGCGCCTGGCGGCCGAAGCCGCCCGCCTCGAGGCCCTGCGCGCCGCATCCTCGCCCGAGGCCCGCGAGCGCCTGGAGGAGGAGACGCGCCACCTTGAGCAAGCCCAGGCCGCGCCGGACTGCCCCGAGGCCCTGGCCACCATCCCGGCCCTTGGCCTTGCCGACCTGCCCCCCCGCAACATGCCCCTCCCGCTTGCGGAGCGGAGCATCCCACAGACGGCCCTCGCCCACGATCTCCCCACCGCGGGCATCGCCTACGCGAGCCTGCTCTTGCCGGTGACGCGGCTCCCCGACCGGCTTTTGCCGCTCCTGCCGCTCTTCTGCCGCTCCCTCACCGAGACAGGCACGGCCCGGCGCGACATGGCCGCGCTGGGCGCGCACATGGCCGCCAAGACCGGCGGTGTGGGCGCCACGCCGCTCACGGGCCTCCGGCTCGGGAGCCGCGAGACTTTCTGCCATGTGGCGCTCTCCGGCAAGGCCGTGTACGACAAGATCCCGGATCTCTTCGCCATCATGGAGGAAGTCCTGCTCGAGCCCGCGCGCGACCCGGCCATGCTGCGCGAGCGCCTGGGGCAGATGCTGCTCGAGGAAAAGGCGCGGCTCGAATACGGCATCCAGGCGGCGGGGCACGCCACGGTGGGGGCGCGGCTGCGCGCCCGCTACACCGGCGAGGGCGCGCTTTCCGAGCAGCTCGCCGGCCTCACCTATCTCGAATCCGTGCGCGCGCTGCTCAGGCGCCTCGAGGAGGCGCCGGAAAGCGTGCTCGCCGACCTTGAGGAACTGCGGCGGCGCATCGTCACCGGGGCGGGCGTCATCTTCGACTGCACGGCCGAGGCCCAGGGCCTCGCCCTTGCCGAGCGCTACGCCGCGCCCTTGCTCGCGCGCCTCCCCGGGGCGCCGGCGGAAAGCGCGGACGACCCCGACCTCATGGACATCCGCCATCTTGCGCCCATGACGGGCCTGCCCCAGGCCGAGGCCCTGCTGACGCCGGCGCAGGTCAACTATGTGGGCAAGGCCGCCAACCTCTACGACCTCGGCTACCAGTGGCACGGCTCGGCGAGCGTCATCCTGCGTTACCTGCGCATGGGGCGCCTGTGGGACGAGGTGCGCGTGCGCGGCGGCGCCTACGGCGTTTTCTGCAATCTCGACCGCGTGGGCGGCACCCTCGTCTGCGCCTCCTACCGCGACCCCAATGTGGAGCGCACCCTCGCGGCCTATGACGGCCTGGCGGACTTTTTGCGCGCCGCAGCCCCGGACGCCGGGCGCCTCACCCAGGCCATCGTGGGCGCCGTGGGCGACCTCGACACCTACCTTTTGCCCGACGCGCGCGGCGCCCGGGCGCTCGGCACCTGGCTCGCCGGCAACACCGAGGAGCTGCGCCAGCGCACCCGCGAGGAGATGCTGGCCACCACGGCCGAGGATTTCGTGCGCTTCGCAGACACCTTGGAAGCCGCGGCCGAAGCCGGCGAGATCTGCGTGCTCGGCGGCCAGAAGGCGGAAAACGCCGCCCAGGAGGCCGGCTGGATGACCCGCCAGGTTCTCTAGGCCGGCCCGGTTCCATGAAGCTGGCCGCGCCGTCCTTCGTGCTCCCGGGCACGGTGGCGGAGAACGCCCGCTTCCTCGCCGGCCGGGTGGAGGAGGTGGGCCTCTGCTGCTTTGAGACCGAGGGCACCCTCGCCTATACCGAGGCCGACCTGCCGCCTGAGCTCGCGTCCCTCCCCTTGCGCTGGCACCTGCACCTCCCGGCTGATTTGCCGTGGGCGCGGGGCGGCTCGGCCGCCGCCCGTGTCGCGCTGGCCGTGCTCGCGCGCGTGGCGTACCTCGCGCCGCATCTCGCCGTGCTGCACCCCCCCCTGGGCATGCCCGTGCGGGAGGCGCGGGCGCTCCTCGCGGCCTTTGCCGCGGTGTGGCATGCCGCCGAGGCGCCCCCCCTGCTGCTCGAGAACATCCGCGGCTGCGAGCTCACGGAGCTCGGCTGCGATTTTCTGGACGGGGAGGGACTGGGCGTCTGTCTGGACGTTGGGCACCTGCTGGGCTATGCTCAGGGGCGGCTCCTCGCGTCGGAGCTTCCCGAACGGGCGCGGCTCGTCCACTGGAGCGCGCCGGGCGCCGTCCCCGGGGAGGACAGGCACCTTCCGCTTCCCGCGTTCACGCGGGCGCAGCGGGCCGTGGCCCTCGGCCTGCTCCGGCGTTTTTCGCCTGAGGCCGTGCATCTCGCCGAGGTCTTCCACTGGGAGGGCGCGGCGGCGTCCCACCGCTGGCTCGGGGAGGCTGCGGCCGTGGCGCAGGCGCCGCTGAAGGAGGGCGCATGACAGCCATACCCGAACATATCCTGGCCTTCAGGCAGTGGCGGCAAGCCCTGCGCAAGGAAGACCGCTGGTGCGTCCTCATCAATGCCGACCCGGACGCCCTGGCCTCGGCGCTGGCCCTCAAGCGCATCATGCACCGCAAGACGCATTCCGTTGACATCATGCGCGTCAACGAGGTCACGCGGCCGGACAATCTCGCCATGGTGCGCTACCTGCGCATCCCGGTGAAGCCGTGGCAGCCCGAGCGCGCGACCTCCTTCGATCGCTTCGCCATGGTGGATTCGCAGCCCGCGCATCATCCGGCCTTCGCCGGCCTCATCTACAGCCTGATCATCGACCATCACCCGCTCACCGACCTGGCCGGCCTGCTCACGCCCGACGCCTTTTGCGACATCCGGCCCGGCGTGGGCGCCACCAGCAGCATGATGACCCGTTTTATCCAGGCCCTGCGCCTCAGGCCCGGGCCGCTGCTCGCCACGGCGCTGCTCTACGGCATCCGCACCGATACAGGCGCCTTCGAGCGCTCGGGCGGCGAGGAGGACCTGCGCGCTTACCAGTGGCTTTCGCATCATGCGGACGCCAATTTGCTCAGGCGCATCAGCCGCAGCGAATATCTGCGCGCGTGGCTGCCCTTTTTCTCGCGCGCCTTCCGCAGCCTCACCGATTGCCGGGGCGGCGGCGCCTATGCCGCGCTGGGCGAGATCAAGAGCGCGGACCTGCTCGTCTCGGTGGCGGATTTCTTCACGCGCGTCCACGGCCTTAAGTGGATCGCCGTGAGCGGCATCGTGGGCAAGACGGTCATCGTCGTCTTCCGGGGCGACGGCAGCCGCGACATCGGCCGCTTTGCCGACGCCTGCTTCTATGACGTGGGCACGGCCGGCGGCCACCGCAACATGGGCCGGGCGGAATTTCCGCTTGCCGCGGTGCCCGATGGTGTGAAGCCCGCGGATTTCGTCTTCAAGCGGCTCATGACCCGCAAGGTGCGCCCGCGCTGCACCGCGCCCATCCCGCTGCCCGCCACTCTCGTCCCCGCGCGGCCGGGCCCCGCGGGCGCCGGCGCATGACAGGGCGGCGCGGGGCGGCCGCCCCGCCTCCCCCGCCTGAGCCCGTTTCGGAAGCCCCGGCCATAGCTGCCGGCGCCTGCGTTTTTTGCGCCACCGAGGCGGACAGGGCGCACCTCGCCGAACGCGACCCGGCGCTCGGGCGCCTCATGGCGGCGCTGGGGCCGCTTCGGCGCGAGCGTGTGCCCGACCCCTTCATGGCGCTCACACATGCCATCGCCGGCCAGCAGATTTCGGGCGCGGCGCACGCCACGGTCTGGCGGCGCCTGCTCGACGCCTTCCCCTGTTTCACGCCGGAAAGGCTCGCCTGCGCCCCGCCGGAAGCCTTGCGGGCCTGCGGCCTCTCCGGGCGCAAGGCCGGCTATATCCTCGAGATAGCGCGGCGCGCCGCCTGCGGCGAGCTGGACCTCGCCGGTCTCGCCGCCCTCGATGACGAATCCCTGTGCGCGGCCCTCTGCGAGCTCCCGGGGGTGGGCCTGTGGACGGCGGAAATGCTCATGATCTTCTGCCTCGGCCGCGAGGACGTGCTGAGCGTGGGCGATTTCGGCATCCGCAAGGGCCTGCGCATGCTCTATAACAAGCGCGAGCTCACCCCGGCCTTTCTGGCGCGCTGCAAGAAGCGCTATTCGCCCTGCGCCTCGGCGGCGAGCCTCTATCTCTGGGCGCTGGCCGGCGGCGCGGGCGGCCCGGACTACAAGGACCCGGCGCAAAAGAAAAAGCACGCGGCCCGGTCGAAGAAGGGCGCCCCGGCCCCGCGCGGGCGCAAGCGCCGTCAGGAGGAGGCAGAATGAAAATCAGCATTTCCGTGGCCGACCGGCCGGGCAGGATGCCGCAGATCATGTTCGCGGGGCCGCTCGGCCCCATCTGCGCGAAGCTCGCCGCGCTGGGCTTCGACGGCATCGACCTCTTCTTCCCCGAGCCGCCGGCGGCGGATGTGGCCGCGGCCCGCACGGCGCTCGCGGAGAGCGGCCTCAAGGCCGCCATGCTCTCGGCCCAAGGGGACCTCATGGCCGAGGGGCTTTTTCTCAACCGGCCCGGGGTGCTCCCGCGCCTGCTGGAAGGTTCGCGCCGGCACCTCGCCATGTGCGCGGAGCTGGGCGCGAAAAGCATCGTGGGTTTTTTCCGCGGACAGCACAAGGATGTTCCCGGCGGCAGGGAGGAGAGCCTGAAGTGCATGGCCGAGGGCGTGGCGGCCTATTGCGGCCTTGCCGAAACTTTCGGCGTGGGCGTGCTGCTCGAGCCCATCAATCGCTATGAGATGGACTCCATCCATACGGTCGCCGAAGCGCTCGCCTTGCGGGAGCGGGCGGGCGCGCCCGGGAACCTCTCCATCCTGCCGGACGTGTTCCATATGCACATCGAGGAGTCGTCCCTCGCGGCCGCCATCGCGCGCGCCGCCGGGCATATCGGCCATGTGCATTTTGTGGACAATACCCGCGCCGTGCCGGGCTTGGGATGCCTCGCGCTCGGCGCGCTCGCCGAGTGCCTGGGCGTGGCGGGCTATGACGGCTTTCTCGGCATGGAGGCCGTGCCGGGGCCTGACCCCGAGGACGAGGCCCGCGCCGGCCTCGCCACGGTGCGCGCCCTGCTGTCGCGCCCGGCCTTGCGCGGGGAGTAGGAACGAGGATGGGCTTTGCCTGCCTGCGAGGTGGTTCCGCGGCTGTGCGCCCTGTGTAATGCCGAAATTATCCGTCACAAACAGCCTTTTAGGTGCCGGCTGCGTCAGAAAAAAATTTCCTCGGTCGAGTACTTGAGTACACTCCCTTCGGAAATTATTTTTCTTCCTTGCTTCAGCCGTTGCGACGAAGGAAGCTACGGATGGAGACAGCAATTAGTTACCTAAAAGCCAGACAACACAACCGCTGTCGCTATCCGTAAGGCTCGCAGACTCGCCAACGGCTAGCGCGCCGGAACCTAAAAATCTTATTTTTTAGGATTCTTCCGGCACCAGCCCCCGTCTTCCGCTTCGCTCCAGACGGACTTGAGGAAGGCTCGGCTTGGTAAACTTGGAAGAGTCCTGGGAACAAGGAGGCCGCATGTTTTCCCTGAACGGCAAGACCGCGTTCATCACCGGCTCAAGCCGCGGCATCGGCCACGGCATCGCGCGCGCCCTGGCCCGGCAGGGCGCGGACATCTGGCTCTCGGGCGTGCACCGCGAGGGGCTGGACGCCGCCGTGGCGGCCTTGCGTCACGACTTCCCTGAGCGCCGGGTCAACGGCGTCCTCTGCGACGTGGCGAAGCAGGAGAGCGTGGACATGGCCCTCGCCGCCATCGCAGGCGCGGGGCCGCTCCACATCCTCGTCAACAACGCGGGCATCAACCTGCGCGCGCCCGTGGAGGACATGCCGGACGAGCTCTGGCAGCGCATGCTCGACACCGACGTGACCGGCGTTTTCCGCGTGTCGCGCGCGGCGCTCCCCCTGCTCAGGGCACAGGGCGGCAAGGTCATCAATCTCTGCTCGCTCATGAGCGAGATCGCCCGGCCCGGCATCGCGCCCTATGCCGCGGCCAAGGGGGCCGTGCGCCAGCTCACGCGCGCGCTGGCAACGGAATGGGCGCAGTACAATATCCAGGTCAACGGCGTAGCACCCGGCTTCATCGCCACGGACATGAACCGGCCGCTCATGGAAGACGCGGAGCTCAACGCCTATATCATGCGCCACACGCCGGCGAAACGCTGGGGCACGGTGGAGGAGGTGGGGAGCGCCGCCGCCTTCCTGGCCTCGCCGGCGGCGGATTTCATCACCGGGCAGATCCTCTTTGTGGACGGCGGCTTCATGGCCTCGCTCTAGGAGCCGGCCCGCGCCGCCCTCTCGCGCCCGCCGGCCACCACCAGCAGGGTCGCGGCCACGATGAGGCAGCCGCCGAAGATCTCGCGGCCGCTGATGCTCTCGCCGAGGAAGAGCAGGGAAAGGCTCACCGCCGTGACCGGCTCCAGCGCACCGAAGATGGCCGTGGCCGTGGGGCCTATAGCGGCGATGGCCTTGAGGGTGAAGAGCAGCGAGAGCACGGTGGGGAAGAGGGCGAGGCAGGCGAGATTGGTCCACGCGAGGAGCGTCTGCGGCGCGTGGAAGCCGTCGGCGAGCGGCAGCGCGGCCACGAACACGAGGCCCCCGAAAAGGAGCTGCCAAAGCAGGGCGCGCAGCGGCGGCACCAGCACCAGCACCCGCGAGACCTTCACCATGACGAGATAGACGGCGTAGGTGAGGGACGAGAGGAAGATGAGCACAAAGCCCGTCACATTGATGTCCGCGCCCTCGCCCGGCTGCATGAGCAGGCAGAGCCCGGCCGCGGTGAGGCCGAGGCACACGCCGGTGACGAGCCGGAATTTTTCATGGAAAAACAGGGTCATGAGCAGCGAGGTCAGGACAGGATACATGAAGAGCAGGGTGGAGGCGACGCCCGCGTTCATGAAGCGGTAGGCCTCGTAGAGCGCCAGCGAGGAAAGACCCATGACGATGCCGGAAACGGCCAGCGGCATGACCTCCTGCCTTACGGGCAACAGCCTTTGCGAGCGCCCGACGATGATGGCCGCGAGCAGCGGGATGCCGAGCAGATAGCGGAACAGCAGCACCGAGACCGCGTCCATGCTGGCATAGAGCGGCACGGCGAAGAGCGGGTTGGTGCCGTAAAAGGCGGCGGCCAGCGCGGCGAAGCCGTAGCCCCAGAGATTTCGGGCGCTGCCGCCTGCTCGGGTTCGCGTGGCGTTGGGCGCGGGGGCTGGCATGGACGCCTTGGCCTCCGCCTAGCCTTCCTGCTTGCCGCAGACGAGGCCGAGGCGGCGCCCGGATTCGGCATAGTGGTCGAGCAGGGCGCGCTCGATGACGCGCGGGTCACGGCTCACNAGCGCCTTGTAGAGCACNGCGTGGCGCTCGTAAAACTCGCTNGGCGAGAACAGGGTGTCCCAGCANTTGTANTAGAGAAACTTGGAGATGTGCGAGCAGGAATTGCGCGCGATGCCGGCCATGAGCCGGTTGCGGCAGGGNGCGAGCAGNGCGTCGTGGAAGGCCTCGTCGATCTGGCTCAGGGCCGCGAGGCCCGGGGCCGTCNTGCTCTGGCGCTCCATTTCCTCNAGGATGCCGGCNACNNTGGCGAGGGCCGCGTCGTCCCAGCGCTCCAGCGACTGCACGATGCAGGCGCCCTCGAGGGTGCCGCCNAGNCAATAGCTGTCTTCGATNTCCTGCAGGGTGAGGTGGCGGATGCAGCGGGTCTTNTGCGGCTCGCCCGTGACGAGCCCCTGCAANAGCAGGCTTTGCAGCGCCTCGCGCACCGGGCCGCGGCTGATGCCGAGGTGCCGGGCGATCTCGCCTTCNCGGATGGGGGCGCCGGGAGTGAGGGTGCCGTCCAGCAGGCATTGCTTGATATAGGCCGTGGCCTGCTCGGCGTAGGTCTTGATCTGGGACAAGGGCGGCGCTCCTCGGGTGGAAGGAAGGAATGAGGTAGCGCCGCCCNNGNGCCGTGTCAAGCCTTCCAGGCCTTGCGGAAGGTGTCCTCATAGGCGTAGAGCGCCGGCGAGCCGCCCGTGTGCAGGAAGAGCACCCTGGCCCCTNCGGGGAAGTAGCCCTTGCGCGTCAGGTCCATGAGGCCGNNCATGGCCTTGCCCGAATACACCGGGTCNAGCAGGATGCTCTCNGTGCGGGCNAGCATGGTCACGGCCTCCACCATGGCGTCCGTGGGCAGGGANTAGCCGGGGCCCACATAGTCGTCNAANACCTTGACCGCCTCGCGCGGCATNTCGAAGTGCGCGCCCGTGTAGTCGCCGATCTTTTCCATGAGCGAATACACGGCCTCCTCCTGCACGGCCTTCTTGCGGTTGACGCCGATGCCCGTCACCGGGATGTTCATGTTGCAGCCGAGCATGCCGAAGAGGAAGCCCGCATGCGTGCCCGCGCTGCCGCTCGGCACNACGATGTGGTCGAANTNGAGCTGCTTGGCGAACATCTGCTCCATGAGCTCCTGCGCGCAGGAGACATAGCCGAGNGCGCCCACCGCGTTGGAGGCGCCCCCGGGCACGATGTAGGGCTTNTTGCCCTCGGCGCGGAGCTTNNCCGCCACCTTTTCCATTTCTTCCATCATGTTGCTGCCGCCGGGCACCACGGTGATGCTCTTCACGCCGAGCAGCTGNTAAAGGAAGTTGTTGCCCGAGGCCTCGGGCTTGTAGCTNNNGGGCACGCGCTCCTCAAGCACGAGGTGGCAGTCNAGCCCCTCATGCACGGCCCAGGCNAGGGTGAGGCGGCAGTGGTTGGACTGGACGGCCCCGCAGGTGATGATGGTGTCCGNGCCCTTGGAAAGGGCGTCGGCGATGGTGAAGTCGAGCTTGCGGGTCTTGTTGCCGCCGCCCGCGCCGGGCAGCAGGTCGTCGCGCTTGATCCAGAGNNGGATCTTGTCGCCCAGCGCCTTGCTGAACGCGGGAAGGAATTCCAGCGGCGTGGGTTCCTTCACATAGCCGCGACGGGGGAAACGTGCCAGNTTCATTGTCTGCTCCTCCTTGGGAGTCTTGCGCGGGCCGTGACAAGTGCCGCACGGCCCGCGCGTTGGTGTTGTGTGTTCCNGGGGCTCAGGCGCCGGCTTCCGGCTCTTTCAGCGCCTCCGGGCCCGCGCCCTCGCGCACGATGGCGCGGGCGAGCGCGTCCGCGGCGTCCACCACGGGCACGGGCGCGTCGATGCCCACCACGCCGAGCTCCGTGCAGGCCGCGATGAGCACCTGGGCGCCCTTTTCGAGCATGTGGNCNACCACGCTGGCNAGCTNCGCGCGCACNCCNGCCCCGGTGTCCCCGGCCTTGATGGCGCGGATGACGGCNAGCAGGNNCGCCTCCTCNGNTTCGTCCGCATANACGGGCGTTGNGCCCGAGCTCGCGCAGNGGCGCCTCATANAGNCCNGTGAGGCGCACNGCCGGCGAGGCCANAAGNCCCACGCGGGCGCCGGGCGCANGCCGCGCGGCCTCNGCCGAGGCNANNGCCACCATGTCCAGCACGGGCACCTTCACGGCCCGGGCCACCTCCCCGCGCCAGTTGTGGGCGGTGTTGCAGGCGATGCAGAGAAAGTCCGCTCCCTGGGCCTCGAGACCGCGGGCCATGCCGGCGAGGCACGGCCCCGGGGAAACGTCCCCGCCTTCGAGCAGCACCTTGATGCGCGAGGGCACCTGGGGATTGTTGTCCACGATGAGGTGCACATGGTCCGCGTCGTCGCTGGCCCGGGTGTGGGCCACCACGCGGCGCATGAGGTCGATGGTGGCCTCGGGGCCCATGCCGCCGAGGATGCCGCAGGTACGCATGTCACACTCCCGCGCTAGATCTTCATGGCCGCGCCCCGGGCCGGGTCCATGTCGTTCTCGAGCTTGGAGACGAAGATGGCGCCCGTGGCGTCGCCCATGACGTTGATGGTGGTGCGGGCCATGTCCATGATGCGGTCGACGCCGGCCACAAGCGCGATGGCCTCCAGCGGGATGCCCACCTGCGTGAAGACCATGGTGCTCATGATGAGCGCCGCACCGGGCACGCCCATGGAGCCGATGGACGCGAGCAGCGCCATGAGCAGGATGACGAGCTGCTTGTCGAGCGTCATGGGGATACCATACACCTCGGCCGCGAAAAGGGCCACGATGCCCATGTAGATGGCGGCGCCGTCCATGTTGATGGTGTTGCCGAGCGGGATGGAGAAGCTCGAGACGCTGCGCGAGGCGCCGAGCTTTTCCACGCTGATGAGGTTGGAGGACAGGGCGGCCGCGCTGGAACAGGTGGTGAAGGCGATGAGCAGGGGCTCGCTGATGCCCTTGAGGAACTGGCCGGACCTGAGCCCGCTGAAGCGCACGCAGGGGAGATACACGATGAGGATCTGGCACAGGCTCGCCACATACATGATGATCACGAGCTTGATGAGCGGCAGAAGCACCGCGAGGCCGTGCGAGGCCACGGTGAAGGCCATGAGGGCGAAGACGCCGATGGGCGCGTAGAGCATGACGATGGTGGTGAGGCGGATCATGACCTCGCCCATGCCGTTGAAGAAGTCCGTGACGACCTTGACCTTCTCGCCGCAGATGCTCAGCGAGAAGCCGAGAAGGACGGCGAAGAAGATGATCTGGAGCATGGTGCCCTTGGCAAGGCTCTCCATGGGATTGATGGGCACGATGTTGAGCAGCACCTGCACGAGCGGCGGCGGCGTGGCCTCCTTGGCCTGGAGATTGGCCGTGGAGAGGTCGAGGCCCATGCCCGGCTGGAACAGGTTGGCGAGGATGAGGCCGATGATGATGGCGATGGCCGTGGTGGCGAAATAGTAGATGAGCGTCTTGATGGCCACGCGCCCGAGCCGGCCCACGTCGCCCACGCTGGCCGCGCCGGCCACGAGCGTGGCGAAGACCAGCGGCACCACAACCATGCGCACGAGGTTGATGAACAGCTGCCCGAAGGGCCGGAACCACTGGGCGTCAAAGCCCACAGCCGGGGCCACCGCGCCGGCGAGGACGCCGAGCACCATGCCGATGCCCATCTGTACGGGCAGGCTCATGCGTTTTTTCTCACTCATAAAGCCTCCTTGTCACACCTTCCGGGCGAGGCCCGGGGAAAGGTTGGCGGCCCGTTGCCGGCCGCGGCCTTGTGCCGTTGACGCCGGAATGTCAAGAGTCAAATGTTGACATTCTCCCTTGCGTTCTTTGTGGCATTGAGCACAAGCGCTGTCAAGCGGGGGGCAGCGGGAGGCGACGCGGATGGAAGGGCGGGGGTTTTCAGCGCGGGCGGCTACAAATAGCCGTATTCCTTGCGCGTATAGTAGAGGCAGGGCAGGGCGAAAAAGAGAGTCAGCACCTCGGCCACCGGGGTGGCGGCCCAGATGCCGTTGAGCCCGAGGATGAAGGGCAGCGCCACAACGGCCACGGCCTGGAGCGCCAGGGTGCGCACGAAGGACACGGCCGCGGAAAAAAGGCCGTTGTTGAGCGCGGTGTAAAAGGAGGAGACAAAGATGTTCACCCCGGCGAAGATGAAGGAAAAGGAATAGATCACCGAGGCGTGTTCGGCCATGCGCGCCAGCTCCGGGTCATAGCCGAGGAAGAGCCGCGCGAGGAAGGGGGAGAGCAGAAGGCCGGCCACGGAGAGCAGGATGCCGAGGGTGAGGTTGATGGCGAGGCTGTAGCGCAAAAGGCTCTTCAGCTCCGGGGTGTTGCGGGCGCCGTAGTGGTAGGCGATGACCGGGATGGCGCCGAAACCGAAGCCCAGGAAGATGGCGATGAACATGAAGCCGATGTACATGAGCAGGCCGTACACGGCCACGCCGTTCTCGCCGGCCATTTTCAGGAGCAGGAAATTGTAGAGGATGGAAATGAGCGACATGGAGACATTGCTCATGAATTCCGAGGCGCCGTTGGTGCAGCTCTTCACGATGGCGCGCCACTCCAGCGCCGCGCGGCTGATGCGCAGCTCGTTCGTTTCCGACATGGCGAAAAAGAGCAGCGGCGGCACCGCGCCCACCAGCATGCCGCCCACGGTGGCGATGGCCGCGCCGAGCAGGCCCCAGCCGAACACGAGGATGAGCAGGTAATCGAAGAGGATATTGGTCACGCCGGCCGCGAAGGTCACCCAGAGCCCGAGCTGCGGGCGCCCGGCCAGCGGGAAGAAGCTCTGGAACATGAACTGGAGGATCATGGGGGTGAGCCCGGGGATGAGCACCCAGCCGTAGATCTTGCAGGCCTCCAGCACCTCGCCCTCGGCGCCGAGCAGGACGGCGCAGGGCTCGAGGAACACGAGCCACACGAAGCTCAGGGCCGTGCCCATGACGATGGCGAAATACACGAGCAGGGAAAAGCGGCTGCGCGCCAGCGCCACCTTGCCGCGCCCCAGGGTCTTGGCCACCAGGGCGCTGCCGCCGGTGCCGATCATGGTGCCCAGGGTGGCCGGGATCATGATGAAGGGGAAGATGAGGTTCACGGCCACAAAGGCGGTCTTGCCCACATAGTTGGACACGAAGTAGCCGTCGACGATGGTGTAGAGGCTCGTCAGGATCAGCATGCCCATGGTGGGGCAGGTGAAACGGATGAGCCTGAGGGGGTTGAAGTGGTCCGACAGCCGTACGGCCATGGCGCTATCCGGGTCGGGCGGCTCCCCGGCGGGTCGTGGTGCCGGGGGGCCGGCGTTTTCGGGCGGTGAACGGCAGGCCCGAAGGGCGCCGCCCATCGCCGTGAGATACTAGAAGGAATACACGAAGCTCGCGTTCACGTTCCAGGCGTCCCTGGTGCCGGGGATGGACTCGCCGTGCCTGTGGCGGGCGCCCCACACGGACTTGCCCGTATCCAGGAACATGAAGACATAGCCGGCCTCCACGTTGATGCACATGTTCTCGTATACCTGCCAGGAATTGGTGGAACCCAGTTCGAGCGCGCTGTCAAGGCTCGTCAGGTACATGCCCGGCATGCCGAGGGCCGCGCCCTGGCTGCCCAGGTTGGGCGTGAGCACCGTGCCGTTGGTCCACAGCCCGGCGAGGGACATCTTTTTCGCCATGGTCGGGCTGTTGATGCCGCGGATGTAGTTGACGCGGAAGATGTGCGTGAGGTCTTTTACGAAGCTCACGTTGTTGAGCCGGGCGCCGATGCCCCATGTGCCGGCCATGTTGTTGCCGATGACCGCGTAGCGCTCGATATAGGGCGCCCCGTCAAAGGCGAAATAGGAGAAGTTGTTGGCATTGTTGGGGTCAAGGGCGGGCAGGCGCTCCGAGCCGTTGGCCCGGTTCCCGTCGTCGCCGGAGCCGTACCAGCCGTAGAGGCCGGGCACGCCCCAGTCGAGCGAATACTGGAGCAGCAGGGCCGCGAACCAGCCCGAGCGGTTGAGGCGGCCGTCGTCGTCCCAGGTGACGGCGCCGTATTCAAAGTCAAAGGCCGCGGAGAAGTTGTCCCAGGTGCCCTGCCCGGTCAGGCCGGCCCACCACATGTTGGCGTAGCTCCCCACATGGCGGTCGCTGCGGCCTCGGAAAAGTCCCGGTGCCTTGCGCCGCCGGCCGGGAACATGCCGGAACCTCTCATGTTGCCGGCAACCAGAAAGGTCGCCATGACCACGCCCATTCGCTGGGGTTCAGCCGCTGTCTCTGCGTTTGCCATGTCAGTATCCCATGAAGGATTCAGGAGAGACGCGCTCTCGGGCTGTTGCGGGCCACTGGGCAGTATCGAAAGGGGCTGCATCCTGGCCCCTGTGCCCTGGGGCCCGGTTGCAGAAAAGCCCCAGGGAACCCAAACGCGAAGTTTTTTAAGTAAGGGATTAAGGAAGATGTGTAAAGGCGTGTTTTTTCTGACTTTTGGCTGGTAAAATTCGCGCCGGGCATGCTTCGGCAGGAAAGCGCAGACGCAACCAGATACGGAAGGTCTCCGAAACGGGTGGAATGCGCCGTCGGCCCCGTCGCCCCGGAGGCTTTGGGCGAGGGGCGGGAAGGGCTTTGTTTCTGCGTTGGCCGCGCCCGGGCAGGGGTAAGTATCCCCGTCTGTGCGGGCCGCGTGTTGCAAAATTGCACATGTGAAAGAAAGGGCAGACGGGGAAAACGGAGTGTTTTAAGGCCCGCGGCGCCGCTTCGGGAGTGCCCGGGGAAAAACGGTTGCCACTTTCAGAAAAAAGGTTTAGCCTTCTACGGTGGTTATAAGGATTTTGTCCTGACACTACCTCCTCTCCCGCGTTCTTCCTTAAGGCAGCGTCAGGGCATGGTCTTTCATGTGTTCCGTCCCGTTTTGTTGCCAACAGAAAGGAGGAAGTCACAATGCATTTGACCCCCAGAGAGCAGGACAAGGTCCTGCTGCTTTCCATGGGCATCATTGCCGAGCGCCGGCTCAAGAAAGGGCTGAAGCTCAACTACCCCGAGGCGGTCGCCTACATCACCTCCGCGGCGCTCGAGGGCGCGCGCGAGGGCAAGACCGTTGAAGAGGTCATGCACGATTCCGCGCAGGTGCTCAAGAAGGAACAGGTCATGGAAGGCGTGGCCGACATGATCACCCTGCTCCAGGTGGAGGCCGTGTTCACCGACGGCTCCAGGCTCGTTTCCATCCATCAACCGATCAAGTAGAGGGTGTTGACGTGGCAGATTCCAAAACCCAGACGTATTCGACCCCGCAGGGCGTCTTTGAAGGCACGCCCCCCATCGACTATCCCAAGACGCCGGGCTTCACGCCCAAGACCCCCTGCCCGGTGGGCGGCGTCATCCTTGCCGACGGCGACATCACCTACAATGCCCACCGCCGCACCGCCAAGGTGGTGGTGCACAACACGGGCGACCGCCCGGTGCAGGTGGGCAGCCACTTCCATTTCTTTGAAGTGAACCGCTACCTACAATTTGACCGCGCGGCGGCCTTTGGCAAGCACCTGAACATCCCGGCCACCACGGCCGTGCGCTTCGAGCCCGGCGAGGAGAAGGAAGTGGAGCTCGTGGCCTTCGGCGGCAAGCGCCGCGTCATCGGCTTCAACGACCTCACCGACGGCTACACCGGCCTCGAGGACACGCCCACCTACTACCCGGTGCGCATCCGCGCGCTCAAGAAGATGGCGCTCATGGGCTTCAAGTCGGTCTCTGAGGCCGAGGCCGAATCCGAAGTGAACGAGGCCGAGCTTTCAGCCAAGGCCAAGGGGGGGAAGTAAAAAATGGCAGTCATTTCCAGGAAACAGAATAACGACCTTTTCGGCCCCACCACGGGCGACAAGATCCGCCTCGGCAACACCCAGCTCTATGTGGAGATCGAGAAGGACCTTCGCGTCTACGGCGACGAGACGGTCTACGGCGGCGGCAAGACCCTGCGCGACGGCATGGGCACGGCCAATGAGATCACCACCAAGGGCGGCTCCCTCGACCTTGTCATCACCAACGTCACCATCATCGACCCCATGCTCGGCGTCATCAAGGCCGACGTGGGCGTGAAGGACGGCAAGATCGCGGGCATCGGCAAGGCCGGCAACCCCAACGTCATGGACGGCGTCACCCCGACGCTCTGCACCGGCCCCTCCACGGACGCCATCTCGGGCGAGCACTGCATCCTCACGGCCGCGGCCATCGACGGCCACGTGCACATGGTTGCGCCGCAGCAGGCCTACAACTGCCTTTCCAACGGCATCACCACCCTCATCGGCGGCGGCATCGGACCCACGGACGGCTCCAACGGCACCACCATCACCTCTGGCGTGTGGAACGTGGAGAAGATGCTCGAGGCCTCCGAGGGGCTGCCCATCAACATGGGCTTCCTCGGCAAGGGCAATTCCAGCGTCATCGACACCCTGGAAGAGCAGATCGTGGCCGGCTGCTGCGGCTTCAAGGTCCACGAGGACTGGGGCGCCACCTGCGCCGTCATCCGCAAGGCCCTCAGCGTGGCCGAGCGCATGGACGTGCAGGTCGCCATCCATACCGACACGCTCAATGAAAACGGCTATGTGGAAGACTCCATCGCCGCCATCGACGGCCGCGCCATCCACACCTACCACACCGAGGGCGCGGGCGGCGGCCATGCCCCCGACCTTCTGAAAGTGGCCTCCATGGCCAACGTGCTTCCGTCCTCCACCAACCCGACGCTGCCTTTCGGCATCAACTCGGAGGCGGAACTCTTCGACATGATCATGGTCTGCCACAACCTGAACCCGGGCATCCCCTCGGACGTGGCCTTCGCCGAAAGCCGCGTGCGCCCGGAGACGCAGGCCGCCGAAAACGTCTTCCACGACCTCGGCATCCTCTCCATGGTCTCGTCCGACTCCCAGGCCATGGGCCGCGTGGGCGAATCCTTCATGCGCGCCTTCCAGATGGCCGACTACATGAAGCAGGTTCGCGGCAAGCTCCCCGAAGACAGCGACAGCAACGACAACTTCCGCGTGCTCCGCTATCTCGCCAAGGTGACCATCAACCCGGCCATCACCTACGGCTTCAGCGACCTGCTCGGGTCCATCGAAGTGGGCAAGATGGCCGACCTCGTGCTCTGGGAGCCGGCCTTCTTCGGCACCAAGCCCAAGCTCGTCATCAAGGGCGGCTTCATCAACTGGGCCAACATGGGCGATTGCAACGCCTCCCTGCCCACGCCGCAGCCCAAGATCATGCGGCCCATGTACGGCAGCTTCGGCAAGGCCATGCCCCGCACCTGCGTGCGCTTCACCTCGCAGGCGGCCATGGAGTCCGGCCTTGAGGAGAGGCTCCGCACCGACAATATCCTCTACCCGGTGCGCCGCTGCCGCCAGATCGGCAAGGCCGACATGGTGCGCAATGGCGCCATGCCGCAGATCGAGATCGATCCCGAGACCTTCAAGGTCTATGTGAACGGCACCCTGGCCACGGTGCCGCCGGCCAAGGAGCTCTCGCTCGCGCAGCTCTACTGGTTCAGTTAGGGCCTGTTTCCGGGGGCGCCCAGAAATGGCGGGCGCCCCCGGCCTTTTTGCGCGGGGCCGGCGGCGCCGGCCCCCCTTTAACTCACCGAATAACCCCGGCACCTCATGGAAATCTGCACCCGCATCCTCGGCAACCTGCACGACCCCGAGTGGAAAGAGCGCCTTGACGGGCTCGACATCGAATATATTCCGCTGGACCAGTGGACGGCCCAGAAATCGCGCTTTCTCGCCGTGAGCGACAGAGGGACGGAATACCCCATCGCGCTCCAGCGCCAGTCGCAGGTGGTGGACGGCGACATCGTGTTTTATGACGCCGAAAAGGGCCATGTGGCGGCGCTCAGGCTTGAGCTCAACCCGGTGCTCGTGCTCGACCTTTCCTCGCTCGTTACCGAAAGCCCGGAGACCATCATCCGCCGCAGCCTCGAGCTCGGGCACGCCATCGGCAACCAGCACTGGCCGGCCGTGGTCAAGGGCACCAAGATCTATGTGCCGCTGACCGTTGACAAGAAGGTCATGCTCTCGGTCATGGATACCCATCACCTTGAGGGCGTGAGCTACGAATTTCAGCCCGGCCGGGAGGTTATCCCCTACATGGCGCCGCACGAGATCCGCCGCCTCTTCGGGGGGGCCTCGCACGGCAGCCACGAACACGCGCACGGGCATGACCACGCGCACCCGCATGACCATCACCACGACCATGGGCATGACCACCCCCACGGGCACCACCATGAGCAATGAGACCCCGGCCGCGGCCGCCGAAAGCGCCGTGCCTTCCCCAGCCGGCGCGCCTTCCATGGCCGGCCTGTTCCGGCTCATCCAGATGACGGACTCCGCCTTCCCGGTGGGGACTTTCTCCTTTTCAAACGGCCTCGAGACCGCAGCGCATCTCGGCATCGTGCACGATGCCGCGACCTTGCGGGAATATGCGCGCTCTGTCGCCACGCAGGCCGCGTTCAGCGACGGCGTGGCCGCCCTGCTCGCCTTCCGCGCCGCCCGCAAGGGCGACTATGCGGCCGTCTGCGCGGCCGACCGCGATCTCTTGCTCTTCAAGATGAATGACGAGGCGAGGCTCATGCTCTGCCGCATGGGCAAGAAGTTCGCGGAGCTCGGCCTTAGGCGCCACGGCGAGGGGAGCCTTTTCGGCCGCTGGCTTGCCGACATCGAGGCCGGGGCCACGCCCGGCACCTTCCCTGTGGCCCAGGGCATCGCCTTCGCCCTCGACGGTCTCGGCGAAAGGGAGCTTTATGTGTCGCACCAGTACGGCGTCATCAACATGGTGCTCTCCGCGGCGCTGCGCCTTGTGCGCGTTTCGCACTACGACACGCAAAAAATTCTTTCAGAGCTCGGCGGCGAGGTGGAGGCCATGTATGACAAGGCCCGCGGCATGGGCTTTGAGAACATGAACGCCTTTGTTCCCGAGATGGATATCCTTGCTTCGCTGCACGAAAAGGGCAGCATGCGCATGTTCATGAACTGAGCCTGACGGCACAAACGCTAGCGAGGCCCTATGTCAACCTGCAGGATCGGCGTCGGCGGCCCGGTGGGCAGCGGCAAGACCGCGCTCATCGAGGCCATCACCCCCCGCCTCATGGAGCGCGGCATGAACGTGCTCATCATCACCAACGACATCGTCACCACCGAGGACGCCAAGCACGTGCGCAAGACGCTCAAGGGCATCCTCATGGAAGACCGCATCATCGGCGTGGAGACCGGCGCCTGCCCGCACACGGCCGTGCGCGAGGACCCCTCCATGAACATCGCCGCCGTGGAAGAGATGGAAGCGAAATTCCCGGACGCCGACGTGGTGCTCATCGAGTCCGGCGGGGACAATCTCACCCTCACCTTCAGCCCGGCGCTGGTGGACTTTTTCATCTACGTCATCGACGTGGCCGCGGGCGACAAGATCCCGCGCAAGGACGGCCCGGGCATCTCGCAGAGCGACATCCTCGTCATCAACAAGACGGACCTGGCCCCTTACGTCGGCGCCTCGCTCGAGGTGATGGACCACGACAGCAAGCTCATGCGACCGGGCAAGCCTTTTGTGTTCACCAATTCGCTCACCGGCGAGGGCATCGACGAGCTCGTCTCGCTCATCTTCAAGATGGCGCTCTTCGACAAGGTTGGGGGGAACTGAGCCCCATGGCGCAACTGCACTATTCCGACGCCCCCAAGGTCGACTTCGATGCCATGCCGGAGCTTGCGGGCTTCACCGAGCAGCCCCAGGCCATGTATGTGGGCTGCCCGGGCAAGCACGGCTACCTCAACCTGGGCTTCGAGAAAAACCGCGAGGGCAAGTCCATCCTGCGCGAGCTCGACCGCCGGGCCCCGCTCATCGTGCAGCGGGAGCTTTACTTCGATGAAGAGCTCCCGGAGATGCCCTGCGTCTACATCCTCTCCTCCGGCGGCCCCAATGTGGACGGCGACCGCTATGTGCAGAACTTCGTGCTGAAACAGGGCGCCATGGCCTTTATCAGCACGGGCGCGGCCACCAAGCTCGCCGAGATGACGAGCAACTATTCCGCCATGCGCCAGACCATCACCCTGGAGGCGGATGCGTATCTCGAATATTTGCCCGAGCCCATCATCCCCTGCCGCCACACCCGCTATATCTCGGATACGGACATCATCGTGGACCCGACCGCGGCCATGTTCTATTCCGAGATCTATATGCCGGGCCGGAAATACTACAAGGAAGGCGAGATCTTCCAGTATGACGTGCTCTCGGTGTGCGCGCACGCCAAGCGGCCCGACGGCACGCCGCTCTTCAGGGAGAAATTCGTCATCGACCCGCGCGCCGGGCTTTTGCGCGATGTGGGCGTGATGCACGGCTATGACGTGTTCGCCAATGTCATCGTGCTCGCCCCCGTGGGGCAGGCGGAAAAGGTCTATGCCATGACCGAGCCCTTCATCGACGCGGAAAGGCGCCTCGCCTCGGGCGTGACGCATCTTCCCAACGGGGCCGGGCTGCTCTTCAAGGTGCTGGGCATGGAGCCGGGGCCGGTCAAGGCCGTGGTGCGAGAGTTTTGTTCCACCGTCCGCCAGGCGGTCAAGGGGCATCCGCTGCCCAAGGAATTCCCCTGGCGCTGAGACAAGAAAGGGAAGAAAGGAGAAAGGCTATGGCGACCACTGACCAGCCCCGCACCTATGTGTTCTCGCTCCAGGGCGCCGTGCGCGGCACCTTGCGCGGCTCGGGCCAGGTAATGTTCCAGCAGAGCGCGTGGACGGGCATCCTCTTCCTGGCCGGCATCTTCTGGGGCGCCTACAACGCCGGCGCGCCGCAGGTGGCCTGGGGCTCGCTCGTGGGCCTCATCGCCAGCAGCTTCGCCGGCTGGATCATCGGCGAATACCCCGAGGACGGCGAGGACGGCCTGTGGGGCTTCAACGGCATCCTTGTGGGCTGCGCCTTCCCCACCTTTCTCGCGCCCGTGCCGCTCATGTGGGTTGCCCTCATCTTCTGCTCCATGCTCACCACGTGGATGCGGCGCGGCTTCAATAACGTCTCCGTGCGCTTCAAGATCAATTCGCTGACCTTCCCCTTTGTCTTCCTGACCTGGGTCTTTCTGCTCTCCGCGCGGGTGCTCACCGGCATGCCGCTTGCCGATGCGGACTCGCCGGCCCTTATCATCCACATCGGCGGCGAGATCGACTGGAGCATCCAGTCCTTCGTCATCTACTGGCTCAAGGGCATTTCGCAGGTCTTCCTCATCAACAATGCCGTCACCGGCCTCATCTTCCTCGTGGGCCTCGCCGTGTGCAGCCTGTGGGCGGCCATTTACGCGGCCGTGGGCTCGGCCGTGGCGCTTGTGGTGGCCATCGCCTTCGCGGCCGACCCGGCGGACGTGACCGCCGGCCTCTTCGGCTTCAGCCCGGTTTTGACCGCCATCGCGCTTGGCTGCACCTTCTACAAGGTCAACTGGCGCACGGCGCTCTGGGCCATCACCGGCGTGGTCGCCACGGTCTTCATCCAGGCCGGCATGGACGCCCTCATGACGCCCTGGGGCCTGCCCACCCTGACCGGTCCCTTCTGCGTGGCCACCTGGCTCTTCCTGCTGCCGCTCTACAAGCTCGATGAGAACGACCCCGACAAGAGCGACTGGAAGCACACCGGCCAAAAGGTGCCCACGGCCAAGAATGTCACGGCCGGCAAGAATTGAAGCTGGAGCAGAGCATGGCAGACAAGATGGCAGACAAGCTCGTCCCCATTGCGCAGATGCCCCTGCGGACCCGGCATTGGTACATCTTTGCCGTGGCCTCGCTGGAGCAGCTCATCGGCGCGGCGCTCTCCACCATCGCGGGCATCATCATCCCGCTCATCCTGCTCCTCGGCACGCCGCACCTCACGGCGGCCGAGCAGGGCATTCTCGGCGCCGCAGGCCTCGTGGGCATCGCCGTGGGCTCGGTCATCATCGGCAAGCTCATGGACAGCATGGGCTATCTCCTCTGGTTCCGCCTCTGCCCGCTGATCATCGCGGCCGGGGCTGGCGGGGTGTATTTCTCCGACAGCTTCTGGCCGCTCGCGTCGTGCCTCTTTGTCATCGGGCTCGGTGTCGGCGGCGGCTACAGCCTTGACTCCGGCTATATCTCGGAGGTCATGCCCGCCCGCTGGGAGAGCTTCTTCGTGGGGCTCGCCAAGGCCACCAGCTCCGTGGGCTTCGTGGGGGGCGCGGCGTACGCCTATTTTTTCCTCAAGGCCGACCCCTCGGCCGCGGCCTGGCCCGACCTCATCCTCTTCGTGGGCGGCCTCGGGGTGCTCGGGTTCCTGCTCCGGCTGCGCTGGTACCAGAGCCCGCGCTGGCTCATGGCCCGCGGCGAGACCAAAAAGGCCCAAGAGGCCGCGCGGGGCTTTCTCGGCCCCAGCGCCGAGGTGCTGCCGCTGCCGAAGCAGGCGGCGGGCGCGCCCGTCTCCTGGGGTGAGATGTTCCGCGGCGAGAACCTCGACAAGGTCATCTTCAGCGGCATTTCCTGGGCCTGCGAAGGCCTCGGCGTTTACGGCTTCGGCGTGTTCTTGCCCATCCTCGTCATGGCCCTGGGCCTTCAGGGCGATGTGGGCGAGGGCGTGCCCAGGGTGCTCGATTCCGTGCGCACCACCGCCTTCATCAATATCTTCATCGGCGCGGGCTTCGCCATCGGCCTCGCCATTCTCCACAAGGTCAATTCCGTGCGCCTCATGGGCTGGAGCTTCGTGCTCTGCGCGCTCTCCCTGGCCGTGCTCTGGGCCGGGCACGAGTGGGCGTGGCCGGTGTGGGTGAGCTTTCTCGCCTTCGTGGTTTTTGAGACGGCGCTCAATGCCGGGCCGCACCTCATCACCTTCATCATCCCCTCAAGGATCTATCCGGTGGCTGAGCGCGGGGCGGGCATGGGCATCGCCGCCATGCTCGGCAAGGTGGGGGCCATCCTCGGGGTGTTCTTCATGCCCGTGCTCCTGAGCTGGGGCGGCATCACCGCCGTGCTCCTCGTTTCCATCGCCGTGCAGCTCGCGGGGGCGGCGGTGACCTTTATTTACGGAAAGCGCCTGAAGCTCGTGTGACGGGCCGCGCATCGCAAGGTGGACACCATGACGACAGAGACGAACCAGCAGACGGCCGCAAGCCCGTCGGCCACGGAAAGTCAGGCCACAGCCGCCGCCGCGGCGCAAACGGCTGCAGCCGCGGCACAGACAGCGGCGGCCGCGGCCCGGGAGGCGGCTGCGGACGTGGCGAAGGTGGCGGCCACCGCTCAAAAGGCTGCGGCCGCGGCCACGGGGGCGCCCCCGAGGCATCCCTTCTGGTCGCAAACGCTGCCGCATTTCGTAAATATCCTCTCCATCATCCTTTCCTTCGGCCTTATCGCCTTCATCTCCTTTGATACTTTCAGAGGCGTGGATTACCTGGAAAATCCGCTCTATATGAAGTATCAGTTCTATGTCTGCATCATCTTTCTCATCGAATACCTCTACCGTTTCATCACCTCCGAGCACAAGCTGCGCTACTTTTTCTTTTCTCTGCCCTTTCTCCTCATCGCCATCCCGTACCTGAACATCATCGAGCAGTACAATATCCAGGTGGACCACGAGCTCCTGCGCTATATCTGCTTCGTCCCCATCGTGCGCGGCATGGTGGCGCAGGTCATGGTGGTGAACTATGTGAGCGAAAACCTCGCCTCCACGGTGTTCGTCTCCTACCTCATCGTGCTCGTGCCCTTCATCTACATGTCGGGCCTTATCTTCTATGTGGCCGAGAAGGCCGTGAACCCGGCCATCGAGAACTTTTGGAACGCCCTGTGGTGGGCGGGCATGAACGCCTCCACCGTGGGCTGCTACATCAACCCGGCGACGCCCATCGGCAAGGTGCTGAGCCTCATCCTCTCGCTGGTCGGCCTGATCATGTTCCCCCTGTTCACCGTGTATTTCGGGCAGATGGTCACGGCTTACAACAACAAGCTCAAGGGCAAGCCCGCCCAATAGCGGGGGCGCGCCAGTTTTTGTCTTGCGGCCGCCGGGAAAATCCTTGACACGCCGCCCCGGCGGGCGCTATGCCAAGTTGACGGAGTCACCCATGTCGAGCGTTCTTTCCCCCGCAGCCATCCAGTACGCCGCCGGCGCCAGCCGCTGGTTCTTTGCGTACTTTTACTTTACGGATGCCTGCGGCCGGGAACTGCGCTGACGCCATACCGCCAACGTGAAGTCCAGGGCCGCAGGCATGTGCCGGCGGCCCTTTTTTGTTCCGCCGGCCGCGCGGGCGTGTTTCGGGGCCACAAACCGAAGGAGTTTCCCATGTATCTCGGCAAACAGGTTCGCATGGAGCGCATCNTCGACCGCACCGACGGCCGNACCATCATCGTGCCCATGGACCACGGCGTGACCATGGGCCTCGTGGACGGCCTCATCGACATGCGCGAGACCGTCAANGACATGGCCAAGGCCGGCGCGGACGCCGTGCTCATGCACAAGGGCCTCGTGCGCTGCTCGCACNGNAGCGCCGGCAAGGACATCGGCCTCATCGTGCATCTNTCCGCCTCCACGGCGCTCTCGCCCAACGGCAACACCAAGACCCTCGTGGGCACGGTGGANGAGGGCCTNAAGCACGGCGCGGACGCNGTCTCCGTGCACATCAANNTNGGNGANGTCAACGAGCGCGACATGCTGCGCGACATGGGCGCCATCGCCGAAGCCTGCGACAACTGGCACATGCCGCTGCTCGCCATGGTCTACGCGCGCGGNCCGCAGGTGAAGAACAGCTTNGACCCNNNNAANATCGCCCATTGCGCGCGCGTGGGCGTGGAGCTCGGCGCGGACATCGTCAAGGTNTCCTACACNGGNGACNNGGACAGCTTCGCCGACGTGGTGGCCAACTGCTGCGTGCCNGTGGTCATCGCCGGCGGCGAGCGCATGGATTCCGACCGCGCCGTGCTCCAGATGGTGTATGACTCGCTCCAGGCGGGCGGCGCCGGCATCTCCATGGGCCGCAACGTGTTCCAGCATCCGCGCCGNGTGGAGCTNGTGCGGGCGCTGCGCGCCATCGTGCATGAAAACGCCACCGTGGACCAGGCCCTCNAGATNCTTGGGGAGTAGNCATGCCGCGCATCTATTTCCGCTGTGTGCCNTATGACAAGGAGAGCCTGACCCTGGCGCTCGAGTCGGGCGTGGACGGNGTCATCGTGCCGNAAGCGCATGCGCCCCAGGCCGCCACGCTCTCGCGCTGCGAGGTCTGGNNCGACGANGAGACCCCGCTCGTGAGCCTCGCNGCCAAGGCGGACGAGGAGNAGGCGCTNGCCCGCATGCGCGCCGGCGAGCGCGTGGTGCTGGCCTCNGGCTGGGAGATCATCCCGGTGGAGAACCTGCTCGCCCAGAGCGACGANGTGCTCGCCGAGGCCGCNANCCTCGAGCAGGCGCGNCTCGCCGCNGGCATCCTCGAGCGNGGCGTGGCCGGCATCGTGGTGCCGGTCTCGGCCGTTTCCGACATCAAGGCCATCGTGGCCCAGTGCAAGCTCTCGCAGGGGGAGGAANAGCTCGTGCCNGCGCGCGTNACNCGCGTGGAGCCNGTGGGCCTCGGNCACCGCGTCTGCGCGGACACGCTCTCNCTGCTTCAGGCGCGGNCAGGGCATGCTGGTGGGCAANGCCAGCGCCTTCACCTTCCTCGTGCATGCCGAGACCGAGCACAACGAGTATGTGGCCTCNCGNCCCTTCCGCGTCAANGCGGGCGCGGTGCACGCCTATGTGCGNCTGCCGCATGACCGCACCACTTANCTNGGNGAGCTGCGCGCCGGNCAGGANGTGCTCATCGTNTCGGCGGANGGCNCCACGGGCGTGGCCACNCTNGGGCGCGTGAAGATCGAGGTNNGNCCCATGCTGCTCATCGAGGCCGAGGTCATGGGCNAGNACGGNCCGGTNAAGGGCGCGGTNTTCCTCCAGAANGCCGAGACCATCCGNCTCGTGACGCCCANNGGCGAGCCCGTNAGCGTGGTGGCGCTCGAGCCCGGGGACGANGTGCTCTGCCGCGTGGATGACGCCANGGGCGGCGCCGGNCGGCATTTCGGCATGCGCGTCGCCGAGGACATCAGGGAGGTCTGAGCATGTGCGCGAAGACNCATGAGGGAGCGGACGCAAGCGCGCGCCTNGCCGCCATCCGCGGCGAGATCGACGCCGTGGACGAGGAGCTGCTCNGGCTCTTCAACCGGCGCGCGGCCNTGAGCCGCGAGGTGGGCCGCATCAAGGCCGAGGGGCGCGACCTCATCTTCAAGCCCCTGCGCGAGCGCGACCTNCTGGACTCGCTCGCCGCGCGCAACCCGGGCGACCTGCCCGAGCCGCANCTGCGGGCCATCTGGCGCGAGATCCTNTCCTCCTCNNGGGCGCTCCAGCGGCCGCAGAACGTGGCCTANCTCGGGCCNGAGGGGACATTCTCCTACTTCGCCGGGGTGGAATACCTGGGGCATGCGGCGAGCTTCCACCCCTGCCGCGACATCGCGGGCGTGTTCGAGGAGGTCTGCTCCGGCGCCTGCGAGCTAGGCGTGGTGCCGCTGGAAAATTCGCTCCAGGGCACCGTGGGCGTGAGTTTCGACCTCTTCCTCAAGCATGACGTGGTCATCGAGGCCGAGCTCTTCTCGCGCATCTCGCATTGCCTGCTCTCCAACGAGCCGAGCCTTGCGAAGATACGCACGGTGTATTCGCACCCGCAGCCGCTGGCCCAGTGCGGCGGTTGGCTGCGCGCGCATTTGCCGGCCGCGGCGCTGGTGCCCGTGGAGTCCACGGCGGCGGCGGCCGAGCGCGCCGCCGGGGAGGCCGGCGCGGCCGCCATCGGCAACGGCAAGCTCGCCGACATGCTTGGCCTTGGCGTGCTCGCCCGGCGCATCGAGGACGAGCCCGGCAACTGGACGCGCTTTGTGATCATCGCCCCGCGCGCGGCCTCGGCCCGCGCGGCCGTCGTGCCCCGGCCCACGCCCGGGGGCCAGTCCGGCGCGGACAAGACCTCGCTGCTCTTCACCGTGCCGGACAAGGCGGGCGCGCTCTCCACCGTGCTCGAACTCCTTGCGGCCAACGGCATCAATATGCGCAAGCTCGAGTCGCGGCCGCTCCACGGGCAGCTCGGCAAGTATGTCTTTTTCGCCGATGTGGAGAGCGACCTCGACCACCCGCGCCATGCGGAGCTCTTGAAGCAGCTCGGCCACGCCTGCGCCAGCTTCCGCATCCTCGGTACCTATCCAACCGGGCCCCAGCTCGACCGCATGAGCGTCGATGCCGGCGCGCGCGACGACGAAGAAGGTATCTGACATGACTGACCACAAAAGTACGGACGCGGCCGAAGCGCCGGTCATCATCCCGGCGCCGGCGTCCAAGTCCCTCTCGCACCGCTACCTCATCGGCGCGGCGCTGGCCGACGGCGAATCGCGCGTGCGCCATACCCTTGAAAGCGCGGACCTTGAGCGTACCCGCGCCATCCTCTGCGAGGCGGGCGCCAAAATGGAGCCCCTGCACGAGTGCGAGGCCGGCGCCGCGCCCACCGGCTGGCGCGTTG
Organism: Desulfovibrio sp.; assembly: GCF_014803725.1. Taxonomy (GTDB): domain Bacteria; phylum Desulfobacterota; class Desulfovibrionia; order Desulfovibrionales; family Desulfovibrionaceae; genus Desulfovibrio. The sequence continues at coordinate 90,651 of NZ_JAAVBE010000005.1, forward strand.
AAGGCATGTCCGGCGCCCCGCGCGGGGGCCACGGGCAGCCGCTCTCCTGCAACGTGGGCGAATCCGGCACCACCTGCCGCCTGCTCACCGCGGTGCTCGCCGCGGGCGAGGGCCTGTTCCGCATCCATGGCGAGGGCCGCATGCACGAGCGCCCCATCGGCGAGCTTTGCGACGTGCTCGTGCGCCTGGGCGCGGGCGTCACGTGGGAGGGCACGGCGGGCTGCCCGCCCTTCCTGCTCCAGGCCTGCGGGCTCGCGCCCTCGCTGGCCGACGGCGTGGTGCGCGTGGGCATGGAATCGTCCAGCCAGTACTTTTCCGGGCTGCTGCTCGCCGCGCCCATGTGCCCCTCGCCGCTCACGCTGGAGCTGGCCGGGCGCAAGGCCGTGTCCTGGCCCTATGTGGGCCTGACCCTCCAGTGCCTGACGGATTTCGGCATCCGCTTCCGCGTGTCCATGCGCGCGCGGCTCTCCGACCCGTGGGAATCGCTCACCGGCACGGCCTGGCGCAACCTGCGCGACGCAGCGCCGGGCTGCCTGCGCGTGACCGTGTGGCCCGGCGCCTACCGGCCGGGCGATTATGTGGTGGAAGGGGACTGGTCGGGCGCGTCCTATTTTCTCGCGGCCGGCGCCCTCGGCCCGCGCCCGGTGCGCGTGGAGGGCCTCAGGGCCGACTCGCTCCAGGGCGACCGCGCCATGCTCGCCATCCTCCAGAAAATGGGCGCGCGCGTGAAGGTGGAGCCGGACGCCGTCACCGTTTACCCGACGGAGCTGCACGGCGTTGAGCTCGACATGGGCGCCTGCCCGGACCTCGTGCCCACGGTGGCCGTGCTCGCGGCCTTCGCCAAGGGCTCCACCCGGGTGCGCAACGTGGCGCACCTGCGCCTCAAGGAGTCCGACCGCATCGCCGCCCCTGCCGAGGAACTCGCCAAGGCCGGCGTCACGGTGGACGCGCTCTCGGACGGCCTGCTCGTGAGCGGCATGGGCGGCCTCGCCGGCCATGTGCGCAACCGGCCCGACGCCCCCAGGCTGCGCGACGGCGTCACGCTCTCGGCGCATAACGACCACCGCATGGCCATGTCGCTGGCGCTGCTCGGCCTGCGCGACCCTGAGCTCGACGTGCGCGCCCGCCTCGACGATCCCACGGTGGTGCGCAAGTCCTTCCCCGGGTTCTGGGAGCTCTGGAGCCGGCTTTCATGACTGCGGAACAGGAAGACGCGGAAAGCCGCCCGGTGCCCCAGGGCCCCGGTGCCCCCGGAAAGGCGGCTATCGTGGGCTCCCGGGGGCGCATGGGCGCCATGCTGCTCAGGCGCGCGCGGGCTGCGGGCCTTGACGTGAGCGGCGTTGACCAGCCGCTCACCAGGGAAGCGCTCAAGGCTGCGCTCGCGGGGGCAGACCTCGCCCTGCTCTGCGTGCCCGCGGCCGTGTTCGCGGAAGTGGCAAAGGCCGTGACGGCGCAGCTTGCGCCCGGGGCCGTGCTCGCGGACATCACCTCGGTCAAGGAGCGGCCCCTGCGCCAGATGGAACGCCTCTGGCACGGGCCGGTGGTGGGCACGCATCCGCTCTTCGGGCCCAAGTCCGCCCCCGGGGCGGATCAGCCCGTGGCCGTGGTGGCCGGCAAGGGCGCGGATGAGGCCCACCTCGCCCGGGTGGAGGGCTTTTTCACGGCGCTTGGCTGCCGCACCTTCCGCTGCTCCGCGGCCGCGCACGACCGCGCCATGGCCCGCATCCAGAACACCAACTTCATCACCAATCTCGCGTATTTCGCGCTGCTCGCCGGCGAGGAGGAGCTTTTGCCCTTCCTCACGCCCTCCTTCGAGCGCAGGAGGGCGGCGGCCGCCAAGATGCTCACCGAGGATGCGGAGCTTTTCAGCGGCCTCTTCGAGGCCAATGCCCACAGCCTCGAGGCCGTGCGCCAGTACCGCAAGATGCTCAATGTGGCCGCTGCCGGCGACATCGATCTGCTCTGCCACCGGGCCGCCTGGTGGTGGGAGGAAGGCGCGGGGGCCGGCAAGGGCACTGCCCGCGTGGATACTGGGGCAATCAGTCCGGCCGCGGCGTGCCCCCGGGCTGGCGAGGGCCGCCCGGGGACGGGTCCTGCGTCTCGCCGGAAAGGTCGGCGCCGTGGATGCCTCCGCGCTGGACAGCGTCCTTGCCAAAGCGCCCGCGCAGCGTGTCCAGCGCCCGGTCCAGCCGACGGCGGCGTGCTTCCTCCTCCGGGGCCGGCAGGTTCCCCGGGCGGTGCGGTGCGGAGCCTCGCGCGGCGCCGGGGAGCAGCAGTTGCTCGGCCCCCTGCTCGAAGCCGGAGACCGAAAGCCCGATAAGCCGCACGGGCTGGCCCAGGGGTTCTTCATCCAGCAGGCCGCGCGCGGTCTCGAAGATGGTGCGCGTGGCGTCCGTGCGCCCGCCGAGGGTGCGTGAGCGCGTGATCTGGCGAAAATCCGCGAACTTGATCTTGAGGGTCACGGTGCGCCCGGCGAGGCCGTGACGCCGAAGGCGCGTGCCCACGCGCTCGGCATGGGCGAAAAGCGCCCGCGCGAGCAGGCCGCGGTCGCGCACGTCGCGGGCGAAGGTGCGCTCCGCGCCCTCGCTCTTGACCTCGTGCTCGGGCGTCACCGGCCGCGGGTCGATGCCATGGGCGCGGTCGTGGAGCACGAGGCCCCACTTGCCGTAGCGCCGTTCCATAAAGTCCCGGCTCAACGCGCGCAGCTGCGCCACATGGGTGATGCCGAGGGCCGCGAGGCTCGCGGCCATGCGCCTGCCCACGCCCGGGAGCCGCGTCACCTCAAGCGAGAGCAGGAAGGCGTCGGCCTCTTCGGGCGCGAGGATGAAGACGCCGTCCGGCTTGTTGACCTCGGAGCAGATCTTGGCGAGGAACTTCACCGGCGCGATGCCCACCGAGCAGGTGAGGCCGCCGGTCACTTGGGCCACGGCCGCCTTGACCGCGCGGGCCAGCGCCTCCGGGGGCCCGAAGAGGCGGTCGAGGCCGCCCGCGTCCAGGTAGGCCTCGTCGATGCTGGCGGGCTCCACAGAGGGGGAGAAGCCCCGCAGGGCCTCCATGATGCGCGCCGAAAGCTCGGAATAGCGGCCGTGGCGCCCGCGGATGAAGATGCCGTTGGGGCAGAGGCGCCGGGCCGTGGCGATGGGCATGGCCGAGTGCACGCCGAAGCGCCGCGCCTCATAGGAGGCCGTGGACACCACCCCGCGCTTGTCGCCGCCGATGATGACCGGCTTGCCTCTGAGGCCGGGGTCGTCCAGTTGTTCCACGGAGGCGAAGAACGCATCCATGTCCAGGTGCAGGATCATGGCGGTCTCCGGCGGGCGCGGCCGCGCCCGTGACTGCGCAGGGGCTCCCTAGCCCTCGGCCTGGGCCTTGAGCGCCTCGGCCTGGGCCGCGGTGGCGAGCGCGTCGAGGAGCGGCGAAAGCTCGCCCTCCATGATGCGGTCCAGCGAGTAGAGGGTCAGGTTGATGCGGTGGTCCGTGCAGCGGCCCTGCGGGAAATTATAAGTGCGGATGCGCTCCGAGCGGTCGCCCGAGCCCACCTGCGCGCGGCGGTCCGCCGACTGCTCCAGGCTCTGGCGCTCCCGCTCGGCCGCGAGGATGCGCGAGGCCAGCACCTTCATGGCCCGGGCCTTGTTCTTGTGCTGCGAGCGCTCGTCCTGGCAGGTGACCACCGTGCCCGTGGGGATGTGGGTGATGCGCACGGCCGACTCGGTCTTGTTGACGTGCTGCCCGCCCGCGCCGGACGCGCGGAAGATGTCGATGCGCAGGTCCTCGGGGCGGATCTCCACGTCCACCTCCTCGGCCTCGGGCATGACGGCCACGGTGGCCGCCGAGGTGTGGATGCGGCCCTGTGTCTCGGTGACGGGCACGCGCTGCACGCGGTGCGTCCCGGCCTCGAACTTGAGGCGGCTGTAGACCTTGTTGCCCGCGATGAGGCAGATGACTTCCTTGTAGCCCCCGCCCTCGGTGGGCGATTCGCTCAAAACCTCCACCTTCCAGCCCTGGAGCTCGGCGAAGCGGCAGTACATGCGGAACAGGTCGGCCGCGAAGAGCGCGGCCTCCTCGCCGCCGGTGCCCGCGCGGATCTCGAGGATGGTGTTTTTCTCGTCCAACGGGTCCGCCGGGAGCAGGGCCACCTTGAGGGCCTGCTCGATCTCGGGGAGCTCCGCTTCGATGCGCCGCGCCTCCTCGTGGGCGAGCTCGCGCATTTCCGGGTCCTCGTCGCGAAGGAGCTGCTTGTTGTCGGCGAGCTCACGCTCGAGGGCGCGGTGCTTGCGGAAAAGCTCCACGATGTCGCGAAGGTCAGCGTGGGCCTTGGTGAGCTTGCGGTAATGCTCCTGGTCGTTGAAAACGTCGGGCTGGGCCAGGGCGTCTTCCAGTTCCAGGTATTTCTTTTCCAGGGCTTCGAGTTTGGCGAACATGTGCTGACTCCGCGGGCTGAAGGGGCCTGCGCCTGCGCTCGGGTTTTGCGCTGTTTTGCGTTGGTGCCGCGCTTGCGCTCACAGGCGCGAATAGGGGGGCGTGCGGATCTCGGTGTCCGCATCGCGGCCCAGGGCCTCGGCCAGGGCCACCACGGCCACCTCCATCTGGCGCTCGTCCGGCTCGTGGGTGGTCAGCCGCTGAAGGCCGAGCCCCGGCGTCCTGAGGAGCCTCGCCACGGGCCCGTCTGGCAGGCGCGCGGCGTAACGGATGAGCTCATACGCGAGCGCGCTGATGGGGATGACGAGCAGGAGCTTGAAGCCGATGGAAAGCACATGCTTGGCGACGGCGCTTTCCGGCGTCCACACGGCGAGCAGCAGCGGCACGAGCAGCGCCTGCAGGATGATGGAAATGCAGATCACGAAGAGCAGGAAGGTCGTGCCGCAGCGCGGGTGCAGCCGGCTCATGCCGCGCGCCCCGCAGGCCTCCACCGGGCCGCCGCTCTCGAAGGCGTGGATGGTCTTGTGCTCCGCGCCGTGGTACTGGAAGACGCGGCGTATCTCCGGCACCAGCGAGATGAGCCAGATATAGCCCAAAAAGATGCAGCACTTGAAAAAGCCGTCCCAGAGGTGGAAGGAAAGGCCTTCCACGTCGCCGCCAAGGTCGAGCCAGAGCATGATGAGCGAAAGCAGGTGCGGCGCGACAACAAAGAGCCCCACGGCCATGAGCAGGGCAAGCCCCAGGGTGAGGGAGATCTGCCACGGCGTGAGGGGCGCCGCGTCGCCGTTGCCGCCGTCGGCCATCTCCACCGAGCGGTTGAGGGCGCGGATGCCGTTGACCAAGGTCTCCAGCAGGATGGGGAAGCCGCGCACGAAGGGCGCCCGGAGCCACGGGCGCCTGGTCAGCGAAAACCACGGCAGGCGCCGGGCGAGGATGCCGCCGTCGGGCTGGCGCACGGCGAGGCCGAAAACGTCGCCGTTGCGCATCATGACGCCTTCCATGACGGCCTGCCCGCCCACCACGGGCGAGGGCGCCGCAAGGGCGCGAAGCAGCGGGAAAAGCCGGCTACTTCTGTTCAAACTTGGCGTACTTCTTCCTGAAGCGGTCGATGCGGCCCGCCGTGTCGAGGAAGCGCTGCTTGCCCGTGAAAAAGGGATGGCACGCGGAGCACACTTCCACATGCACCTGCTCGCCCTTGGTGGAGAGCACTTCTTCCTGGTTGCCGCAGGCGCAGGTGATGGTGGCCTTGTAAACCTTGGGATGGATATCTTTTTTCATGAAGGCGTCCTCGCGGCGGCCGGCCTTTGCAGGCACCGGCCGCAAGATATGGCGCCCGGAGCTCCCGGGCGGGCGAATACTATAAGCCTATCCGGGCCGCTTGGCAAGCGGGGGCGGCCCGCACAGCCGCTGGGCCGTCGGGGCGCCGGCCTAGCCCCAGATGAGGGCGTCCAGCGCGAAGCGCCCGGGCCCGGTAACGAGTACGGCGATGAAGCCGAGCAGGAAGGGCGCGGACGGCGCGGTGAAATAGGGGCCGTGGTTCACCTTGAAGGCCACGGACATGTTGCAGATGCCGGCCACGGCCGCGATGCGCGTGCCGAGGCCGAGCAAAAGGCACACCGTGGCCAGCGTCTCCACGCACATGGCGAGATGGAAGCTCAGGCTCGACGACAGGCCGAGCACGGCCGGGAATTTTTCGGCCATGGAGGGCGTGCGGATCTTCTGCACGGCATAGGGCAAGAGCGCGAGGCCGATGACCCAGCGCAGGAGGAGGATGGCCAAGTCGCCGGGGACGGATGTGGTGAGGATGGTGGCGAGTGACATGGTGGCTCCGGGGTTTTGGGAGATGCCCCGCCGCAAACGGCACAGGGCAGGCCGCGGGAAGATGGTGCCGCATGGCGGCGGGGCCGTCAAGGCGGGGCCGCTTGACAGGGGGGCGTGGCGCCGGGATAGTGGCCTCGGCACAGCGACGAACCGGCCATGAAAGGGGGAAATGATGGAACGAGCCTTGCGCCCCGGCGTCCGGGGTGAAATGACGCATCTTGTGGAAGAACGGCACCTGGCGAGCGAAGTGGGCAGCGGCCTGGTGAGCGTCTTTTCCACGGCCATGATGATCGCCGGCATGGAGGCCACGGCCGTGGAGGCCGTGCAGCCCCTGCTCGGCCCGGGCGAGACCACGGTGGGCGTGCATGTGGACGTGGCGCACAAGGCGGCCACGCCCCTCGGCATGCGCGTGACCTTCGCCTGCGAGCTCATCGAGGTCTCGCCCAACGGCAAGGGCCTCACCTTCCGCGTCGAGGCGCGGGACGAGGCCGGCATCATCGGCGAGGGGCTGCACAGGCGCGTGGTGGTGGAAAAAGAGAAATTCGAGGCGCGGACGCGGGCGAAAGGGGGCGCCGCGAAAGCGTAAACGCGGGCAGGGGCGGTGGCCGGCGGCGCCAAGTGGGAGTGCGGCACGCGGAGCCCCGCAAGGGCAGCCGCCCTGTCACAGACTTCACCGGCCGCAACTTCTGGCATGAAAAAAAGCCGGCATGTGACCGGCTTTTTGCTTTTAAAAAACGCGCAGCTTCAATACCACATGCGGTCGAGCGCCGCGCCCGAGATGCCGAACTGGTTCATGCACATGACGAAATAGTCCGTCCAGTAGGGATTGCTGCCGCCCCAGGAGGGGCCGGCCATGTTGGTGGCCTCCTGCTCGCACTGTTGCTTCGCCATGTAGGCTTCCTGCTCCTCAAAGGTGAGCGGCCTTGGCGGCCCGCAGGCCGTGAGGGCCAGCGCGAGGAGCGCGGCCGCCAGCAGAGACGCCGAAAGGCGCCACCAACGAGCCCGGCGCCGGGCGGAGGAAGTCTTCCGCCCGGCGCCGCCGGTCTCAATAGGCATGGTCGCTTTCCAGCTCCTCACGGGTCACGGGCCTGGAGAACAGCCGGTACATCCAGAACTGGTAGAGCAGCACGATGGGCACCATGACGAGCGCCACCACCAGCATGATCTGCAGCGTGTTGGAAGTGGAGGCGCCGTTGAAGGCCGTTAGCGTGGCCGCGGGTTCGATGCTCGAAATGAGCATGTTGGGGTAGATGCCCATGACCCCGAAGAAGGTCACGCAGATGAGGAAAAGCGCGCTCGCGCCCCAGGCGAGCCAGAGGCGCCCCTTGTTGAGCATGCGCGGCACCGCGAGCAGCGCCAGCACGGCCAGCGCGGGCAGCACGATGAGCCAGGGCATGCGCAGGTAATTGCCGAAGATGTTGGTGCAGAAGAAGGTCAGCACCAAAAAGACGATGAGCAGCACGGCCACGGCCACCCAGCACACGCCGGCGGCGGCCAGCGCCCTCGTCTGGAGCTCGTCGCGGCTCTTGATGGTCAGCCAGATGGCGCCGTGCATCATGAAGGCCGCGAGGAAGAAGAGCCCGCCCGCAAGCCCGTAGATGTTGAGCAGCTTGAGCAAATTGCCCTGATAGACGCCGTTGGCGTCAAAGGGGATGCCCATGAAGAGGTTGGCGAAAAACACGCCGAGGAGCAGGCAGGCCGCGAGGTTGACGATGAAGTGCACGATATCCCACAAGGCGCGCCACGCCGGGCTGTCAACCTTGTTGCGGAACTCGTAGGACACCGCGCGCAGGATGAGCGCGAAGAGCAAAAGCAGAAGCGGCGCGTACAGCGTGCTGAACATGACGGCGTAGACCGTGGGGAAGGCCGCGAACGTCACGCCGCCCGCCGCGATGAGCCACACCTCGTTGCCGTCCCAGAAGGGGCCCGAGGCGTTGTAGACCATGCGCCGCTCCTCCTCGTTTTTCGAGAGGACGGGCATAAGCACGCCGAGGCCGAGGTCAAAGCCGTCCAGCACGAAATACACGGCCCAGAGCAGGGTCCAGAGGACGAACCAGATGGTTTCGAGCATGACTATGCCTCCTGGGCGTCAGGGCCCTTGATCGCGTATTTGCGCAGCAGGTAGATGTCCAGAATGCCGAGGATGGAATAGACCACGATGAAGCCCAGGAGCGAGATGCTCACGCTGGAGGCGGGCACGGGCGAGACCGCGTCCGAGGTGCGCATGAGCCCGTAGACGATCCAGGGCTGCCGCCCGATCTCGGCTACGGCCCAGCCCATCATGATGGCCACGTAGGGCAGCGGGATGTTCCAGACGAGCCCCTTGAGCAGGCAGGGGCAGATGTCCTCGCGCTTGCGCTGCCATGTGGCCGCGAGGGCGAGCGCCAGGAAGAGCAGCCCGAGGGCCACCATGCCCCTGAAGCACCAGAAGACCTCGGCCACCGGCGGCCGGTCGGAAGGCGGGTAGTCGAGCAGGCCCTTGACCTCGGCGTCGGCGGAGCCGTAGGAGATCCAGCTCATGAGGCTCGGGATGCCGAGGAACTCCACGCTGTTGGTCTCATTGGCCGGGTCGGGCCAGACAAAGAGATAGAAGGGCGCGTTTTGCATGGTGTGCCAGTGGGCTTCCATGGCGGCGAGCTTGACGGGCTGGTATTCGGCCACGGCCTTGCCCTGTTCGTCGCCGCTCAGCGCGAGGATGAGGGTCAGCGCGAGCGTATAGGGCGCCACCATGCGGAAGGCGCGGTGGAAAAAGTCCGAGTGGCTCTTGCGCAACAGGTGCCAGGCCGACACGCCGAGCACGAAGAAGCCCGCGAGAGCCCACGACGCGAGGATGGTGTGCGCGTACTGGCCCCAGGCGTAGCCGTTGAGGACCACGTCCGCGAAGTTGGTGAGCTCGGCGCGGCCAGCGGCCTCGTTGATGGCGTAACCCACCGGGTGCTGCATGAAGCCGTTGGCGAGGATGATCCACAGGGCCGAGGTGTTGCTCGCTATGGCCACGAGCCAGATGCACACGCAGTGGGCGCGGCGGCTCAAGCGGTCCCAGCCGAAGTGCCACACCGCGATGAAGGTGGACTCGAGGAAGAAGGCCACCGTGGCCTCGATGGCGAGCAGCGAGCCGAAGATGTCGCCCACATACTCGGAATAGCGCGACCAGTTGGTGCCGAACTGGAACTCAAGGGTGATGCCGGTGACAACGCCCAGGGTGAAGTTGATGAGGAAGAGCTTGCCCCAGAATTTCACCTGCCGTTTCCAGAACTCGTCCCCGGTGGCGGCGTAGCGCGTTTCCATCCAGACAAGGATGACCGAGAGCCCGAGGGTGAGCGGCACGAAGATGAAATGGAAGAAAACAGCCACGGCGAATTGCAGCCGTGAGAGCATCACGACATCCATAACGTCCTCCTGCGACGGAAGCAAAACATGCCTGAAAATTCCTAGCATGGCTCAGGCCGGATGGCAATGCGCGCGCCGGCTTGACAATCCAGCCGGGCTGGCGCAAGTTTATTGTTGCTGTTTTTTTCACAAGCCATTCCCCTGCCGCACAAGGAGGCCCCCATGTGGGAAGAAAGCGTCAATATCAATGAAGTGAAGGAAATCCGCGTCAAGACCACGGTCTTTCTCGGCGTGGGCGCCATCGACAAGATGGACTTCATCGCCCAGGAGCTTGCGCACAAGGGCGTGAAAAGCGTGCTCTGCGTCACGGGCGGCGGCTCCTACAAGCGCACCGGCGCGTGGGACCATGTGCAAAAGGCCTGCGCGGCCCATGGCATCAAGATCGCCCTCTATGACAAGGTGACGCCCAACCCGACGACCGACTCCATCGACGAGGCCGCGGCGCTCGGCCGCGACAACGGGGCTTCCGCCGTCATCTGCATCGGCGGCGGCTCGCCCATCGACGCGGGCAAGAGCGCGGCCGTGCTGCTCGCCAATCCCGGCAAGACGGCGGAAGAGCTGTATACCGGCGCCTTCGCCCCGGACAAGGCCGCGCCCATCGTGGTCATCAACCTCACCCACGGCACGGGCAGCGAGGCCAACCGCTTCGCCGTGGCCACCATCACCAGGCTCAACTACAAGCCGGCCATCGCCTTTGAATGCCTCTACCCGTGGTACTCCATCGACGACCCGGCGCTCATGGCGTCGCTGCCCGCCAAGCAGACGCGCTATGTCTCCATCGACGCCGTGAACCACAGCATCGAGGCCGCCACCTCCAAGGCCACCAATCCCTTCGCCATCCTGCTGGCCGGCGAGTGCATCCGCCTCGTGGCGCGCTGGCTGCCGGCCGCCGAGGAAAACCCCGGCGACCTCACGGCCCGCTACTTCCTCGCCTATGCGGCCCTTTTGGCCGGCGTGAGCTTCGATAACGGCCTGCTCCACTACACCCACGCCCTCGAGCACCCGCTGAGCGCCGTCAAGCCGGAACTGGCCCACGGCCTCGGCCTCGCCATGATCGTGCCCGCGGTGGTGGAGCTCATCTATCCCTCCTCGGCGCCGGTGCTCGCGCAGATCCTCGAGCCCATCGTGCCCGGCCTCAAGGGCATCCCGGCCGAGGCCCACGCCGCGGCCTCCGGGGTGGAGCAGTGGCTCGAGTCGGTCAACGTGCCCGAGAAGCTGACCGCCGAGGGCTTCGGCGAGGGCGACATCGCGCGCCTTGTGGAGCTCACGCAGACCACGCCCTCCCTGGGGCTTCTGCTCTCCATGGCGCCCGTGGACGCCACGCCCGAGCGCATCGAGACCATCTACCGCGTGTCCATGAAGACGCTGGATTAAGACAGGGGGCGGGCTTTTGCCCGCGCCGCCAAACAACAAGCGCGCCGGGGGTCTTGATGACCGCCGGCGCGCCGGTTTTTAAGCGGGTTGCGGGCCTAGGCCATGCCCACGGCGAAGACCGCGCCGTTGGCCGTGCCCGGGAAGACCTTGCTGCCGTAGACCAGCGCCGTGGCCGTCACGCGGAAGGCAGGCCAGGGCCCGAAATCACAGCCAAAGGTGCGCAAAAGGGCGAGGGCCGTGGGCGTGACGAGCTCGCCGGCGGTGGGGGCGCCGGCGAAGGGCCGCACCGGCACGCCGGAAAGCAGGGCGAGCACGGCCGGCGCGGGCGCGGGGATGTGACCGTGGGCGCAGAGCACGCTGCCATCGGCCAGCGGGAGCGGCCCCACCACGAAGCGCGCCGGGGCGAGGCGGTCGAAAAGGGCGCAGGCGAGGCAGATGTCGAGGATGCTGTCGAGGGCGCCCACCTCGTGAAAACACACCTCGTCCGGCTCCTTGCCGTGCACCTCGGCCTCGCAGCGGGCGAGCAGGGCGAAGCAGTCGAGGGCCAGGCGCCGGGCGCGCTCCGTAAGGCCGGTGGCCTCGATGAGCTCGCGGATATGGGCGAAGCTGCGGTGCTCGTGCGCCTCGGGGAGGCGCACTTCCGCATGCCAGCCACCGATGCCGGCCACCTCCTTGCGCACGAGGCGGACGCAGCCTTCGAGCGCGGGCACGGTGGCCGCCAGCGGCGCCAGCAGCTCCGCGAGCAGGCTGTTGGCCGTGTCCACGAGGGCCGCGGTGCCGACGGGCGCGTCCCCGGTCTGTTCCCTATCCGCCGCCGCGTTCATGAGCGCGAGCCCGGTGAGCAGCATGTCGCCGGAAAGGCCCGAATGGCTGCGGATGGTGAGCACGCGGCCGTGGGGGGCTTCGTCGGGGGCATGTTCGTGCTGGTGATGATGGCCGTGGCCGTGCGGATGTTCGTGGTCATGCGTCATGCGAGGTTCACCACCCGGGCGGCCGCGCAGGCCGCCCCGTAGCCGTTGTCGATATTGAGCACCGCCACGCCGGGCGCGCAACTGGCGAGCATGCCGGTAAGGGCCGCGGCGCCGTCGCGCGCCACGCCGTAGCCCACCGAGGTGGGCACGGCGAATACCGGGAGCGGCGTGAGGCCGCCAAGCACGCTGGCGAGCGCGCCCTCAAGCCCGGCCACGGCGATGACCGCGCTGTGGGCGTTGATTTCGGGCAGGCGCCCGGTGAGCCGCCACAGGCCGGCCACGCCGCAGTCCTCAAAGAGCGTGTGCGGGATGCCGAGATACAAGAGCGTCCGCGCCGCCTCGCGGGCCACGGGCGCGTCCGCCGCGCCCGCCGAGACCACGGCCACGCTGGCGCCCGGGCGCTTCGGCATGCGGTCGCCAAAGGCCGTGCGCGAAACCGGGTCATAATCATACCCGCTGCGCACATCCTCGGGAAGATTCGCGAAAATCTCCGGCGCCAGCCGCGTGAACAGGATGGCCTCGCCCGAGCCGCGCGGGAAGCGCCGCAAGAGCGCGAGCAGCGCCTCCCGGGTCTTGCCCTCGCAAAACACCGCTTCGGGGAGGCCGATGCGCGCGCGCCGGGCATGGTCGAAAAGGATGCCGGGCAGGTTCCCGGCCTTGGGTGCGTCCATGTGGCCTCCGGGGAATATCCGGGTGAAAGGTGGCGGGCGCCCGCGAACACCTATTCCAGCTCGCGGCCCACCCACACGGCGCGGCCGATGATACGCACAAGGTCGGCCAGCTGCTCGTCCGTAGGCGCCTCAATGGGCGCATAATCCGGGTTGACGCTCGTCAGGATGATCTTGCCCGGCATGGCGTTGACCGTCTTGAGATACACCATGTCCTCCACGCCCACGGCGTAGATGCGGCCGGGAATGGGGTCGTTCTGGGACTGGTCGATGAGGACCACGTCGTTGTTGCGGATGAGCGGCTCCATGCTGTCGCCCGAAACGCGCAAAAGCGCCATGCGCGCCGGGTTGCCCTTGCGGCGCAGGAAGTCCCAGCGGAAGGCGTAGTGCCTCAGCACCTCGCCCCCGGTCTCGAAGCTGCCCGTGCCGGCGGAAAGCCGGGCCTCCACCATGGGCACCATGACAAGCCGCGTTTCCGGCGTGTCTACGATGCCGCCCTCGGGGTCGCCGCGGCCGGCCAAAAGCCAGTCGAGGGTGCACCGCAGGGTGTCGGCAAGGCGCATGGCGAGCTCACCGCGCGGAAACTGGCCGTTTTCGTATTGCTGGATGGTGGTCAGGCTCACGCCCACGGCCGTTGCCACGTCCGGCTTGCGCAGGCCAAGCTGGGCGCGGCGCTGGCGTACGCGCGCGGCAAAGGCCGAGGCCTGGGCGGTGGGCGGGGTGGAATTCATAGGATAACCGTTTTTTTCCTCAAGGCTTCGGCGGGCTTGGCGCAAACCTCATGGAAAAGTTGAAAATTTTTCTTTTGCAAAAAAAGGAAAACTTTGAGAATACTGATCCACGCCGTCCCGACAGGAAGAAGATATACCGCCCACAGGCAAAGCGCAAGGATTCGAGCGACGGCCTTGGGCTGCAGGTCACTAAAACTTTTCCTTGCGGGCGCGGCGGCAGAAGCGGGCAAAGAACGTGCGAAGAGGTGGACACATGGACGAGAGCTGTATTTATGAGGGCATGCGCGCCGTGTGCGCGGTGCTGGCAGAACTGGAGGCGGCCGCGCCTGAACGCCCGGCCCTGCGTCTGGCGGAGCGGCATTTGCACCTGCTGGCCGAGCTGGCGGCGCGCGGGGCGGTTCAGGCCCCGGAGGGGGATGGGCCTGCCGGGGAAGGCGCCCCGGCGCAGCCTTCTGCGGGCGCCCGCGTGAGCCTGCCCGCGCCGGAGGGGGCCTGCCATGTGCTCCAGTAAGCGCGCGAGCGGCCATGGCGGGCGTGTCCCCGCCGCGTGGCGGGCGGGCGCGGCTTCGTCAGGCGCGACGGCGCCCCGGAGGCACAGCGCCGGGGGGGGCGAGGAAGGACGAGGAACTGCGCCAGTGGGAGGAGCTTTTGCCGCATCTCCCCGAGGGCGCGCGCCAGCTCTGGGCGGCGCTGGACGACCTCGACCGCTTCAAGCGCGTGCTCATGGCATACGGCGGCCGAACCCTGCGCATCCCCGCGTCAGTGCCGCCGCCCGGGCATCGTCTGCGCCGAAGCCTCGGCGCCGCGTGTACAGAGCGGCTGGTGGCCCGCTACGGCGGCACCGAGCTCTATGTGCCCACCTGCCGGGCCGTGCTCGGGCGCCTCCGGCAGCAGGAGATCATCCGGGACTTCAGCCGCGCCGCGGGCCGCGGCATGAGCAGCGTGAACGCGGTGGCCGCGCTGGCCGGGCGCTATGGCCTTTCAGACCGGCGCATCTGGCAGATACTCAAGACCACGGCGTCCGCTCCCCGGGGCGCCAAGGCCCTGCGCCGGCTGACGCAAGCCGCCCCGGAGCGGGTGGAGAGCTGAGGCTGCGCTTCAGGAAGTCTTCCCCGAAAACACTCCCGCAAAAATTTTCAAGCCCGCGGCATCGCGGGCTTTTTTCGTGTCCCACACCCCAAAAAACGCCCCCCGGCGCCGCAAAGGCCGCGCCGGCCCGGCATTTGCCGCTGGTGAAAGGCTTCACTCTTACGCCGCGCCTTCTTTTTGGCACCTTGCTCCCACGGGCGCCGCACAGGGCGGCATCCGTTCCGGCATCACAACGGCACTTCGTTTCGGGAGCACACCATGCGCGACGCCTTTTCCGTGGCCCATGCCTTCACCGCCCGCTGGGAGGGCGGCCTTTCCGACCACCCCGCCGACCCGGGCGGCCTCACCAACCACGGCGTTTCCCTGCGCTTTGTGCAGGAGCTCGCCCGCGAGGCCCGGGAGGAATGCCTGCGCCTCGCCCGCCACTGCGGCTCGTGCCCGCGCCCGGCCGCCGGCACCTGCGCCTGGCAGTCGCTCGACCTCGACATGGACGGCGACGTGGACGCCGACGATATCCGCGCCTGCACGAAAGCCCAGGCCGCGGCGCTCTTTCGCCGGGAATTCTGGGACAAGCTCGGCTGCCAGCGCCTGCCCCTGCCGCTTGGCGTCACCCTTTATGACGGGGCGGTGAACATGGGCCCGGGCCGCGCCGTGCGCCAGCTCCAGCGGGCCATGAACCAGGTGGGCGAGGCCGAGCTCGACCTCTGGAGCCCCATCGCCGAAGACGGCCTCATGGGCCCGAAAACGCGCGAACTGGCCGAGGCGCTCGCCGGGGTGGACCTCGCCTTCCGCGCGGCCCGGCAGGCCCTGCGCCAGCGCGAAGCCTTCTACCGCGACCTTGCGGCGCGCCGCCCCTCCATGAAGGCCTTTTTGCAGGGCTGGCGCAACCGCGTGGCGGCCCTCGCCGACTATCTGGGCGAGCTCGAAAGGGGGGCCTTCTGATGTGGGCCATGCTCGGCAAGGCTCTGGGCACGCTCACCGGCGGGGTGCTCGGCAGCCTCTTCGGCCGCAAGGGCGGGGACAAGGGCATCGCCGGCGAACTCGCGCGCGCCTCGGAGCGCGTGCTCAGCGGCCGCGCCAGCCAGAACGAGGCCCAGGGCCGCATCAACAGCGCCGAGATCGAAGGCGCCCCGCAAAGCCGGCTCAGGCTGTGGCGCTCCTTCCTCGGCTGGGTGCTGACCCTGCTCTTCGCGTGGGAGGTCGCGGGCCGGCTCATCGTCATCCCGCTCCTCTTCCCGCAATTGGAGCGGCACCTGCCGCCCTCGGCGCTGGACCAGATCCTCACCGTGCTTCTGGGCATGCTCGGCCTGGGCTTCTGAAGGAGGGAAATGATGATGACAGCACAGGCCTGGCAGGGGCTTTTCGGCGGCGGGGGCTCGTCCCTTCTCATCCTCGCGGTGCAGGGGTTGTTCGCCCTGGCGCTGTGGAGCCTCCGGCGCGCCTTCGTGCGCTCTGACGAGTGGCTCCTGCATCTTCAGCGCGAGGCGCGCAGCGAATCGGAGCTCAACGGGCGCCTCTCCGTACTGGAGGAGCGCGTGCGCGAGCTCCCGGCAGCAAGCGACATGGCGGCGCTGCACGGCGAGCTCGCGGCCCTGCGCGGCGAGATCCAGGCGCTGAACGCCCGTATTTCCGGGCTGGACAGGCTGCTCGCGCGCCTCGAGCACGGCCTCGACCGTCAGGAAGACCGGCTCGGGCAGCTCCCGGCCGAGGGGGGGCGCCGCTGATGGCGCCCCGCGCCACCAAAAAAACGCAGGAGCGCCAGTTGCTCGCCCGGCTGGAGCGGCGCCTCGGCCTCCTCGCGGACACGCTGGACGCCGCGCCGGTTGCGGACAAGGGGCTCGACGTGGTGCGCGAGCTCAAGGAAGTGCACGCCCTGCTGCGCGCGCTCCGGGACGGGGCCGAGCCGGCGAAGGCCGAGGCCCCGCGGCTCGTGGTGGTCTGGGCGGATACGCCGGCGCAGCCGGAGTGAGGAAGGCATATGCCCTGTGTCATCCCCTACACGCCGCGGCCGCTGCAGCGCCGCTTCCATGAGGAGCGCACGCGCTTTTGCGTGCTCCTCTGCCATCGCCGCTTCGGCAAGACCGTTGCCGCGGTCAACGACCTCATCCGCGAGGCGCTCCGGCGCGGCGGCGCGGACTGGCGGGCGGCCTATGCCGCGCCCTTCCTCGGGCAGGCCAAGGCCGTGGCCTGGGACTACCTGCGGCGTTTCGCCGGGGCCGTCACGGGCACGCGCTTCCTCGAGAGCGAGCTTAGCTGCATCCTGCCCAACGGCGCGCGCATCCGCCTCGTCGGCACGGAAAACGCCGACGCCCTGCGCGGCCTCTACCTCGACGACCTCGTGCTCGACGAGCCAGCGGACATGGAGCGCCGCGTCTGGAGCCAGGTCTTCCGGCCCATGCTGGCCGACAGGGAGGGCAGGGCGCTCTTTTGCGGCACGCCGCGCGGCACGGAGAACCTGCTCCACGACGTGTGGCAGGAGGCCGGCGCCGACGCCACGGGCCTGTGGTCGCGCTTCCGCTTTCCGGCCTCGGCCACGGGGTACCTGCCCGAGGCCGAGCTTGCGGCCGCGCGCCGCGCCATGGACGAGAGCGAATACCGGCAGGAATTCGAGTGCTCCTTCGCGGCCGCCCTGCGCGGGGCCTATTACGCGGCTCTTCTGGACGCCGCCGAAGGGGAGGGGCGCATCACGCGCCTTGCGCCCGACCCGGCGCTCCCGGTGCATACCGCGTGGGATCTCGGCATGGACGACGCCACGGCCATCTGGTTCTTCCAGGCCGAACCCTCGGGCGCGTGGCGCATGCTCGACTATTACGAGGCCGGCGGGGAGGGGCTGGCCCATTATGCGCGGGTGCTCGGGCTCAAGGCGCAGCCCGCGGGCTCCCCGGCGCCGGCGGATCTGCCGGGGATAGGCGGCCGCGGCTTCGTCTACGGGCAGCACATCGCCCCGCGCGACATCCGCGTGCGCGAGCTCGGCACCGGGCAGAGCCGGCTCGAAAGCGCGGCCGCCCTCGGCATCCGCTTCAGCGTGGCCCCAGGGCTCTCGCTGGCGGACGGCATCGACGCCACGCGCAGGCGCATCCCGCGCCTCTGGTTCGATGCCAGGCACTGCGGCGCCGGCATCCGCGCGCTCAGGGCCTACAGGCGGCAGTGGCGGGGCCACGGCGAGGCCACAGGCCCGCTCCATGACTGGACGAGCCACGCGGCGGACGCCCTGCGCTATGCGGCCACGGGCTTCAGGGCGGATCTCGCGCAAGGGGCGCCCGCGCCCGGCCGGGCGCGCACGGGCTACGACATCTTCGGGGAGCAGGGAGGCCGGCCATGAACTTCAGCTATCGCCCCGCCGTCACGGACGCCGAACGCGACGAGCCTTTTCACCGCATGCGGCGCGAGGGGCTGCTCGGCTGCGCCATGTATGCCTTTGCCGAACCCACGCTGGACGACTGGCGCCGGGTGACGGCCCGGGGGCTGCTGCTCCGCTGTGAGGATGCGTCCGGGCGGCTCGCCGCCTGCGGCCTGTTCACGCCCTGGCGCGGCACTGTGCTGGAATTCGACTTCACCACTTTCAGGGAGAGCGCGGCGCTGGCTCCGACCATGGCGGCCGGCGGTTTTGCCTGGATCTTCCGGGAGACGGCCTGCTCCGGCATCGCGGGCATCTGCCCTGTGCCCAACCGCCATGCCTGGCGGCTGGCCGGGGCCTGTGGCTTCCGCGTGCTCGGGCGCCTGCCGGGGGCCTGTTTTTACGCCCGCAAGGGCCGTTTTGTGGACGGCGTGCTGGTCATCCTCTCCCGGGCGGAGTGGACGGCCCGCGCACGCCACGCGCACAACCAAGGAGGGACCATGGGATTCGGAGGAGGCATGAGCAGCAAGCCCAGCGTGCCGGAAGTGACGCCCGCGCCCAAGCAGGAAGTGGCCAAGCCCGTCACCGAGGCGGCCACGGCGGCGCGCCAGAACCAGCGTGACAAGGCGGCGAAGGCCGCGGGCATCGGGGGCGCCATCACCACGAGCCCGCTGGCCCGGGCCCGCAGCGAGGAACGCAAGACCCTGCTCGGCCAATGAAGGAGGAGAGGATGCGCACACACGCTTGCGCGGACAGCGGGGCCGCGGATGAAGGCGAAAGCGGCGAGCGCCTGCGCGCGGAAGTGGCGAGGCTTTCCCGGCGCCACCGCGAGCTTTTGCGCCGCCGCGCCCCGTGGGAAGGCGCGTGGAAGAGCCTCGCCGAGCACTTCCTGCCCACGCGCTTCCGGCTGGATACGGAGCGGGAGCGCACCGGCGAGGAGCGCGGCCCCATGCTCAACAGCCGCCTCGTGGACGCCACGGGCATCCTCGCCATGCGCGTGCTCGCGGCCGGGCTTCAGGGCGGCCTCACGAGCCCGGCGCGGCCGTGGTTTCGCCTTTCGCTCGACGACGCGGAGCTCGCCAAAAGCCGCCAGGGGCAGGAATGGCTCGACGAATGCGCCTCGCGCATGCGCGTGGTCTTCCACCGTTCCAACTTCTACAACGTCATGCACACGCTCTATGCGGAGCTCGGCACCTTCGGCACGGCCTTCGCCTTCGAGCTCGCCGACCCGCGCTGGGGTTTCAGCTTCGTGCCGCTCTGCGCGGGCGAGTACGCGCTGGACGTGAACGAGCGTCGCCGGGTGGACACGGTCTTCCGGCGGGTCTTCATGAGCCTGCGCCAGATGGCCGCGGCCTTCGGGCCCGGGGCGCTCCCGGAGGACATGCGCGCCGCGCTCGCGCGCACGCCGGATCAGCGCTTCGCCGTGGCTCAGGCAGTCTTTCCGCGGGCCGGGCGGCGCCCGGGCCGCGTAGATGCCGGCAGCATGGCCTTCGCGTCGCTCCACTGGCTGGAGGGCCGCGAGGGCGCGCATCCCTTGCGCGTGTCGGGCTTCCGGGCCTTCCCGGGCTTCGGCCCGCGCTGGGACGCGGCGGGGACAGATGTCTACGGCCGCTCTCCGGCCATGGACGCCCTGCCGGACTGTCGCATGCTGCAACAGATGGGCATCACCACGCTCAAGGCCATCCACAAGGCCGTGGACCCGCCCATGAGCGTGGCCGCGGGCCTGCGCTCGGTGGGGCTCGACCTCACGCCCGGGGCCATCAACTATGTGGACAGCGTGCCCGGGCAGAGCCCGCAGGCGGCCACGCCGCTCTTTCAGGTGCGGCCCGACCTCGCCACGGCGCGCAAGGCCATGGAATCGGTACAGAACCAGATCCGCCAGGGCCTCTACAACGACCTCTTCAAGCTGGTGCTGGAGGGCCGCAGCCAGGTCACGGCCAGCGAGATCGCGGCCCGCGAGGAAGAAAAGCTCGTGCTCATCGGCCCGGTGCTGGAGCGCCTGCACGACGAGCTCTTCCTGCCGCTCATCGACCGCACCTTCGAGCTCATGCGCGAGCTCGACATGCTGCCGCCCACGCCGCCGGAGCTGGCCGGGCGCCGCCTCAAGGTGGAATTCGTCTCCCTGCTCGCGCAGGCGCAGAAGCTCGTGGGCATGGGCGCGGCCGACCGCTTCCTCGACATGGCCCGGCGGGCGGCCGGCGCGTGGCCCGAGGCGCTGGACTGCCTCAATGTGGACAGGCTGCTCGATTCCTACGCCGACAGCCTGGGGCTGCCCGTGAGCCTCACGCGCCCGCAGGAGGAGCGCGACGCCTTGCGGCAGGAGCGCGCCAGGAGCGCGGGCCAGGGCGAGGCGCTCAGGCTGGCCGGCGAGGCCACGGGCATGGTGGAGCGGCTGGCGCAAAGCCCACTCCGGCTCCCCGACGGCACGGAGGGAAGCGCCCTCGATGCGCTCGTGCGCCTGCTGGAGGCGGGCTCGGCATGCGGGGCGCGGCCATGAGCGGCGGCATCTTCGAGGGCGGCCCGGTGCCGCAGCGCGAGGATGTCCTTCGCCGGCAGGAGGCGCGCCTTGCCGCCGCGGTGAACGGGCTCATGGCAGGGCCGGAGGGCCGGGCCTTCCTGCGCTGGCTGCTCGCCCTGTGCCGCTGCTTTGAGGCCGAGGCGCCGGCGCCCGGGGCCTCCCCGCTGGCCGAGCGCCTGCTTTTCGCCGAGGGCGCCAGGCAGGTGGGCATGCGCCTCCTTCGCTTGCTGGAGGCCGCGGATCCGGCGCATTTCCCCAACCTTTTGCTCACACGGGAGGACGATGATGGAAGTGACGGAAGTGGCAAGCGGGCCTGAGGCCCAAGCGCCCGACATCCCCCTGCCGGGCTTCGTGCCCGAGGAGGCGGAGGCGGTGCCGCAGGAGGCCGCCTCGCCCGAAGCCGGCGCGGCAGACGATGCGGCCCGGATGGAGGGCGTGCTGCGTGAGCGCGAGGCGGCGCAGCGCGAGCAGTGGCGCGCCCGCGTGGAATCGTGGCGGGACGAGGTGGCGCGCGACCCCGAGCTCGGCGGCGAACGCTTTGAGGCCAGCGTGGCCCGCGCGCAGCTCGCGCTCGGGCGCTTTGACGAGGGGGGCCGCATCGGGCGTCTGCTCGAGAGCTCGGGCTACGGCAATCACCCGGACATCGTGCGCTTCTTCAACCGCCTTGCCGACGCGGTGATGGAGGACGTGCCCGCGCCCGGCACCCCTGAAGGCGGTCTCGCGCCGCTGGAGGAGCGCATGTATCCCAACTGGCATTCGTAAAAGGAGTGAAAGCGCTCAAGTCAGGAGCTGTGAAGGAATGTCAGTGGCGGACATTCCATATCCCGTCTGGAGCGAAGCGGAAGACGGGTGCTGGTGCCGGAAGAATCCTAAAAAATAAGATTTTTTGCTGCTTGCAAGGAAGATAAAAATTTTCGCAGGGAGTGTACTCAAGTACTCGACC
>NZ_JAAVBE010000006.1 GCF_014803725.1 Desulfovibrio sp.
AGATCCACTACGCGGATACCGGCCTCTGCCTGGCGCAAGATCCCGATGATCTGCTCTTCGCTGAATCGACTCCGTTTCATGCAGTGCTCCTATGCCAGGAACACTAACTTTTCAATGGATCAGTTTTTGGGGGAGGGGTCAATTTAGACATGACCCTTGTCTGGGAAAAGCCACGGCCAGCCGTGAGGGTGCTCGAAATCAAGAGCATGGAGACGCTTCCACAAAAAGCCTACCCGTCCCATGAACGACAGGTCGAGGGGCAGGTGGCCTTGCTCCAGGAACTCTGGGATGCCCCCGCATTTTCCCTGAAGCGTGGGGATGGGGCGACTGCCCATGAGCATCTTAGCTTCCCCGACCTATGTCGTCGGGAACTGGGGCTGACTATCCCTGCGGCTCCTGATCAGGTCTCGATTGAAGGCTGGCTCCTCTGCGTTTCCATGCGAGATGCACGAGCCTTTGGGGCATATCTGCCGGATACGGACACGTTTGAGGAACTCGGGTATCTGGCCATGGATTATTGGAAAGCTCTCGAAGCCGTTAGGGAAGGTACCTCAGCGTTGAATGACATAGCGCACGCGAAAGGCTTTCACCCGCTGTGCACCTGCTGCCAGTTCAGTGCTGACTGCCCCAAGTTTCCGCAAGGGGACAGCCAGCCACAGTGGGAACCTGCTCTTACCAAGTTGGAGCAGCTCAAAAACAGTCGCTCCGCCTTGGATGGAGAAATCAAGGAGATCGAATCCGCGCTTAAACTCGCACACCGGCTCTCGGGCACCCAGGACTGGATCAATACCGGGGAGCATCGTTTCAGAGTTTCGCAGATGGCAGGGCGCAACGTCCTTGATCGGGATGCTCTCAAGGAAGAGCTATCGGCGATCTTCTTCTCGGAACGAATGGATGACATCGACGTGGATGCGCTGCTTGCCCGTCATGAGCGGGCAGGCGCGCCATTTTCGCGTCTCACCGTCAACACTATTAATTAATGGAGGAAAACATGGGCTATCGGTCAGAAGTGGGATTGGCATTGACCAAGAAAGGCGTTGAAAATCTGAAGCAGAGACTCGCTAACCCTGAACTCAGCCAAGAAATCCGTGAGGTCGTCCGGGAGTTCTTCGACTGTGCGGATAAGCACGCCAAGGATGAGGAAGACGGTCAGGAGGCGTGGTATTGGGATTACCGAAAATGGTACATGGGGTTCCCAGAGGTGGATTTCATTGAACAGCTCTTGTCGGAGCTGCCGGATGAGGATTTCCGCTTCATCCGAATCGGTGAGGACTACGACGACACCGAGATGCGCGGCGGCTTCTGGGACGATCCTTTTGGGATGGAGCTCACTCGGAGCATCACCTTTGCGTGAAAGGAGTCTTGTCGGGCAGTCCTCACTTGGCGGGGGCTGCCCGTAAGGGACGCCTCTCAAGTATTTTGGCGAAGAAATCGGCCACAATCGGCCACGTGGCAGATGTCTCGCTATCGGCCACCCTTATGGCAGGTATCTGCCATTTCCTCGCATATCTTCTCACGGAATCAGCCAAATGGGCGGACTGTAAGGAAATGGCTGATTTAGCCATCCCCCAAAATCCCCTTTTAAGAAATGTCCGGGCACCGTTCGACTAGCCGGGAAATTCCTGACTACCTGAGACCGGACACGATCCGTTCCCCCTCTTTCTCCTCCCAATCCCATACCCAAACTCAGGCACGAGGTGGTGCCACATCAACATTCTAGTCCTAGGAGGTTCCATGGACGCGTCAACCCTTCTCACGAACCTGAAGGTCAAAGACCTGGATGCAGGTGAGGTCTTCAGCAACAAACCCAGCGGCACAGTGGTCAAAGGCTATGAGCAGCCCTGCGCCTACACCCCGGCCATTGCCCCTGAGTATGTCTTTCAGGAATCCAGCCGGGACATTATCGTCTGGCTTCTTAATCCCGGCGAACCGCTCTATGTGTTCGGCCCAGTTGGCTGTGGCAAGACAAGCTGCATCAAGCAACTGGCAGCACGCCTCAACTATCCCGTCTTCGAGGTCACAGGCCACGGCAGGCTGGAGTTTTCCGACCTGGCCGGGCATCTCACCGTTCAGAATGGCAACATGACCTTTCAGTACGGCCCCTTGGCGCTTGCCATGCGCTATGGCGGTATCTGCCTCGTGAACGAGATCGACCTCACTGCCCCGGAAGTAGCCGCTGGCCTCAACAGCGTGCTTGACGGTGCCCCTTTGTGTATCGCGGAAAACGGCGGAGAACTGGTCACCCCACACCCCATGTTTCGATTCGTGGCCACTGCCAATTCCAATGGCGGTGGTGATGAGACCGGCCTGTACCAAGGGGTACAGCGGCAGAACCTGGCCTTCGCCGACCGTTTCATGCTGTGTGAAATGGGCTATCCAGATAGTCAGGTGGAAAAGGCCCTGCTCAGGAAGCGCTTTCCGACATTACCCAAAGCTCTCTGCGCAACCATGGTCAAATACGCCAACGAGGTGCGCAAGCTGTTCATGGGAGAAGGGAGTTCGTCAAGCATGGTTAATGCCATCGAGGTGACGTTCTCCACTCGCAGTCTGCTTCGTTGGGCGGAACTGACCGTCCGTTTCCAGCCCTTGGCCATGCAAGGCGTCCAACCTGTCACCTATGCCCTGGACAGGGCGCTTGCCTATCGGGCCAGCCGAGAGACCAGAGCCATGCTCCATGAACTGGCTCAACGCCACTTCCCCCAGCACAAGGCGACTCATGGCGATGACACTGACCAGGGAAACCCGGAAGACGGTGACGGCGACCTGAGCGGGAGCGCCGGCATCAATTTCATGATGGCAAAGATCCAGAACCTGTCCACTCCCCGTCTGATGAAAATCCATCTGCGGAAGGTTTCCCCGGATGGACACCATAGCAAGGACTGGATTGGAGAAGCACGGGCGGATGGGATGGAACTGCGCTTTGGACGCACAGGCGGATTAAACAATGGGCACTTTTTCGACCGCACGTCCTGTCAGAATGGCATCCCCATGGAAGAGCTGAAGCTCCGGGCACGAAAGAAGCTGCGCGAGGGCTACCACATCATCCCGGAACTGAGCTCATTTTAGAAAGTTAGCGGGACTGCGCCCGCATACGAGGAGAGACAATGACGACGCTTCAAACAGATATTCGCATCCTGGAAAATCTGCTGGCCCTGAATCTGAATATCAGCCTGTGGTCAGCCAGGAAGAAAATGACCCCAGAGGATTTGGGTGGAGCCGAGCTTCCGCCGGAAGACCTCGCATCGCTGGGGTCAAAACGTGTGGCAGATCCGGCGAGCCTCAAGGTCTTCAGCACGCTCAAATCACGAGCCTTCGCCTTCATGGATCGGCATGGCGTCCGCTTCATGTCCGGCTGGGCCATCCCGGAAGACAAGGCTGAGATTATCGTCAATGAGCTGTCCTCCATCCGGGAGGAGTTCGCTCAGGCGAAAACCGCCTTTCTGGCAGATTATGACCGTTCTCTAGAAGCCTGGATCGCCAAGCATCAGGAATGGGCATCCATCATCCGAAATTCCATCGTTTCGTCGGATTATGTACGCGGACGTATGGATTTCCGCTGGCAGCTCTACAAGGTGGCTCCTCTGGATGAGCAGGTGGACAGCGGAAAGGTGCTGGAAGCTGGCTTAAACGAAGAGGTGGAGAACCTGGGCGAAACGCTCTTTGGTGAGGTCGCCCGTTCAGCTGAGGACATCTGGAGGCGCGTCTATGCGGGCAAAAGCGAAGTGACCCATAAGGCGCTGTCCCCCCTGAAAACCCTCCATGCCAAGTTGGCCGGTCTGTCTTTTGTGGAGCCGCATGTGGCCCCGGTAGCCGACATCATCATGTCAGCTCTGGATCGTATGCCCAAGCGGGGCGTTATCAGCGGGGCTGACCTGCTCTTGCTCCAGGGGCTTGTCTGCCTCCTGAAGGATAGCCAGGCACTTATCACCCAGGCACAGGGCCTCATCAATGGCGCATCCGCCGGTAGCGTGTTGGACGTTCTCATGGCAGCAGACCTGAGTGGGGATGCCCAGTCTGACAAGGAGGATGCCGGAGCGAGTGAGCTCCAGAGTGCTCTCAACGAACTGGAGAGCGCGCTTGAGCTTGTGACCCAGTTGCCGAGGACTGAAATTCCCAGCATGGGCTTGTGGTAGTCGTGAGAGCATCAACTCACAGAATCCCTGCCTGCGAGGCAGAGGAATCAAGGGGTAATGCCCCTGAAACGAGCAGCCTACGAATATGCAAGCTGCCCGGAAATGTCCGGGCAGCTTGCATTTGGAGACCCTATGATTCGCAATCGAGACGTACTCAACTCACTGCCCATGCTGGCATCCGTCTTAGGCGACCAGTACGGCATTGAGGTTAGGATCGGAGGAAGTGAGGCGAAAACCGACGGAAAGACGATCTATCTGCCGTCTTTGCCCCTGGAGTGTGATCGGGATTTGCTGGCGCTGGCTAGGGGCTATCTGGATCATGAAGCCGCCCACATCCGGCAAACGGACTTTAAGGCGGTAAAAACTGCCAGAATGAACCCCGTAACCTTCAACTTCTTCAATACCATTGAAGACTGGCGCATCGAGCAGCGATTGGCGGCTATCTTTCCAGGCTGCCGTCAGAACCTGCACTGGCTCATTCGGCGACTCTTTTTGGAGGATAAGAGGGACAAGTCATCCGGGGAGGCAGCTCAATCCTCGGCGCTGCTTATCCTTAAATATGTGCTTCTGACGGTGAGGGCGTGGGATGTGCCAGAACTCTGGGGCAGAGTCTCAGAAATAGGTCAGAGCCTGGATCAGCTTTTCCCCGGCTTGCGTGCCCAGATGGATGACATCCTGAAGGACGTTCAGACTTCCTGCCCTGACACAAAGTCCGCCATCGCCTATGCCCAGCAGCTCGCTGCCTGCCTTCAGGATTGGCAAACTCAAAACTCTGAGGAGCAACAGGATAGGCCCCCTGACGAGAACCAACCGGCAGGCAGAGGCACTGGAAACCAGCAAGACCATGGGAAAACATTTCAAAGCCAGGAGGATGGGACAGAAAAGGAAGGGGAGGAAAACGGCGGCCCGCCCGAATCTGCCTCTGATGTCCAACAGGCAGGAAGCGTCGATAAGGCTGCCACAGTATCACCGAAGAAAGCCTCGGAAGAGCTCGGCTCCCTTTTCGTCATGGATTCTGCCCAACTTCCGAAGGGTACGGGCGAGCATGTGAGCGAAAGCCTGGAGGAGCAAGCCTGTAAGAACCAGGGGGATGGCATCAACGTGGCCATCAGAGGGCGAATGCACCTTGAGCCACTCAGCCCGGAAGACAAGCTGGAAGCACTTCAGGCCAGCATTGCTCTGCGCACCCGATTTAGTTCCCTGTTGCAGATTCAAACTCAAAGGCGTTGTCAGCCTGCTCGAAAAGGACACCTGAACCCCACAAACCTTTATCGCCTCAGCATAGGGAATCCAAAGGCTTTCCAGAAGGAGGGCACCCACACCGGATTGGATACGGCTGTCCATGTCCTGCTGGATGCCAGCGGGAGCATGAGGGGCGAGCCCATGCGGCTCGCATCGCTTGCCTGCTATGCCGTGGGAAAAGCCTTGGAACATGCCAAAGGCATCTCGGTTGGGATAACAGCCTTTCCTGCCTTCTCGGCTCAAAGCGAAGCCGTATTCCCGATTATGGAGCACGGGCAGCCGTTGACCGATAATTTCCAGATCAGCGCTGACTACGATACGCCTTTGGCTGAAGCCCTTTGGTGGACCTTGCAGGTACTGGTGAAACGGCAGGAGCGGAGAAAGCTGTTGCTCATACTCACCGATGGCCAACCGAACACATGGGAGCCGTCAGTAGAGGCTCTGAGGCAGATAACGAGGGTAGGCATTGAAGTGTACGGGGTTGGCCTAAGTGATTGCAACATTGAGAAATTGTTGCCAGGCAGGAGCAAAATCATTCACAAGCTGACAGAACTTGCCCCGGTCATGTTTGACTTCTTGCAACGCTCAATCATGAGGAGGAATGATGGCTGAAGAAAATTCGAGGCAAAAGGTCTTTGACAGGTGCTTGCTGCTAGGAATCATCATCTTGAAAGCTGCAAAAGCAATAATTGATGAGTTGAAAAAATAAAAGTACAGGGCAGGAGTCACCTGCCCTGTACTTTTATTAAGGCTTGCGGCTAATCGAAGGAGTGAGAGCGACGGAGACAAGGAACCACCCACTATGCGGGTGTCAGACAACGGTTGCACACAAAAAGGTACCTATCCATTATGCCCGCTATCTTGATAAGCGGCGTGAGATGCTGGGGGATTGATATGCGCGAGGAATCAGAGCCCCCGCTTCCCTATCCGGCCCGTATACGTTAAAAATCGGGAGAAAGAACCGCTGTGACGGGAGGAGCCCAGAATCGACGACCTTCTTTGGCTCCCTTTGGAGGGCAACGCTTGCTGCGAAGCATTTCATTACGAATTTTTCAGACATGGGAACAATAAGCGATATGACGTATCCTCCATATACCATCACCAGCGCCAGCCTCAAGCAAGTGGCTGCCATAAGCGAGTGGCTCGGCGCTCATGCTGCGGCGGGCGAGCTTGCCGTTGGTTCCTTGTCGCCCCAGTTGCGGCGTGAAAACCGCATCCGCACCATCCACGCCTCCCTGGCCATTGAAAATAACACGCTCAGCATGGAGCAGGTAACAGACATTATTGACGGTAAGACGGTCATCGGCCCTCTGCGAGATATTCAGGAAGTACACGGAGCTGTCTCGGCTTACGAAAAACTGGATGCGTGGCACCCGCATAGGCTGGAAGATTTGCTGGACGCGCACGCGATCCTCATGTGCGATTTGGTGGAAAAGCCCGGTCGTCTCCGCACCGGCGGAGTAGGGGTTTTTAAGGAAAATAGGATCGTCCACATGGCCCCGCCCGCGCATCTCGTGCATGAACATTTGACCAGGCTTCTTGGTTGGCTGGAGCAAACAGACGAGCATCCGTTGGTTGCGAGTTGTGTCTTTCATTACGAATTTGAGTTCATCCATCCCTTTGCCGATGGCAATGGCCGCATGGGACGTCTTTGGCAGACTCTGATTCTCAGCAAGTGGAATCCTCTCTTTGCATATCTGCCGGTGGAAACGCTTGTTCGGCAACGACAGGCCGAATACTATGCCAGCCTAGCCGCTGCCGATGAGCTGGGCGAAGCCACGCCGTTTGTGGAGTTTATGCTCGCCGCGTTATTCGATGCCCTGATTGTCCTCCAAAGCGATCAAGGTGGCGACCAAGTGAACGACCAAGTGCGGCGTCTACTGGAGGTTCTGGGGCAAGAGGAAAAGAGTGCGGCTGCGCTTATGGCCGGCTTAGGGCTGCGCCATGCACCGACATTTCGTAAAAATTATCTGTCACCCGCACTGGGGGCAGGTCTTGTTGAGCGAACAAGACCTGATGCCCCAAGGAGCCCCTTCCAAAAATATACGTTGACGGAAAAGGGGAGAAAAATCATCAGCAGGAAGCTATAAATCATTTTTTTAATTTACATTTGGTAACTTTTAGATTTTTATTATAGATAATAGAATTTGTAACAATAAGAAAAATGAAGGAATTTTCTCTCTTTGTGCTCAAAAATTAGAGTTTTGGTACAGATATTGATTACGAGTACAGTGCATCAGCTGGTAAAGATGGCATTGGATGCAACAAGTAATATAGTAGGGTAGTGGAGGTGGAAATCCCCTTTTGGGGAGCAACTTGACATAAAAGCGCCACGCCATTGCCCTCACCACTGTGGTAACGGAGAAAAATCACATTCGAATAATATTTTCTGTTAGGGAGTTGAAACGCTGGGTCAGGAAAAGGCCAATAGAGTCCCGCAAGGTTCAGAAAGCCATGCGGGACTGGGTTTTTTGGTGATGGTATGCCAATATACTTCAATAAAATAAACGAAGATCGCTATTTGGACTAAGATCAAAGACGGTATCATCCTAGACGCGATTTCTGTTCTTGCCTGCGGTGCAGTCTTCAGCAAAGGAACAGCCCTCGTGGTCGGCAGGAGCGATGTCAATGTCGCTCAGTGCGTCCTCAAGGAGGGAGGTGACGGTCTCATACCGCACATAACCGCGGCTGACAGTGAGGAGTTTGTCCCCCTGAGCGAGAAAGATGCTCGGGTAGGAGCCTACCTCCCCCAAGAGGCGTCCGGCTTCGGCAAGATTGCGTTGTGTCGCGGTGAGTGCCGCCTCGGTGTCTAGGGCGCTCGCGAGTTCTTCCGACGGGATGGCCCAGCGGGCCGCTATGCCGGCGAGGGCCTCCACAGAAAACATGTCCACACCCTTCAGATAGAACATGTCCTCCAGATCCAGAAGCTGGTCGAGCTCATGGCCCGGAGCCAGCCTGTTAAGCGTCACCAGAATTTCGTCAGCGCCTGGGGAATACATGCGGACTTCGCGGCCGGAGAGAGCCGCTTCAATGGCACCGGTGAGTGGGCGCCCTACTGTTTTTTCCACGCTACGCCAGAAATCCACCAGACCGGGATTGGCGGCCAGATCCTCGGCCAGCGTCATGGGCCGTGAAATGAGGTTGCCGCCAACAACCTTTATCGGTAACTCGGGATGCTCGCTGGCGAGCCGCTTCATCACAGGCCCAAATCCATAACACCATGGACAGAAGATATCTGCCAGATAAATAAAGTGAGTGTCTTTCATTTTTTCCATTCCTTTCTCGGAAAATCAGCAATGCTCTGGTCGTGGTTACGGCCCTTCACTCATGTATTGCGCTGCCTTGAAGTACTTTTCCAACAGCTTACGGTCGATGCGATCGCCAACTTGCTGCCATAACACTTTGAGGGGTGGCATCCATTGCTGGCAAGTTCTCATGCACTAAAGGTGATTCCGAGTAGCTTCTCTGCATTCACATGGAAAAATTTTTCAAGGATGTCGTCGCTAAGCCCGAAGCGCTTCACGTCGTGCACAGCCTGTTTAAGGTTATAGCAGGGGTAGGCCGTACCGAAAAGAACACGCTCGCCGTTCAGCCAGCGCATGGCCTGACCATACATCTCATTGCCTGGGACATCTGGGTTGAGCATGTAGATATCAGGCAAAAGCCATATATTTTTTTGAATCAGGCAGAGGTTGAAGACCTGAGGGATCCACGGATAGCACGCATGGGCGAGCACTATCTGGAGCTTCGGGAAATCCTTTGCGACCCGCTGGGCAGCTTCCGGATTGGAATAGTCAAGATTGCCCTGGAAGAAGCTCATGGTCAGGACAACAGGCAATCCCGCCTGCTCAAGTCGGGCATAGATGGGATAAAGCACATTGGCATCCGCCTTTCTGGGGGGGAGGGCGTACGCGGGTTCGAGAGCGATGCCTTTGAAACCTTTACTGATGCATTCCTCCAACTCCTCCATTGCCGCAGCCACGCCCCTTGAGATGTCCAGGCTGCCGAAGGGCACGATTTTCCCCGCTGATATTTCGGCAAGTTCTAAAATGTCGCTGTTGGGCACAGATGCGGAATCATCGGGGATCTGCCTGCCAATCACGACGCCGCCGCAAATGCCGGCCTCGGCCATCTCCTCCCAGAACAGGTCCATCGACTTCTTCTGCGCGGAGGGGCTCGGTACCCCATGCCATTTCTGTGGGGCTTTCTCATTGCACACGGGCGAAAAGATGCCCAGCTGGCAGAAGTGCCTGAACGGCGGACGCAACCTGAAATCAATAATTTTCATTTGAAAAAACTCCATATGGGTGGGGATGGTCATTTCTGAATTTTTTCGAGCCGTTGTTTTGCGTTTGCTATGAGTCCGTTGCGCGCGCTGATGGTTGGGACGAAACCAAAGGCCCTTCTGGCCTTGTCATGGAAATACAGGCCGAATTCCTGTGGCGCTTTTTTCCCCGTGAAAAGGACTTTGCCGGAACCGGGAAACGCCTCGTGAAGAACATCAACAACTTCCTGGAAGGAGAGAAAATCCTCAGGCATGCCGGAGATATTGAACACCCCGTTCACGGCTGTGGTTGCGGTTGCGGCCAGCACCGTCGCATGCGCGGCATCGTACACATTGAGCAAATGCGCGCGGTCTTCGCCTGTGGCATCGTCGATATGGATGTCATTACCGAGAACGCAGCTCTCGATGGTTTTCAGCCGCAGTGCGTTGCCAGGGGTCGCCACCTCTCCAGGCCCGTAAATGAGCGAATAACGCAGGCACGCGACTTCAATACCGTAATTTCTGTGGTATTCGCGCCCGAGGATCTCGTCATAGAACTTTGTCGCTCCGTACATGGTGACATCGGGCGAAATCTTTGCCTCTTCACGGGTATCGATCCTTTCAGGGGCCGTCACGCCGGCGCTTGACGAAAGCACGACGCGCTTCACGCCCGTGAACCTGGAGGCTTCAAGGACATTGGCCATGCCCATTACGTTCACCTGCGTGGCCTTGTAGGGCTCCCGGGCGCAAAGACCTGTGAGGAGACCCGCAAGGTTGATGACCACCTCCGGCTTTGCCTCCTCCATCACCGTTCTCACTCCAGTGAAATCCATAACATCCAGATGTCGATATTCCACACCCGCAGGCAGGTTGTCCGCCTTGTCCTTAAAGTCGGCCACCAGAACGTGTGCTTTCCGTTCCACAAGCTCGGCGACAACGATGCTGCCAAGAAATCCCGCCGCCCCGATTGCAAGAATTTTCATCTTTTTCTCCCTTCAGGCACATGGAATGTCAGGCAACCTTCACCACACCCTCAGCCACTTCATGTCCGGCGCCCACTTCCGGATCATGACAGGGGATGACATTCTCTATGGCGCCGGATTCAGCACCGATTTGTTCAACCGCAGTCAGGGCCCTAGTGACGTCATAGTGGATGCCGCAGGCCGTCGTTTCCGCCACATTGCGGTAGCGTGGGGCGACATCGCTTGTGATGATCTTCTTTGCGCCATCCATGTGGCAAACAACGCCCATCAATCCAGGCGTGTGGGCACCGAAAAGGACGGTCTCGATACCGGGCACGATCATTTCCCTGTCATTCGCGAGTACATGGACCCGGTTTTGATATAAAAGGCGCATGAAGGCTTCCACACGTTTGAAATTGTAATGACGCGCATAGGTGAGGAAACGCATTTCTGAGGAAGTGACGTATCCCAGCTCCCGCTCATGGATATAATAAGTAGCGTTGGGATAGAGATCCTCCCCGATCCAGTGGTCCCAATGGAGGTGAGTGAGGATGACGTGTCTGACATCGACCGGGTCGATACCGGCGCGATTGAGCAGTTCGCGTGGATGGTTGAGATAGGTGAAATTGGAGAGCTTCATCTCCTGCAGGCATTCGGGCGCGTAACCAGTATCCACTACTACAGGACCGGCTGTATCGTCCATTATCACCCAGAAATAGTGTTGGGAGACCGTTTTGGGGTCGA
The DNA here is from genome assembly GCF_014803725.1 of Desulfovibrio sp. Lineage (GTDB taxonomy): Bacteria > Desulfobacterota > Desulfovibrionia > Desulfovibrionales > Desulfovibrionaceae > Desulfovibrio. The sequence goes on from NZ_JAAVBE010000006.1 coordinate 11,346, forward strand.
GATCCGGGCGCATGTAGAAATGGTTGCTGCTTGCCACGGGGCCCTTGCCGATGGTCAATGCCAAAATTTCCTGTATCATATCGATACTCCTGCTGGTTGAGGATGCCTAGCGACAGAAGTTGGTCCTGGGCCTCTTCTCGTAAACCGGTTTGGGCACCTGGTTGCCCGCTGCCTCGATGACCTGGAGAATCCACGCCATGTTGCGGCCAAGGGTCCGCATGGTGGCCACGCCCTCAATGTCCTGCGAGAGAAATTCTTCCGGGGTCCAGCCGAAAACCACATTCCAGTATTGGCTGTTGACGGCCAGCAGGTTGGAGCAGTTGAGGTAGTTGCCCAACTGGTGGACGATGCCCACCGCGCCGCCGCGGCGGCACACCCCGATGGCACAGGCCGGTTTGGGGCCCCAGCCTTCAAGATTGTCCGTGGAATAGAGCAGCCGGTCCATGCATGCCTTGAATGGGCCCGGGATGCCCATGTAGTGTGCGGGGCAGCCCAGAACAAGCCCGTCATACCCTTGAAGTTTTTCCCATATGCTGTTGACGATGTCATTATGGATGCAGTGATGCCCGTTGGTCTTGCACTTGCGGCAGTCCAGACAGCCTGCCACAGGCTTGGCACCGATATGCAGCACATCGAGGCCGATGGAGCTCTTGGCGAGTTCCTCGCCGACCAGGTCGATGGCCTTACGTGTGACGCCCCGCGCATTGGAGCTGCCATTGAGGGCAAGAACTTTCATGATGTCCTCCTTGTCTCGAAATGCTGGAGACGCATTCAACAATTTTTGCTTCTACATCGACACATATCCCATGAGGTTCCAGAAGGGATAGAGAATGGCGATGAAGAAAAGATACATGAGCACGGATTTCCAGAAATAGAGCTTCACGAAATGCGCCATGGAAATGAGGCCGAAGCTGTACATCAGCACATAGCCGGCGGCCTCATGCGGGAGAAAGATGATGTCCGTGGAAACGACCAGTGTCATGATGCTGGCCATGGGCTGAATGCCCACATCCGAAGCGAGCGCCGCGAACGGCATGGCGAGCGCAGCCATCATGGCGTATGGCGTGAGGAAAAGGTTGCACAAGGCCCCGATGGACAGCATCAGGAGCAGAGCCACCAGCGGGCTCTTGCCTGCGAGAATGGGAGCGATGATGTTGGAAACCAGCTGTTCCGCATGGAGGTAGGAGGCAACAATGCCAATGCTGAGGCAGCCGGCCACGAAGAAGATGACGCCGAAGTTGATCTTGCGCAGACTCTCGCTCGTGCCCACCTTGAGGCCTGGGAAGAATAGCAGGCAGGGAAAGATCATGAAGCCATAGGCTGGCGGCAGGTCGTGCAGCGGCCCGGTGAGCAGGTAAACCATCAGGAGGGCCACAACAAACAGGGCTCGCTTTTCCTTCACCGTCATGGGCCCGAGCGCGGCAAGCTGCTGATGGAAATACTGGGCGCCGCCCTCGAAGGTGATTTTTTCGGTATGGAAAATCTTGCTCACGCCCCACAGCAGCCCAAGGGAGAAAAAGAAGAACAGCCCGTTGTAGAAGAGCTGATCATACCAGTATATCCTGAAATCCGGCAGAATGGTGCGGACGCCCGCTTCGCCCAGGCCCAGATAGGCGGGATTGTAAATATAGACGCACGTGGTGATGGCCCCGAGCATACCGGCAAAGCAGAGCAGCGCCGCATTCATGGAGCGCGTCAGCTTGATGGCCCGACAGATACCGTAGGTCAGGGCGATCATGATGATGAAGGCCTGGCTGAAAGTTATGAACGATACCACGCACCCGGCGAGGAAAACGCCGTACATCGTGCCGGTGAAGGTGCCCCCGCAGCGGCAGATGCAGGCAAAGGCGATGCGCTGCAAAAGGCCGCACTCATCGAGGACAAAGGCCAGTATCAGCGCGCCCAGGACCATCCAGACGGTCGTGTTGGTCCAGGCGCCAAAGGCCACATTGACAGGCGCTATGCCGACAAGGAAGTAAAGGGTTGGGAGCAGGATGGACGGGATCATCACGTCCATGAGGTCAAAGGCGATGAGCAGGATGACAAAGGTGGTGATGGCGAAAAATATGCGCAGTTGCTGGGTATAATCCGCAGAAAGGGGAATGCACCAGAAGAAGAGGGGGAGCGCTATAGTCACACCCCATTTGACAAGGTCAGCCCGAATGTCAGGCATGGTGGCTGTCGTTTCCATGAGACGTCTCCTTTTCCGGGTTCGCAGTAAATCCGCGTCCTGGTCACACAATTTCTACATATTTTGCAGCGACTTCGCGCAATCTTCGCATCTTCTCCTTGGCCGGGGCGTTTACATCGGCGAGGCCATATTCAAGACCGATGTTCTCATATTTGTCCGCCCCCAGCCTATGATAGGGCAACAGCTCCAGGCGGGCCCCGCGGATCGAGGCAACAAAGCGAGCGAGTTCTTCCACATGGGCATCTGAATCGTTGAAACCGGGGATGACCGGGCAGCGCAGAAGGATCGGCAACGCCGGGAAGTCCTCCGACACCGTGCGGATGTTGTCCAGAATACGCACATTATCCTGCCCCGTTGCTTCCTTGTGGTGCTTGGGCGACATGTGCTTCACGTCCGCCATCAGCTCGTCCAGATGGGCGCAGACGCGGGCGGCATGCTCGTAGGGAACGGCCAGGGAGGTCTCCATCGCTGTGGAAAGGCCGTGCATGTGTGCCTCGCGGCAGAGGGCCTCAGCGAATTCCGGCTGTAGGAGGGCCTCGCCGCCGCTCAGGGTCATTCCGCCTCCGTCACGGTAAAAGAGGGCGTCGTCCGCCACCTGACGGATAACCTCGGCAACGCTTACCGTTTTGCCGATGATGCTGATGGCATCCCTAGGACATATTTCCGCGCAATGGCCGCAAAGCGTGCAAGCGTCGGCATCCCGGTGGAGACGGCCTCCCTCCATGGCGACGGCACCCTGAGGGCATGTCTTCACGCAAGCGCCGCAGCTATGGCAGCGCCGCATATTGCGCGAATACACCGGGCCAGTGGCCTGCGATTCGGGATTGCAGCACCATTTGCAGTGCAGAGGACAACCCTTGAGGAAGACGGTCGTCCTTATGCCGCTGCCGTCATGAACGGAAAACTTCTGGATATTGAAGATCTCACCCCTGAGTTCAGCGCTGGAAGCCATGGGAGCCCCTCCGTTTGTCGGCTCGGTAGATGATTGACAGGCCGTTTCCCCGCTCTATGGCGGGGCATGGATCCAGCCAGCCCCAGAGGCTCGTGCACGGCCAAGGGCCGGGGGGTGGATAATGCCCCCCGGCCCTTTACGCGGCTACACCTCTGCGTGCTCTGCGCGGTCGATGATCTCGCCCTGGAGGCCGGGCGAAAGGTCAACGAAGTACGCGCTGTAGCCCGCCACGCGGACAAGTAGGTTTTTGTACTGATCCGGGTTTTTCTGCGCCTTGAGCATGGTGTCGCGGTTGATGACGTTGAACTGCACATGCCAGAGCTTGAGGTCGCAGAAAGCCCGCAGGAACTGGATCAGCTTGCGCGAGCCGGCATGGTTGGCCACGCTAGCGGGGCTGAGCTTGATGTTCAGCAGGCGCGCCGCCCGTTCGGGCAGGCCGGTGTACTTGGTGTTCGCATTGGAAAGCAACACCGCGGTAGGCCCGCAGGTGTCGGCCCCATGGGAGGCCGAGGAGCCCTCCGAGAGATAGGTGCCGGCAAGGCGCCCGTTGGGCATGGCCCCAACCACCCGGCCCAGCGGGATATGCGACGTCACGGGCACATAGCGCACATCAAGCTCGGTATCGTTGCCGGTGCGGTACTTGTGGGAAAAGGCGACCGCGGCCTTCTCCAGCTCGTAGCCGAGGGAGTCGACATACGGATCGTTGTTACCGTATTTGGGGGCTGTCTTGAGGAGGGCGCGCACGTTCTCATAGCCTTCAAAATTCGCATCAAGGGCGTCGCACACTTCCTGCATGGTCAGCCGCTTTTCCTCGAAGACGAATTTCTTGATAGCCGCGAACGAGTCCAGCACGGTGCCAAGGCCGATGAGGTCGTAGAAACCGATGCTGGCTCCGCCCTTGATCTCGTTGGAGTGCAGGTCGAGGCACTGGGCGAAGGCCTTGTCGTGCAGGAGGGAAAAGAGGGGCGTGGCCAGGTTGGCGGCGCGCACCTTTTCCACGCAGCGAACAAGGATGTAGGCATTCTTGAGCATGTAGTAGAGCTGCTCCTTGAACGCCCCAAAGAGCTCTTCAAATGTCTTGAAGTTTCTGGCATCGCCGGTTTCGAGGCCGTAGAGCTCATTGTTGAACGCGTGCAGCCGCCCGTTGTTCAGCGTCATTTCGAGCACCGAGCCGAGGTTCAGCCACGGGTGCGGCGTCAGGCACGTATCCCAGTTGGGCAGGCGCACTTCCGAGCAGCCCGACGCGGAATAGTCGTTGGCCACCTCCAGGGGCACCCCCTTCTGGAGATAGAGGGGGATGATTTCCTCATCGTTGAAGATCTTGGGAAAGCCCGAACCTTCCTTGATGGTCTCGGCCACTTCCATCAGGTAGCGTTCGGGCGAGCGCGAATGGATGCGCGCCGCGAGATCCGGATAGTTCAGGGGCACCGCCCGTTTGGATTGCAGGATAAGATAGGTGAGGTCATTGGTCGCGTCGCGGCCGTCCGGCAGCTTGCCGCCAATGGTCACCGCCTCCCAGTGCGCGTGCCCTTCATAGAAGGCCTTGGCTTGGGGACTGACGCTGATGTTGATGTAGTTGGCGATGTTCAGCCACAGGTTTTCCAGAATTTCCAGGGCCTCGTCGTCCGTGAGCGTGCCGGCTTCCTTGTCGGCCTTGTAGAAGGGGTAGAACAGCTGGTCAAGGCGTCCGTTGGAGATGACGGAGCTCGTGCGCTGCTCCAAGCGCGAGAAGCACTGGAAGATCCAGTGCGCCTGCACTGCCTCATAAAAGTTGCGCGCGGGAAATTCCGGCACATGCCTGAGGGTGGCCGCCATCCGCTCCAGTTCCTTGCGGCGCTTGGGATCGGTGGTTTCCTTGGCCTGCGCCTCGGCGAGGTCGGCATAGCGGTGGGCGAAAAGGATCATGGCGTCGCAGCACATGATGACGGCCTTGAGGAAGGGCTCCTCATGCATGGCCACTTCAGAATCCAGCGTGTCGAGCTGGGCGAGCCTTTCCGCGGCCTCGCGCCGCATGTCGGCAAAGCCGCGGTTGATGACCTTGCTGTAGTCCGGCACCCACTGGAGGGAGGAGCGGGTGGATGCCGTCTGGGTGATGATGTATTTCTGCCCGTAATAATCCCCGTCCTTGAAAATCAGGCGGCGGGTATCGGGCGGGATGCTCTCGTAGAGCTTGTCCAGCAGGGTGCGCCCGCGCCAGTATTCCGCCATTTCGCGCATCGCTTGGGCATCTTCACTGGAGAGGTCATAGATGTCGTTATCCCCTTCAAAGGCGTCCGCCACCCTGTCCAGGAAGCCGCCTTCCAGCTCGGGGAAGATGATGCCGTGGCGTCCCGGCTTTCCGTCGCAGCGTCCCGCAAGAATCGTGTCTTCCTCGATGCAGATGGGGATGTTGCGGGCGATGTGCATCATGGCTTGCGCCCAGCGCAGGTCGAGGTGCTCGCCCTCGGTTTCTTTCATCGATTCCGTGAAAAGCTTGGCGCGGTCCATGCTGATCCGGGGGAGTTTCTGCTCGCGAAGGCGCTCAAGCATCCTGTAGATGCGGGCGCGGCCCGGCGTGAGCCCCTCCTCGGGGATATCGTAGAGGCGCCCCGCCTCGATGCGCGCTTCCTGTGGGCTCAAGAGTTCGATACCCGTGCAACAGCTCATTCTCATCCTCCTTGATGCCGCCGTGCGGCAGTTTCCCAAAAGCTCCACGAGGGAGTCCGGCTGGATGTGCTATCGGCTGTCTAGCAACGGGAATGCCAAAGAGGATTTATTTTACAACATATTGATTTATATTATATTTTTTTGATAGTCATGTGTGCCTTGAGCATGTTCCTTCATAAGTATTTACAAATAAATGTTCATATTGTACACTTTTTTACAAATATGGACACTTCCATCCCTGGCTCAAGGAGGGCTGCATGGACAAAACAACGCTGGCCATCCTGAAATCGCTGCCTTTTGGCGTCTATTATTGCGATAGGGAGTGCATCGTACGCTATATCAATGAACCTTACGCGCATTATATCGGTCTCCCCCCTGCCAGCATCATTGGCCGCAAGATCACAGACTTTATCCCCTCATCACGCGCAGAGGCCGTGATGACCAGTGGGCGGGAAGAACTCTATCAGGAACATTCCGTTTTCAGCGAGCGCGCGAAAGAGCGTATCCTGGTGAATCGAATCCCCATGCGCGACGCCTCTGGGGATGTCGTTGGCTTTATTTCCCAGTTGCTGAGTGTCGGAAATGAGGGGTGGAACGGTATTCTTGGGAAACTCTCGGAGAATAACCGCGCCCTTGCCAGGCTTTCGGGGAGTGTGGGAAGCGCGGAGGGGATTTTCCGTCAACAGGAGATCGTGACCCAAAGCCCCATCATGCACGAGAGGCTGGAAATGGCACTTCGCTATGCCCCCCATGACGAGCCGGTGCTCATCACTGGGGCAACTGGGGTCGGCAAGGAGCTCTTCGCCCGGATGATCCAGCGCGCCAGCCCGCGGGCGGATAAAGCCTTCGTGTGCGTAAACTGCGCGGCCATCCCCAAGGACTTCATCAATTCCGAGCTTTTCGGTTATGCGAGGGGGGCTTTTACCGGAGCGCGCCAGGAAGGCAAGCCGGGCCTCATGGAACTGGCCGACAAGGGCACCCTTTTTCTGGACGAAATCGGTGAACTGCCGCTGGAGGCGCAAGGCGTACTGCTTCGGGTGCTGGAAACGCGGCAGGTGCAAAGGCTGAACTCACTCAAAATGCGGGAGGTTGATTTTCGGCTGATATCAGCGACTAACCGAGACCTTGCCAAAATGGTAAAGGAGGGGACATTCCGCGAAGATCTTTTCTTCCGTATAAGTGTCTTGCCCATGGATATTCCACCATTACGCGAAAGGGAGGGCGATCTTCAGCCCCTGATCCGGCATTTTTTGAATATTGGTGATCTTACGAAGCGTTTTGAGGAAAGCACCTTAAAATTTCTTCGGAAATACGAATGGCCAGGTAATGTGCGTGAACTGAGGAATGCCTTGGTATATGCGGATATTGCTTCTCAGGGTAAACGAATAAAAATTAAGGATCTCCCAGTGTGGATACAGGCATGTGATACACCTACACAGGACATAGATAAATCATCACAAAGAGAATATAAATCCTATATAAATCCAAGAAAGTTGGATAAAAACGATATAATAGACGCTATAAAAATATGCAATGGAAACATCAGCAACGCAGCAACGATGCTAGGGATATCCAGGACAACTATCTATGCAAGATTAAGAAAAAAGGAAAATAATTTTTCGAAACAATAAATGAAAATATTTAATACTTATTAGAATGTATTGTTGATATATATAACTAAGATAGGAGGGTGAATTTCATATCCAATGCGAAGATTTTGAAAGATAAGTGCCTCTAGTGATGTATTGCATAGATGGTAATAAAGTGATTACTATGGTCATACTGATTGCCATCACAGTGCTTAAGGCGTTGGAAGTGGCATTGGATGCAACAAAGCAAAAAACATAGTTGAGTAGGGGAGGAGAAAATCCCCTTTGGAGGAGCAGCTTGACAAAAAGGCCATGCCTTATATGCTCTCAACGTACCATGCACATGGGGTCAAAAAGTGGGTCAAAAATGGGGTCAAAAAAGCAAAATCCCATTTGAAAAAGGCCTTTAGTTTTAGCTAGTTATATACGCCACATCTCTGTTCAGTGCCTTTTCCCGCCCTCGGCACCAGTTTTAGAAAGGGGTTGTAGCTAACTGGCTATAATCCCTTATTTTTTTCTAAAACAGCTTGGGCGTAACACGCTGAAAACCTGCCAAAAAGCACGAAGAACGCTTGCTGTGCCAATTTGGTGGGTCAAAACTGCCTGTGAGGCCGTGTTAGCCCATGCCTAAAAAATCAATTCTTTCGATCAGTCCCGCAGCCGTTTCCACTAACCATCGGCTGACCAAGAGCTGTGCAGCCCACCTTTACCTGCGAGGGAATATTTATTATTTTCGGTATGCTTTCCCGAAAAAATTTCGGGAAGCGTTCGGACAGACTGAAATCCGAGTGAGCCTCCAGACAGGATTTCGCAGGCAGGCCCAAAAATTAGCGACTCAGTTGTGGAGTTGCGTTGAGGAGCTACTGGTGGCGGATCGCGAAAGTACGCTTCATGAAATAAAAGAAGTGGTTGCATCCAAACTTAAAGAGATTGTTGGAGTCTATACCGGTGTACCAAAGCCAGATTTAAATAAACTTGAATGGTTGGCAGCGTTTCAACACGAAGATGGGTATGTTGACAAATCGAACCTCAAGGCACACTTGGCACAGAGACTCAACGAAATATTTCCTTCTTCTGTTCAATCTACTCCATTACAATTTTCTGAAGTTGCAAGGCGATTTGATTCGTTACAGACGTCATACTTGGAAGAAATTGACAACAAGCTTTATGACCCTGCATCAGAAGTTTGGATTGATAATGATAAAAGTGAATCTATGTTTTCAGTATCTGATAATGAATGGCTAAAACACGAATATGTAACAATTCTAAAGCCTGTTGTAAATAATCCTAAAAAATTAGTAGAATGGTATTTTCCAAATGTACTATATGAATTAGTTAATAGGGGTATATTTAGAGAAAGCGATTTTTCTTCAGAAAATATATTATATATTCTTAATGAGTATCATAAGGTAAAGATAAATATAAATCGCATAATGCTTAAAAGGACAAATGGGGATTATGCATTTGAGAGAAAGTTTAAGCAGCAGTTTATCGGAGAGATTCCTCCAGCGACGTTCTCGACGGGTTGTCTTGGAGGTTCAAGACTGGGACTTAGAGATTTTATTGAAAATTTATTGAAACTAAAGTAAAAGATGGGGACTGGACTAAAAGAAATATTCCTACGCATAGGAACAGGATAGAAACACTTCTGGATGTTGTGGGTGATATTCCACTTTCGGAGATTGATAGAAATAAAATTCGTGAATTTCGTGATATTTTGAGAAAATTGCCCCCCAATAGGCACAAGAAAGAATATGGCAATAAAACTGCCCAAGAATTAATCGCCCTTAACTTGAAAGAAACGTTGAACATTAAGACTATAAACGTAACGATGCAGGCCATTTCAGGGATGTTTGAGTGGGGGATAGAGGAAGGATACTTAGAAACTAATCCTGCAAGGAATTTAAGCATCAAGGATAATAGGCAAGTTATTGAGCTGCGAGAAGCTTTTACTGAACAAGAAGTAAGAAAAATATTTTTCAGCGGAGATTATTTATCCTCGGCATTTAAGAATCCTGCATATTACTGGGTTCCGCTTATTGGCCTCTATACTGGAATGCGCTTAGAAGAAATTTGTCAGCTCCATACGCGAGATATTTATCAAGAAGACGAGCTGTGGATAATTGACATAAATTTAGATAGCAATGATGGAATAAATGATAAAATTCTAAAATCGAAAAATGCAATTCGTAAGATTCCTATTCATAACGATTTGGTGGAATTTGGATTTATCAAATATTGTAACGATATGAAGCAGAATTCTAATCGCTTATTTCCTTTGCTGAATAAGACGGATAAGAGTCCAAAATATGGAAAACAAGTGGGAAAACAATTTTCAAATTGGATAAAGAATAAAGGAATTTTCGGTAAGAAGAGCTTCCATTCATTGCGCCATACATTCAGTGATTATTTTAAGAAGAGAAATCTACAGTCGGATATATTCACTCAAGTCTTTGGTCATGAACAGGTCAGATTATCGATAAAACAATATGGGAGTAAGTTTTCCGTCCTGCAATGCTATAATGAAGTGATAAGCAAGCTGCATTGGAGCTAACTATGTATACATCCCGGAACGACCTATTTAAGAAGTTCTTTGGTGAAAAAAATTGCGGGCAATATATCCTAAATGATCGAGAACAATTTTTTGTTTATCGGCAAATTATAACACATCTTCTTAACATTGATTCACGCATAAGTAGTATTCCTACTGGTATAATTAAGCCATTTGAACAGGAACCGGCGTCGATTTATAGCTTGAATATGTATCCAAATAAGCAATATGCAACAGATGATCCTATACTCAATTTATCACGGAAAAGCAGGAAGCCAATCGATATAGTTACCCAAGAAATTGGGGAGAAATATTTTTCACTCCACAAAAAAGATCTTTTCGGATATGAATACCCTGAAAATCCTAATACTTTTGGTTATGATAGAGAATCTTCTTTCTTAGAATTAAACCAAAATACTAGACTAAAAAATCTCCCAAATCTTTTTTCTTTAAATGATGAACAATTTATCTATGAGTTTGTTTTACAATATTCTGCCTGTGATGGTGACTTCCAATCTGGAGAAGCATTTTATTTTAGTGCAGACGGAAACCATTATTTTCCAATTAACATTTGTTTTGTCGCACCTGATAACGGCATGCCAAAATTTATAAAAGAGATAATGCCAGGATATAAATATGATACTTCACTTTTATTGAATTCTAATCTTATAACTACTTATGATCATAAGAAGGTTATTGTTTTTTTTGACAAGATTGTAGCGCACAAGTTAATATCTCTAATTAATACGCTCCCATTCGTCCCATCGACTTATAATTTTTATACATCATCTCCAAAATTTGATATATCGTATCTTAAGTACCGCGACGTGATTATTGTTCCGTTACCGCAAATAGAATCCTATTTAAACGCACTTGAATTAGGTAAACTTCTTGATATTAATGGTTCTAATGTTTTCATATCTATTCGTACAATTTATCCATTTGATAAAATTACTATCTCACCATCCATATTTAATAAAGAGCTATTTATAAAAAATGTTGTAGAACAATCGATTTCTCTAAAAGAAATAGATTGGCCTAAATTTTTGGGGGAAAGTGAATTTTTGTTTAGGCCAAGGCAATATGAAAATTGGTTGATTCAGATGAACATCATAAATAATAAAATTGAATCTAATATCTGTAATATTCATATAAGTTCTATAACTGATTTTACGAACTTTGTACCTCATGATTATTGTAATATTATTTTAGATAATATTTTGTCTCCTAAGACAACAACCTTTTGCTATGGGGAATCAACTTCTGGCAAAAGTATTTGGTGTCTGTCATTAGCGCTAGCCTTAGTGTCAGGGATGGATATTTTTGACTTTTCAGTCGTTACCAAGAAAAAAGTACTATATATTGATTACGAAACAAATCCTGATATTTTTATCAGCAATATTGACAAATTAATTCAAGCATATGGTTTAGATAAAGCTCTCATTAATGATAACTTTAAATTTTCTTTAAAAAAGTTAGATCCAAATGTTTCTTATATTTGGAATGGTCAACAATCAACACAATTTTTTGATAGCTTGAAAAATACAATAAAACAACAAGGTATAAATATTATCATAATTGACACGTTAACAAAAGCTGCACCAAAGTGTATAAACTCACCATCAAGTGCTATATCCTTTATGGATTTTATTGATAAGGCAAGTACTGAATTAAATACTTCTTTTTTAATTATACATCATTCAAATATTGATGGTGATATGGATGGCTCATCAGTCTTTTTAAAGAATGCAACAAATGTTTTTAAAGTCATGAAAGACAAGCGTCCTCAAATTTATGAAGGGGTCAATTTAAAGATTAGTTATCCTAAAGTCAAGATGGCGCCTCAACTAGACTGTACGGAATCTAGTTTTTTCCTAAGATTAGCTAAAACTCCTGATGAGTTTTATAGATGGGAAAGAAATGTAAAAGATTCAAATATTATCAACATATCAGGTGATAGCATTGTGGAGGAAAGTATTCCTTGGGATACTAATTTATATAATACAAATGAAAATGATATTCTTTGTACCCTATATAAAAACAATGATGCTATGTCATTGAAAGAAATAATTTCAAAATCAAAATTCTCTCAATCTAATACATCTCTTAGAAAAATGATAAAAAAGATAAATAAAAAGTCAAAACGTTTACAAATTAATTTGAAAGGGTCAGGCCCCAGTTCAAAGTATAAATTAGATATTTCAAATGGCGGTTAGCAAAAGCTAACCCCCAGATGAATATTCTATTTGTCCTAATTTGCTTTCATCCCGTTAGTCATTTTCCAATCGTCTTCTTCGTTGTCGTCCGCTTCCCCTTCATATTTCATTTCCTCAAGAATTGTTGCGGCCACAGCCACCCCGATAACGCCCGTGAGGACGCCCAGCGCGAAGGCTCCAAGCCTGCTCATGCCGCTTTGAGGGACAGGGAACACACCAAAAGAGCCGGGAGCGTCAGCCCCCGCCTCTACCTTTGCCAGAAGATTCGATGTGCGGTCAGTCATTCATTTTCTCCCTTACGATTTCAAGGATTGCGATAATGACAGGAACCCACGGTACGAAGCTCATATTGCCCTCCCTTCTCCTTTAAGGTTAACAGGTGATATGAGGCCCAATTTTAGGGCCAACTTTGAGGCGTTTGGGCCACGGGGCCGCGCATATACGCCTCAAAATCTCCAGATGGCGATTGCCCAGGTCAAGCGGGATTTTCATACTTCCTCCTGCCCCGGTACGCATTGAGCAAGCCCCTTTGCAGCAGTTCAAACATGGCCGGGGCCAGCTCGTTGAGTTCATAGATGACGCGTATTTTCTTGCCGCACAGAAGCGTCCGTATGGCCTTGTTCTGAATGCCGATGCCATACACCTCAATGCCTTGGGCGAGGCAGGCATGAAGCGCAACCTTGGCCTCCTCCACGCTGTCGGGTTCGCCATCCGAGAGGATCAAGAGCACTTTGCGGCTTTCCTTGAGAGCGCATAGTTGCTGCATGGCCCACCAGACGGCTTCGGCCATTGGGGTTGTGCCATTGCTCTGGATTTTGAAACGGGTATGGAGCCTACGCTTGTGAACAAGCACCGGCGCGACAGTTGACCACGCCCGCACTATCCGCTCCTCCTCTGGGCGTGTGCCATTGGGAAATGAGGTGACAGCCACCCCGATGCCTGAGACCTGCTGAAGCGTGTGGGCCAATGCGAAGCTGGCATGACAGGCCAGGGTGATTTTGTTCTGGCTTTGCATGGAGCCGGAAACATCCAGAAGGATATGGACAGCCGTGCTGATGCCATGTTTTTTTCCGCGTTTACCAAAGATTTTGGTCTCGCCTGCCGCAATCCTCGCCACACGGCGGCGGTCAATCCTGCCGGTTCTGCCGATGTGGTTCCTGACGTGGACTTCTGCCTGAAACAAGGCGGTCAGCCGCGTCCGCAACGCCGCTGTTGCCGCCCGTATATCTTTCACCTCCTTTTCCGTGAGGGCGTCTCCCGTAAACGGCATCGGCATGGCAACAGTGAGTTGTCCCGTGCTCTCGCTTTGATTGACCCCTTCGAGCATCCTGCCCGCCAAGCTGCCAATGTCCTGCGTGGGGAGGCCCGCACCCGCCAGCACATCCTGAAGCGAGGCCCCGGCGTGCTCAGTTTTTTGGCCTGTGGCTTCGGAGCAGTTGTCCTGAGCAGTTTCCCCGGACAGCTCCGAATCGCCGTCCTCCGAGCTGGGAGGGACGCGGACTTCCGAGCCGGAATTTGCGCTGGCGGCTGTCCCTGAAGGGTGCCCCATTCCGGCCTCATTAGGCTCCTTGCTGTTTGCCCCCGTTTGTCGGCTCGCGTAGTCATTGAGCAGCCTGCCAATCTTTCGTGCTACTTCAATGCAGGTGAGGGTACTGGTGCAGGAAGTCGGGACATTCCGCACGACCGGCTCCAGTTCCTCAAGCAAGCTCGGATAGGCGTACTCGATGCCCTTCGCCAACCGCTCCTGCTCTTGCCGAAGCTCGGGGACGACCAGCGAACGAAGGCTGAGGAGAAGCCAAGAGAAGATGTCGGTAGCCGGAGAAGTCATATCCTGCTCGTGGGCATCCGCTTCCGTGAGAAACAGATGCCGGATGAGCCATGCAAAATTCTCACGGCAGCCGGGATAGAGGTCTGCAAGCGCCTTCTCCACCATGAAGTCTTCAAGGATGTTCCAGACGTGCTTTTCAACGCTCGTGAGTTGGGCGTCTGCAAGCGCCGCAAAATCCGTTATCCGCAAGTGGGCGGCTTCATGGTCAAGATAGCCTCGCGCCAGATGGATGACAGTTTCATCGGCGTCCAGCGGGAGGCTCGGGAGGTGGATGTTCTTGCCATCGGTGAAGGCTGTGCTACCACCGATAAGCACCTTCACACCGTATTTGCGCCCCAGCGCATCCGCGACCAGCGGCAGGGCGTTGATGAGGTTTCTGTGTTGGTTCATATCTTCTCCCTTGCGGGTTAGCTATGGAGGGTGGGCGTCACCATAAGCCACAGCTCACCAGCGCCGGGAGCTGCGGAAGCTCGGGGACATCGGGCAGTACCGGCTCCCCCACGCCCGGAGATTCCTCAACGATTTCTGTGGATGTTCCCATGCCGGAAAGCGCGGAGAGGACATCCCCGGAGGTCTGGCCGTCCAGAATTTTCTGGCCGTGCTTCACGATTTCCTGCGGATTTCGCAAAAGGGACACCAGCCCTTGGAGCATGAGCAGCCTTGCGCCCGTGATGGGGCCGCGTTTGGGGATACTGCTCAGGGCCGTGCTGATGATGGATGCGATGGAGCTCACCCGTGGTTCCACGAAGGTCAGGCCCATGAGCTTTTCATACATGGACTTGAGTGGGGAAAGAGCCTTGCGCGTGACCTCGGTCTTGCCTTCATAGCAATTCTTCCAAGTCTCCGTGGCCGTCTTGGCAATTTCCTCATACAGCGTGGCACCAAGATTGATTACATCATCTACCAGATCGTCCCGCGTATGCTCCGAAATCTCAGGAGACAGGACCCGGAACACCTGCCAGCGGAACGCGAGCCGGGAGCGAACATAGTCCTCGCTCACGATGGAATTGGCGATGATGCCGCTCCATGCCGGATGGCTGTCGATCCATTCCCTAACGGTGTTTTCATAGCGTTGCAGGAAGTTTTCCTTGGCCGTGTTGAAGTCGTCGCGTATGGCGACAAGGCTGCTGTCAATATCCTCCATCTTTTCCTGGGGGACAGCCCAGCCGCTCAAAAACCTGATGCCGTTCTGGCGCAAAAGGCTTTCGGCGCGGGCCTTCAATGCCTTGAAAATGTTCATTTCCTCCGGGTTGCAGATTTTCTTGCTCCCGAGAGAAGCCAGCTCATCGGGCGGCAATTCGGTGTTGCCCAAATCTTCGGGCAGGAGCTTTCTGCTTGCCGACCAGATATGCGTATCAAGGTTCACCACAAGCAGTTGGTCGAGAACTGTGATGTCGGTTATCGTTTCCATGTGTATTCCCTCCTAAGGAAGCCTGGTTTCATGCTGGTTGATGGCGTAACCCTTGGCGAGCTTGCGGAGCGCGCGCTCCCGTAATTCCAGCACTGGGTTGCCCTGTCGGCACTGATCCTTGGCGATGCACTTCCGCGCGCCCTGTGTGCCGACCTTTCCCCACCAGAGCGTCAGCGCGTCATGCGTGGCGGAACCATGCCAGAACTTGTCGCCTTGGGCGGTCGGGCACTGGAGGCTGATTTGCGGTTCAAACGACAACCGCGCGGGGGCCGTGGCGGCTTCCCGGATAAGGGCGTCAAGAGCCTGTGAGATGAGTTGGCTGGGATCTGCAGCGGTGGGAGCGGGTTTCGTGGGCTTTTGCACATAGNNTGCGCGGGGCTTCTCCCCCATNANGCCCACNGGGAATATCCNCTGCACAAGTTCATGGAGCATGGCCCGCGTTTCCCGCGTGGCCCTGAAGCCCAGNGCGCGGTCAAGGGCATAGGAGAGCGGCTGNATNCCNTGCTTCGCAAGGGGCTGGTAGCGCACCGTCAAGTCNGCCCANCGCAGNAGGGTTCTNGTGCTGAAGGTTATCTCGATGCTGTNGCTGCCATAGCCGTTTTCGCCCATGAACAGCCGCCGAACCTCATTGGCATACTCAACCATTTTCCTGCGGATAATCGCCGGAAGATTGGGGGCTGTTTTCTCCAGGAGTTTTGTCTCGGCTTCCGGGGTGGGATAGCTGATTTCAATGACCGTGAACCTGTCCATGAGGGCCATGTTCATTCTGAGGGTTCCCTGATATAGCCCGGTCTCGTCGCTTCCCCCATTGGTATTGGCCGTGGCNGCGAANCGNAACATGGNGTGAGGCTCAATCAGCTCNCCGCCATTTTCGGGGATNCAGAGCGGNCGGCCATCCAGCACTCCGTTCAGCCCCGTTGCGGTGGANGGNTCNAGAAGATCCAGCTCGTTCAGNAGGAACAGGCCCCCGTACTTCATCGCCAGGGCGAGCGGGCCATACTCGAAGCGCATGTTGCCGTTCTGGACGATGTGGTGCCCGGCCAAGTCCTGAAACTCCAGCCGATTGTGGCCCGTGACCTCAAAGACGGGATAATTGAGCCGTGCGGCAAGCTGGGTGATGAGGCTCGACTTCCCCACGCCCAGAACGCCGCAGACATAGAGGGGCGAAGGCGGTGAAATCAGCCAGACGATGACATCGCGGCTNGTTTCGTGGAAAATGTAGTCNGGNTTNATTTGGGGNGTGAAAGGNGANGGCCGCTCGTACCCCCTGACCTTTGTNCCCGTNGGCCTGCCGCTGAAAACCTGACCNGCGTCAAATTCCTTGGAGGTGAGGGATTTCAGGATGTCNNTTNNGTTCATGTCNGCTCCGTAAAAGCGGACAGCCTCCCTTTTGACGAGAGGCTGTCCGCTGGGTTATGGTGNGGGAAATGGAGANANCTATGCCACAAGTCCAATTCACGCTGGATGACCAATCGCTTGCGGCGCTTGANGGCACGGCTATGGCGACTGCCTANTCACGGGAAGACGCCCTGAAAGAAGCCATCAGCAACTATATCGGCTATGACCGTTATGTCCGGGAAAAGGTNGCCAAAGGGCTTCNGGATATTGCCAANGGNGACGTNCTTTCCAGCGAAGAAGTGGACAGGCGCGCTGAAGCCCGCATCGCAAGGCTTCTCACCAGGCACGGGCGTCAGGCCGGATGANCGTNCTCTGGGCCANGGAGGCGGAGAGCGATCTTGAGGCCATCGTTTCCTATATNGCTGAAGAGGATGTCGATGCGGCAATCAGGATGGACGTTCTCTTTCGTTCCAAGGCCAGGGAATTGGCCCAATATCCGTTGATGGGCCATGAGGGGCGAATCGGCGGGACACGGGAATTGCTGGCGCACAGAAATTATNTGCTCATCTACAGGATACAGGAAGCTGCCGTAGAAATTGTCGCCCTTGTCCACACCGCGCAGCACTATCCCCCNGAGAGNCTCAGCTAGACAGCCTGNGAAAAGCTGATGCTNCGCCCCAGTTCCATGTCAAAGGGGTTNTCCCAGAAGCTGCCGCGTACCTCGNTGTCCTCGTAGTCCTCTCCGATACGGATGAAGCGGAAATCCGCAGCATCCNGTTCCGCCATGAGTTTTTCCACGAAGTCNACCTCNGGGAAGTGCGCCGGGTCATCATCGTACCACTTGAGNTAGTCCCANTACCACGCCTCATGGCCGCTTTNCTCNTCNCTGNCGTGCTTGTCCGCATGGTCGAAGAAATCCCTGATACGCTCNCGCGTCTCCGGCTTGATGGCCGGGGACGCGAGCCTGCTTTGCATGGNTTCCACGCCCTTCTTTGTGAGGGCAAGCCCAACTTCGGAACAGTAGCCCATGTTTTCCTCCTAGTTGATTTTGTTGACAGACAGACGGGACGAGGAAGCGCCGACCTTTTCATGGCGCTTGAGGAGCGCGTCCACGTCAATATCCTCCAGATGTTCGAGCCGGAAGATCTCACTCAACTCCTCACACAAGGCCGCTTTGTCCAATGTTCGCNGNGNCTCGGTGCGGCTGACCTTGAAGCGATANCTCCCNGCGGTNATCCAGCCGCCATTGCCATTTTCNCCCGGNATGGCGAGCCTGTGCGCCAGCCGGAGCGCACTNTCCACCTCGCGGATTTCCGNATCCAGCTCNGTACGCCNTTCCTTGAGCTCNGCCAGCTTGTCGAGGGCCGGTTCCCATTGCGGCATGTCGGCGGCTTNCGGAAAGCGGGGACAATCGGCNGCATANGCNCAGNTCGCNCAGAGCNGATAAAATCCNNTGGCGTGCGGGATGTCNTTCAGGGCTNCCGNCNCCTCTTTCACGGCGCAAAACGCNGCCCAATATTCCACCGCCTGCTCNNGGAGNGACTCAAGGACATCGGCATCGGGCAGGTATGGCCCAAANGCCCGNGCNTCGCACATGGAAAGGCAGAGCAACCANCCNTCCACNGATACTTTCTCTGNGTCNNTGGGGAGATTCACCCCAAGCTCCCGNCGGCAAAGCTCCGGGAAGTTNAGNCGAGNATGNGAGCAATGCTCCCGTTCTCACGCTGGAGCGTGAGAACGGGCGCATCCCAAAGTTCCTCAAGCATGGAGACCTGCCCCATGACCTGCCGCTCATGGGCCGGATATGGCTCGTTGGGCAACGTCTCCATGCTCTTGATTTCCAGCACGCGCACAGCAGGCCGGGGTTTATCCCAAGCAAGAGCCAAATCCAGATGCGCCCGGAGTGGGACGCCAGCATGGGTGTGGGCGATCTCCACCTGACGCATGAAGCGCAAGCCTTCACTTCCAAGGCATCCGGCAATGCCGTCCTCAAACCAGTGCCCCCGCTGGAGGGTGAGCAGGTGTTCAAGGGTGGTGTCACGCCCACCCAGCTTTCCGGCAACTGCTGCTCGCGGGCAGTCCGCATAGCGGGCAAGGTCGCTCATGCCAAGGTAGGCGGAGCGGTCGCCCAGGATGGCGGTTGAAGTATGCGCCGAAGCCAGAAAAAGGCCCCGCCGGACTATCTCCAGCAGGGCCTTTTCACGGGATTGCGTTACCATTATCTCTCCTGTTTGCTTACGCCGCCTCAGCATATTTCCACCAGTATTTCCTCTGTGCGTGCCAGCGGAAACCCGCCCCACTCAAAAGTTCCTTCTTGGCGAGAGTGTTGCCTGTGGCAATGATGCACTGACGACCATCCTGCGCGGTGACATACTGGTAGGAGACGCCTTCGAGTTTCGGCAAGCTGCCGAAGTCATCCCCTTGTCGCACGGGCTCGGCAGAGATTGGCTGCCTGCGGGATTGTCGGGGCTCCTGAGAGTAGTTCGCCCTTTGCGTCCGTGCCCATGCAGATGACATTTTGGGCTCCTTGGCGGACTCGGCGTCATCATCCTCGGTTATCATCCCCAGCATGGAGGTGAGCGCATACCTGCGGGCATAGGTGATGGCGCTCCCCATGCCCTGCGGGTCGCTCTTGGGGAGCGGAATGACCGCCAATGACGCCTGCCATTGGCCCGTCTTTGCATGAGTGAGCTTGGTCAAGAGCCCCAGATAGCCCTGTCCCAGCTCCGAAGGAGCCGGGACAGGGAGTTGCGTCAGCCAGATGCCTTGATCCAGGAGAATATCCCGGCATGATTCCATAACCGAGTTGAGCGTGGCGTAATTGCTCTTGGTAAAAGGGTTCTTGCCATCCTTGGCAGCAGGGGTCATCAGCTTTTGGACGTTAATGAGTGCTTGGGCCAGTTCCGTAATATTTTCCGAGCAGTAAGTATCCAAAATCCTCCTCCTTAAATGAGAAAGCCCTGCCGATTAAAACGGTGGGGCTTTCGGGGGTAAATAAAATGGGTTTGCTTTATTCAGATATATAATATATATCTTATACTATTTGAATAAGAATATTACGTACTATTTATGCTCAATTTTCGAACAATATATTTTATCATCAGAAACAAATATTAAATATTCACTATTTATTATTATTGGAAGCGTTTTTCCACTATCAAAGGTCGGAACTTCTATATTCTTCCATGCTTTTAAGTCCTGTGTGATATACATATTTGAATCATAAGCGCCTTTGTATATCGCTAGGCTATTTTTTATCTCTTGATAGCTATAGTCACTAAAGCTTGAATCTTCATTTGGTCCTGAAAAAATACTTAAATTATTATTTTTTGTATCTAAAAGATACGGCTTATCACTATCAATGATAAGGTAGTCTCCAAATTTCGAAATGGAATGAATTTCGTCTCCAATCCTGGAATCATCAATTTCTTCCCATTCCATACAATTTTGCGAAGACAATAATTTGCTCTCATCATATCGATCGTGCCTTAGCAAAATATAAAATTTTTTCCCTATACACAAAGTATTTTTAATATTATATTGATCATATTCATCTGCAAAATTAAAACTTCTCAGATCATTAAAATCTCTGCCGAAAGATATTATACCTGCAAGAAATGAGGTTTCTTCTTTTGAATCAAATATAATTCCTGATTTTGTATAAGAATAATCTATACTTGATCGCCCAGAAAAGAGAAATAATTCTCCGTTATGCAATACATTATCATAATAAATATTTTCCCCTCGAAATTTCTTTTGCAGGTTTAGTTCATTCCATTTATTTCCTTCTTCCGAATAATAAACGCGAGTGCTCCAGTCTTGGTTAGTAAATAAGTAACCTCCAGCTTCACTCAGCCAATAACTAATTCCTGCATCCGTTGAAAAATCATGTATTTTATTCCAATCATGGAGATTTTCGCTAGAGTATATAGTTGTTGCAGTCGCAGCTATATATCTTCCTTTAAATTGTATAATATTTTTAATCTCTTCTGCCCTACTGCCCAATCTAACCTCTATTGCCTCAAAGGGAAGAAAGCTGCAATTATTCAAATTGATATTCTTTACTTTGGCACAATCAAAATGTTTATCATTTCTCTCAACTGCATTTGGTGTACTAGATATTTTTATATCTATATTTTCAAGATTACTCTTAATCTCTTTTTCCTCAATATTTTTGGATGAGAGTCTCTCCCCCAATCTAAGACAACCAAGTATTTCTATTGCTGTTTCAGCTAATGGAAATTCATAATCGAGATTGACGTTCATATTGTTAATACTACGCCGTAGAAGTCTTTTTAATGCTTCTCCTGCTGATATGTTCATCTCATCTTGAAGCTCTTCAACTATATCGAGCCGATCCATGTATTGAGTTTTTAATCCATGCATAGAAACGAAAACAGGAGATGAAATATTTTCTACAACGTATTTACTATAATTTTCAATACCTTCCGGCTTAAACATTGTAATCGCTTGACCATATGCTTCAAATCCAACTCCTTCACTTTGAATTTCATCGGTAAGCTTGTCGATGAAGGAGTTTAGGGAAATCTTTTGCTTCGGATTAATGCCGACTGTTCGTATGGCCTTTCTCATAAACATAAGATCATTATAATTCCAATTATCTTTCTTGATGTTGTAAAAATCATTGATAACCCTGAAGAGCCGCATATACTCCGTAGGAATTTTTTCGTCATATTCCCGTTCTTCAAGCCCCAGCAGCCACCCTTGTAGATTCGTGGAAATTTCAAGCTGGTCAACCCGGTTCTCCAGATTTTCAAATCGTTCCAGTGTCCGTTGAGCGAGCATTCCAATGAGATTTCTTGTTTCTTCCTCTTTCACCGCTAGCGAGATGAGATTATTTTTGAGAGAGAGCAGAGAGTGAGCCATGAGGAGTTGTTGTTCCTGAAGCATATTCACATAGCGAAAGGCTGTTTTCTGCATTTGGATGATGTCATTGGTATTGGCCCTTTCCATTTCACCGGCTTTGCCTGAAAAACGATTCCAGCATCGCTTGAAAAACCCTTGGTTTTTAAGGCGATCTACACGGTCGGTTGTGCAAGCCATAAGACGTGCTGAGTCAAGAGCGAGCTGCTCCGCCTCCGCACTGCGGGTCTTGGCCCAGTCCATCATCTGTTCAATTTGGGAATCGATGGTCTTCTCTTCAGCCTGCGTCATTGTAAGATTGGACATGGTATATCCCTCCGATTTATTTGAGGAGTTAGATTTTGCTGATGGCCTCGAAGGCGCGCTGGCCCGCTTCGTCCACGCGATCCATTTGCGTCTGTAATTCTTTCTCCAGCCGATAATCAGCTTCCAGATACTTGGTAAAAAGAATCTGGCTTCGGAAGACATTTCTGGAGACGCGCTCCAGTTCGCAAGCTGCCGCCTTGAGATTTTCGGTGTTGCGAACCAAATCGCGGTAGGGCTTTTCTATGCCGTTCTCAATCGCAAGCGCCATCGCAAGGCCCGCAATCATACCCCCTGACATACCGCCGATAAATTCCAGCACAGTCACAGCAAGAGTGCCCGACGAAAGACCAAGGGTGGTTGCAATCCCCGCTCCAGCAGCCGTCCCCAAGGCGCTCCCCGCGACACCTGCCGATGTCATGAGGACGCCCTTTCCTTGGCGGTCAAAAAATTCCTGGGTGGATATTTGCCCTGTTCCTAGGCGCACGAGATCCTTGACAGCATCCACCGCGCAGGTCACGCCAACCGTCACGGCATTTGTCTTGAGCATATTTTTCATGCCCTGCTGCGCCAGAACCTGCATGGCAGCCTCTTCGGTGCCATAACGCACCATAAGGCTCTGGACTCCGGCATTGGCCGATGCCTTGACGGCGCTGTCGGCAGCCGCTGCCGCAGTCTCGCCAAGGATTTTCACGGTAGCTTCCTCCGCCGTGAGTTCGCCGCTGTTCGCAAGCTGGATATATTTAAGCGTGTTTACCGAACCGCTTACCACGGCGGACATGGCCGCTGCCCCTACTGCCGCATTGCCCATCTGCTTGAGTGTCGAGGCTGTTTGGTAGTCAGACTCGATTTCTTTAAGCTTATCAAGATTACCTTTTCCTAGTTCGTTAGCTTCCTTCTTGGAAAGAGGTTTTGATGTTGCTTTACCATCTGAGAGTGTATCAGTTGTTTTTTCTGAGGTCTGTTTAAACGATTCTGCAAGTTCAGCGTCTCCCGCATTTGCTTTTTCTACGGAGCGCTGCTTAGAGTAATTTTTAACTTCATTTTTCTGATCCTTAGGTACAATATAGGAGTCATTTTGCCCATATTTAACACTTCCATCCGCATTTTTTTGAGAGAGTTTACCAGCGGTTTTTTTGGCGGTTTTTTCGTATTTTAACTGCGATTTTGTTGTAATTTTTCCCTCTTCGACAATCACAACATCAGGATTATCATTGCGGCTTAAGCCTTGTTCTTGCCAGTCCTGCTTATAGCGATCTGTGATTGCTCGCGCATCGCTCTCATTATAAATGGAATCGAGATTAAACGTCTCTGCATGGAATTCTTCGGCGATATAGCCACCTTTCTGTTCGATACGACGATTGGTCTGCAACTCAGAACGAATATTCTCATTTCCTCGCGCGATTACCTCCACCATCTGCGCCATTTCCCTTTTGGCAGCTTCAGGAAAGATAGGTTGGAGTGCTGCCGCTTGCTCGAATGCGATTTCGTACTTTTTCTCAAGAGATTCCTTGGTCATATCAAGCTCCTAAAGCTCCACAAGGATGGTTCTCATCGGGGAGCAGTTGGGCGTCATCCCCAAAGCTGCGCACCCAGGCTTCGACTTCTGGTTGGCTGCATGATTCCAGCTCCAAAATCAGGCTGCTGTCCGCTTGTGGATAAAATTTCTGTTTGCCAGACCACACACGCTCTTTGACATACTCGACCACCCGGCCCGGCTTGAAATGAATTCTGAATGTTTTCGGCTCGTGCCACGGCAAGCCGAATAAGCCGATTTCCTCGTGAGGAATCGTGAACAGAATGGGCTTGTCGGTCAGAACCACATCCTTGACGCGGTGGATGGCAAGGCTCGTCAGATGCCGCATTGATTTGAAGTCTTCAGCAACTCCTGCACCAAGCGCATACAGAGCATTATTCATGCTGATAATGCGCGCTGGCGCAAAGCGATGCTCTTTCGTCTGTTTTGCCCCAGCCGCCCTGTAGCGCACCAGGCAAATACGCTTTGATTCCATGGCGTGCGACAAGGTTTCCAGAAAACCGAAGTAAGGGGTGTAATCGATCCACCCTTTGGTGCAGTATGCAATCTGATTTTTGTTCAGGTTCTGCCCCGCAGAAAATTCCTGGTCTGCCATGAGGATTGAGAAGTTGAATATGCTCTTATCCACGCGCTCCTTAACTTGCTTGGAGAGATAGGGCTCGGCCAAATCGCGGCAGATTGCCAAGTATCGGAGCTCCTCAAATTCAAGCCCAAGCATGTTTCTGGAGATGCTCCGTATTTGATACCATCGCCTATGCTTTTCCAATCCCGTGACCAAGTTGGTACCGATGACGCTCTCAATTTCAGAAATCAGGCGCATGACTGTCTGAGGCGAACAGTTCAGATACGCCGCGAGGTCTGTCTGGAAATGCCTGCGACCGTCCAGCATAAGCTTCTGGAACAATCTGAGGAGTTTTACTCCGGGAGTGGCGTCAGCGTCTTGCTTGATCATCGTTATTTTGACAAGTGTCCGCGCCAGAAATAGGCGCGGACACTTCCTCTTAATCCTTGTGCAGTGGGCAGGTGAACTGGTTCATCAACCTCCGCAGGATGGCAGGCACCACCCCATAGCGAATGAGTGACTTCTTTTTCCTAACCATAGATGCGAGTAGCCAGACAATGGAGAATCGCGGTGGAATGACCATTTGCTACCCCCGGCTCACTTTTCCCGCTACGACGGAAGGACGGGAAAGTCACCTTCGCCAAGGGCCAGTATCTTTTCCTGGCCTTCGAAGATTGCGATGAACTGCTCCGCAATTTCTGACGATTTTTCGAGGAAGCTGCGAATCCCATCCTCTGCATCTTCAAAGTCGAAGCACCAGTTCTCATTCTCAATGGCGTTATTAACCGATACTTTCGCTTTGGAGAGTGTGAGCCCGCGTAAATCAATGGGTCTTCTGCCACGTTCACGCAGAAGAGCATTCGCCCGCCGGAAGACCCCCCGGTATCTGCCATACAGCTTGGATGCCTCCTCCTTCAGATTTTCAAGCTCATTGCACCGCAGGTGTCTGGCCGTCTTGGTGAGGCCATCACCGATGCTGTTGGCGATTTTTTGGAACATCCCGTCATCGGGCAGTTCAATGGATGTCCCCTGCAAGCCAGCA
Organism: Desulfovibrio sp.; assembly: GCF_014803725.1. Taxonomy (GTDB): domain Bacteria; phylum Desulfobacterota; class Desulfovibrionia; order Desulfovibrionales; family Desulfovibrionaceae; genus Desulfovibrio. The sequence continues at coordinate 36,396 of NZ_JAAVBE010000006.1, forward strand.
CTTTCAATCCCCACTTGGCTGATTTTGATACTAAGGAGGTTGGCCTTGAGCGCGTAATCCCCAAGGAGGCTTGCGACCTCATCTTCGGTGAGATCTTCCGGGGCCTTAAGCAAGGGGGAAAAGGCCGCTTCCGTCTTTTTGTCATCATGCAGAGCCGCAGCCACAAGCCCAGCCGCCCCCATTAGGGCACCTCCGAGAAAAACAAGCGGCAGCATGGCTACTCCTCCTCCGTGTTCGACTCGTCTTGCGGGTCGCTGTCGCCCGAAAGATTGGTAATGAGGCCAGAGGCAAGCCCCAACCCGAGAATGCCCGACACCGCTCCGATGATGAATGACCCGATAGCACCCATTGTGAAACTCCTTGTCTAAAGGTTGCGCCATTCGGCTGTTTGGAACCTTACGGCAGCAACCTTCCGTAATCTGGAATTTCACAAAGGTTTTGTAAATTTTTCTCGCAGAAACTTCTTTGCAAGCTGTTGGCTTTAAGTCAAGGAATCTTTCTTCAAACTTGGTTTGCGTCTCCTCTTTGGCAAGGTACGCTTCCATGCCAAAAAGGAGCGTGCTGTGGCTTCCAGGAAGACTCTGAAACTGTCTGAGCTCGTAGGGGGGAACATAGCGAGACGCCGGAAACAGCTTGGAATGACGCAGGACGGCCTGGCGGAAGCGCTCCATATATCCGGCTCTGCCTTATCCCGTATTGAGAGTGGGCAGGCAGCTCCAAGGTTCTCACGCTTGGAGGAACTGGCGAAAATTCTTGACTGTCAGGTGGCCGACCTCTTTCGTAACCAGGACATCCCGCTCCGGGTGAGGCTGGACACCATTGAGGACATGCTGAAGCCTCTACCGGCCGCAACGCAGGAGGACTTGGTTCATCTGCTGGTGGTGGCAATCCAAGCCCTGAAGAGGTCTGCGGCAGGCTGACTCGGGGTGCTACGCCACTGTTCACGGGAGAAGGCTCTCTTAGTATGGTCTCGCAGCGGGGACACCAGCCATAATCGTTTTCCGCGGATTACCCTGTTTTAGCCCCGATCTGTCCGCCACCTTTTCTTTGATGGAATTGTGTATTTTGCTGCTGTGGGGGATACCCCATGCCAGAGGCAATGTGAGGTATCCCCTCAGAATGATGGCAATCTGGAGATAGGGTTCGAATTTTGGCTGATGGATTTTTCCGGCCCAATCCACATGGAGATACCTTCACCGATAGGTTGCTCCGGGCATTGCTATTGCCGCCCCTTCGCCTTGACGGCTTGGATAACCTGATTGGCTTGTAGGCTATTGAGCGGGCCATTCACAGGTACTACCGCCAACTCACGAGCCTGAGCTTCTGAGATGTTTCTCTCTTTGCATATAGTTTTGATGAGCCTCATCTGACTGGCAGAGGCATTTGCGTTGGGATTATGGTGGTATTTCCTCGTTGACTGAGGAGATAGAGCCTGTCCCAGCTCATCCCTCTGGACACCGCAAGTGGGGCTGCCAGTCGACCCCGCGTGATGGGCAGGATGAGTTTTCTGGGCGATAACCGCCAGCCCAGCAGCATTTGTCAAGGCGTTGGCACAGGCTTTGTTGAAGAGACTCTGCGCGTTGTTTTCCTCTCCTATATCTGCTGGACATGCTGCTCCTATGCCCTGAAATTCATGGGACTGGACAGTGATGCCAGCCTTCACCACTGCCACATGCTGATTGGCGACCGAGGGTATCTGAGTAGCCTCCATAGTGACCCCAGCCACACTGAGACCCACCTGACCAAATTTGTCCATTATACTGCCGACACGACAAGACAATTCTTGCGTCACAGGCGCTTGATGAGGCTGCTCTGTGGGGTACACTTGCTCCTGCCTATTCATGCCCTTACTCTCCTTCAATTTGAGTTTTGCGTGGTGGGGTTCTTCTTCAGCCTTGACATCCCAAAGTCCCTGAGACCATCTTTTCGAGGACTTTTTTCTTTCGTCTTTGCAATGTAGCTTATCTGACGATTGACATAATCCGGTCTGCCCACGGAGCGAGGTATGACTTCGCCGTTTTCATGAGGATGTTCTCTATCCCCATTACAACGCTCAATTAATCCTACGGCTGAAGCTCCGATAGTATTTTGCCAATGCCTCTCAGTAACATCGTAAACCATCCCCGCTGAGCGTGTCTTCTGTCCATCAAGCAAAACAAGACAATGGTAGTGAGGATGTTCAGAGCTCTTTTCTGCCCTTACCCATATGTAGGCAGGATCAAGCCCCTTTCGTTTGAAGGTTTGAGCTACCTTTGCCATAGTCTTTGCTATATCCTCATTGTCATATACCGGGCCATAATCCGCAGGATAACGAATATCTTCGCGGACAGATAAAACCCTTGAATGTCTTTGCTGGTAAGAATCGAAGAGTTGGGTTGCTTTCTCCTGGATCTGAGGGATCACGGGGTAATCGCCTTCATTTGCTGTCGACATGACATCGCTCCTTGTGTTTGGGTGTTAGCCAGCATACTATCTAGCTGTAGTATTCCCATTGATTCCTAGCCTAGTGTGCTTATACCTAGTAGTACTAAGTACAATGCTAAGTACTAATAAGTATTACCTACTGCCTACTCACGGGCACATCCCAAATCCCGTAAATCTCGTGGATTATTCGATGAATTTCACGAGTCTGTCCCACATTATGTTTGAATGAATTATCTTTCTCAGAAGAAAGTACTAAAAGTATATATTATGGTATTAGTGTATCATCACTATTAATTCATCGTAGGCAAGAAGATCTGCTGAAAATCGTTACTGCATTCATTAGTAAATCTAATTCAGCAAATGATACCAAAACATTCCACTTGGTTTATTATCTGCTTTCCACCGAGATAGCTTTAGAGCGTCGCATCATGCACGAAATTGGCGGTTCCAGCCCAGGAAGCCTTAATTGAATTGAAAAGCAGGGATGGCTACGGCTACGCTAAGACAGTCATATACTCAGACCGCTTGCGCCTTGGAGGGATCGAGCCATAAGTTGAGTGTATTCATTGTCCCCGGTACCCAAAAGGGGGCCAGACTCACGATACTCTATACTGCGCGGAACACACGAAATGAGACAAATCACTGATGAAGTTTGAAGGTCAATTCGCAATAGCTTGACCTCCCTCGTAACTCTTTGAATTTCAAAAATAATAATTACGAATTTCGAGAAATTTTGGTCTTAAATGGGCTCCTATTTCGCGATATTTCGTGATAAATTTTTCGAATGACTACCCTGTGCGGTGAAGACAAAGGGGGAGTTTGGCTAGGTGATATAGGTTTCGGTGCGAGTCCGTTTTAGGGACTCGAACTGCCTCCTTGACTTTTGGTGTGCCAATCAGGTAGGTCAAAACCTCACGGAGATACTGGGCACTACAAAAATTATATCAACAATTCAGCGAGTTACAACTGCTGGGTCAGTCGAGTGAGGCGAGTCCCGCCCTCGGCACCAGGAAAGAATCCAACAAAGTCCCGCAAGGTTCAAAAAGCCTTGCGGGACTTAGCTTTTTGGGCGATGGCACGTCCAACGAGGTGCGGGGAAGAACAGGGACAAAACGCNNAAAAGACGGTATGAGGAACGGTACNNGCCANAATGGAGGAGNGNCTTCCAGAAAAATACCGTCGCCCCGAAACCCCTTGCCAGNAAAGGATTTGCGCCATGCCACTGAACGACACCATGCTTCGGAATTTGAAGTCAGANGGAACTCCCGCCAAGCTCGCCGACNCNNAGGGGCTTNANCTCTNCNTGTCCGCATCTTGTGGAAAACTNGGGGNAANCTCTGGCGCATGGACNNCCGTTTTGGCGNCAAGCGAAAGACACNCANNTTCGGCGCGTANCNCGCCGTNTTTCTGAAAGAAANGGANNNGGCNCTCCNTGNTGNTCTCCCATNCCGCTGNNCTNGCNNCGCNNNCTGACACGNATCAANCCAGGGAGTANTGCCNGAGCGCNGCGACATCCCGAATGACTATCTCGCNNCGNGTGAGNCTCTGAAGCGCGCCGGCGTCCTTCAGNCNCCTTATGGCGCGGAACAGGGANATNCTGTGCATTCCCAAAAGGTTGGCGAGCTCNGTNAGNGGCATNTCCAGCGGAATGGCGAGGCTCCCCTGTGATGATGCGTACATGTTGAAACAGAAGCGCGCCAGCCTTACGGCAGTATCGCCGTTGCCGGTGCTGGAAACCGTGTTGTGCATCAGCAACAGGCGCACGCCAAGNGANTGCATNAGATTGATGATCAGNTCCGGGTGCTGNNTNATGAACTCNNTGTCNTCCAGCAGTTTNCCGGGGAATCGCCANGCAGTNACNTCNGTGAGGCAATAGAAGCGGCACTCCTCATCTATGAATGTGGTGAGCGAANTGCCCAGCACATGNGCGAGATTGAGCAAGGACCCNGCGTGCATGCANANNAGGTTGCGCACCTGNCCNTTGGCCGCGCCATGCAGGATGATCAGNCTNCCNGCCCCAAGATAATAAAAACTTTTTTCGCCGANATANGGATTGAANTANGTGCCCTTCTTCCAGGAAATCCTTGTGCCGAACCGGCACNCCCCGGCCCATTCCCGGTTGATCCCCGGCAGGGTGGCNGTGTGGATGGCTGAGGCNGGCACGTCNGTCATATGTNTNCCCCTGAANNCNGNTNTCAGCCGTTCATCAGNCCGAGCGGNGTNGCGATGAGGTACATNAGCGCCANGGTGATGATGATCCAGCCGGCCGAAATGATGAGCCCGGGCCTGAACATGTCGGACATTTTGTAATATCCGGCCTGATAGGTGACAAGGGACACCGCATCGAGGGGCAGCAGCACGGCGGCCGAAACGCTGAAGCCCAGGGGCAGCGCCAGGACGGCGGGGTTGATGTTCAGCGCCGCNGCCAGCGCGGCCACCGGCGGCAGGATNACGCCCACAATGGGCGTGTTGACCGGGATGACAAGATGGATGGCAATGGTGAACAAAGAAACGAGCGCGATGGTCAGCACCAGGGGCAGCCCCTCGATGCCGCCGAGGGTCAGCCCGGCGATCCAGGCAGCGGCGCCGTTTTGCCACAGGGAGACACCCAGTGAGTTGGCGGCGCCCACCAGAAAGAGGATATCCCAGCCGATCCGGCTNCGGTCCCTGCTCCAGTCAATGAAGGACATGCCCGGCAGGGCGAAGAGCGTGCAGCCGAGCACGGCGGCAGCCGGCAGGGAGAGATGGTGAAAATCCGTGGTGCACCACAGCGCCACATTGACGGCGAGGAGGAAAATATAGAGCCGCTCCTTTGAGGTCAGNGGCCCCAGCGCCCGGTAGTCTTCAGCGATGGTGTCCATGCCGGCAAGTTGCGTCAGTTCCGGGGGGTAGACCTTCATCACGGCCCACCAGGCGATGGGCGTGATGAGGAGGACCATGGGGAAGCCGATGGCGGACCACTGGAAAAAGCTGATCTGCACATTGGCCGTGGATTGCAGCATGTTCATGGTCAGGATATTGGTGCCGCTGCCCGCGGGCGTGCCCACGCCGCCAATGAGGCAGGCCAGCGGCAGCCCGAGCATGACGGCCTTGCCGAAATTGCTTTGCCCGGGGACGCATTTGTTCTGCTCAAGCAGGAAAAGCGCGACGGGAAACATCATGGCCACTACGGGCACATCGGCCAGGATGGTGGAGAGAAGGGCGCTCGTGAACATGAGCAAAAAGAGCAGCCTGCCCGGCCGGCCGCCGGATTTGAGGCTCGTCCACAGCACCACGCGCCTGGTCAGGCCGGAATTTTGGAAGGCGACGACGATGCAGAACATGGCGAAGCAGAAAAAGACCGGCGGAATGGCGAAATTGCGCAGGGCGTCGCCCATGGGCACGATGCCGAGAATGAACTGGAGAAACAGGAACAGCACACAGGCCATGGAGAGCGGCAATGCGTCCGTTACCCAGACGATGATGGCGGAGATCATCAGGGCAAGCGACTGCTTGCCCGCAAGGGAAAGCCCCTCGGGAGTGGGGAGCAGCATGGCGAAAACATAGACGGCCAGGGACAGCAGGCAGCCGATGAGTTTGAAGCGGGCGGGGCTTAACGTCATCTGTGACATGGTGTACCTCCTGGAACATGGCGGCGCCAGGCAGCGCCGCCACTATGCAGTCGTTCACGGCACACAGGCGCCTATGCCGGCGCCCTGACTCCGGCGGCGTCAGGCCATGCGAAATCATCCATGTAATAGCGGCGCGGCTGCACGGGATACTTNTCCAGGGGCACAGGCCGCTTGCTCACATGCACCTGGCCGTCGGCATTTTCCACGATCATCCATTCCGGCAGCTCCCGCCGCTTCGGAAAATCCTCGCGGAAGTGGCCGCAGCGCGATTCCTGCCGGGCCAGGGCGGCCTTGAGGTACATTTCCGTGAGCAGGGTCATGGAGCGGGCCTCCACGAGCTTGAGCAGATAGTGCGGGTCCTGCGCCGTCATTTCAGGCAGCACATTCTCCTTCAGCTCCTCCAGCTCGGCGAGCGCCCGGCTGAGGCCGCGCCCGGTCTTGAGGATGCTCACATCGACGGGATTGATGATCTCCTGGTTGCGGCGCACGATATCCTTCGGGGGCACGCCGGGCTTGCCGAGCAGGTCCAGCGTTTTCGCAAGCTGTTCGAGGGCGAAGGCGTCATCCAGCGGCGCGCCCGGCGCCTCGTCCATTTCCCGCGCGGCCTCTTCGCCGGCGATATAGCCCGTGGTGCTGGTGATGCAGGTGTCCCAGCCGCCCATATAGACGCCGGTATTGACGCTCAGGGCACGGCCGGCCACAAACAGGCCCGGCACCCCGGTGCGACCGCGCGTATCGCCGTCCACGCCCCCGAAGCTGTAATGCAACTGCGGCATCCATTGGGTTTTCATGTGGAAAAAGTCGATACCCTGCTGTTCCAGCTTTTNNGCGTTGAGCAGCATCCAGCCGAAGGTGGGCGTCATCACCTTCACGCCCTCCTCNCTCATGGAGCTGGTGTCGAACCAGATGGGCGCGCGGCCCTCGCGCGCCTCCAGCGCCATGCCGCGAATGTTGTAATGCGGGTCCACCTTGGCGCCGCGCTCGGGCGAATAGCGGAGCATGAAGTCCTCGCCCTCCTTGTTGAGGAAGCGCGCGCCGTAGGGCAGCATCCCGGTCTGGCCCTCCCAGGCGAACTGGACGGGCACGTTCCAGTCCTGCAGGAATTCCATGTTGCGCAGGCGCGCCCCCGCGGCAAAGGCCAGGGCCGCGCCCTCGCCGGCGCAGGTGTTGGACAGGTAGGACTGCTTCCAGCCGCCCACATGGGTGCACATCACCACGGATTTGGCGCGCAGGATGCAGGGCGTCGCCCCGCGCGCGTGAAAGCCCACCGCGCCGCAGACATGGCCGTCCTGTTTGATGAGGTCGGTGATCTCCNCATTGGAGAGGCGNCGCACCCCGTATTCGCGCATCTTGCGCTGCAGGGTGAAGGTGGTGTGGATGCCCCCCTGACCATAGGGATGATAAAAGTAATAGCGCATGTACTTGAGGCCGCGCTGGGGGATGCTCATGAGCTTTCCCTGAGCGTCGCGGGCGAACTTGTGGCCCCAGCTCTCCAGGTCGCAGAAGCGATGGTAGGAGGCTTCAAGAATGGTCTTGAGCTGGTCCTGGTCGCACAGGGCGTCAAAGTAATAGACCAGCTCCTCCAGCAGATCCTCCACCTGGTATTCCGGCATCATGACGATCATGTCGCCGCCGGACTCCATGCCAAGGCCGCCCCAGTCCCTCGGGCCCTTGTCGATGACGAGCACCTTCTTGCCGAGCTGGCCCGCGCGGATGGCCGCCCACGAGCCGGAAAAGCCGCCGCCGATGACCAGGATGTCGCAATCATAGGTAATGGGTTTGGTCGCCATTGCAGTCTCCTTTTTCTTCCCGGGCGCTTACCAGGCGTGGGTGTTGCTTTCGATGGTGTAGGGCAGCCTTTCCTTGAACGGGAAGACATCAATGGCATCGCTGGGGCAGCGCAGCTCGCAGAAGTAGCAGGTCATGCAGTCGTCGCGGTAGGTGACTTTCGACTTGGCCCCGCAGGTGAGGCAGCGCATGCTTTCATCGAGCGCGGCCACGGTATCGAGACCCTTGCGGGTCTCACCGAAACCGTCGGCCTTCACGGTCGTGCGCTCATTGCGCGGTGCGCCCAGCACGCCCTTGCCGGGCAGCGTTTCGGGGATCTTGCGGGTATCGGTCCTGTCGCTGTGCAGGTGCGCGCCCTTGAGCAGCCTGTCGATGGAGATGGCGCCCTCACGCCCGCCGGCGATGGCGGAAATGACCGAAGAGGGCCCGCTTACCGCGTCGCCCGCGGCAAAAACATTCCAGATGGAGGTATTAAAGGTGACGGGGTCCACTTCCAGGCGGCCGGGCGTGGCCTTTTTCAGTTCGGGGAAGGGCGTGAAATCCGGGGTCTGGCCGATGGCAAAAATGATGATGTCGCCGGCGACCTCCCGCTGCGTGGCGTCATCGAAGCGGGGCGCGAACTTGTGGTTTTCATCGAACACCGAGAGGCACTTCCTGATTTTCAGGCCCTTGGCGTGGCCGTCGGCAAGCGTCACCTCCACCGGCCCCCAGCCGGCGTTGATGATGACGCCTGCGTCCCTGGCGTCCTCAATATTGTGCGGAAAGGCGGGCATGGTCTGCTCGTCTTCCAGACAGACGAGTTCCACATGCCCGGCGCCCATGCGCGCGGCCGTGATGGCCGCATCCATGGCCACGTCGCCGCCGCCGACCACCACCACGCTGCACCCGGGCTTGAATCCATAGACCGCGGGAACGCTGGCATCCCTGGGCGTGCGGGCCGCCCGCAGGAATTCCAGCCCATGGAACACGCCCGCCGCCTCCTCGCCGGGGATCTGCGCCCGCCGGCTCAGGCCTGCCCCGGGCGCGAGGAAGACGGCCTTGAAGCCCCTGCGGCCGAGCTCCTCAAGGCTGATGTCGCAGCCATCGCCGATGCGCGTATTGCACACAAAGCGGACGCCCAGCGAGCGCAACTGCCGGATCTGTGCGTCGATCACGGCCGTGGGCAGCCGGTAGGCCGGGATGCCCCAGCGCAGCATGCCGCCGGGCTCGGACGCCGCCTCAAATACCGTGACAGGATAGCCCATCAGCGCCAGGTACCACGCACAGGAGAGCCCCGCCGGCCCCGAGCCCGCCACGGCCACCTTGGCGAGATGTCGCACGGCCGGCCGTTCCGGCAGGGTGTCCAGATCAAGATCGCCGAGATACTGCTCCACGGCATTGATGTTGACCGCCCCGTCCACCTCCGCGCGGCTGCATTTTTTTTCACACGGATGGGGGCAGACCCTGCCGGTGATGGCCGGGAAGGGATTGCGCTCCTTGAGTTTTTGGGCGGCCTCTTCGCGCATCCCCAGTTGCATCAGGGCATTATAGGCCCGCATGTCCGTGCCGGCCGGGCATTCCCGGCTGCACGGGCTTATGGTGTTCTGGTTGGTGTCAAGCCTGAAAACATCCAGGCCGCAGGTTTTCAGGCAGGTCCCGCAGCCGGTGCAGAGTTCCTGATTGATGGTATTGATCATGCTGCCTCCAGGCGACGCCAGCGCCGCGATATGGGTTTACAGGAGGCATGGTAGGTTTTTCACAAAAAAACATCTGTAACAGATGCAACATGGGCGCCAGGAAGGACAATTTTTTACCTGGGGCGCGTCACGCAGGGGCTGGCAGTGAGGGCCTCCATGGAATTTCCCTGCGCATGGAACATTCCTCAAGCCTGTGGCGCGAAGGGCATTTTTGGCCGGGGGCCGCAAGCGATACCGCCAGCAACGCTGGAGACCGTACCAAACTTGGAACAAGCGCCCGGCATAAAAGACGAAAAATTTGCATATTCTTTTTTGACTTTTCTGGGTATTTTTCTGGTGCCCCATCCACCAGAAGTAGCCTCCGCGGGAGAGGTTCAGCCTAGCCGAGGATACGGAAATGGACGAAATCCGCATAGATGTAACACAGCAGACAGAGGAAGAGCTTGCGCTCGCGAGACACCACGCGCAGCTGGTGTTCCGATTCAATCACACCATGCCGGAAACGCCGGAATACGCGGCCCTGATGCGGGAGATTTTTCCCACAATGGGAGAGGGGAGCGTGGTCTTTGCTCCGCTCACGGCAATCAGGCCGCACATGGTGCAGATCGGGAAAAATGTCGTTGTCATGAACGGCTGCCTGATGATGGCGGCCGGTGGCATCTTCATCGGCGACAACGCCATGCTGGCCGCAAATGTGCAGCTTTTAAGCAACAATCATGACCTGGTGGAGCGCCAGGTCATCACCTGCAAGCCTGTCCACATTGGCGCACGAGCCTGGATCGGAGCGGGTGCCACCATTCTCGCCGGCATTACCGTCGGGGAAAATGCGGTCGTGGGCGCAGCGAGTGTGGTCACGCATGATGTGGAGCCAAATACGATAGTGGCCGGAAATCCCGCGCGCTTTATTCGGAAAATTTAAGCGCTTCCGCCACTGTACATGAGGAAGGTGTATCCGGCGTATCGCTCAATTCCTGCAAAAAATTAAAAGGGCTATGCCAAGACTCTCCGGGGCCTCCTCCTGAGTTGGTCTGCACTGATGCAATGCGCGACATTTTGGCACCATGCCCCTGGCAGAGCACGGAAAACAAAACGGGCAGCCCCGAGGGGCTGCCCGTTGATATTCCGCTTGGGTGTGCTGGGCTACTTCTTCACTTCGGTGAAGTCCGCATCCACCACGTCGTCGTTGCCGCCGGCCTGGCCGCCCGCAGCGCCACCGGCCGCCCCGGCGTCCGCGCCAGGCTGGGCGCCGGCCTGCTGGGCCTGCTGCTGGTAGAGCTGCTCGGCGAGCTTGTGCGAAGCCTTGGCGAGCTCGTCGGCCGCGTGCTTGATGGCCGCGGCGTCCTCGCCTTCCATCAGCTTGCGCAGGTCGGCGATGCGGGTCTCGATGTCGCCCTTGACCGAGGCGTCGGCCTTGTCGCCGAGGTCGGCGAGGGACTTCTCGGTGCCATAAATCAGGCTGTCGGCATGGTTGCGGGCCTCGATGAGCTCCTGCTTCTTCTTGTCATCGCTGGCGTGGGCCTCGGCCTCGCGCACCAGGCGCTGGATGTCGTCCTCGGAGAGGCCGGAAGAAGCGGTGATCTTGATGGACTGCTCCTTGCCGGTGCCCATGTCCTTGGCGGAGACATTGACGATGCCGTTGGCGTCGATGTCGAAGGAGACCTCGATCTGCGGCACGCCGCGCGGCGCCGGCGGAATGCCGGTGAGGTCGAAGCGGGCCAGGGTCATGTTGTCCGCCGCCATGGGGCGCTCGCCCTGAAGCACGTGGATGGACACGGAGGGCTGGTTGTCGGCGGCGGTGGTGAACACCTGGCTCTTGCGGGTCGGGATGGTGGTGTTACGGTCGATGAGCTTGGTGAACACGCCGCCCATGGTCTCGATGCCGAGGGAGAGCGGGGTCACGTCGAGGAGGAGCACGTCCTTCACGTCGCCGGTGAGGATGCCGCCCTGGATCGCGGCGCCCATGGCGACCACTTCGTCAGGGTTGACCGAGCGGTTGGGCTCCTTGCCGAAGAACTTGCCCACGGTCTGCTGCACGAGGGGCATGCGGGTCATGCCGCCCACGAGCAGGACTTCGTTGACCTGATTGGGGTCGAGGCCGGCATCGGTGAGGGCCTGGTTGCAGGGCTCGATGGTGCGGTCAACGAGGTCGCTGACGAGCGAGTCGAGCTTGGCGCGCGTGAGCTTGATGAGCATGTGGCGCGGGCCGCTCGCATCGGCGGTGATGAAGGGCAGGTTGATCTCCGTCTCCATGGCGGTGGACAGTTCCTTCTTGGCCTTTTCCGCGGCTTCCTTCAGGCGCTGCAGGGCCATGCTGTCCTTGGAGAGGTCGATGCCGTTCTCCTTCTTGAACTCCTCGACGAGGTAGTTGATGATGCGCTGGTCGAAGTCTTCGCCGCCGAGGAAGGTGTCGCCGTTGGTGGAACGCACTTCCACAACGCCGTCGCCCACTTCGAGGATGGAAATATCGAAGGTGCCGCCGCCAAGGTCGAAGACGCCGATCTTCTCGTTGGTCTTCTTGTCGGCGCCATAGGCCAGCGACGCGGCCGTGGGCTCGTTGATGATACGCTTGACCTCAAGGCCGGCGATGCGGCCGGCGTCCTTGGTGGCCTGGCGCTGGGCGTCGTTGAAGTAGGCGGGCACGGTGATGACGGCTTCGCTCACCGTTTCGCCGAGGTAGGCTTCGGCATCGGCCTTCAGCTTGGCAAGGATCATGGCCGAGATCTCCGGCGCGCTGTAGACGCGGCCGTCAACCTCGACACCGGCATCGCCATTGGGCGTTTCCACGATGGCGTACGGGGAATTTTCCTTCCAGCGCTCCACCTCGGGGCTGTTGTACTTGCGGCCCATGAGGCGCTTGATGGCGAAAATGGTGCGCTTGGGGTTGGTCACGGCCTGGCGCTTGGCGATCTCGCCCACCAGGCGCTCCTTGTCGGTGAAGGCAACCACGGACGGCGTGGTGCGTCCGCCCTCGGGATTGGTGATGCACTTGGGTTCCTTGCCTTCCATGACATAGACACAGGAGTTGGTGGTGCCCAGGTCGATGCCGATGATCTTTGACATATGTCATTCCTCCTCGGGGAATTCTGCATGGGTGACCGAAACTTGCGCGGCGGTTGACAAAAATGGGGAAACGCCGCCGCGCGTTCCACACCGGGAGACAATAAGTACGATTGAGCCGGCGTCCAGTGGCAAACGCAAAATTTTTTTTGGAAAGTGCGGGGAGAGTTCAAAAGGCGCGCCGCGTACCGCAACGGCGCCGGGCTGCCGCTGGCAGCTCCCGTTCAGGAGCCGTGGATACGGGGCAAAAGGCGGCGCCGCCTTGACGTAAATTTCAGAAAGTGCTAGTGATTTTTAGCACATTTTGTGCTGGGGGTGCGGACTCGCGTCCGCAAGCATCTAATCGGGAGGACAGTCATGGAATGTAACAGAAGGCATCTGCTTTGCGGTCTTGGCGGCCTCGCCGTGGGCGGTCTTGCGGCCGGCCTGGCGGCCCCGGGGCTCGCCGCCGAGGCGCAGGCCCCGGCGGCTCCCGCGGGCGGCCATTTCGCCCAGGTGAACGGCGAGTTCGGCTGGACGCCGCACAAGCTCGACCCCGCCGAGTGCCAGGTGGTGGCCTATGAAGGCTACTGGTACAAGGGCTATGCCTGCGGGTACGGCACCTTCTACAGCATCATCGGCGTCATGGGCGAAAAATACGGCGCGCCCTACAACCAGTTCCCCTTCACCATGCTCGAGGCCAACAAGGGCGGCATCTCCAACTGGGGCACCATCTGCGGCGCGCTTTACGGCGCTGCCGCGGCCTTTGCGCTCTTCTGGGGCCGCAAGGAGCGCGACCCCATGGTGAACGAGCTCTTCCGCTGGTATGAGACCACGGCGCTGCCCATGTACAACCCTGGCGACAAGGCCCAGGGCGTGGCCGGGCCCATCCCCAGCAATGTTTCGGATTCCGTGCTCTGCCACCTTTCGGTCTCCAAGTGGTGTTTCCAGAACAAGATCGAGGCCACGAGCAAGAAGCGCAACGAGCGCTGCGGACGGCTCACCGCCGACGTTTCCCGCAAGGCCGTGGAGATCCTCAACGCCAAGATCGAACAGGGCAAGGACTTCAAGAGCACCATCCCCATGCAGAAGTCCGTGGCCTACTGCGGCGAATGCCACATGACCAAGGGCAACGAGGCCAACTGGGGCAAGGGCATCATGGACTGCACCCCCTGCCACAGCGGCGGCCCGGCCGTCTCCAACAAGTTCAAGGATCATCCGTAGGGAGTTCGCCCGCAACGCGGGCGCGCCCGAAAATTCAGGAAACGCCGGGCCGGTCCCGGCGTTTTCCGTCTCTTGCGGCCCCGCCCACGCGCCTTGAAAAGCCGGGCCTTTCCGTGTAGCGTTCCCCGCGCCGCCTGCCCTTCACGCGGCGGCAAACCCTGAGGAGCCTATGAGCAACGAACCGGACAAGATCATCTATTCCATGATCCGGGTGTCCAAGAAGCACGGCCAGAAGGAAGTGCTGAAGGACATCAACCTCTCCTATTTTTACGGCGCCAAGATCGGCGTGCTCGGCTTGAACGGCGCGGGCAAGTCCAGCCTGCTCAAGATCCTGGCCGGCGTGGACGAGGCCTTTGACGGCAAGACCGTGCTCGCCCCGGGCTATACCATCGGCTATCTGGAGCAGGAGCCCCTTGCCGGCGAAACGCGCACCGTGCGCGAGGTGGTGGAGGAGGGCGTGGCCCCGCTCGTCGCCATCGCCAGGGAATTTGAGGAGATCAACGCCAGGTTCGCCGAGCCCATGGAACCCGAGGAGATGGACGCGCTCCTCGCCAGGCAGGCCGAGGTGCAGGAAAAGATGGACGCCAACGGCGTGTGGGACCTGGAGTCGCGCCTCGAAATGGCCATGGACGCCCTGCGCTGCCCGCCCGGCGACATGCCCGTCAACAAAATCTCGGGCGGCGAGCGGCGCCGCGTGGCGCTCTGCCGGCTGTTGCTCCAGAACCCGGACATCCTTTTGCTCGACGAGCCCACCAACCACCTCGACGCCGAATCCGTGGCCTGGCTCGAACGCTATCTTTCCACCTTCCCGGGCACCGTCATCGCCGTCACTCATGACCGCTACTTCCTCGACAATGTGGCGGGCTGGATACTGGAGCTGGACCGCGGCCGGGGCATCCCGTGGAAGGGCAATTATTCTTCCTGGCTCGAGCAGAAGCAGAAGCGCCTTGCCGGGGAGGAAAAGGCCGAGGCAGAGCGTCAGAAGACCCTTGCGCGCGAGCTGGAGTGGATCCGCATGTCGCCCAAGGGTCGCCACGCCAAGGGCAAGGCGCGCCTCAACGCGTACGAGGCCATGCTCTCGCACGAGAGCGAGAAGCGCGCGCCCGACCTGCAGATCTATATCCCGCCGGGGCCGCGCCTCGGCAAGAGCGTCATCGAGCTCGACAAGGTGACCAAGGCCATGGGCGACCGCCTGCTCATGGAGGATGTCACCGCCGTCATCCCGCCCGGGGCCATCGTGGGCATCATCGGACCCAACGGCGCGGGCAAGACCACGCTCTTCAAGATGCTCACCGGGCAGGAAAAGCCCGACAGCGGCCGCCTCACCGTGGGCGGCAGCGTGGTCTTCGCCCATGTGGACCAGGGCCGCGAATCGCTGGACCCGGACAAGACGGTGTATGAGCTCATCAGCGACGGGCATGAGACCATCCGCCTCGGCAACCGCGAGGTCAACGCCCGCGCCTACTGCACGCGCTTCAACTTCCACGGCGCGGACCAGCAGAAAAAGGCCGGCGTGCTCTCCGGCGGCGAGCGCAACCGCCTGCACCTCGCGCGGATGCTCAAGTCCGGCGCCAATGTGCTCCTCCTGGACGAGCCCACCAACGACATCGATGTCAACACCATGCGCGCTCTGGAAGACGCGCTGGACAACTTCGCGGGCTGCGTGCTCGTCATCAGCCACGACCGCTGGTTCCTCGACCGCGTGGCCACGCACATCATGGCCTTTGAGGACGACGCCCACGTGACCTTCTTCGAGGGCAATTTCCGGGAATATGAGGAGGACCGCAAGAAGCGCCTCGGCAAGGAGGCCGAGACGCCGCACCGCCTCAAGTTCCGCAGGCTCACCCGCTGAACCCGGGCCGCTAGGCGCGGCCCTGCTGGAGTTTGCCATGGCAAAGATACACCCGATCCCCCAGAGTGCCCGCGGGCCGGTCCGCGACGCGGCCCTTGCCGTGCTCGGGGGGCTGCTCTGCCTTTCCCTCGCGTGGCCGGCGGCCGCCGCGGCGCCCGCGCGTCCGCATGCCGCAGGTTTCACGCTGGCGAGCCCGGCCACGGCCCTGCTCTCGCCGGTGGGCGGGCGCCTTGATGTGGAGGAGCGTCTGGCGCCCGAGGCTTCGGGCCCCGATGCCGCCAAGACCCTGGTTTTTGCGCTGCCGCCGGATGCCGACAACCTGCAACTCTCCGTGCCCGGGCAGACCATCGTGCGCTGGAGCACCGAGCCTGTGGAACTCACGGAATCCGCGGCACTTGCCCGCGCCCGGGAAGAACTCGTCACCGAGCGCATGCGCCTCGACGCGCGCCTTGCGGCCGTCAATGCCGCCATCTCCTTCTGGCAGTCGCCGGAAAACGCCGGCGCGCAGGACGTGGCCCAGCGCGGGCGGCTCATCGCCGAGAGCGTGCCGGAACTGGCGCTGGAAAAGGAAACGCTGGAAGCGCGCGTCAAGCTCCTCAGGCAGCGCATCGAGCGCCTGCCCGCCGGCGCGCGGCTCGGCGAACTCGTGCGCGTGACCCTGCAAAAGCCCGTGCCCGCCGGGGAAAAGGTCATTGTGCGCTATTCCTATACCTGGCGCCACTGCGGATGGAACGCGGTCTATGATTTCAACGCCCGGCCGGAGGAAGGCAAGGGCGGCGCCATCGACGTGCGCCTCATGGCCGATGTCTGGCAGTATTCGGGCATCGACTGGCAGGGGACGAAGGTCACGCTGGCCACGCGCGGCACAGGCCCGCGCGAGCCCGCGCCCCTGGCGGAATGGGTGGTGGATTCGCAGCCGAGGCCGCAGCCCAGGCCCGTGCCCCTGGCCCTCAATGCGGTGCGCAGCGCCAAGGTGGCGGCCGAGGGCGCCGCGGACGCAGCCCCGGCCAATGCGGGCGTTGCCGCCGACACCACATCGGTCTATGCGAGCTGGACGCTCGCGGAGGCGGGCCTGCCCGAGGGGCGTTCGCGCCTCATGATCACGGCGGACACCTGGGAGGCGCCGCTCCAGTGGCTGGCGCGTCCCACCCGTGGCGACAGCCGCGTGTGGCTGCTCGCGAAGCATGACCTTGCGGGCGACACTGCGTGGCCTGAGGGCATGGCCGACTACAGCGTGGACGGCCAGAGCGTGGGGAGCGGCATGTTCCGCCCGCGCGGCGGCGAGGCGACGCTCTATTTCGGGGCCGACCCGCGCGTCAGCGTGCGCACCTTCGACGACGCGCGCAAGAAGGGCGAGAGCGGCATCATCAGCACCAGCAAGACCTGGACCTGGGCCTGGACCTATACGGTGAGCAACGGACACGCGCGGCCCGTCATGGTGAAGCTGGAGCGCCCGGCCCCGGTCGTCGTGGACCAGGGCGTCACCGTGACCCTGAAGGACGAGCCGCCGGCGCAAAAGAACGAGCAGGAGCACATGCTGTTCTGGAACGTGGAGGTTCCGGGCCACGGCAAGGCCAGCGTGAAGCACAGCGTCACTATCACCTCGCCCGAGAAACTGCAGCTCTTCCCGGATGTGCCGTAGAAGCTCGCGGGCATGACCGCTGAAGCCCATGTTTGCCCCGGTTCCGCCGCGCGCGGGGCCGGGGCATTCGCCTTCCGGGGCGCACACCCCATTGACTCCTGAATCCTGCCGTGTAACGATAGTCGACGCCCTTACAGCAACTTCGGCAAAGGAGCCTTCATGGGCCTTCTTATTGCTTCTTCCTCTGCCGCCTGCCGCCGACGGGCGCTCGCTCTTCTGCGCCGCATTACGGACATGGCACGAACCCTCCGCCGGATGCACGCGGGGGTGGTGGCGCCGTCCATCGGCATCGTTTTCCTGCTCGCGGGCGGCCTGGTCACGGAAGCCTCCGCCGCGGGGAACCTCACCATCAACAGGAACATGACCATCAGCTCTGATGTGGAGTATAATAAGATCACCGGCTCGGGCAGCAGGAATCTGACGGTGACGGGGGCCCGGGTCACCGCCAATGACATCGGCTGCGCGACGGTGCATCTTTTGTCAAGCAACGCCGTCATCACTTCCGCACAGAATTTCCGCATGGGCCCCATGTATGTGGAAAACAGCACGCTTACGGCAGGCAACATTTTCCAGACATCCGCCACGGGCAGGGTAGTCACCAACAACAGTCACATCGAAGCCAAAATCATCTCCATGGGCTGGGATTATCTCCTGGACGACGGGAGCATCAATCCCCCAGATAGTCAGCCTCCCGCCACGCCGCCGGACGGGCCGCACCAGCACAACAATAGCGTTCTCACCGCCCAGCAGGGCATCACCTTTTACGGAGGCCTGGAAGTGGTGAGCGGCGACACCGTGGTCACCTCCATCGACGGCAATATCTTCGCCAGAATGGTGGACGGCCTTGTGCAGCGGCCCGGCGCCACCCTGACCTTGCGAGCCCCCAACGGCAATATCATGGCGCAGAACATCGTGGCCACCAATGTGCTCGCTGACAGCGTCTACGCCAACGATGCCTCCATACAGGACGGCAGCCTCACGCTCACCGGCGCCATTAATGAAAGTGGCAACGCAAATGTCATCACCAATAGCCTCACTCTTCAGAATAGCAGGGCTTCCATCGCCGCCCTGAAGGTGGGGGGGAGGACATCCGTTTCCGGCGGCGAATTGCACGCCGGAGAGCTTAATGTGTCCGGTGGACTTACCTTCAATGACCATGCGCGCGCGAGCATCGAATCCCTTGCGCTGCAAAACGGTACGCTGCTTGCCATCAACAGCCGCGTGGCCGTGGACCGGTTCACGGATTCCACCGGGGCGAGCGCCGTTGTGGGCAATAATGCGGCACTGGGGCTCGGCACCGCGGATGCCAACTGGATCGTGCGCCAGTTCGACACGGCCGACGCGAGCTCCCTCGGGCCGGTCACTGCGGCGCTCGCCGTGGCAAAGCCGCAGACGCTCTCTACGCTGCCCGGCATCGTGGTGGACGGCGCCGTCATGGGGCGCCCGGCCGGGGTGACGCCGGGGCGCGCCATTTTTGCGCCCGGTTCCCTCCTCGTGGTCAACGCGGCTTCGGCCGCGGCCGCCGGGGCCGGCGCCCTTTCCGGCGGCAGTTTCGATGTCCGCTCCGGGGCGAAACTCTATATCCCCGATGCCGTCAACGGGGCGACCTACAAGGTCCTCAACGGCGCAGGCGCCTATGCGGATGCGAGCGCCTGGAACGGCGCCAATCTCGCCTCGGGAACACCCCTGCTGGAGCTGGTGCGCCTGCCCCAATTCGGCATGATCGGTACGCGCCAGGTGCCCGCCGCAAGCGTACTCCCCGGGCTTGACCCCTCTCTTTCCGGGGCGGCCGATGAAGCCTTCGGCTCGGGCAGCATGGGGCCGAACTGGGTGGATTCGGATATTGCGGGCATCCGTTTCCTCTCACGGGCCACCGGCCGCGACTATATTGGCAATGACGCCCGGCTTGCGGCCATCACCATCGAGAGCGCCGCGCGCATGGCCGTGCTCGGCGCCGTGCCGCAGATGACCATGGCCGCCAATCAGGCAGCAAGCAATGCCATGGGGCAGCGCACGGGCACGGAGCCCGAAGGCGGCATGGAAGTCATGGGCGAGGACGGCGAGCCGGTGGAGGATGCGTCCCACCGGCACGGCTGGGCTTTGTGGATCATGCCGCTCTTCCAGAGCACCAACGGCTTCGGCATGACCGCCGGCAACTGGGACATGGATTTCAGCGGCACACTTGGCGGCATCGCGCTCGGCTGCGACTACACCTTTGAGAGCGCGTTGCGCCTGGGCCTGAGCCTCAATCTTGGCGGCGGCTATGCCCGCGGTTCCGGCGAGCTCGCGCCCACGGACAACAAGATGGGCTTCTGGGGCTTGGGCGCCTATGCCGGCTGGCAGCGCGGCAATTTCGGGCTCGCGGCGGATGTGGCCTATACTTCGGCCTATAACAGCCTTAAGCAGGACCTCCCCGCGGGCATGCAGATGCGCCCGCTCAAGAGCGAAGTGTCCTCCTGGGCGCTCGGCGCTGGCCTGCGCGCCGAATGCCGCATCCCCACGCCCTGGCTGGACGTGACCCCCCATGCCGGCGTCCGCTATCTCTACCTGAATACGGACAGTTATGATGTGAAGAGCAACGGCACTGTCCTGGAAGGGGAGGCCATGCACCAGAATATCTGGACCTTCCCTGTGGGCGTGTCGTTCTCGCGCGACCTTCCGCTGCCCAGCGGCTGGAGCTGCCGTCCCATGCTGGATATCTCGGTCATTCCCGCCGCCGGCGACATGGACGCGAAGACGAACATCCGCTTTACGGGCACGCGCACCGATGTGGAGCTGGAAACGCAGATCATGGACCACATCACCTGGCGCGGCGCCCTTGGCGTGGAATTTTCGGGCGGTGACATGGCCTTGGGCCTGAGCTACAGTTTTCAGGGGGGGCTGAAAACCTCGGCCCAGGGGGTGACGGCGAGCTTCAGCTACCAGTTTTAGCAGCCGGCCTTGGTCGCCAACATGTCAGGGATGCGCCCCGTGAAAGCCACGGGGCGCATTTTGCGTTCAGGCGGCTGCGATGCGGCCCTTTTCCACCTTGAAGAGCGGGGCGTCCGGCGCGGCCTGCCGGAGCACGTCCACCATGTGCGGCTGGCAGGTGAAGTAGAAGATCTGGTGGCCGTCGCGGCCGGCCGCGAGGTCAGCGAAAGCGCGGGCCGTTCGCTGGGCGCGTTCGGGATCGAAGTTGACGAGTACTTCGTCCATGATGACCGGCAGCGGCGCGGCGTGCAGGGCGTGGCTTTTGATGTAGGCGAGCCTGAGGGCGAGATAGGCCTGCTCCTGCGCGCCCCGGCTCAGGAACTGCGGCTCCACGGGTTCGCCCGCGGGGGGCAGGATGAGCAGGCTCGCGTCCTCCAGCGAGGCGCTGATGCCGCGCCAGCGCCCGTCCGTGATGGTCGAGAAGATGGCCGACGCCTCGCGGATGACCTCGGGCTGGCGCTCCTTTTCAAAGCTGAGCTTGGCCTGCCGCAGAAGGGCGGCGGCAAGGGCCCGGCGGCTCCAGGCGAGGGCCATGCGCTCCATGCGCTCGAGGAGTGAGGCCTCCTCCTGGCGCATGCGGGCCAGCTCCTCGTCGCGCGAGAGCGCGGCCACGCGCGCGCTGAGTTCGGCCACGCGGGCTGCCAGCTCCTGCTCGCCGTCGCCCATGGCGGCGAGTTCCGCCTGCACGGTGGCAAGGCGCTTCTCCTGCGTTTCCTGGTCGCCCTCATGGAAGGACGCGAGGAAGTCATCGAGCGGCCGCGTATCGGCGGCGAGCCTGAGGGCGTCCTCCAGGTCCTGCCGGCGACGCGTGAGCTCGCGGTATTCCACGAGCAGCGCGGCCACTCGCAGAAAGTCCTCCGCATCGCTCGCGCCGGCGCGGGCGAGCAGGTTGCGCTCCCGCTCCCGCGCCATGTCGAGCGCCGCCATTTCGGCCCGGCGTTCGTCCTCTTCCTCGGAGAGCAGGCCGGCGAGGCGCTGGCGTTCCGCCTCGGCGCCGGCCGCGCTTTCCGCATCGGCGAACAGGGCGTCCAGGGTGGCGAGCCAGTCGCAGGCGGCGTCCGCATCGCGCTCCGGGAGGCGAGCGAGGTTTTCAGCGAGGGCGGTCAGGGGCTCCTCAAGCGCGGCGAGCTCCGCCCGGCCCTGGGCGAGTTCCCCGCGCGCCCGCTCAAGCTGCGCTTCGGCGTCGAGGCAGTCTTCCATGAGCTTGAAGGCCTCGCGCACGGTCTCGGGGTCCAGATCCTGCTCCAGGCCGAGGCCGGTGAGGCACTGGCCCCAGGCGCTCCGCGCCTCGGAAAGCCGCGCCTCGTCGGCGCGCAGCCTGTCCGAGGCTTCGCGCTGGCGCGTCTGGGCGCGCTCCAGTTCGTTCTCGTGGTTCTGGAGCGCCGAGGCGGCGCGGATACGCTGTTCGCGCGCGGCATCGGCCTCGCGGCAGGCGTCCATGACCTCACGCACGGCCTCCTCCAGCGGGAGCCCCTCGTCCGCCATGCGAGTGGCCACGGGCGGCACGGCAGCCGCGCGGGCCTCGAGGGCGTTCACGTCATCCATCAGGGCGTCGAGCTCGGCCTGCGCGGCGGCAACGCCCCCGAAGGCGAGGCGCGCGGATTCGGCCCGGGCGAAAAAGGTGGCCGCGCTTTCCGGCGAGGGCACGCTCGTCACATGGAGCGACTGCATGAGGCCGTGCCATTGGCGCCGCGCCTGCTGCACCTCGCCTTCCTTTTCATGGGCGCGGCTTTCCAGCGCGGCGAGCTGCGAGCGGGCCTCGGCGTATTCGCGCTTGAGCGCTTCCATGTCGCGCCGGGCGCGCTCCTCGTGGAAACACTGCTCGCGCTCCCGCTCGAGGAGCATTTCCGTGGCTTCCAGAGTGACGAGATCCATGCTGTCCACGCCTGCTGCCGCGCAGAGCTGACGGGCCTGGTCGCCCAGTTCCGCCACATGCAGGGCGCAGGTCTCGCGGCGGCTTTGCAATTGGGCCATCTCGCGCTGGAAGCGCCGGGCCTCGGGGCCGCTGCGCGGAAGGCCCCCGGCGAGGAAGCCCACGCCGCTCGCGAGCACGAGATAGCCCGACCACAGGGTGACGGGCAGGCTGATCTCGGGCGTGAGCGCGTATTCCGTGATGCCGAGCAGCCAGTGCGCGAGAAGGATGCCGCCGCCGCCGAGGATGAGCAGGGCGCCCACCACGATGAGCGGCACGCTCATCACCGGCGCCGGCGCCTGTTCCGACGAGATGCGGTTGTCGAGCTCCTGCAGGCGGTCGCGCTCGGTGGACATGTTGGCCGAAAGGGCGCGCAGGGCGCGCAGGGCGCTCGCGCGGGCGTCCAGCGCCTCGCGGGTCTGGCCGCCGGCATTGCGCTGCGCCTCGCGCAGGCTGTCCATGCGTTTTTTGACGGTTTCGGCCTGTTCCTCGGACTGGCGCACCGCGGTGGTGATGTCCGCCGCCTCCTGGAGGCGCGCCTGCATGCTGCGGGCCACGCCCAAGGCGTCCTCCTGCCGGGCCAGCAGGCCGTCCAAAAGGGCGCTGGCGCCCTCGGCGGCTGCCGGGCCGGCGCCCGGAAGCGGCATGCCGGTCACCCGCAACTGGTCAAAGGCGCGGCCAAAGGCCGTGCGGGCCTGGTCCACGGCGCGCTCGCGGGCCG
Organism: Desulfovibrio sp.; assembly: GCF_014803725.1. GTDB lineage: Bacteria > Desulfobacterota > Desulfovibrionia > Desulfovibrionales > Desulfovibrionaceae > Desulfovibrio. The sequence goes on from NZ_JAAVBE010000006.1 coordinate 59,252, forward strand.
GGATGAGGCGGCGGTTTTCTTCAAGGCGCGCCATGGTCTGTCGCAGTTCGTCCCGGGCCTCGTCCGACAGTTCGGCCACCGGCGCTGGCAGCACCGCAAGCGCGTCCCGGGCGGCGCCCACGGCGCGCTCCGCGGCCTCCACATCGCGGTTGGCGCGCGTGAGCCCGTCGATGGCGGCCTGGTGCGCCGTGACCGCGGCGGTCATTTCGCGCGCCTGCTTTTCGAGCCCCTCGCGGGCGAAGAGGGAACGGTCGGTCTCGCGGATGCGCTCCGGGCTCCAGCCCGGCCCCAACTGGGTGAGGCCATGGACGAGGGCGGATTCCGCGCGGCGCACATTTTCCTCAAGGGCGCCGATCTGGCCGAGGGTCTGCCTATAGCCGCTCTTGCGCTCGGAAAGGCGGCGCAGTTCGGGGAGCGCCGCGAGAAGCGGCGCATCCACGCTGACGGCTTCAAGACGCTGCCTGAGCCGCGCGAGCTTTTCCTCCCGGGCGGCCACCTGGCGTTCGCAGGCTTCGCGGGCCTCCTCAAGGCGCGCGAGCCTGGCGGCGCCGTCCTCCGGGAAGTCTTCGCGCACGGGCGTGAGCCGTTCAAGGCGCGCGCCGGCCATGCGCCATTCGTCCCACTGGCGCCACACGCCGAGGCGGCGTTCCAGATGGCGGCGCTCGTCTTCGAGTTCGGCCTTGCGGGCCCGCAGGGCGGCGAGCTCCGCCTTCCTCTTGGCGAAATCCTCGGCAAGGGCGTCAAAACCGGCGCATTCGGCGGTCACATCCTCGATGCGGGCGCGCAGCGCCTCCAGCTGGCCGAGGGCCGCGTTGAGCGCCGGCTTGCTGCCGCCGCGCCGGAAAATCTCCTCCTCCTGCTTTTCCAGCAGCTTCAGCGCCTCGCCCGGGGCGCGCAAGCCGGGCCCGAAGCTCGCGCCATAGAGCGCATTGCGCACGCCCTCGCCGTCAAGGCTCTCGAAATTCTCGAGCTCACCCAGGCTGAAGCCAAACACCGAGCGGTAGACCTCGCGATCCACCCCGAAGAGCAGTTGGCGCAGCACATCCGGCGAAAGCGGGGCGCCGTCGGGGAGGTTCAGGGTCACGGTGCCGCCCAAGGGCCCCGGCCGGCGCGTCAGGTGGATGGTCTCGGCCTCGCCGTCGGCCCCTGGGCAGCGCACGACGAGGCTGCCGCCGGCGAGGCCGCCCCCCACGGGCGCGAAGCTGCGCCGCGCCTCGCTGGCGCGGGGATTGGGATACCCGGTGAGCATGGTGCGCAGAAATTCCAGGCAGGTGGACTTGCCCGCCTCGTTGCGCCCGAGAAAGATGCTGAGGCCCGGCGCAAGGTCCTCCACCTCCACGCCGGAGAGGACGCCGAAACCGTCAATGTGGAAGGATTCGATATACATCAGCGTTCCTCCAGCAGGTCGAGGCAGAGGCGTTCGGCCTCGTCGAGGAGCGCATCGAGCTGTTCCTCGTTCGGGGGCGTGAGCGCCTTCCTGAGGCGGCTGTGCGCGAAAAGCGGTTCCAGCGCCGGGCCGGCCAGCGCATGCAGGGCCTCACGGCTCTCGCGCATCTCGCGGGCGAGGCGCGCGGTCTCACCGAGCAGGTCCTCGCGGCGCAGCAGCTCCTCGCGCTCGGCGAGCGAGCGCGTCTCCACCCGAAGGTCCTTGAGCCAGATGCCCGGCGTGTCGCCGGCGAGATGCTGGAGCCGTTCCGCAAGGTCGTCCGCCGTGGCCGCCTTGCGCAGCAGGCCGTCCAGCGGGGTGCGCCCGGCCAGCGTCACGCGGGCGATGACCGCCTCGCAGGTGGGCGGCACGTCCTCACCGAGGCCGGTCAGGGAATCGGTGAGCCGGCGTTCCACCTCGTCGAGGTGATCCACGTTCTCAAGATCGAGCGCCAGCTTTTCCCACTGCACCGGGCCAAGCGCGCGGAATTCGCCCTGGCAGCGCCAGCCGCCGGCATGGGGCGCGGCCGTGACGAGCAGGCAGCCGCGTGGGCCGGTCTCGTTGATGTGCAGCCCCTGGGTATTGCCGGGATAGGCGATGAAGGGCTGCTCCGAAAGGATGCAGCGCTCATGCACATGCCCGAGGGCCCAGGCGTCGAGGCCGGTGGCCACGAGGTCTTCGAGCGTGCAGGGCGCGTAGCGCTCCGCCGCCTGCCCCTGTACGGCGCAGTGCAAAACGCCGAGCTGGAAGCACTCCTGCCCGGCGTCACGCCGGAAGAGGCGGGCGAGGTTGCGGCCCTCCTTGGAGCGCGCATGGCTGACGCCGTGGATCAGGGCGAGCGGCGCGCCATCGCGCAGGAGGGGATGGGTCTCGGGCTCGGCGCCGAAGATCACCACATTGTCGGGCCACTCCACGGACGTGAGCCTGGAGGAGAGCGGGTCATGGTTGCCGTGGGCGATGAAGACCGGGATGCCAAGCCGCGCGAGGCGCACACACCCGTCGCGCAGGGCGAGCTGCGCCTTCACGCTGTGGTCTTCCTGATTGTAGATGTCGCCGGAAAGGACGAGGAAGTCCGGCTTTTCCCGCTCGCAGCAGCTGATGAGCCGCTCGAGGGCGATGAAGGTGGCCTCGTGAAGCAGCCGGGCGAGGCGGCCGCCCTGCGCCGTATCCTGGGCGATGCCGCGGAAGGGCGTGTCCAGATGCAGATCTGCCGCGTGGATGTAGCGGATTTCGTCCATGCTGCGCCTCTCTGCGCGAATGAAGAGACAGAAAAAAGAAATTCTAGACTTTTTCTAGGCGGCTTGCAAGGCGCGGGGAGCGGCCCCCGGACGGCAAAGCCGGGGCGTTGAAGCGGGAGGTGTGAGAGGCAAGGAAGGCGCGGAGGGAAGCAGAGCGAAGGCCAGAAAGCCGCCGCGCCCGAAAAATCAGCGGCCCGCCTGGGCGCGCAGGCGCAGGCATTCCTCGGCGATGCGCCGAAGCTCGGCATCGTCGGGCTTTTCGGTGAGCCCCTTCTTCACATGGCCGAGGGCGCGCACATATTCTCCGGCGTCGATGAGGGCTCGGGCGATCATGCCGTAGGCCGCCACCTCATTCTTGTAGTATTTGAAAGCCTCGGCGAAGCATTCTTCCGCCTCGGGGAGCTTGTGTTCCGCAAGAAATTTTTTACCGTTGCTGATGCAGCGGTCGAGCTGGAGCTTGCGCTGGAGGGTGGCCTCGTAGTCCTCTTCCTCCTCCTGCCCCATGACCTGCTTGTAAAACTTGTTGAAGAAGGCGAGCAGCTCGCGCTCCTTGCCGGGCTGGTAGGCGACGGGCTGGGAGTATTCCTTCTTGTAGGCCGGGTCGGCGCAGATGTCCGCGATGGCCGTGCGGTAATCGCCGCGCAGGTCGGTGGGGGCGGTCTGGCCGCCGAGCTCCCGCAGGGCCGTGGTGAGCAAAAAGACGGCGCGCGGATATTCGCGCCTTTGCACACAGGTTCGGATGCGGCCCAGGTCTTCGCGGATCTTGCGGGTGTTCATGGCTGGCTCGCTTGGTGGCTTAGGCGGGAAGCGGCGTATCGGTCACAAAGCCGGTGGAGACGGCGCGCGCCACGAGGGCCCCTTCGGCATCGAGGATGCGCACGTCATAGCTCACCACATGCCGCCCGGCCCGCACCAGGCGCGCCTCGCCCACGAGCGGGCTCACCCGGCCCGGATTCAGGAACTCGATGCTCGAGGTCAGGCTGACCACGCCCGTGCTGCGCCCGGCATTGGCGGCCGCGCCAAAGGCCACGTCAGCCAGGGCGAAGATGGCTCCGCCGTGGGCCACGCCCATGCCGTTCTTGTGGTGTTCCGAAATGGGCATGATGACCCGGGAAAATTCCGGCGTGGCGACCTCCACCTGCATTTGCAGATGGCGCACGAGCTTGTCGTGCTTGGCCACATAGTTGTCCATGTTCCGCAGCGTATCGGCGGGCTCCATGCCAGGCTCCTCGAGGGTTTTGCGCCAAAACCGCAGGCCGGGAACCACGCCCCCGGCCTGCGGCATATGTGCCGGAAAATCGCGGCGGGATCACTCCACCTGCTGGATGCCGTCGAGCTTCCACGTACCGTTGGCGCCCTCGCGCAGGAAGTGCCAGACCTCGCGCGCGGAGGAGGGGGCGTCCTGGTCGGGGCGCTCGCGCAGGAGCACGTCGAAGAACACCTGGGCGCGCTGGTCGTCGCCCTCGTTTTCGGCGCCGAGCAACTGGGCGTTGACGAGCATGATCTCGGTCTTGCCCGGGTTCGGGTCGCTTGCCATCTGTTCCCGCAGGGCCTCCATGACCGCCGGCGTGGCGAACTGGGCGATGTCGTCGAGGTCGCGGCGGTCCCAGGCCTGCTGCATGCGCGTATATGCCATCTTGGCGCCGCGCAGGAATTCCTCGGCATCAAAGCCCGCGGGCACATCCACGGCCGGTTCCGCCGCCGGGGGCTGGCTGCCCTGGCCGGTGAGGTTGCGGAGGGCGTCCCACCCGGAAGCCTGGGTGTTGCTGCGCGCGAAGGGCTGGTTGGGGCTGTCGTTGGTCAGGTCCTGACGGCCGGCGCCGAAAAGGCCGCCCGCCGGGGCCGGCTCCTGCGACTGGCGTTGCCGGAAGCGCGCAAAGAGCTTGAGGCCCACATAGATGAGCAGGCCGATGAGGAGGATATCCAGGATGCCGCCACCGCCGCCGAGGCCGTTGCCCGAGAGCAGGGAGCCGAGCAGGGTACCGGCCAGAAGGCCCCCGAAGAGGCCCCCCATGCCGCCGAACATGCCGGGGCGCTGCGCTGTCGCCTGGGCGTTGCGGGCGTTGGCCGCGGGCGCCTGCTGGCGCATGGCCGGCCGCTGCGCGGGCGTGCTCATGTAGGGCCGGCTGCCGAACGAGCGGCCGCCGCCCATGCGGGCGGCCTCGGCAGAATCGGGCAGGGCGAGCGCGAAAGCGGCAAGGAGGATGACAAGGGCTGCGAAAAGGGCGCTGATCTTCATGGCAACTCCGGTTGCGGCTGAACCCCGGCGCGGGGCTGTTCTGCGTCACTTCAGGTATTTATAGGGATTTTGGAGAAAAAGGCAAGATACAGGCGACCAGCCCCCCGCCCGTGCCCTCCGGGGCCCTCCCGGGCCTCTGTCCCGGCCGCTCAGCTCCGGCGCGGCAGATTTTTCTGCCGGCCGCGCGCGATACCCATCTCCCCGGCGGGCACATCCCTGGTGATGACCGAGCCCGCGCCCACGAGCGCGCCCGCGCCCACCTCCACGGGCGCCACGAGCGCCGTATTGCTGCCGATGAAGGCATGCGCGCCGATGACCGTGCGGTGCTTGTGCACGCCGTCATAATTGCAGGTGATGGTACCCGCGCCGATATTGGCGGCCGCGCCTATCTCGGCGTCCCCGAGGTAGCTCAGGTGGTTGGCCTTGGCGCCGCGGCCGAGGCGGGCGTTTTTGAGCTCCACAAAATTGCCCACATGGGAGTCGGGCTCGAGCAGCGCACCGGGCCGGAGGCGCGCGAATGGCCCCACGATGCTGCCCTCGCCGGCCTCAGCATGCTCAAGATGCGAGAAAGAGCGGATCTGCGCGCCGCTTTTCACCGTGCTGCCCCTGACCACGCAGTGGGACTCGATGCGCGCCCCTGCCTCCACGCGCGAACGGCCGTAAATCTCGCAGGGGCCGGTGAGCTCGGCGCCGGGCGCGACCTCGGCGAAAGGCCCCACGCGCACGAGCCCGGGCGCGTGCAGGGTGACGCCGCCTTCAAGCAGCCGCGCGACGATGCGGGCGCGCAACAGTTCTTCCATGCGGGCGAGCTCGGCCGGGGAATTGACGCCCAACAGGCTTTCGTCCGCGCCGCAGTTGACACCGCGCACGGTGAGGCCTTCCTCGATGCCCAGGGCCACGAGGTCGGTGATATAGTATTCGCCGCTCTTGTTGTCGTTGTTGATGCGCGGCAGCAGCCGCGCCACCGCCTCCACATCCAGAAAATACAGGCCGGCGTTGACCTCGCCCGTGTCCTCGCCGTGGAGGGCCGGGTCGAAATCCCTGGCTTCCACGATGGCGGCCACATTACCGCCCCGGCGCACCACGCGGCCGTAAGCCCCGGCGTCGTCCAGCGAGAGCGAGGCGAAGGCGATGGGCGCGCCCCCGGCCGCGGCGAGGAAGCGGGCCACGATGTCAGCGGTGAGCAGCGGCACATCCCCGTTCACCACGAGCACATGCGTCGCGCCGTGCTCCTGAAGGGTGGGGAGGGCCGTGGCAAGCGCGTGGCCCGTGCCGAGCTGCTGCGCCTGCGTGATCGTCGCCAGGTCGGGAAAGGCGCTTTCCACCTCGGCCGCGCCGTGGCCCACAACCGCCCAAATGCCCCCCGCGTCGTCCGCCTCCGAAAAGAGCGGGCGCAGGGCGGCGAGCACATAGGCGAGCATGGGCTCGGCCAGAAGCTCCTGGAGCACCTTGGGGCGCGGCGAGCGCATGCGGGTGCCTTTGCCGGCGGCGAGGATGAGGGCGGCGGGCTTAGCCATGGGGCCTCCTTTGCTGTTTCATCGCCGCATCCATAGCCCCAAGGGCGGCAAACGGCAAGCGCGGGGGCGTCCCTGCAAATCTTTCGGACAGCCGCCGGGAACGGCGCCAAAGGGCGGCCTGGGAAGAAGAAAAATGAAAAATTTTTTGCGCGCACCCCTTTTCAAGCGCGAAGCATGACTTATCTCTTGCCCGTGCGGAGCTCACTCGCGGCTCCGTAGCGGCCCGCAACGCGCAATCAGCGGCGCGTCCGTGGCAACGGCCGCCGTTTCGCCCCCCATGGGCCATAACACCCTTTCCTGGAGGATATGCAATGAAGCTCAAACCCCTCAATGACCGTGTTCTGGTCAAGCGTCTTGAATCCGAGGAAAAGACCGCCGGCGGTCTGTACATTCCCGATACCGCCAAGGAAAAGCCCTCCAAGGGGCAGGTCGTGGCCGTGGGCCCCGGCAAGATGGATGAGAACGGCAAGCGCATCCCCATGGCCGTCAAGCCGGGCGACGAAGTGCTCTTCAACAAGTATGCGGGCACCGAAGTCAAGCTGGACAACGTGGATCATCTCGTCATGCGCGAGGAAGATATCCTCGCCATCATCGACTAAGCGGCCGGCCGCCCGCCATGGGCGCCGGATATAGTCTGTTTATCCCCCCAGTTCGCATATAATCAGGAGGAGCATCTATGTCTGCCAAGGAAATCCTTTTTGATGTCAAAGCCCGTGAAAAACTCGCCCGCGGCGTGGACAAGCTCGCCAACGCCGTGAAAGTGACCCTGGGCCCCAAGGGCCGCAACGTCGTGCTGGAGAAGTCCTTTGGCGCGCCGGTCATCACCAAGGACGGCGTGACGGTCGCCAAGGAGATCGAGCTTGACGACAAGTTCGAGAACATGGGCGCCCAGCTCGTGAAGGAAGTGGCCTCCAAGACCTCCGACGCCGCCGGCGACGGCACCACCACCGCCACCATTCTGGCCCAGGCCATCTACCATGAGGGCATCAAGCTTGTGGCCGCCGGCCGCAATCCCATGGCCGTGAAACGCGGCATCGACAAGGGCGTGGACGCCCTCATCGCCGAGCTCGCCAACCTGGCCAAGCCCACCCGCGACCAGAAGGAAATCGCCCAGATCGGCACCATCTCCGCCAATTCCGACGCCACCATCGGCAACATCATCGCCGAGGCCATGTCCAAGGTGGGCAAGGAAGGCGTCATCACCGTGGAAGAAGCCAAGGGCCTCGAGACTACCATGGATGTGGTGGAAGGCATGCGTTTCGACCGCGGCTACCTCTCGCCTTATTTCGTGACCAACGCGGAAAAGATGATCTGCGAGATGGATAACCCCTACATCCTGCTCACCGAGAAGAAGATCTCCAGCATGAAGGACATGCTCCCCGTGCTTGAGCAGGTCGCCAAGGTGAACCGCCCGCTGCTCATCATCGCCGAGGATGTGGAAGGCGAAGCCCTCGCCACCCTCGTGGTCAACAAGCTGCGCGGCGCCCTGCAGGTGGTGGCCGTCAAGGCCCCCGGCTTCGGCGACCGCCGCAAGGCCATGCTCCAGGACATCGCCGTGCTCACCGGCGGCACCGTTGCCTCGGACGACACGGGCACCAAGCTCGAGAGCATGACCCTGAACGAGCTCGGCACCGCCAAGCGCATCGTGGTCGACAAGGACAACACCACCATCGTCGACGGCGCCGGCAAGCCCGATGCCATCAAGGCCCGCGTGAAGCAGATCCGCGCGCAGATCGAAGAGACCACTTCCGACTATGACCGCGAGAAGCTTCAGGAGCGCCTGGCCAAGCTCGTGGGCGGCGTCGCCGTTGTCCATGTGGGCGCGGCCACCGAAGTGGAAATGAAGGAAAAGAAGGATCGCGTGGAGGACGCCCTCAACGCCACCCGCGCGGCCGTCGAGGAAGGCATCGTTCCTGGCGGCGGCACGGCCCTGATCCGCGTTTCCAAGGTACTCAACGACATCAAGCCCGCCGATGACGACGAGCTCGCCGGCGTGAGCATCGTGCGCCGCGCCATCGAGGAGCCCCTGCGCCAGATCGCCCATAATGCCGGCTTTGAAGGCTCCATCGTGGTCGAGAAGGTGCGCGCCGGCAAGGACGGCTTCGGCTTCAACGCCGCCACCGGCGAATATGAAGACCTCATCAAGGCCGGCGTCATCGACCCGAAAAAGGTGACGCGTACGGCCCTGCAGAATGCCGCTTCCGTGGCGTCGCTGCTCCTCACCACGGAGTGCGCCATCGTCGAGAAGCCCGAGCCCAAGAAGGACATGCCCGGCATGCCCGGCGGCATGGGTGGTATGGGCGGCATGGACGGCATGTACTAGACCGAATGCCCGCGCCCCAAGGGGTGTGAAAGCTGAACACAAAAGGCCCTCCGGCACTGCCGGGGGGTCTTTTGTGTTGCGGCGCGGCATGGGATATACAGCGGGAATGCAGTCAGCAGCGGAGGAAGGGAACAGTGGGAAAACTTCTTGAGCGCCGCAAGGCCGTGAGCCATTTTGAGAAGCTGCCGGGGAGCGGCTCCATCGAGCATTGCACCATGAGCAGCGACATACTGGGAGAAAACAAGGAGTTTTCGGTCTACCTGCCTTCAGGATACGAGGAGAGCGCGGGGCAATATCCCGTGCTCTACCTGCTGCATCCGGCCGGGGGCACGCATGAGACGTGGATAAAGCAGGGCCAGTTGCCGCAGGTGGCCGACGACGCCATCCGCTCCGGCATGGCTTTGCCCATGATCATCGTGCTGCCGGACGGCAGCGGCGTTGAGGAGTCCCGTCTTGGCAGGCGCCTGGGCTTTTTCTCCGTGCCGGGCTGGGACTATGAAGCCTTTTTCCGCCAGGAACTGCTCGCGCTCATCGACGCGGCCTACCGAACCCGGGCGGACAGAAGAGCCCGTGCCATCACGGGCGCCTCCATGGGCGGCGAGGCCGCCATCGCCTACGCGCAAAAAAACCCGGGTCTCTTTGGCGCGGCCTGCGCGCTGAGCGGCCTTGTGGGCCACCCGGAGCAGAGCCGCATGGCGCACACCGACAAGGACTATGCGGCCTCGCTGCTGGCCAACGATCCCCTGGCCTTTGTGAAAAGCGCAGGCCCCGATGCCGTGGAAAGATTGAAAACCGTCCGTTGGTACGCGGACTGCGGCGACTGCGACTACTTTTATGAAGGCAATGCGGAGTTCTTCCTCGCCATGAAGGCCAAGGGCATCCCGCTGGCCTACAGGATGCGCAGCGGCACCCACAACTGGTATTACTGGGTCACGGGGCTTGCGCCCATCCTCCAGTTTTTGTCCGTCGGCTTTGCCGCCGGGGCGTGAGGCGCCTTGCGCACGGCGGATGCGTGGAGGGCGCGGGCACGCGTGCCGCGCCCGGTCTCTTTCGTGGCAGGTGGTGCGGCTTGCGCCGCTATTCGCTGTAGATGGTGAGGTAGAGATCGCCCTGCCACGGGCCCACGCGCTTGCCGAGGCCCTTGAGGCGCACGGGCTTGCCGGGCGTGAAATCCTGCGGCAGGGTCACTTCCACGGTGTGCAGCTCGTCGGAAAGGCCGCGCCGTATCTGGAGGCGGATGCGCCGCCCCGGGGCGAGATGCGCGGCCGGCAGGCGCAGGCTTTGCTCCTCGTCGATCTGGCGCCGGAGCCAGTCCTTGACAACGCCGGTGACGCCCTTGTTGAGGTCGCGGTTCCAGTTGGGCGTGCCCCAGGCGATATTGCCCTGATGCAGCCTGGTGTTCTGCCTGGGCGGCGCTTCCTTGCGCGGCGGCGGCTCGCGCCGGGGCTGCCGGGCCTGGGCCTGCCGCGGCTGGGCCTGCCGCGGCCCCTCGTCCTGCGAGGGTCTTGGGCCGGTCTGCTGGCGGTTGAGCTCGCTGTAAATGTCTTCAAACACCCGGCGCGCAAAGGGGTCATTGAGCAGGTCGCGGAGCACGTCCTGCTCGGCATAGGCCTTTTGCGCCCGCTCGCCCTCGCGGTTGTGGGCTGTCTGTTCGGCCCCGCTCTGCGGCTCTTCCGCGCCGGCCTCCGCCCCGCCCTGGCGCGCGCTCCGGGCGGCATCCCCTTCGGTGGCGCCTGTCGCCTTCTTCTGCGCTTCCGCGGCGCGCCGCGCGTCCTCCTCGGGCTTGAGCAGGGCCGTAAGCGCCACATAGGCCTCGTTGAGCAGCTGGAACTGCCGTCCGGCTTCGGGATTGCCCGGGTTGAGGTCCGGGTGCAGCTCAAAGGCGCGGCGCCTGTAGGCGCGCTTGACCGCCTGAAGGTCCGCGCCTTTTTCGAGGCGCAGGACCTCGTAGCATTCCTTGAGTGAGAGCTGGCGGGACGGTCGGCGCATGGCGTTCAGGGTTTTGGCTTGTGCCGGAAAAGGTCAGGGAAGGACAAGGGCATTGGCCTCGCGGGCCGGGTCGCTGGCGAGGAGGCCCTGCTCCTTCAGATAGGCCCGGCCGGCGCGGGCGAAGTCGGCATGGACCGCTTCCGGGTCGATGCCGGGGCAAAATTCCTTGGCCATGGCGAGGCTCGCCGGGTCTTCGATATTGCCGCGGAAAAAGGGCCACGCGCGACAGATGGAGGGCTTGCCCTCATGCACGGCGCAGCCTTTGCCCTCAAGGAAGAAGATGCAGCGGCCGTCTTCGCCGTTGCGGATCTTGAGCTTGCCGCCAGACATCTCGCCGTAGCGCTCTGCCACCACTTCGGCGGCGAGCCCGAGAAAGGCCGCGAGCCGCGCAAGGTCAGCCGGGCTCACGACGATGCCGCCGCGCCCCTCGCAGCAGTGGCCGCACTGGCGGCAATGGAAGAGGGAATCGGCGTCGGGCTCGGGCATGACATACCTCACGGAAAGTGCGGGGCCGGCCATGCGGCCGGCGTGCCCGCGGTTCGGGCGAGTCTAGCCGCGTCTGGCAAAACATACAAGCCCGCAAAAGACGCCCTGCCCGAAATTGACCGTGCGCCCCGGGATTTGTACCATTGCCGGAGGCTTCCCGCAGACCGGGACAAAGTGTGCCCCGGCAGCCCCGCAGTTTTTCGGAGGCGGCATGAGCAGCGTCGGCAGCCGGTTCTTCGCGCTGGTGAAAGCCATGGCGCCCGCCAACTTCGCCATGGTCATGTCCACCGGCATCCTGTCCCTGGCGCTCATGCGGCTGGGCTGCCCCTGGGGCGCGCGCCTCCTGCACGGCGTCAACGCGTGCCTGTACGCGGCCCTGTGGGGCCTGCTCCTCCTCCGGCTTCTCCGCTCTCCGGGCGCCGTTGCCGCGGACTTCACGAGCCACCTCCGGGGTCCGGGCTTTCTCACCATCGTGGCCGCGACGGCCATTTTCGGAACGCAATCCGTGGTGCTCGCGCGCGACCCCACGGCCGGCGCGTGGCTCTTCTGCCTCGCGTCTCTGTGCTGGGTCATCATCCTCTGGGGCGTATTTTTCGCCATTTTCACGCGCGCGGCCAAGCCCCCGCTCGCCTGCGGCGTCAACGGCACATGGCTTCTGGCCACGGTGAGCACCGAATCCCTCGTCATTCTCGGCGCGGCCCTTGGCACGCCGCAAGGCTGGGACGCGGATAGCGTGTATTTCGGCCTCTGCGCGCTGTTCCTCGTCGGCGTCATGCTCTATATCTTCGTCATCGTGGGCATTTTTCTCCGCTTCTGCTTCACGGACATGACCGCCGGCGATTCCGAGCCCACCTATTGGATCAACGCCAGCGCCGCTGCCTCCACGGCCCTCGCCGGCACGGCGCTCATGGGGCGCGCCGCGGCCGCCCCGCTGCTGGGGCTGTTCCAGCCGTATATCTCGGGCATCACGCTCCTCGCCTGGGCCACGGCCTCGTGGTGGGTGCCCATGCTCGCGCTCCTGGGTTTCTGGCGGCATTGTGTCAGGCGCTATCCCTACACGTACACCCCCACCTACTGGAGCATGGTCTTCCCGCTCGGCATGTATACGGTGTGCACCGCGGCGGTTTCTGACGCCTATGGCGTGCCGGCGCTCATGGCCGTACCCAGGGGCTTCATTTTTCTTGCGCTCGGGGCCTGGTGCCTCACGCTGGCGGGCCTTGTCCGCTCGCGCGGGCGCATCCTGCTCAGGGGGCCGGCGCCGGCGCCGCAGGGTGAGTGCAGCGTTGAAAAGGCCCCGCCGCCCGCGCACGATGCGGACAACGGGGCCGGAAGGACCGGGATGCGCTGACGCCCTATTTGCCGAACAAGATTTCCTGGTAATTGGGGAGCGCCCAAAGGTCGTCGGCCACCATGGTCTCCAGCGTGTCCGCGTGTTCGCGCACTTCCAGCATGAGCGGGAGCACATCGTTGCAGTAGTGCTCCGCCGCGTCAAGGCCCTCGCCCCGTTCGCCGCAGGCGGCAAGCGCGGTCTCGAGCTTGGCCGTGGCGTCCTCAAGCTGGCGCAGGCTCGCGGTCACGTGCTCAAGGGTCGTGGTGCGGCACTCCATGCCGAGGTCGCGCAGGCGCCCGGCCGTGGCCGCGAGCTCGCCCTGGTAGCGCATGGCCGCAGGGAAGATGATGGTCCTCGCCATGCGGATGACGAGGTTGGCCTCCGTGCGCACGGTCTTGCAGTACTGCTCGAGATAGATCTCCTGCCGGGCGCGCAATTCGTCGCGCCGAAGCACCGCCGCCTTTTCATAGATCCTGACCACCTCCGGGCTCGTCAGCTCCGGCAGGGCCTCGGGCGTGGTGCGCAGATCGGGCAGGCCCCGGCGGCGCGCCTCCTGGTGCCAGACATCGGAATAGCCGTCGCCGTTGAAGATGACGGCGCTGTGCTCCTCCATCACATGGGTGATGAAGGATTCCACGGCGGCGTTGAAGTCCGCGCCGGCGGCGGTCTCGCGCTCCAGCCAGTCGGCCGCGAAACCGAGGGAATCGGCCATCATCACGTTGAGCGCCGTGATGGAGCCGGCCGCGGACTGGCCCGAGCCCACCGCGCGGAACTCGAAGCGGTTGCCGGTGAAGGCCACCGGGCTCGTGCGGTTGCGGTCGCCCGGGTCGGTGGGGAGCGGCGGCAGCGTGTCCACGCCCACGTTCATGATGCGCCGCTGCCGGCCGTTGGCCGCATCCTCGGCGCGCCCGGCGCGGAAGGCCTCGAAGACCTCGGTGAGCTGGTCGCCGAGGAAGATGGACATGATGGCCGGCGGCGCCTCGTGCGCGCCCAGGCGGTGGTCATTGCTGGCGCTCGCCACCGTGGCCCGCAACAGGCCCCCGAACTTGTGCACCGCGCGGATCATGGCCGCGCAGAACACGAGGAACTTGGCATTGGCGTGCGGCGTTTCGCCGGGGTCGAAGAGGCTGCCGAGCTCGCTGTTGCCGAGCGAATAATTGACATGCTTGCCCGAGCCGTTGACCCCGCTGAAGGGCTTTTCGTGGAGCAGGCACTTGAGGCCGTAGCGCTTGGCCACATTGCGCAGGGTGGACATGATGATGTGGTTGTGGTCCACCGCGAGATTGCTCGGCTCATAGAGCGGCGCGATCTCGTACTGGCTGGGCGCGGCCTCGTTGTGGCGGGTGCGCACGGGCACGCCGAGCTTGTAGAGCTCGCGTTCCACCTCCATCATGCAGGAGAGCACGCGCTGCGGGATGACCCCGAAGTACTGGTCGCTGAATTCCTGCCCCTTGGCGGGCCTTGCGCCGAAGAGCGAGCGCCCGGCGATCTGGATGTCCGGCCGGGCGAAGTTGAAATTGTGGTCGATGAAAAAATATTCCTGCTCAAGCCCGGCATAGGAGAGGATGGGCAGATCCGCCTCGATGCCGAACAGCGCGAGCAGGCGCTGGGCCTCGCGGTTGACCGCCTGGTTGGAGCGCAAGAGCGGCGTCTTTTTGTCCAGCGCCACGCCCGTCCAGGAGAGGAACATGGTGGGGATGCACAAAAAGGTGCCGTTGGGGTTTTCCATGATATAGGCCGGGCTCGTCACGTCCCAGGCCGTGTAGCCGCGCGCCTCGAAGGTGGAGCGCAGGCCACCGGACGGGAAGGAGGAGGCGTCCGGCTCGCCACGGATGAGCATGGAACCGGAAAACTCGGCGATGACGCCGCCCGTGCCGTCCGGCATGAGGAAGCTGTCGTGCTTTTCGGCCGTCTGCCCGGTGAGCGGGTAGAAGATGTGCGTGAAGTGGGTGGCGCCTTTCTCGATGGCCCAGTCCTTCATGACCGCGGCCACGGTGTCCGCGATGGAGGGGTCCATGCGCTCGCCGAAGGCGATGGTCTTGTGCAGCGAGCGGTAGACCTCCTTGGGCAGGCGCTCGCGCATGACGCGGTCGTTGAACACGTTGCAGCCGAAGATGTCCGTGGGCCGCGTGTCCGCGAAGTTCAGGGGCGCCACGTCCGGCTTGTAGGTGGTGATGGCCTGGATGGCGCTGTGGCGCCCGGTATTGCTGCTCATGGGCTTTCCGTCTTTGCGCTATTTCTTGTCGAGGATCTCGATCTCGAAGGTGAGCTCCTTGCCGGCCAGCGGGTGATTGGCGTCAAGGGTGATTTCGTCCGGGCCCACCTCGGTGATCGTCACGTCCATCTGGCCCTGCTCGTTGGAGAGCTGGAGCGGGGTGCCCACCTCCAGCGGGATGTGCGGGGGCACCTGTGCGCGGGCCACGGTGAAGACGAGCTCCGGGTCGGCCTCGCCATAGGCCTCGGCCGGCGGGATGGTCACGGTGACGGTCTCGCCGGGCTCGTGGCCGGCAACAGCCGCCTCGAAGCCGGGGATGAGCGAGCCTGCGCCGAGGGTGAATTCCAGCGGTTCCCGCTCCTTGGAGGAGTCGAAGACCGTGCCGTCGGAAAGGGTGCCTGTATAGTGGACGCGAATGGTGTCGCCGTTCTGGATGGGCATGTCCGCTCCTTCAAAAATGGATGCCAAGGGCGCCCCACAGCAGGGGCCGGCCGTGAATTTCCGGGCCTTTTGGCCGGCCTTGAGAAAAACATGCCCGCCGCGCCTTGTCAATGTTGAGGACTGTTGCGCGAGAGACGGGACGCCCCGGGCTTGGGACTTTTTCAAGATATTTTCTAGACAAGCGGGCGTCCCCCGTCTAGACTCTGCGGATGCAAGAGACTCAGGCTTCGCTCATCCTTTCGCGCGCAGACCTCATGGAAATGGAGAGCCTGCTCTGTGCGGGCCTTGGCGCCTTTCTTTCTTTTGAGGGCCACGCCCTCTATTTTCCCACGCATGCCGGCCCGCGCGAGCCGGAACTTTTGAGCCGCGAGCGCCGGCTGCTCCTGCCGCTCGTGTGGCGCGGCGAAAGCCTCGGGGTGCTCATGCTGCACGGCGTTCGGGCCCGCGAGGCGCGGCGCCTCCTGTCGCACTTGCCGGCCATCGCTGCCCTGTGCCTCGAAAATCTCGCCCGGGCCCGTGCCATGGAGCGCGACCCCGCAACCGATCTCATCACGGAGGCCGCCCTTCTGGCGCGCATGGAAGCCGAGGTGGAGCTCCTGCGCGCCGCCATGCGCGACCCTTCGCGCTCCACGAGCGGCCCCGCGCCCCTGCACCGGCTCTGCCTCGGCATGGCCGTCCTGCGCTGGCGCGACGGTGAAGCCATGACCCGCAGCTTCGGCTATGCCTTCTGTGAGGAGATGATGCGCGCCCAGGCCCGTGCCTGTCTTGCGGAACTGCCCTCGGACGCCCGGGCCGGGCGCATCGGCCCCTGCGAGATCGGCCTGCTCTTTCCGGCCATCGGGCGCGGCGCCTGCCACCGGCTCGCGCAGGAGGCGCTCGCGCGCATGGACGCCGTGCGCATCACCGACCCGGTGACGGGCCTTGCGCTCAGGCCCAGGCTTTGCGCCGGGCACGCCCTGTACCCGCAGGACATGCTCGGCCCCGAGCTTTCGCTCGCCATGTTCGACCAGGCCCGCAAGCTCCGGGACAGGGCGCGGCTCGCCGCCGATGCTGCCGAACGGGCGCTTGCCGGCGCTGGCGCGAGTGGCGCGCACTCGCGTGATGCCGTCATGCCCTTTGCCCAGATCCTGCGCGAAGGGGGCGTGGTGCTGGAACGGCCCGCCCTCGACCGTCTCAGGGTGAGTCTCGGCAGGGAGGCCAAGGCCACAGAGGGCCAGCGCTTCCAGGTACGGGCGCGCACGGCGGACGGCCGCGCCGGCGCCTTCAAGGGCGACATCGTGCTTCTGCGGGTGGAGAGCGGGGAGGCCCTGGCCGAAATCGTGCATCTTGAAGACCCGGCGGCGCCGCCCGAAGCGGGCGACCGCCTCCTGCTGGCGGCGGAGCCGGAGGCCCCGGCGCCCGGGGAGGAATCGCCGGCTTCCGAACAAGCGGCGGAAGCCCCGGCCCCTGCGCCGGAAGACGGCCCCTTGAGTCATGGGGAATTTTTGCGCCGCTTCGCCATGGCGCGGGAGGCCTCGCGCAAATATACCCTCGCCATCGTGCGCCTTGCGTCGACAGTGGAGAACAGCGGCGGGGAAGGTGTGGAATCGGACGCATCAGCGCTTCCCGCGCTGGAAGCGTGGCTTTGCGCGGCGCCGCAGCTCCTTGCCGAAACGGCGGAGCGCCTCAACGCGCCGGCGCCGGCGCTCGTGGGCCGTTACGGCAGCAATAGTCTCATCGTGTTTCACCCGGGCGCGAAGGGCGATGCCTGCCTGCCGCTCTACGCGGCCATCTGCGACGCCGCCGGCGAGGCCGGGCTTCAGGCTGCGGCCGGGCTCGCGGCGCATCCCTTTCTGGAATTCCGCAAGGACGAAAGCGAAGCCTGCGCCCTCAAGGCGCTGGAGTTCGCCCTGCTGCTGGAGACCGGGCCCCGCGTGGGCCTGTGCGATTCCGTGGCGCTCAACATCAGCGCGGACAGGCGCTACAGCCTGGGCGACGCCTTCGGCGCCATGGAAGAATACAAGCTGGCGCTTCTCGCTGACGGAGCCAACGCCATGGCGCGCAATTCCCTCGGCGTCTGCCTCGCGGCCGTGGGCCGGGGCGCCGAAGCGCAGCGCCAGTTCCAGGCGGCGCTCCGCCATGCGACTGACCCCGCGCTTGCCGCCAA
This sequence comes from Desulfovibrio sp., assembly GCF_014803725.1. Lineage (GTDB taxonomy): Bacteria > Desulfobacterota > Desulfovibrionia > Desulfovibrionales > Desulfovibrionaceae > Desulfovibrio. The sequence continues at coordinate 76,602 of NZ_JAAVBE010000006.1, forward strand.
GATCGCCTACAATCTTGGGGCTCTCTGCCAGAACCTTGGGGACTTCCGGGCCGCGGCGCGGCACTACCGGCGCAGTGCCGAGCTTGCGCCCGAATCCCGCTATGTGTGGCTGAGGCTCGGGCGCCTGCATGAGCAGCGCGGACGGCGCGCCGAGGCGCAGCGCTGCTATGAGCGCGCGGCGGCGCTGGAGGACGCGCGCCCGGGCACGCCCGCCACTGCCCGGCGTCAGCTCGCCCGCCTTGCCGCGCGCCAGCGGCGCGGGGCCGAGGCCCGCGAACTGCTCCACGACGCGCTGCTCCGCAATCCTGACGACGCCCAGGCCCTGCTCCAGCTCGCCGAGCTCTATCTGGAGGGCGGGGAAGACCCGGCCATGGCCGAAATGCTCGCCCGCCGGAGCGTGCGGCTTAATGACCGGCCCGAAGCGTGGCTTTTGCTTGCGCGGGCCCTGCGCGCGCTGGACCGCGAGGCGGACGCCCGCCGCGCCGAAGGCCGCGCCCTCTCCGCATAGGGCTTCACGCTTTTCCGGCCTGCCTGCCCGTCATCCCGGAGGCAAGAAAATCCTTTCATAATCCGTTGAAACCATACAGCTTCTGAGGCCGTCTGCCTGCGAGTTTCGCAGCGGGCGGCCTCTCTGCCTTGACAGGCCTCCCGCTGTGGGGCATAAGTGGAAAAAAGTGGTGATTCTGGTTAAAAAAGTGGTAGATTATGGCGGCACTTTTCACTGGCAGCTATTACCGCAGCATGGACGCCAAGGGGCGCCTGGTGCTCCCGCCGAAATTTCTCGACGCGCTGGGCGCGGCCGGGCATGGGGGCGACGCCGCTGACCCGGCTGCCGGCACTTTCTGGCTGACCGCGTATTACGGCCATCTCACCGCCTATCTGCCCGCCAAGTGGGACGCCATCGTGGAGCAGCTGGGCGCCCTGCGCATGCCGCCGCCCGCGCTCGCCAATTTTAAGACCAAGGTCATCGGCCTCGCGCACGAGATGGTGCCGGACGGTCAGGGCAGGGTGCGCATCCCGCAGCCGCTCCTGCGCGCCGCCGGCCTTGGGCGGGACGCCGTGCTCGTGGGCATGCTCGACAAGTTTGAAGTCTGGGCCCAGGAACGCTTTGACGACCTTCCTGACGTGGACGTGAGCGAAGAACTGGCGGCCCGCAATGTGGTTCTTGACCTGTGATGCGGGAAGCGGCCCCCATGGCGCCTGAGCTGCGGCCCCGGCATGTGCCGGTGCTCCTTGCGGAAACGCTGGAGGCGCTGGCGCCGGTGGCGGGCGGCCGCTATCTGGACGGCACGGTGGGCCTGGGGGGGCACGCTTCGGCCATCCTCGAGGCGGCGCAGAAAAGCAGGCTCTGCGGCCTCGACCGCGACACCCAGGCGCTGGAGCTGGCGCGCGAGCGGCTGGCCCCTTTCGGGGAGCGCGCGCACCTCTTTCACCGCCGCTACAGCGAATTTGCGGGCGCGCTCGAAGAGCTCGGCTGGGATTTCGTCAACGGGGCGCTGCTCGACATCGGGGTGTCGTCACTCCAGCTGGACGAGGCGGAGCGGGGCTTCAGCTTCCATGGTGACGGCCCGCTGGACATGCGCATGGACGCGGCCTCCGGGGAGCGTTCGGCCTGGCACTGGGTCAACCGCGAAAGTTTTGCGCGCCTCAAGGAGTGCATCGCCACCCTCGGAGAGGAGCCGCAGGCCGGCCGCATCGCCCGCGCCATAGTGGACGCGCGGCAAAAGGCGCCCATCGACACTACGGGCGAGCTTGCGGCCCTGGTGGCGCAGGCCTATCCCGCGGCATGGCGGGCCAAGGCGCGGCGCCACCCGGCCACGCGCACCTTCCAGGCCCTGCGCATGGCCGTCAATGACGAGCTCGGCGAACTGCGCCGCTTTTTGGACAACATCCTCAAGTGGCTGCCTGTGGGCGGGCGCCTCGTGATCATCACCTTTCACTCGCTGGAGGACAGGATGGTCAAGCAGGCCATGCGGTACTGGGCCGAAGGCTGCCGTTGCCCCCGGCATGTGCCGGTGTGCCGCTGCGGCCATGTGCCCGAGGTGCGTCCGCTCAGCAAAAAGCCGCTCACAGCCTCGCCGGATGAGGTCACGGCCAACCCGCGCGCAAGCTCGGCCAAGCTGCGCGCGGTGGAAAAGATCGCCGAGGCGCCGGCGCCCGAAGGCCAGCGGGGTTGGGCGTGAACGGCCGCAAGAAGGGCGCGGCCAAGCCGCAGGGGGGGCGCGGCTGGCTCGCCGTGCTGGCGCTGGAGCTGCTGGGGCTGCCCGTGATGGGGCTCGTGCTCGTCTGGAGCGGCATCGAGCGCACGGATACGACGTATTTCATCAATATCGCGCAGAACGAGGTGCGGGAGCGCCAGGCCCTGCGCGCCAAGCTGGAAGTGGAGCGGGAGCGCCTGCTCTCGCCCTATGAGCTGCGCCGCCGCGCGCAGGAATTCGACATGCGCGAGCCGGGCCCGGGCCAGGTGCGGCGCATGGACAAGTCTTAAGGATCGCGCCGCCGGGGCCTTTTGGGGGCACAAAGGTCACGGCAAGCCACGGCATCGCGCTTCGCAAGGAAGCGGGGCGGAGGAAGGCATGCTCGGATTTTCGTCACGCAAGCGCAATCGCGCCACCTACACACCGCGCCGGGATGCGCGCAAGGGCGCCAAATGGCAGGAGGCCAAGGCCGCGCCCGCCAAGGCCCCGGCCTCGCGCCTCGCCAAATGGGCCGCCAGCGTGGACTGGAGCCGCTGGCGCATCAATGCGGTGGCGGTCATGTTCTGCCTTATCTGGGTGGCGCTCTGGGGGCGCGCCTGGCACCTCCAGATGATCGAGGGCCCCAAGCTCGCGGACAAGGCGAGGCGTCAGCACATGGCCTCGGAACTCGTGTCGGGCAAGCGCGGCCTCATCTATGACCGTAACGGCCAGGTGCTCGCGCGCAGCGTGGAGGCGCGCTCGGTCTACGCCAAGCCGCAGGAGATCGAGGATTTCGCCCGCACCGCGGCCACGCTCGCGCCCCTGCTCGGCGTGGACGCCCAGAAGCTCCACGACGACCTTTCGCGCACGCGGCGCCGCTTCGTCTGGCTCCGCCGCAAGGTGGACGATTCCACGGCCGCGGCCATCCGTCAGGCCGACCTTGCGGGCATCGGCCTCAGCAAGGAATATGACCGCATCTATCCCTTCAAGCACATGGCCGGCCAGTTGCTCGGCTTCGTGGGCCTGGACGACAAGGGCCTCGAGGGCATCGAGCGCTCGCTGGAAGAACGCCTCGGCTGCATCCCGGTGCGCCAGATCGTCCAGCGCGACGCCATGGGCCGGCGCTTCTACCTCAACGAGGAGGGCCAGAGCGAGCCCCGCGGCCAGGACGTGACCCTGACCCTCGACATGCAGATCCAGTTCATCGCCGAGGAGGCCGTGGCCCGCGCGGCGCGCGAGTTCGACGCCCGCTGGGCCGGCGCCCTCGTGGTGGATGTGGAGAGCGGCGACATCCTCGCCTGGGCGCAGTATCCCTTCTTCAATCCCAACACCTACCGCGAGTCCTCCCCGCAAATCTACCGCAACCGCCTGGCAGCGGACGCGCTGGAGCCGGGCTCCACCTTCAAGCCCTTCGTCATGGCCGCGGCCCTGCAGGAGCGCAAGGTCACGCCCAACACGCTCATCGACTGCGAAGGCGGCAAGTGGGAGCGCAAGAACATCTCCATCCGCGACACCTCGACCCAGGGCATCCTGCCGGCGAGCAAGGTGCTCCGCTACTCCTCCAATATCGGCATGGCCAAGATCGGCCTCCAGCTCGGCGCCCAGCAGTCCTGGAAATACCTGCACGCGCTCGGCTTCGGCGAGCGCACCAGCGTGCCAGTGGCCGAGAGCCGGGGCATCCTGCGCCGCCCGAGAGACTGGGGCGAGGCCGATGTCATGTCGGCCGCCTTCGGGCAAAGCGTGTCGGTCACGGCGCTCCAGATGGCCCAGGCCTATCTCACCCTGCTCAACCACGGCATCTACAAGCCCCTGCGCCTCGTGCGCGAGGAGGGTGGCGTGGAGGAGGCGCACGAGCGCGTCTTCAACGAAAAGACCGTGCGCGAAGTCATGGACATGATGCGCGACGTGGTGGAGGAGAACGACGGCACCGGCAAGCGGGCGCGCGTGCCCGGCGTGGAGGTGGCCGGCAAGACGGGCACGGCCCAGAAGGCCGACGCACGCGCGGGCACCTACGGCGTCAAGCGCGTGGCCTCCTTCGTGGGCTTTTTGCCCGCGCGCGACCCGCGCTATCTGGTGGTGGTCTTCGTGGACGAGCCCACGCGCAACCAGTACGGCGGCGTGGTGGCGGCCCCGGCCTTCAAGGAGATCGCGAGCCGTGTGCTCACCTATACCGGTGCGCTCACCGAGGTGCAGGTGGCCGAGGCCGCCCGCAAGGACACGGTGCGCCGCCGCGGCCTCAAGCTCGTGGGCATGGATGCCCCCTATCTTGAGCCCAAGGCCGCTGCCGTCGCTGGCAGCCCCGAGGCGTCGGCCGTGGCCGAAGCGCCGGCCCCGCGCCGTCCGCAGGACGGCATGCGCCTTCCCGGCCACCGGGCCCGCGCCGCGAGCCATGTGCCGGATGTCATGGGCAAGTCCGTGCGCAACGCCGTGGAGCTTTTCGCCCGTGCGGGCGTGGTGCCCGAGCTCAAGGGCACGGGCAGCCGCGTGGTGCGCCAGAGCCCGCCCGCGGGCACGGCCTGGCCCGAGGAAGGCAAGCGGGCCGACTATATCCTCTGGCTTTCGGAGCGCTGATGATGGAACGGGATTTTGAGGCCCTGCTCGCGGCCGTGCGTGCCGGCGTGCGCGAAATCCGCGCGGATTCGCGTCAGGTCGCGCCCGGCGACATCTTTGTGGCCGTGCCCGGGGCGAGCGAGGACGGCAGCCGCTTTATCCCGCAGGCCGTGGCGGCGGGCGCGGGCATCGTCGTCTGCCGGCCGGAAGCGGCGCAAGGCGCTGGGACTTCCTCCTGCCGCTTCATCGCCCATGAGGACCCGCGCGAGGCCCTGTGGCGGCTCGCGGCGGCACGCTTCCGCACCGATGAGCTGCCGCTGCGCGTGGTGGGCATCACCGGCACCAACGGCAAGACCACCACCGCGGCCCTCCTGGAGCACCTGTTCACGGCAGCCGGCCACCGCGTGGGTGTGCTCGGCACTGTAACCTACCGCTGGCCGGGCCACAGCGAGGCCGCGCCCCTCACCACGCCTGACCCGCTCTCCCTGCATGCCATGCTCGCGCGCATGGCCGGGGCCGGCGTGGACATGGTGTTCATGGAGGTCTCGTCGCATGCGCTGGCGCAGCAGCGGGTCTCCGGGGTCAGTTTCGCCGGCGCGGCCTTTACCAATCTCACGCAGGACCACCTCGATTTCCATGAAAACATGGAAAGCTATTTCAAGGCCAAGGCGCGGCTCTTCCTCGAATTGCCGCGCGCCGACAAGGTCATGGCCGTCAATGCCGACGACCCCTGGGGCCGGCGCCTCCTGGAGCTTTGCTCCACCGCCCTTTCCTACGGGCTCGGGCGCGGGGCGCCGGGGCGGCGGCATCTCTGGGGCGAACTGCTCTCCTCCGGCACGGGGGGCACGCATTTGCGCATGCACTTCGCGGGCGAGGAGTGGGAGTTGCGCTCGCCGCTCGTGGGCGCCTTCAACGCGGCCAACCTGCTCACCGCGCAGGCCATGGCGCTGGAGCTCGGGCTTGCGCCCGCGGCCATGGGCGCGCTGGAGAGTTTCAACGGCGTCTGCGGGCGCCTCGAGCGGGTGGACAACCCCCGGGGCCTGCATGTGTTTGTGGATTACGCCCACACACCGGACGCGCTCGTCAATGTGCTCACGGCCCTGCGCGGTGCCGGTTTTGCCCGCATCATCACGGTCTTCGGCTGCGGCGGCAACCGCGACAGGACCAAGCGCCCGCTCATGGGCGAGGCCGTGGCGCGGCATGCGGACGTGGCCGTGCTCACCTCGGACAACCCGCGCAACGAGGAGCCGGAAGCCATCCTTGAGGATGTGCTGCCCGGCCTTGCGGGCGCGCGCGAGGTGGTGGTCGAGGCGGACCGCCGCGCGGCCACGTCCAGGGCCCTCGCCATGCTCGGCCGGGAGGACGCCCTGCTCATCGCCGGCAAGGGCCATGAGGATTACCAGATCATCAAGGGCGTGAAGCACCACTACAGCGATCAGGAAGTGGTGCGGGAGCTTTTGCGGTGCGAATGACCGTTGGAGAAATGGCGCAGGCGCTGGGCCTGTCTGCGGAAGCCTGTGCCGCCCACGAGGGCCGTGTGCTCGCCCGCGCCGTGACGGACAGCCGGGAGGCCTGCCCGGGCGCTCTCTTCGTTTGCGTGCCGGGCGCGCGCGTGGACGGCCATGATTTTGCCGCATCCGCCGTGGAGCGCGGCGCCGGGGCCGTGCTCGCGTCCCGTCCGCTCCCGGAAGTCTCGGCCCTGGGCGTGCCCGTGCTCGTGGTGCCGGATACCGTCAAGGCCTTGGGGCGGCTCGCCGCCCATTGGCGCGACAGGACGGCCGCAAAAGTCGTCTGCATTACGGGCACGGCCGGCAAGACCACGCTCAAGGAAGCGCTCGCCGCCATCCTCGCAGTGCGCGGCAAGACCGCAAAAACGCCGCTCAACCACAATAACCAGATCGGCATGCCCTGCGCCGTGCTGGATACGGACGGCGACGAGCCCTTCTGGGTCATGGAGGCGGGCATCAGCCACGAGGGCGACATGGACGAGCTTGCGGCCATCCTCAGGCCTGACCTCGCTGTCATCCTCAATGTGGGCCCGGGCCATACCGAGGGCCTTGGCGGCAAGGGCGTGGCCTGGCATAAGGCGCGTCTGCTCTCCCACCTGGCGCCCGGGGGCACGGCGCTGGTGAGCGCGGATTATGCGGACCTCGTGGCCGAGGCCCAAGCCTCGGGCGCCAGGCCCGTCTATTTCACCGCTGCCGGGGCCGATACCCCCTACAGCGCGCGCATGGGCGAGAGAGCCGGGAACTTCCATCTTGAGCTCGCGGGCAAGGGACTGGAGGCCGCAACGCCCTTCCGCGGGGCCTACGGCGCGGAAAACGCCATCGCCGCCGCAGCGGCCGCGCACCTGCTCGGCCTTTCCGAAGAGGAGATCCGCCGGGGCTTCGCTGAAGCGCCGCTGCCCCCGCAACGCTCGGCCCGCAAAGAGCTCGGGCCGTGGCGCGTCATCGACGACACCTATAACGCCAATCCCCTCTCCATGCGCCGCATGCTCGAAGCGGCGGCGGAGGAGGCCCGGGGTGCGGGCCTCCCGCTCGTGGCCGTGCTCGGCGAAATGGGCGAACTGGGGGCGGAATCGGCCAAGCATCATGAAGACCTGGGTCGCCTGCTCGGGCGCCTTGGCGTGGATGCAATCTACTGGAAGGGCGGCCATGGCGAGGATGTTCACGCAGGGCTCGCGGCGGAAAATCCGCATCCCGACGTCCGCTGGAAGCCCGTGACCGGCCCGGAGGACTTCGCGCGCGCATGGGAGGCGGAGGCAAGTTTCCCCCAAGGGGCCGTCGTGCTCTTCAAGGGCTCGCGCGCCAACCGGCTGGAAGAACTGCTGGCCGCGCTGGAAAAGGCCCAGGCAGGGCAGGGCAGGGAGGAAGGGCGTGTTTTATAGCCTGTTCGCCCCGCTTGCAGCGGAATGGACGGCGTTCAACGTCTTCCGCTACATCTCCTTCCGCTCCATGGCGGCGCTCATCACAGCGCTCGTCATTTCCATCCTCGTGGGGCCGCGCTTCATCGCGTGGCTCCGGCGCCTCAAGTGCGGTCAGTACATCCATGAGGACGTGGCCGCGCATGCCGCCAAGGCCGGTACGCCCACCATGGGCGGCCTGCTCATCCTGTTCAGCCTTGCCGTGAGCCTGCTCTTGTGGGGCGACCTCGCCAACCGCTATGTCTGGCAGACGCTCTTCGTGTTCGTGGGCTTTGGCGCCGTGGGCCTGTGGGACGACCTTACCAAGCTCCGCCACCACCAGAACCGGGGCATTTCGGCCAAGGCCAAGTTCACCGCGCAGATCCTCGTGGCCTTCTGCGCCATCTGGATGCTCTGGGAAAACCCGGCCTTCGACAGCCGGCTCACCATCCCCTTTGTCAAGAGCTGGGCGCCCGATCTCGGCTGGTTCTACCTGCCCTTCGGCATCTTCCTCATGGTGGCGGCGTCCAACGCCGTCAACCTCACAGACGGGCTGGACGGCCTCGCCATCGGGCCGGCCATCATCGCGGCCCTGGTGTTCGCCATCTTCATCTATGTCACCGGCAACGCGCGCTTTTCCGCCTACCTGCTCATGCCCTACATCCCGGGCGTGGGCGAGGTCACGGTGTTCTGCGCGGCGCTCGCCGGGGCGGGCCTGGGTTTTCTCTGGTTCAACGCCTATCCGGCGCAGGTCTTCATGGGCGACGTGGGCTCGCTCTCCATCGGCGGCGTGCTCGGCTACCTCGCCCTGCTCTGCAAGCAGGAGCTGCTCCTCGCCGTGGTGGGCGCCATCTTTGTGGCCGAAACACTCTCGGTCATCCTGCAGGTGGGCTATTTCCGCTGGACGGGCGGCAAGCGCATCTTCCGCATGGCGCCGCTGCACCATCATTTTGAACTCAAGGGCGTGCCGGAATCCAAGATCATCATCCGGTTCTGGATACTCTCCATCCTGCTTGGCATGCTGGCCCTGTCCGTCCTGAAACTGCGCTGAGGAGCGACAATGGCACTGGAGCACAGCCGCGGCCCAAAGCCGCAAGCGGGCGAACTCGCCGTGGTGGTGGGCGCGGGCCGGTCGGGCCTCGCCGCAGCACGGCTCTTGCGCAAACTGGGCGCCGAGGTGCGCCTGCTGGACAAAAAGGCGGACGCGCTGAGCGAAGCCCAGCTTGCGGAACTGCGCGCCGACGGCGTGGACGTGCAGCTCGGCGAGCACACGCCCGCCCAATTCGCGGGCGCGGCCTGGGTCATCCCGAGCCCGGGGCTGCCCGTGGCGGCCATCGCGCCGCTGGTGGAGGCCACCGTGGCTCCCGGCGCCCGGGCACCGGAAATTCTCGCCGAGATGGAACTCGCCTGGCGCTCGCTCGACGACGAGCCCGTGCTCGCCGTCACCGGCACCAGCGGCAAGACGACAACGGCCTCGCTGGCGGCCGCCATGCTCCAGGCGCAGGGCTATTCGGTCTTTCTCGGAGGCAATATCGGCACGCCGCTTTCGGAATATGTGCTCGCGGGCCGCAAGGCCGACGTGCTGGTGCTCGAGGTCTCCAGTTTCCAGCTTCAGGGCTGCTCCACCTTTTGCCCGCGCGCGGCCATCCTGCTGAATATCTCGCCCAACCACCTGGATTATCACAAGGATATGGACGAATACGCCGAGGCCAAGTTCCGCCTGTTCCGCTGCCAGGACGAGAGCGACCTTGCCGTGCTCGGCGAGAGCGTGCGCGGGCTTTCCGCGGCGTGGCCGGTGCGCGCCCGCAAGGTCTGGGTGGAGGAGGGGCCCTCGCGCTTCCCGCACAGCGGCCTCATGGGCGCCCACAACGCCTTAAACGCCGAGGCCGCGTGGCAGGCCTGCCGGCTGTTCGGCGTGAGCGAGGCCAATGCGGCCCGCGCCGTGGCCGGCTTCCGCCCGCTGCCGCACAGGCTCGAGCGCGTGGCCGAGCGCGGCGGCGTGCTTTTTGTCAATGATTCCAAGTGCACCACCGTGGCCGCGCTGGAAGTGGCCCTGCGCGCCTTCGACCGGCCGGTGCGCCTGCTCTGCGGGGGCAAGTTCAAGGGCGGCGACCTTGCGGCCCTTGTGCCGCTCTTGCGGGAAAAGGTGGTGCAGGTGGGCCTGTTCGGTGCGAGCCGCGAGGAATTCGAGAGGGCGTGGGCCGGCGTGGTGCCCATGGGCTGGCACGCGACCCTCGCCGAAGCCGTGCGGGAGCTGGCCGGCGCGGCGAAGCCCGGAGACGCGGTTTTGCTCGCCCCGGCAACGTCGAGTTTTGACCTCTACAAAAATTACATGGCCCGCGGCGACGATTTCAAACGCATCGTGGGGGAACTGGCATGAAGAATGTCTTTGTGAAGCCCCAGGCGCCCTCGGCACAGGCCAAGAGCCCCGTGGCCCGGGCGGTGAACCATGCCGGGGAGGGGAACGGGCCGGCCTCCTTTGACTGGTGGCTCTTCACCATCGCCCTCGCCATCCTCGCCGTGGGCCTTGTCATGGTGCTCTCGGCAAGCGGCATCGTGGCCGAGCAGGCCAACGGCGACAAGTACCACTTCTTCAAGCGCCAGGTACTGTTTGCGGCGCTGGGCGGCGTGGCGCTCTGGTGCGCGGCGCTCCTGCCGCGCGACTGGCTCTACCGGCTCCAGTATCCGGCGCTCTTCTTCGCCCTTTTGCTCGTGCTCATCACGCTTTCGCCGCTGGCGCCCTCCATCAACGGCGCCAAGCGCTGGATCCGCCTGGGGCCCGTCTCCATCCAGCCCATGGAGTTCGTGAAGATCGCGCTGGCGCTCTATCTCGCCTATTTCATGAGCACCAAGCAGCAGCTCATCAAGACCTTCAGCAGGGGCGTCATCCCGCCCTTCGCCGTGACCGGGCTCTTCTGCTTCCTGCTCCTGCTGCAGCCCGATTTCGGGAGCGCCGTTGTGCTCGCCGGCATCCTGTTCTTCATGTGCGTGGCCGGGGGCACCCGCTTCATCTATATCTTCTTCTCCCTGGGGCTCGCCTGCGCGGGCGCCATGGCCCTCGCCATTGCCGAGCCTTACCGGCTCAGGCGCCTCCTGGCCTTTCTCGATCCCTTCCAGGACGCGCACAATACGGGCTACCAGCTCGTGCAATCCCTGCTCGCCATCGGCTCGGGGAGCTTTTTCGGCGTGGGCGTGGGCGCCAGCCGGCAAAAGATGTTCTACCTGCCGGAAGCCCACAACGACTTCATCATGGCCGTGCTCGCCGAAGAAATGGGCTTCGTGGGCGTGACCATCGTCATGGGGCTCTTCGCGCTGCTGTTCTGGCGCTGCTACCGCATCATCATGGGCCAGCGCGAGCTGCGCGACCGCTTCACGGCCTTCGGCATCACCACCATCCTTGTCATGGGCGCGGTGATGAACCTCGCCGTGGTCATGGGCGTGGCGCCCCCCAAGGGCGTGCCCATGCCGCTCATGAGCTATGGCGGCAGCAACCTCATCGCCACCATGCTCTGCGTGGGCCTTTTGCTCAACTTTTCGCGCACGGCGGGCGCATGGACAAGATCCTCCTGACCACCGGCGGCACTGGCGGCCACATCTTTCCCGCGCTCGCCGTCGCCGAGGAGCTGCGCCGTCGCACGCCTGACGCGCGGCTGCTCTTCGTGGGCTCCGAGTACGGCCCCGAGGCCCGGCTCTGCGCCCGCGCGGGCATCGAGTTCGCCGGGCTGCCCGTGCGGGGCTTTCTCGGCCGGGGCCTGCGTGCCGTGGGCGCCGCGGCGCGTATGAGCGTGGCCGTGGGTAAGGCCCTCGCCCTCGTGCGCGGCTTCCGCCCCGATGCCGTGGCGGGCTTCGGCGGCTATGCGGCTTTTGCGCCCATGCTGGCGGCGCGCCTTTGTGGCGTGCCCGCAGTGCTTCACGAGCAGAACGCCGTAGCCGGCACGAGCAACCGGGTTCTCGCGCGGCTGGCGCGCAAAGTCTGCATTTCGCTCCCCGGCACGCGGGGCTTTCCGGCGGAAAAATGCGTGCTCACCGGCAACCCGGTGCGCGCGGCCATCGCCGGCGTGGCAGCCATGCGCAAGGACGCGGCAACGCGCGGCACGAAAAGGCTGCTCGTGCTCGGGGGCTCGCAGGGCGCGCACAGCCTGAACGCCTTTATGCCCGGATTGCTTGACCGGCTCAAGGCCGCTGGCGTGGAGATCCGCCACCAGTGCGGCGAGAAAGACCTTGACGCCACGCGCGCGGCCTATGCCGAAGCGGGCTATGCGCCCGACTGCGTGAGCGCCTTCATCGACGACATGGCCGAGGCCTATGCCTGGGCGGATCTCGCGCTCTGCCGGGCAGGCGCCAGCACCGTGGCCGAGCTGTGCGCCGCCGGGCTGCCGTCCGTGCTCGTGCCTTTTCCCGCGGCCATCCATGACCACCAGACGCGCAACGCCGAAGTGGTGGCCGCGGCCGGGGCCGGCCGCCTCGTGCAGGAGCGGGACTTTCCGCGGGCGCACATGGCGGCGCTGCTTCTGGGCCTTCTTGCCGACCCTGCCGCGCTTGCGGGCATGGGCCGGGCGGCGCGCGGGCTTGCGCGCACCGACGCCGCCGCCGCCGTGGCGGACGCGCTCACGGGCGTGGCGCGCTGACAAGCCCCGGCATCTGTCAGGGATCTTTCAGGGACGAATTTTTGCTGGGGGGGACATGAAGAGCAAGATCCGGCATATCCACATGGTGGGCATCGGCGGCGCGGGCATGAGCGGCATCGCCGAAGTGCTGCTCAGCGAGGGCTACGGCATCTCCGGCTCGGACATGGCCGAATCCGCCGTGGTGCGCCATCTGCGCGCGCTCGGGGCCGTGGTGGCCGTGGGCCACGCCGCCGAGAACGTGGGCGACGTGCAAGTGCTCGTCAAGTCCACGGCCATAGCCGAAGACAATCCTGAGGTCGTGGAGGCGCGCCGGCGCAATATCGCGGTCATCCCCCGCGCGGAAATGCTCGCCGAGCTCATGCGCCTTCGGCAGGGCATCGCCATTGCCGGCACCCACGGCAAGACCACGACCACCTCGCTCACGGCCTCCATTTTCGATACCGCCGGCCTCGACCCCACGGTCATCATCGGCGGGCGCCTCAATGTCTACGGCGCCAACGCGCATCTCGGCCGGGGCGACTACCTCATCGCCGAGGCGGACGAGTCGGACGGCTCCTTCCTCTGCCTTTTGCCCATCATCAATGTGGTCACCAATGTGGACGACGACCACATGGATCACTACCAAAACCGCGAGGCCCTGGACGAGGCCTTCGTGCGTTTCATGAACAAGGTGCCGTTCTACGGGCTGAACATCGTCTGCGGCGACGACCCCGGGGTGCGCGCGCTGTTGCCGCGCGTCAAGCGGCCCGTGGCGACCTACGGCTTGGGCGAGGAAAACGACCTGCGCGCCGAGCCGCTGGAATGCGGCGCCAAAAGCCGTTTCGCCGTGTGGCACCGCGGGGTAAGGCTCGGCGAGGCCACGGTGCCCCAGCCGGGGCGGCACAATATCCTCAACGCGCTGGCCGCCATCGGCGCGGCTCTCGCGGCCGACATCCCCTTCGAGGTGTGCGCCGAGGGGCTTGCGGGCTTTCGCGGGGTGGGGCGGCGCTTCGAGTTCAAGGGCGAGCGCGAGGGCGTAACGGTAGTGGACGATTACGGCCATCATCCGGCCGAGATCGCGGCCACCCTGCGCACGGCGCACGAGGTCTTCCCGGGGCGGCGCATCGTGGCGGCCTTCCAGCCGCACCGCTTTAGCCGCACGCAGGCGCACTTCGGCGAATTCTGCAAGGTCTTCGACCTCGCCGACGCCCTGCTGCTCACGGAGATCTACGCCGCCTCGGAAAAGCCCATCCCCGGCGTCTCCGGCCAGAGCCTCGCCGAGGGCATTGGCCAGGTGTGCGATACGCCCCTGCGCTATTGCCGCACCCTGGACGACCTGCTCGGCGCCCTCGGGGAGGAGCTGAAGCACGGCGACGTGCTCCTCACGCTCGGCGCTGGCTCCATCACCCGCCTCGGGCCCGCGTGGCTCAACGGGGCCGAGCATGCGTGAAATTGCGGCGCCGCGCCTTGCGGAACGCACCACCCTTCGCCTCGGGGGCACGGCCATCGCCGAGCTCGTGCTGGAAACTCACGAGGACGCGCTGGCGCTCCCCGAACACCTTGCGCGGCTCGGGGGCGAAGCGCTCTTCATCGGGCGCGGGAGCAACCTCCTCGCCGGGGACGGCGAGCTCCCCCTCGTGCTGGTGCGCGCGGCTTTCACCGACGGGCCGGAGATCATCGGGGAAGAGGGGAAGAAGTTCCTCGTGCGGGCCGGGGCCGGAGTGCCGCTGCCGCGACTGCTGCGTTTTTGCGCTGCGAACGGCCTTTCGGGCCTCGAGGGGATCGCCGGCATTCCGGGCAGCGTGGGGGGGGCCGTGGCCATGAACGCGGGCTCCTTCGGCGTGGAGACCTGCGCCCGCGTGGAGCGGCTGGTGCTCGCCAGGGGGGGGCGAATCATGGAAGTCGGCGCCCCAGCCCTCAGGCCGGCGTACCGAAACCTCGCCATCATGGATGCGGACGGCGAAGAAATACGCGATTTTCTTGTGCTGGAAGCCATATTTGGCTTGACCCCCGCCACAAAGGATGGCATTGCTAAACGCATGCGTCTCAACTTTTTTGAGAAAAAGTCTAAACAGCCCGTAACGGCCTGGAGCGCGGGCTGCGCCTTCAAGAATCCCGCGCCCGGAGTGGCCGCCGGCAAGCTCCTCGAAGAGGCGGGGTTTCGCGGGCGAAGGTTGGGGGGCATGGCTTTTTCGCCCATGCACGCGAATTTTCTGGTGCATGAGGGCGGGGGCAGCGCTCACGCGGCGCTGACGCTCCTTGCCGAGGCGCGGGAGGCGGTGCGCCGGCGCTTCGGCCACGAGCTTGTGCCGGAGGTCAGGATAGTCCCGTGCCGGCTGCGTTGAGGCGCGGCGGCCGCAAGTCCCGCAATGCCTATACGGCGCCCAAGGAGGCGCGCTTTGCGGGCCTTGGGCGGATGTTTTCCTTCCTGCGGCGCCCCGCCGGCAGCAGCGCTGGGGGAGCCCAGGGGGCGGGCTCGCAGGCGCGCAGGATAGGCGGCATCACCTGGCGGACGCTCGTGGCAGGCATCCTCATCCTGCTGGCGGCGGGCGTGACCCTCGCCGGGATATGCGCGGTCTCGCTCTGGCTCTACGGCAAGGCCCTGACCAGTGATTTTTTCGCCACCANGCATGTGGACGTGGCGGGCAATGTGCGGCTTTCGCGCGAGATGGTGCTCCAGTACGGGGGCATCGGCGAGGGGGACAACAGCCTGGCGGTGAGCATCGCCGANGTGGAGCGCAACCTGCGCGACACCCCNTGGGTGGAGGAGGCTTCGGTCAAGCGNCTNNTGCCGGACAGGTTCGTCATCAAGCTCAAGGAGCGGATGCCCTCGTTCTGGGTNCACAAGGACGGCGTGCTGTATTACGCCAACGAGCGCGGCGGCATCATCGCCCCGGTGGAGAGCAGGAATTTTCTCTCCCTGCCGACCCTGCGCATCGAGCCCGGCGCCGAGGACGANACGCCCTATCTGGCGCGGCTGCTCAAGGATGTGCAGGGGGGCGGCCTGCCCATAGAGGCGGGCGCCATCGCGCAGGTGACGCTGAGCCCGTCGCGCGGGGTGGAGCTCTATCTGGAAGACCGGGAAATGCGCCTTTCCATCGCCACGGACGACTGGGAGGGCAACCTTTCACGGCTCGGCATGGCCCTGGGGGACCTGGCGCGGCGGCACGAACTTGGCGGGGTGCGGGAAGCGCGCGCAGTGGATGGAAATGTCTGGGTTATCCGCAACCAGCCCGCGCGGCGNGGCGATATGCCGCAGGGCGGCGCCCCGGGCCAGTGAGGAGAGGAAGATGAACAAATCCGCGCTCATCGTCGGCCTTGACATCGGAACGACGAAAATCTGCGCCGTGGTGGGCGAGCTCACCGACACGGGCCAGGTGGACGTGGTGGGCATCGGCACCAGCGTCTCCACGGGCTTGCGCAAGGGCGTGGTGGTCAATATCGAGCAGACGGTGCAGTCCATCCGCAAGGCCGTGGAAGACGCGGAACTCATGGCCGGCTGCCAGATCCACTCNGTCTATGTGGGCATAGCGGGNAGCCACATCATGGGCATCAACAGCCACGGCATCATCGCCGTCAAGGGCGGCGAAGTGACGCAGCGCGACGTGGACCGCGCGCTCGACGCCGCCCGGGCCGTGGCCATCCCGCTCGACCGCGAGGTCATCCACATCCTGCCGCAGGAATATATCGTGGACAGCCAGCGCGGCATCGCCGACCCGCTTGGCATGGCCGGCGTGCGCCTCGAGGTGGACGTGCATATCGTGACCGGCGCGGTCTCCTCGGCGCAGAACATCGTGCGCTCCTGCCACAGGAGCCAGCTTGAGGTGGCCGACATCGCGCTCGAGTCNCTCGCNTCGGCCAAGGCCGTGCTCACCGAGGAGGAGCGCGAGATCGGCGTGGCCCTCGTCGACCTTGGCGGGGGCACCACCGACATCGCCATCTTCGCCAACGACGCCATCAAGCATACGGCGGTGCTGGCGCTCGGCGGGCAGAACCTCTCCAACGACATCGCCTTCGGCCTGCGCACGCCCGTGGCCGCGGCGGAGAAGATCAAGGTCAAGTACGGCTGCGCCCTCACCGACCTGCTCGGCCCCGGGGACGAGCTCATCGAGGTGCCCAGCGTGGGCGGCCGCGAGCCGCAGCGCCTGTCGCGGCGCCTTTTGACCGAGATCTGCGAGCCGCGCATGGAGGAGATCCTCTACCTCGTGGACCAGTCGCTGGAGCGCTCGGGCTACAAGAAGCTCATCGGCGCGGGCGTGGTGCTCACCGGCGGCACGGCCCTCATGGACGGCTGCCAGGAGCTTGGCGAACAGATTTTCGGGCTGCCCACGCGCATCGGCTATCCGCGCAATGTGACGGGCCTCAAGGATGTGGTCAACAGCCCCAAGTTTTCCACGGCCGTCGGGCTTCTGCGCTACGGGGCGGAGCGCGAGCTCGCGGGCCAGAAAAAGTTCAGCGTGCGCAACGAGACCGGCATTTTCGACGGCGTTCTCGCGCGCATGAAAAAATGGTTTTCGGATATTTCCTAGGCGCCNTGCANCACGCGGGCGCCAGAGGCGGGCACTCGGGGACAGCAACCAAGGAGAGGCAAGATGACGCAGTCCATTGTTGACGATATCGACACCAGCATGTCNGGCAACGCGAAAATCAAGGTCATCGGCGTCGGCGGNGGCGGCGGCAACGCNGTGCGCCACATGATCNATTCCGGCCTGCGCGGTGTGCANTTCGTCTGCGCCAATACCGACCTTCAGGCCCTGAACAAGAACGACAGGGCCCTCAAGGTNCAGCTTGGCGAAAANCTCACCAAGGGCCTCGGCGCCGGCGCCAACCCGGCCATCGGGCGCGAGGCCGCCGTGGAAAGCGTCAACGCCATCCGCGANGCCATCGGCGATGCCGACATGGTNTTNGTCACCGCCGGNATGGGCGGCGGCACGGGCACGGGCGCGGCGCCCGTGGTGGCCCAGGCCGCCAAGGAGCTTGGCGCGCTCACCGTGGGCGTCGTNACCACGCCCTTCAGCTGGGAGGGCGTCAAGCGCAAGCGCGCGGCCGAGGCCGGNCTTGAGGAATTTCGCAAGCATGTGGACTGCCTCATCACCATCCCCAATGACCGCCTNCGCACCGGCGCGCCCAAGATGNNCAAGGTGCCGTTCACCGAAATGCTCCAGCGCGCCAANGACGTGCTCTATTANGCNGTGAAGGGCATNTCGGACGTGATCGTGAGCGAGGGCCTCATCAACCTCGACTTCGCCGACGTGCGCACCACCATGAGCGAGGCCGGGCCGGCCCTCATGGGCACGGGCATGGCCTCGGGCGAGAACCGCGCCCGCGAGGCCGCGCAGCGCGCCATCAGCAGCCCGCTGCTCGACGACGTGTCGCTCGAGAGCGCCAAGGCCATCCTCTACAACATCACGGCGCCCATGGACATCACCGCCGAGGAGATCGAGGAAATCGGCACCCTCATCGCCGACGCCGCCCCGCAGGAGGCCAACATCATCTTCGGCGTGGTGTTTGACGACAATATCGGCGACGAGTTGCACCTCACGGTCATCGCCACGGGCATCGAGCCCGGGCAGCCCCAGATCCAGCCCGAGCCCGTGCAGGAGGGCCAGGCCCGCGTGACCGACTTCCGCCAGCCCGGGCCCGACGCCATGACCACGCCCGCACGCCCGCGCCGCCCCCAGCAGGGGAGCCTCGTGCACCTCGAGGAAGCCGCGCACCAGGAACGCGGCGTGCGCCCCGCCTCCCGCCGCGAGGCCGTGCAGCGCTGGCATGGGGGAAATGACGATCTTCCGGCCTATCTCAGGCGGGGCACGCCGGACCCGCAGCTGCGCCGCCCGCACCGCCCCGGCCATGACGACTTCATCTATGATGAAGACGATTTTGAAATCCCCACCTTCATCAGGAGCCAGCCCAACTAGGCGCCTGAGCCATCTGTGCAGCGCAACGCGGCCCGCGCGGCCGCCTTCCATACCTTTTCAGGGCTTGCCTCTTCGGCCCTGAAATGCCCGCCGGGAGCCCCATTGGGGGGCTCCCAGTGCGGCGTATCCCCAATCTCGGAGGCGCGTGCCATGTCCTATTTCGGCCCAAGGGAAGCGCAAACCACCGTGCCGTGCCCCTCGTGCGGGGCGCCGCTTGTTATCGAGCGTTCCTGCCGCGAGGTGCGCATGCGCTGCCCCGTGTGCGGCAGGCGCTTTCCGCTCAAGGACTTTATCGGCAACGCCGACGAAGCCATGGAGAGCTTTCTCGAAAACGTCTATTGCGACCGCATCTGACGGCCGGGAGCCATCCCTCCCCGCGTCTTGAATCTTCTCCGGCGCTGGTCCCTTACGGGCCGGCGCTTTTTTGTCCCCGGGCGGCGTCGCTTCGCTGCCTTTCGCCGCGACTTCCGCCATATTCAGCATGATTTTTGCATGGATTGCCTCGGGAAAACACCCGGGGAAAAATGTCGCTGGTCGTCAATCACAATCTCATGGCGGGCAATGTGGCCCGGTCGCTCAACGCGCATTACGGGCGCCTTGCGCAGTCCACGCAAAGGCTGTCGACGGGCCTGCGCGTCAACAGCGCCGCCGACGACGCCGCCGGCCTCGCCATCAGGGAATTGCAGCGCGCGGACATCGCCGCCATGATGCAGGGCTCGCGCAACGCCAACGACGCCATTTCCCTTATCCAGACGGCCGACGGAGCCTTGGGCGTCATCGATGAAAAGCTGGTGCGCCTGAAGGAGCTTGCCGAGCAGGCCGCCACGGGCACCTATGATTCCACCCAGCGCCTGATGATTGAGTCCGAATACCAGCAGATGGCGTCAGAAATCACGCGCATCGCCAATGCTACGGACTTCAACGGCGTCAAGCTGCTGGACGGCTCCCTTTCCGGCGCACATGACGGCTCCGGGCTCGATGCCAGGGGCAGGCTCAAGATCCATTTCGGGTCGGGCAATGACAGCGCGGAAGATTATTATTACATCGAGATCGGCGGCTGCACCGCCGCGGCGCTCGGCGTGGGCAATCAGGCCGTGATGGTGCGCCCGCGGACGAAAACGGTGGCCTTTTCTCCCGCGGGCGAGGAGCTGACGGCGCAAACAGGCTACCTTACCCTGGGGGGAAGGGCCTATACTCCGGTTATCGGTGAGGATCACATTCACCCGGTATATACGGATGGCACAAGAGACGGCAATGACGGGAGCCTGCTCCTCATCAGCGAGCACGCGGGCGGATATGCCTCGATCAAATATGGCTGGAATCACACGCCGCAGGGGCCTTTGCAGGCCTACGAAGTGCAATACCAGGGGCAAAGGCTTCCCGCTTACGCCGATGAGGCCGGAACGATACCCCTGCAGCTCCTTGTGCGCGGCGATGTGTATACGGATGCGCAGGGCAACACGTACGGCCCTGCGGAAGTGGTCACCAAAGAAATAGAGATCGGCGGCACGGAAACCGTCTATGGCGACGCTTACACGGTCTCCACGCAGGAGGCAGCGCAAAGGGCGCTTGCCGGCATCAACGAGGCCATCATCTCCAAGGACAAGATCCGCGCCCATCTGGGAGCCATCCAGAACCGGCTCGAAAATACCATCACCAACCTGGCCACCCAGGCTGAAAACCTCCAGGCGGCCGAATCGCGCATTTCCGACGTGGATGTGGGCACCGAAATGACCGAGTTCGTGCGCAACCAGATCCTCACCCAGGCCGCGGTCGCCATGCTCTCGCAGGCGAATTCCCTGCCGCAGATGGCCATGCAGCTCATTGGCGGCTAGGCCCGGGGCGGAGGCGCCTACGGCGCGTCAAAGCGGTCGAAGCTGAGCGTGAGGCCCGCGCGGCCCTGCGTGGCCGAGCGCAATGCCGTGGAAAAGCCGAAGAGCCGCCGGAGGGGCGCCGTGCCCCGCAGGAGCTTGCGGCCGGCCTGATCCTCCACGTCTTCCACCTTGCCCGACGCCGCGGTGAAGAGCCCGATGGCCGCGCCGAGAAATTCCTCGGGCACGGTGATTTCCGTCTTCATGATGGGCTCGAGGGTGAGGGGGCGCGCTTCGGTCAGCGCCTCGCGCAGGGCCTGGGCCGCGGCCATGCGACAGCCGGGCAGGGTGGTGAGGCCTTCGGTGCGCGCAACGCCGGTGAGCACCACTTCCACGTCCACCACGGGCCAGCCCGTGGCCACGCCGCTTTGCAGGCCGTCGCGCACGCCTTCCAGCGCGGCCTCGAGATAGGCCTGCGGCAGCAGCTTGCGCGCCTCGCGCTCGTCCGCGGGCAGAAAATCACCCACGCGCACGAGATTCCCGGCGTCCCGCGCGCGTGGCGCCACGCTTACGCTCACGTCGCCCTGCTGGCGCTCCTTCCCGAATTCGCGGTCAAAGACCACCTGGGCGGAGCCTTCGCGGCTCACGGTCTCGCGCAGCACGGCCTGCGGCTGGCCGGCGCGCGGCCCGATGCCGTACTCGCGCCGCATGCGCTCCAGCAGAACGTCCAGATGGAGCTCGCCCATGCCCGAGACCATGCGCAGGCCGGAATCCTCGTCAAGGCTGACGGCGAGGGTGGGGTCTTCCTCGGCGTAGCGGGCAAGGGCTTCGTCAAGGGTCTTGCCTTCGTCGGCGTTGCGCGGCTCGAGGGCCAGGGTGATGACGGGCGGCTGCACGGCGATGGCCTCCAGGCGCACGTCCCGGCCGCGGCCGCAGCAGGTGTCGCCTGTTCGGGCCGAGCGCAGGCCCACGAGGGCCGCGATGTCGCCCGTGCCCACGCTCTCGAGCTGTTCGCGCCTGTCCGCATGCAGGCGGAAGATGCGGCCCACGCGCTCCGCCTGTTCTCTCGGGGCGCCCTCCGGCGAGAGGCCGAGCACGCGCACGGTCTCCCCCTCGCGCACTGCTCCGGCATAGACGCGGGCGAAAGCGAGCTTGCGGCCGTTCTCCACCACCACCTTGAAGACCAGCGCGGCAAGCGGGGCGGCCGGGTCAGGCTCGATGCGCACTTCCTCGCCGTCCGGCGTCACGCCAAGGGGCGGCGGCACGTCCAGCGGCGAGGGCAGATAGTCGCGCACGCCGTCGAGCAGCGGCTGGACGCCGGTATTGCGCAGCGCCGAACCGCAAAACACCGGCACCAGCGCGCGGGCCAGCGTGGCGCGGCGCAAGGCCGCGCGGATGTCGGCCTCGGTGGGTGAACCCTCCAGCCAGAGCTCGAGAAAAGCGTCGTCCGCCTCGGCGAGGCGTTCCAGCAACTGCTCGCGCCAGGGCGCGCCCAGTGCCTCCTCTTCGGGCGCCCAGGGCGCGCGCGTGACGGTGCTGCCCTGGTCTTCCGTGCTGAAGGTCAGGGTCTCGCGGCCGATGAGGTCGAGCACGCCCGTGAAGGCGTCCCCCTGGCCGAGGGGCGCGGTCACGGCCACGGCATTGGCCTTGAGGCGTCCGCGCATGGCCTCAAGCACGGCGGCGAAATCCGCGCCGGGCCTGTCCATCTTGTTCACGAAGGCGATCTTGGGCACCCCGAACTGCTCGGACTGGCGCCACACCGTTTCTGACTGCGGCTCCACGCCGCCCACCGCGCAGAACACGCCCACCGCGCCGTCGAGCACGCGCAGACTGCGCTCCACCTCGATGGTGAAGTCCACGTGCCCCGGCGTGTCGATGATATTGAGGGTGGCGCCCGCCCACTGGCAGGTGGTGCAGGCCGAGGCGATGGTGATGCCGCGCTCCTGCTCCTCGGGCATGAAGTCCATGGTGGCCGAGCCGTCGTGCACTTCGCCCATGCGGTGGATCTTGCGGCTGTAAAAGAGCATGCGCTCGGTGAGGGTGGTCTTCCCCGCGTCGATGTGGGCGATGATGCCCAGATTGCGGATGGCGCGGATGGCCTTCAGGGCCGGACTGTCGGGGGTTTGCGGAGAAGCGGGGCGCGTGGTGCCGGCTGGGGGCATGGGGCCTCCCTTGCGCCGTGGCGCGGTTCAGGATGCGGGGTTTTCGGCGGCGCGGGGCGCCCAGGGCGCGAAAACCTGCCGGGAAACGGTGAAAAATTCCGGCCCGAGCCCGGGATACAGCCAGAAGCCCTCGCAGCCGGGGCAGAGCGTCAGCGGCGCCTCGGGCGAGGGCGTGGCCGAAGCGGCGGCTGCGCGGTACACGGCATCGGCCGGCCCGGAGGCCGCGAGCGCGGTGTCGAGGGCGGCTGGGCCCCCGTGGGCGAAGGCGAGGATTTCGCGGTCGATGCCCGCATCTGCCTCGATGCGCAGCCGCGGGGCCCGGCATTCCTCAAAGCAGGGGATGCTGCGGGCGCGGACGCCATTCGCCACCTCGTCCAGCTCGCCCGCATGGAGCAGCGCAACGCGACCGGGCGCCCGCGTACCGGGGCGCGCCACAAGTTCGTCCATGAGGGCCGCGAAGCGGTCGCCCTCAAGCTGGAACATATCCTCCACACCGCTGAGTTCGAGGCTCACCAAGGCGCCCGCCTGAGGCTCGCCGTCAAGGCAGATTGCGCCCACCTGCGCCACGCCGGCGAGCCGCGCGGCCACGCAGGCCGCCGTGAGCCTCGCCGCGGCCGCATAGGCCGGCGAAAACACCATGAGCGACCACGGCGCGGGCTCATATATGGCGGCCCGCCGAAAGCCCAGGCGCCCGTTGCACGCGCTCTCCTCCCGGCGCGTCAGGCTTTCGCCGAAGTGGAAATGCGCGAGCGCGAGGCCGGTCTTGAGGGCGGCGCGAAAACGGGCCGGAGTCGCCTCATAGGCTCTCCCGACTATGCTGTCGTCCACCCGGGCGGCCTCCAGCCATTCGGGCCAGAAGGCGCCCGCAGCGGCGCCGCCCTCAGCGGCCTCAGGCGCGGGGCAGGGCATCAGCGGCCAGCCTCGGCGCCGCACGCCTCGAGCCAGCGGCCCATAGCCTCCAGCTGGCGCGCCACCGAGCGCGGCCCGGTGCCGCCCGGCGTCTCGCGGCGGCTCACAGCGGCGGCGCACTGGAGCACTTCATACACATCATTGCCGATGCGCGGCGAAAGCGCCTCGAGCTCGGGCAGGGTCAGGTCCTCAAGGCCCTTGTTTTCGCGCTCGGCGGCGGCCACGGCCTGGCCGGTGACGTGGTGCGCCTCGCGGAAGGGCAGCCCCTTGGCCACGAGATAGTCGGCAAGTTCCGTGGCGTTGATGAAGCCGGCCTTGCAGGCCTCGCGCATGCGTTCGCCGCGGAACTCGAGCTCGCCCAGCATGGCGGCCATGATGGAGAGCGAGGCCGACACCGTGGCGTCGGTATCGAGAAAGGCCTCCTTGTCCTCCTGCATGTCGCGGTTATAGGCGAGCGGCAGGCCCTTCATGACCGTGAGCAGCCCCATGAGCGCGCCGTACACGCGGCCGGTCTTGCCGCGCATGAGCTCGGCCACGTCCGGGTTTTTCTTCTGCGGCATGATGGACGAGCCCGTGGAGAAGGCGTCGGGCAGGCGCACGAAGCCGAAGGCCGGGTTCGCCCAGAGCACGATCTCCTCGCAGAGGCGCGAGAGGTGCATCATGATGGTGGCCGCGTCGAAGAGCGCCTCGAGCACGAAGTCCCGGTCGGAGACCGCGTCCATGGAATTGGCGAGGATGCCGGCGAAGCCCACCTCCTCGGCCACGGCAGCCGGGTCGAGCGGGTAGGTCGTCCCGGCGAGCGCCGCCGCGCCCAGCGGGGAGACACGCACGCGCCTGAGGGTGTCGTCCAGCCGCCCGGCGTCGCGCCGGAACATCCAGGCATATGCCAGCAGGTGCTGCGCGAGGCTCACGGGCTGCGCCGGCTGAAGGTGCGTGCAGCCGGGCAGGATGTCGTCCCTGTGTTCGGCGGCGCGCCGCGTTAGCGCCCCGCACAGGGCAACGAGGCCGGCGCGCCATGCTTCCAGCGCGTCGGCCACGAAGAGGCGGAAGGTGAGGGCCACCTGGTCGTTGCGGCTCCTGCCTGTGTGCAGCTTCTTGCCCGCCTCGCCGATGAGCTCGGTGAGCCGGGCCTCAATGTTCATGTGCACGTCTTCCAGCTCGGGGCGCCAGACAAAGGCGCCGGAGCGTATCTCTTCCGCCACCTTGTCGAGCCCTTCCACGATGCGGGCGGCCTCCTCCCCGGTGAGCACGCCCTGGCGCCCGAGCATGCGGGCATGCGCCTTGGAGGCGCGGATGTCCTGCCGCCAGAGGGCGCGGTCATAGCGCTCCGAATCCGTATAGGCGGCGACGGCCTCGGCCGGCCCCGCGCTGAAGCGGCCGCCCCAGGTGCTGTTGGTCTGCCCTGCCATGGCCCCCCCTACTTGCCCGCCCGGTCGCGTATCGCGGCGAAAAGGCCGAGGCGCAGGCCGTTCAGGCGGATGAAGCCCGCCGCGTCCTTGTGGTCGTAGTTGCCGCCCTCGAAGGTGGCCAGGTCCTCGGAGAAGAGCGAGGTGGGCGAGGTGCGGGCCAGCGGCCACACGCCGCCCTTGTAGAGCTTGGCGCGCACCACGCCGGTGACATTTTCCTGCGACTTGTCGAAAAAGGCCTGCATGGCCTCGCGCTCGGGCGAAAACCAGTAGCCGTTGTAGACGGCGTGCGAGTAGGGCACAGCCAGCATGTCGCGGATGGCGAGCATTTCGCGGTCCATGCAGATACCCTCAAGGTCGCGGTGCAGCGCGAAGAGCAGGGTGCCGGCCGGGTTTTCATACACGCCGCGGCACTTCATGCCCACATAGCGGTTCTCCACCATGTCGTCGCGGCCGATGCCGTTGCGGCCGGCAATTTCGGCGAGGGTGCGGATGATCTCGTAGGGCGACAGCCGCTCGCCGTTGACCGAGACCGGGTTGCCCCGCTCGAAGCCCACTTCGATGATCTCGGGCGTGTCCGGCGCCTCCTCCACGGGCACGCAGCGCTCGTGGCAGGATTCGTGCGGGGCGTTGCCCGGGTCTTCCAATTCGCTGCCCTCAAAGCTCGTGTGCAGCATGTTGGCGTCCATGCTGTAGCGCTTGGCGCCTTTGGAAATGGGGATGCCGTGCTTTTCGGCGAAGGCGTTGAGCGCCGTGCGCGACATAAGATCCCACTCGCGCCAGGGCGCGATGACCCGGATCTCCGGTGCCAGGGCCTTGGCGGCGAACTCGAAGCGCACCTGGTCGTTCCCCTTGCCGGTGGCGCCGTGGGCGATGGCGTCCGCGCCCTCGGCGCGGGCCACCTCGATGAGGGCCTTGGTGATGCAGGGCCGGGCGATGGAGGTGCCGAGCATGTAGCGGTTTTCGTAGCGCGCCGCCGACCGGTTCATGGGGAAGATGAAATCCCGGGCCAGCTCCTCGCGCAGGTCGAGCACATAGGCCTTGGAGGCGCCGGTGCGCAGGGCCTTTTCCTCCACGCCGGCGAGGTCTTCGGGCTGGCCGAGATCGGCGGTGACGGTGATGACCTCGCACCCGTAGGTGACGATGAGCCATTTGAGGATGACGGAGGTATCAAGCCCCCCGGAATAGGCAAGGACCACTTTCTTGATGTCAGGCATGTTGCACTCCCTTTGCGTTGGCCCCGCAGTATCCTTCAATTCTTTTCAGGGCGCAAGCCCGGGCGGGGGGCACGCAGCCAAAAGCGGGCAGGGGAGACTCCCCGCCGCTCACCCGCCCCACCCGCAGGCCCGGCGCCTTTTCCGCTCGACCTCGCGGCCCAAGTCTGGCATTCTTGGCGATGTTCGCGCCCCCGGCCCGCCGACGGGCGCCCCCGAGCCCCTGCCGCATCTGGAGGAAGCATGGCCCCCAACCCCAAAAAGCCCGACGCCATGTGGGACGACGCCCCCGTGGATGTCACCACCGAGGCCAACTTCATCTGGTCCATCGCCAACAAGCTGCGCGGCACCTACCAGAGCGACAAGTACAAGGATGTCATCATCCCCATGACCATCATCCGCCGTTTCGAGTGCGCGCTGGCGCCCACGAAGGAGGCTGTCCTCGCCAAACACAGGGAAAAGCCCGACTGGCCGGCTAAGGCCATGTACCGCGTGTCCGGCTATCCCTTCTACAATACCAGCGGCTTTGACCTCGCCGAGCTGGTCAACGACCCCGACCACCTGGCCGCCAATTTCAAGGCCTATATCGAGGGCTTTTCCTCCAATATCCAGGACATCATCCGCAGCCTCGATTTCGCCCGCCAGATCGACAAGATGGACAAGAACAACCGGCTGCTCAGCGTGGTCAAGGCCTTCTCGGAGCTCGACCTCGACCCGCGCACCATCGACAACGTGAAGATGGGTTACATTTTCGAGGAGCTTATCCGCAAATTCTCTGAAAATGCGGAGGCCGGCGACCATTACACCGGGCGCGACATCATCCGGCTCATGGTCAACATCCTCCTCGCCGAGGGCTGCGACGACATTTTTGAGGACGGCAAGGTCATCACCGTCCTTGACCAGGCCTGCGGCACCGGCGGCATGCTCTCCACGGCGTACAACTTCATCAAGCGCTACAATCCCACGGCGGACGTGCGCCTCTTCGGGCAGGAGATCAATCCCGAGTCTTACGCCGTGTGCCTCGCCGAGATGCTTATCAAGGGCCAGGACGCGGAGAACATCTGCTTTCAGGATACCATGCTCGCCGACCGTTTCGCCGACACGAAGATGCGTTTCGTGCTGGAGAACCCGCCCTTCGGCACGCCCTGGGGCGGCAAGGACGCGGCCGAGGGCGTGGAGCACGCCGTCATCGCGGAGCACACGCGCCCCGGCAGCCGCTGGGCAGCCGGCCTCCCTGGCTCGGGCGACATGCAGCTGCTCTTTGTCCAGTCGGCCGTGGACAAGCTGGACGACCGGCTCGGCCGCGCCGCCATCATCGAGAACGGCAGCCCGCTTTTCACCGGCGCCACGGCCTCGGGCGAGAGCCAGGTGCGCCGCTGGCTTCTGGAGCAGGACCTCATCGAGGCCATCATCGCCCTGCCCACCGACCTTTTCTACAACACCGGCATCGCCACCTATATCTGGGTGATCTCCAAGAACAAGCGGGCGGCGCGCAAGGGCCGCGTGCAGCTCATCGACGCCACCTCCTTCTTCCATAAGCTGCGCAAAGCCCTCGGCAACAAGCGGAACGAGATTACCGCCGAGGACCGCGCGGCCATAACCAAGCTCTATGCGGACTTCACGCCCGGCGAATTTTGCAGGATTTTTCCCAATGAGGAATTTCTCTACCGCGAATATACGGTGATGCAGCCCCTGCAACGCAATTACGCCATAACGGAGGAGCGCATCGACGCCATGCTGGCCAAGGGCGGCCTCGCGCCGCTCTGGGACGCCGCCAAGGTGGAGGAGCTGGAGAACGCGGAGGAGCTCACCGGCAAGGAGGCCAAGAAGCTGGCGAATTATCACGAAAACCAGCCGCTCTTCGACGCCATCGTGGCCGCGCTGCGCAAGGCAGCGTGTGCCAAGGTGTATACAAGCCCCGCTGCCTTCCTGCCCGTGCTGAAAAAGGCCCTTTCCGGCCTTGAGGTGGAGAAGAAGCTGCTGGACCGCATGGCCGACGGCCTCTCCGTCATGGACAAGGCGGCCGAGATACAGAAGGACAAGAAGGGCGAGACCATTTACGACAAGGAGACCAGGGACACCGAGCTCGTGAAATACGAGGAGGACATCGACACCTACATGGCCCGCGAGGTGCTGCCCCATGTGCCGGACGCGAAAGCGTTTTTCGAGGAAAACCCGGGCGCGAAAAAGCCCGTCATCAAGACCGGCGCGGAGATCCCCTTCACCCGCTATTTTTACAAGTACCAGCGGCCCGTGCCCAGCGAGGAACTGAAGGCCAGGTTCATGGAACTGGAGCTTTCGGTCTCCGAGCGCGTGGCGCGGCTGTTTGAGTGAGGGGAAGGGACATGCGGGAGATGAAAGACAGCGGGGTTGAGTGGGTGGGACAAATCCCAAAATTGTGGGCAATAAAGCCTATACGCGCAGATTTTCAGGAAGTAACAGAGAAAAACAAAAATGGTTTAGTTCAAAATGCCCTTAAATTTACTTATGGTACTATTGTTCAAAAACAAAATTTTGATGCTGATAGTGATGATTATGTAGCGGGGACAATACTAGGATATACAATTGTAAGTCCAGGGGATATTGTTCTCAACGGATTAAATTTAAATTATGACTTTGTATCCCAGAGAATTGGTATTGTAAAAGAAATAGGTATAATAACATCTGCGTATTTAGTGTTTAGAAAAAAATTGAATAGTGAAATCTTGCCGGAATTTATTAATTATCTGCTTAAGGCCTATGATAATTGTAAGGCTTTTCACAACATTGGAGGGGGCGTTAGAAAAATTATTAATTTTTCTGAATTGAAAAAACAATATATTGTTTATCCTGACCTTAAATCACAACGACAAATTGTAGAGCTTCTTGACGCCAAATGTGCCGAAATCGACGCCCTCACAGCCGACATCCAAGCCCAAATCGATACGCTGGAGCAGTACAAGCGCAGCGTCATCACCGAAGCCGTGACAAAGGGGCTGGACCCTGACGCGGAAATGCGCGACAGCGGGATTGATTTTATTGGGGATGTCCCCGCACACTGGGCAATTCATCGCCTTTACTACTATTTTGGGGAGCGGAGGAATCAGAATATCCAAGGCTTGGAGACCAACCTTCTCTCCTTGAGCTATGGCAAGATTATCAGGAAGGATATAGATTCAAAAGAGGGTCTGCTCCCCGAAAGTTTTAACACCTATAATATCATCGAAGCGGGAGACATAATCATCAGGCCCACAGACTTGCAGAATGACAAACGGAGTTTGCGTACCGGCCTCGCAAAGGAGCGGGGCATCATCACATCGGCGTATATTGCTCTGCGGCCCATCAAGCCCATAAATACGACCTATTTTCACTACTTGCTTCACGCTTTTGACGTGATGAAGGTTTTTTACAATATGGGCAATGGCGTGCGGCAGGGGCTCAACTTCTCGGAGTTTTCCCGGCTTATGGTAGTCGAACCCCCGAAGGAAGAACAAAATGCCATTGTTGAAACACTGGACAAGAAGTGCGCCGAAATCGACACTACCATAGCAGATAAACGACAGCAGCTCCAAACCCTGGCTGACTACAAAAAATCCCTCATCTTTGAATACGTCACCGGCAAGAAGAAGGTTCCGGCCTCGTGAACAGCATCCTCTCTGAAAAAGACTACCAGAAGTTCCTGCTGGAGCGGCTGGAACAGGATAACGGCTTTGTCGTGCGCAAGACCTCCCATTATGACCCCAGGTTCGCCATGGACCGCGAGCTGCTTTTCCGCTTCCTCCACGAAACGCAGCCGGACACCATGGCCGCCCTGCGCAAGATCTGCAAGGACGCGCTGGAAGAGACCATCGTCAACCACATTAATACGGAGGCCACGAAAAAGCGCGGCAGCCTGCTCAATGTGCTGCGAGGCGGCGTCGAGATAGCCAACCACAAGCTCGAGCTCATGTATACGAAGCCGGCCACCTCCTTCAACCCGGCCTTGAGCCGCAAGCACGGGCAGAACATCTTTTCCGTCATGGAAGAGGTCTGGGCCAGCGAGAAAGAGCGCGTGGACGTGGTGGTGTTCCTCAACGGCCTCGCCATCATGGCCTTTGAGCTCAAGTGCAACCATGCCGGCCAGTCCTTTGAGGACTCCATCTTCCAGTTCCGCACGCAGCGCAACCCCGCGACGCGCCTTTTCCGCTTCAAGGCCGGCACCCTCGTCAACTTCGCCATGGACCTCACCGAGGTGCACATGACCACGCGCCTCAACGGCGAGGCCACGGTCTTTCTGCCCTTCAACCGGGGCAACGGCGAGGGCGTCAACGCGGGCGCGGGCAATCCGGCCCGGCCGGACAAGTTCAGCGTCGCCTACATGTGGGAGGACATCCTCAAGAAAGACACCATCCTCGACCTCATCAGCCGCTTCATGCTCGTGGACACGGAGGAGCGGATCAACGAGGCGACGGGCAAGAAGGAGGTGGTGGAAAGCCTCATCTTCCCCCGCTATCACCAGCTGGACGCCATCCGCAAGCTGCTCGCCGATGTGCGCGTCAACGGCACGGCCCTCAACTACCTCATCCAGCACAGCGCGGGCTCCGGCAAGACCAAGACCATCGCCTGGCTGGCCTACCGCCTGGCCGACCTGCACGACGCGGACGACAGGCCCGTTTTCGACAACGTGGTCATCATGACCGACCGCGTCATCGTTGACCGCCAGTTGCAGGAGGCCATCACGGCGCTCCGGCACAAGTCCGGGCAAATCAAGGTGCTGGACGACAGGTGCACTTCCGAAGACCTGCGCCTGGCGCTCACGGGCAACACCAAGATCATCGCCACCACCATCCAGAAGTTCCCCTACATCGTGGACAGGGTGAAAGACCTGAAGAGCAAGCGCTTCGCGGTCATCATCGACGAGGCCCATTCTTCCACCACCGGCACGGAAATGGGCGCCGTGACCAAGACCCTTGGGGCAGGGGAGAAGGGGCCGGAGGCGGATGTGGAGGACATGATCAGGAAGGAGATAGAGCTTAACGGCAAGCAGCCCAATGTCTCCATTTTCGCCTTCACGGCCACGCCCAAGGCCACCACGCTCCAGCTGTTCGGGCGGCTCAACGAGCACGGCCAGCGCGAGGCCTTTCACCTCTATTCCATGAACCAGGCCATCCAGGAGGGATTCATCCTTGACGTGCTCCGCAACTATACGGAATACGCCACCTTTTACCAGATCAACAAGGCCATTCAGGAGGACCCGCGCTACAAGACCAATGCGGCCAAGCGCCAGATAGCCCGCTTCGTGGAGCTGCACGATACCAACATCGCCCAGCGCGTGGAGGTCATCGTGGAGCATTTCCGCACCTCGGTCATGCAGGAACTGGGGGGCAACGCCAAGGCCATGGTGGTGACGCCCTCGCGCCAGGCCGCGGTCAAGTATTTTCAGGCCGTGCGCGACTACCTCGGCCGCAAGGGCTATGACGACATGAAGGCGCTGGTGGCCTTTTCCGGCAAGGTGAAACTGCCCCATGACGACACGGAATACACCGAGGCCGGGCTCAACGGCTTCCCCGAGGCGCGGACGCGGGAGATGTTCGATCAGCCGGGCAACAAGCTGCTTCTGGTGGCCAACAAGTACCAGACGGGCTTTGACCAGGCCAAGCTCTGCGCCATGTATGTGCTGAAGAAGCTCAAGGGCGTCAATGCCGTGCAGACACTCTCGCGCCTCAATCGCATCAAGCCGCCCTACGACAAGAAGACCTTTGTGCTGGACTTCGTGAACAGCTATGACGAGATGAAGGGCGCCTTCGCGCCCTATTTCACGGCGACACTGCTTGCCAGCTCGGTCACGCCGGAGTCCATCTATGACCTTGAGGCGCAGATCGACGCCTACGCCATCCTTGACCCCGGAGACGTGGAAACGGCCAACGCCATCCTGTATTCGGGGAAAGTCACGGCGAAGCAGAGACAGCAGCTCACGTTCTTTCTGGAAAAGACCCGGAAACTGCTGGAGCACTATGACGAGGAAAAGCAGGAGGAGTGCATGCAGCTCCTGCGGGGCTTCGTGCGCCTGTATGAATTTTTGTTGCAGGCCTCGTGCTTCGAGGATGTGGAGCTGCACAAGAAGTACAACTTCATCAAGTATCTTTTGGCGTTCATCAATATCCGCCACTCCGGCCCGGGCTTTGATCTGACCGGCAAGATACGGGCGGCAAACTTCGTGCAGAAGAAGGTGCAGGAGCATGCGGAGCCGCGCCTTGTGGCAAAGCCCGTCGTGAAACTGCCCACGGCCGAGCGCTTCGGCCTCACGGAAGACAAAGAGAAGCGCCTTTCGGAAATTATTGACGAAATCAACAGCCGCACGGGCAAGAACTATGACAACGACGTGGTGGTGAAGGCCATGCTCCAGATACGGGACATCCTCGTGAAGTCCGACCGGCTCAAGACCAGCGCGAAAACCAACACGCAAAAGGATTTTGAGTTTTCCTATTTCGACGACGTGGACGACGCCCTCATCGAGGGGCTGGCGCAGAATCAGGATTTTTACACGCTGCTTCTGGAAAACGACGAGATCAAGCGCCAGGTGCTGGGGATTTTTTCGGACGAGATTTACCGAAGCCTGCGCGAGGCCGTGTAGCGGGGCTTCCGACTCACTGGCGCGTTGGGGGGATTTACAGATTATCTTGCCGCCTATCAGGAAAAGCGCGCCTGACACCCCCCGCCGCCCACCTCGGGCCGTCTTTCTTGAGGAAAGAAAAAGCCCGCTCTGCGCTAGGCGTGGCGGGCTTTTCTCGTATCACTGAAAACTTGCTTGGCGGAGAGGGAGGGATTTGAACCCTCGATACAGGTTTAAGCCCGTATACTCGCTTAGCAGGCGAGCTCCTTCGGCCGACTCGGACACCTCTCCTGAAAACCGCTGTGAGAATGTAGAGAAGTGGCGGGGCATTGTCAAGGGCCCCGCGCGGGGATGGGCCAAAGCGCCACGGTCCGGGGGTGGCGCGGCCCGCTTGCCTGTGGCCCGGTTCTGGCGTAAGTTCGCGGCCATTGAGGCCACCATGGACAAGAACCAGTGTGAAGTTTTCGCGCGCTTTACCTATGCTGACAGCCTGACCTACGAGGAGCTGCTGGAGGCGGAAGCGGTGCTCATGGCCCGGCTGGAAGCGCTTTTACAGGACGCCGGGGGCGAGCATCTGGATTTCACGCCTTTGGGCGACATGCTGCGCTGCCAGTGCGCTTTTGAAGCCGTCGACCTTGAGACTTTCCGCGGCATAGCGTCCGGCGTCGCCGCCATCTTGCCTGAGGGCATCACCGGGCGCCTGCTCGCCCTGGACAAGAGCCTCGCGGGCATGCACCTATTCTGGGTGCAGAAGGGCGCCTGGCAGGAGTCCGAATGGCCGGTACCAGCCACGGCCCCGGCGGACGCCCCCCGGCATGAGGTCGAGGTCATCGCCGCAGAGGGTCCCGGCCCGGATGCTGCGGAACTCGGGGACGCCCCAGACTGATTTTCAACCTACACGCCCGGATGGTGGAACAGGCAGACACAAGAGACTTAAAATCTCTCGGCCAAAGGCTGTGCGGGTTCGACCCCCGCTCCGGGCACCAAGGATAAATCCAGCCAAGTCCCGCAAGGTATGAAAAACCCTTGCGGGACTTGGATTTTTGGGCGATAGGACGTCCAACAAGGTGTCGCGAAACCCAGGGACACATCGCAAAAATGGCGGTATTTGCGACGGTATTCGCTGAAACTGAGAAATCTCGGCCAGAAGAATACCGTCACCCTGCAAACCCTTGACAGCAGAGGATTTGAGCTATGCCATTGACCGACACCATGCTCAGGAATTTGAAGTCCGATGGTACTCCCGCAAAACTCGCCGACTCTGAGGGCCTCTACCTCTACCTTTCCGCGTCAGGTGCGAGACTCTGGCGGATGGATTACCGTTTTGGCAGCAAGCGAAAGACGCTCAGTTTCGGTGCATATCCCGCTGTGTCCTTGAAAGAAGCCCGGAGGAAACGCGACAAGGCCAAGGAACTCCTCGCCAGCGAAATTGACCCCGGCGCGCAGAAGAAAGCCGCCAAGGAAGAAGCTGTATCGGCCGCGAGGGAACAGGCGCTGACCTTCGCTGTTGTGGCGCAGGAATGGTTCGCCACAAAAAGAGACTCCTACGCGACCTCCAATCTCAAGAAAAAGCTCTGGCTCATTAATGCGCTCAACGAAAGAATTGGCGATAAGCCCATCTCCAAGCTGGCTCCGGGCGACATTCTGGCTGCCGTCAGACCTGTCGAGGCAGCCGGCCACTCGGGCACGGCGCACAAGCTGGTGGGGACGGCGGGGCAGATATGCCGCTTTGCCAGAACATGCGGCTATATCGTTTGCAATCCGGCGGACGGTCTGAAGGAAGTCCTCAAGCCCATTCAGACGAAACACTACGCCACCATCACCGACCCCGTCGCGGTGGGTCATCTCCTGCGCTGCATAGACGAATACCAGGGTGGAGCCGTGGTCGGCTACGCGCTTAAGATACTCCCCTATGTGGCGTTGCGGAGTGCCGAGCTCCGAGGCGGCAGGTGGTCAGAGATTGATCTGGACAAGGCGCTCTGGACTGTTCCGGCAAGCAGGCAGAAAAATCCTAAAGATGGCGGCGGCATGAAAATGCCCGTTGTCCATACGGTGCCGTTGCCCACGCAGGCGGTGAGACTGTTCCGTGAATTGCACCTCCTCACCGGCTCGGGGGACTTATGTTTTCCGGGACGGCATTGGGCAAGTCGGTGCATTTCCGACATGGCACTTTTAAACGGCATTCGGCGCATGGGTTTCGGCAAGGAAGAAATGACTATTCACGGCTTCCGCGCTATGTTTTCCACGATTCTTAACGAGAAGAAACTGGAATGGGGATTTGACGGCGACATCATCGAAGCACAACTCGCCCACAAGGAGCAAAATGCCGTGCGGGATGCCTATAGCCATGCGTCCTATCTTGATAAGCGGCGTAAGATGCTTCAGAAATGGGCCGACTATCTCGGCCCGCTCAAAGCCATCCACAAATATCCATCTACATCCTGAAAATTTGTTATTTTCATGAGTTAGCTAAGATATTCCTCCAGATATGTCCAAAGAAATCTCTTGACATGGAACCATTATTGGGGTTCATATCGGGGTNATNGAGATTTTTGTAGGGGTTNGTGTTGGGGTTCGATANNGGAGGATAACGTCTTGGCNAAATTGATAAAACCGTTGACCGCCACCCAAGTGAGTAATGCCAAGCCCAAAGATAAAATGTACAAGCTCTTTGATGGTGGCGGCTTGTTTTTGCAGGTCAATCCGTCCGGCGGCAAGCACTGGAAAATGAAATACCGCAAAAACGATGGCAAGGAAAGCCTGTTGAGCTTCGGCCCGTATCCTGCCCTCACTTTGGAGCAGGCGCGAAAAATGCGGGACGAGGCCAGAGCACAAAAAGCGCAGGGTGTTGATCCAGGCGTAGCTCGTCAGGAGGAGAAAGCCGAGCGTGCCAAATCTGCCCGAGATACCTTTGAAGCCGTTACGCGCGAATGGATCGAGATCCACTCTACAAAAATTAAGCCCCAGTCCATGCATATTTATGAGGTACTGCTGGACAAGTTTGTTTTTCCTATCATTGGCAAAAGGCCCATAGCCCAGATGAAGGGGCCGGACTTTCTTGAGCTGCTCCGTGGCATTGAGGCACAGGGCCAGCTTTATTCAGCAAAACGTATCGCCATTGTCTGTGGAATGATCATGCGTTTTGCGGTGGCGACNGGTCGCGCAGAAATTGACCCCTTGCCGTCTGTGCGTGGATGTCTGCGCGCGCATACAACGAAGCATTATGTGGCAATGACCGACCCCAAAGAAGTGGGCCGGCTCTTGAGAACTATAGATGCCTATCCCGGTGGCCTGGTCGTCGCCAGTGCTCTTAAAATTGCTCCGTATGTCTTTGTTCGTCCCGGTGAGCTGCAACATGCAAGGTGGGCTGATATTGACTTTGATGCCTGCGAGTGGCGTTATACAACGAGTAAGACGGGCACTCCTCATATCGTGCCTCTCGCCCCGCAGGTCATGAAAATTTTGAAAACACTTTATGCCTATACTGGCCATCAGGAGTGGGTATTTCCCCATAGCTGGCAAAAGGGGAGGCCCATGGCAAAAACAGCACTTCTTGCCGCCCTTCGTTCAATGGGCATCACGGGGGAGGAAATGACCCCACATGGCTTCCGAGCAATGGCGAGAACCCTGCTTGATGAAGTCTTGGGAGAGCGGTACGAGCTAATAGAACACCAACTGGCACATATGGTGCGCGACCCCAATGGCCGCGCATATAACCGTACTCAGCACCTAGCCGAACGACACCGCATGATGGAGCGCTGGGCCTTGTATCTAGATGAACTGAGAAAGTTAGAAGCAACAGCATCTACTCTCCACTGACTGCTGGAAAACATATCAGGAAATAGCAAATTGCCTCATTATTAAAAATAATGAGGCAATTNGTTATTTTAAAAAATAATAATTAATTTATTGATAAACATGATTATCAAGATATTGCCATCAAGAATAAGTTGCTGTTACATCTCAAGTTTTATCGCCTGGCAGGAAATCTGTGAGGCCTCCATTGCTCGAGTCATGGTGAAAATTACGTAATAGTTCCTGCCTAATAGCTGATGGAGTACCGGGATCCGGGCTTGATGCTCTCACCATCACTTGCCACACAATTTATGACGATTGTCGCAATTACGACAGACATATTTTTATAAAAAGCATATTTTCTTCAGGAGGTTTGCAGGGAACTCTGGCAAGCGACGGAGAATAGACGTGATCTCTGTGGCACGTGAATATAGCTATATATTCATGAGACCCGAAGTAAATCGGTAGGCATGAGCACTTGGAAGGTCTGATGCAAATTTTTTTAACTGGAAAATTAGCTAGAGAAAGCTGACAATTATTTTAATCTGTTAAGATGGAAAATCTAGATATGGTGACATCATATATGGAAATAAATGTCTCTTTACCCTTTGCCTGCCGTAAGATAGGCAACGAATGTGGGCCTGATAATCCTGTCTGGGCCGAGGTAAGGAGCCATGGCAAGGAAATGGCCATTTCAAGAGGAGCTTATTTTCAGCCAGCCTCGGACAAAGATATATATTTCGTTGATAAAGGCAGGTTTAATTCTGTATTTGTCAACCGCAAAGGAAAAAGAAGACAGCTCTTGGAATATGAAACTGGATCCGTTCTAAACTTAACCAGAGCTGTCCTTAAGTCAGTTTCTTTTCTTGAATATATGGCAACTGAAGACAGTATTTTATGGAAGATTCCTATAGACAATGTAATTAGTGACAAACCCCAATGTCCTTACCTTACTCAAATAAGCCTACGTATACTGGCTTCTGTTATGGAGACATATTATACTGGGCTTACATATCTTAAAATTGATAACCTCAATAAGGCCTTTTGTCGCTATCTTATTCTTGCAATGCGTAACGCAAATTCNAATAATTTTTCTCCGGGACTTACCCAGGAAGATTGCGCTTCGATGCTAGGAATGCATAGGGCAACGCTTGCAGCAATCGTCAAGGATCTGAAAAATTCCGGTATTATAGGCTGTTTTACCAGTAGAAAGGTTACTATACTCGATGAGGATAGGCTTCTTCAACTGGCGGATTTCTAAATCTTTGAACACAGGATACTTATGCTGCGCGAGATTTGTATTTTTATAATTATGTTTTTGACTCTGCATGAGGATGCGTTTCCTGCGTCTATGAGCTTGGCAGACGCGAGAAAGTTGCTTTATGAACGAAGCGATATGCTGAAAGCATCCACTGCAAATGTAGAAAGCAAGGAATATACGTCCAATTCGCTCAGATGGCTGCATGGACCGCGCATTGCTCTTGAAGGACAAGAATTGTGGGGCGAAACGCGCATAGATATTCATAAGCGTGTTTCTACACCCCTTGGAGAGATGCCGGTCGATATGGAGGAAAATTATAATTTCAGTGGACCTCGTGCTTCAATAACAGGAACATTACCTATTATAACGGGTGGCAAAATAGAAGCTACACAGAAAATTGCAAGATACCAGGTTGATGAAGCAAGGGCGAAGCAGAGAAATACATATATTGATCAAGATATTAAGTTGATCGGCAGATATTTTGGTTTGCAACTTGCCACTTCAATAGAAAATCTTCGTGCAGATACTCTGAAGATGAAAAATGAGGAATTGGCCAGAGCTGTCAAATTTGAGCGTGAGGGGATGATAAGTCCGGTCGAGCGCATGAGCGTCAAGGTTGCCAGAGATAAGGCGGAACGTGAACATCTGAAGGCAAGAAATGCTGTTAAGACAGCAAAACTGGAATTACAGCGTCTGATACGGACCGAGAGCATCGGTACTCTGACGACGCCACTATTTGTCTTAAATTGCGCGCCTCACACAATGGAATATTGGGTGGAAATAGCGCTCAACAATAATCCGCGTATCGCAATGATTGAGTCGCAGATTCAACAGGCGAATCAAGGCGTTGAAATCAGCAAAAGCTCATGGTTTCCACAAATTTTCGGTTTTGGAGAATACAGCTTTATCAGACATTACCAGACAGCAATTGAACCCTCATGGCTATTAGGTCTTGGAGCCAGCCTCACTCTCTGGGATTCAACTGACAGGGTAGCAACGTACAGAAGTGCAAGGGCAAATTTGCGGGAGGCACGCGCAATGCATGCTGATATAAGAAACCAGATACAAACGGCAACGGAAACAGCGTGGTTGAATGTGCAAAACGCGCGAGAACAATATTTCCTGACGGCATCTGAAGTTGGGCTGGCACAGGAAAATCTCGATCTCAAAAGGCAGGGCTTTGGTGAAGGCCTATATACTTCACTTGATGTGACACAAGCGTGGGATCAATTGCTCGAAGCGGAAGTCGGTAGGCGCATGGCTGCTTATCAATTTGTTGTAAATTATGCAACGCTTTATGCCATTGCGGGGCAGATGGATGATTTCATGAAATTTAATGAAAGAAAAAAACTTATTCTGGAAAAATGATGATGGCAACAAACACTGTTCCTGACGCGACTAAATCTTTTTTGAGACATCACCTCTCATATGTGATCATTGGTATGGGGCTAGTCTTGGCTTGTGTTACCATATGGGGAATATGGAAAGCAGTTTTTCCTGGCTTGCCGCCACTCCAAGGTCAGATGGAGGCAAGAGTAATCAATGTTTCCTCCAAAGTCTCTGGTAGGGTGTATCGCCTCCTTGTGGAAGAGGGCGACCTGGTTGAAAAGGAACAGCCCCTTGTGCAAATGCACCTTCCGGAAATTGAGGCAAAACTCTTTCAGGCGGAGTTTACGGAAAAGGCTGCTTTGGCCTCACAAAGTCTGGTTGATGAAGGCGCAAGGCCGCAAGAAAAACTCGCCGCTCAGGCTGAATGGGAAAGAGCAATGGCAGCGGCTGAACTGGCGAATAAAACCTACCAGCGCATAGCGCATTTATACAGGGACAAGCTAGTGTCCCGTCAGCGATATGATGAGGCCCGGGCTGATATGTTGGCCACCGCAAATCAGGCGAAAGCTGCAAAACAGGCTTATGACATCGCTATGATTGGAGCAAGGGAGCAGGAGAAATCAGTCGCAAGAGACAAAAGCGAAGAAGCTCGGGCAGGAGTGGACGAAGTGGAATCATTGGCCGTTGATAGAGAGCTTACAGCGTCCCATTCCGGACAGGTGGACAAGATTATTCTTGTTCCTGGCGAACTTGCTGCAGCTGGATTTCCCATAATGACAATTGTAAATTTGGATGACCAGTGGGCAACCTTCAACATCCGGGAAGATCAAATGCGCGGGGTCAAAATTGGCAATATACTTTCAGCAACTGTTCCTGCAGTAAGCGATGAAAAAATTGAATACAAAATTTATTATATAAGCCCAAGGGCAAACTATGCTACATGGCGAAGTACGAGAGAAAATTCTGGGTATGACATGAAAACATTTGAAGTACGCGCAAAGCCATTGATTAAAGTGGATGGCTTAAGACCGGGCATGAGTGTTTTGGTGGATCGCTGATGCAAGGGGTCTCGACATGGATTCAAGCCATTGCCCGTACCACTTTTAGGGAATGCAGGGAATGGACTTTTGGCGAACTCTTTTTTTGCGCGATTATGCCATTATTCTGGGTGCTCGTTGTATGGGCGCTTCTTGGTGATGGTGTAATGACAAAACTTGCTGTGGGGTTCGTTGATGAGGATAAAAGTCATATGTCAAGGGAGGTTGCGAGAGCATTTGAGGCNACCCGCACCTTTAAGCTTGTACATATACCAAGCAGGGAAGAGGCCATACGCCAAATGCGACAAGGGACAATTTATGGTGTGATTGCAGTGCCCTTTGCATATTCCCGTGATATGTTGAATGGNCTTGGTTCATCCGTAAATCTTTATGTTGATGAAAATCGCTATGCGATTGCTGGAACATTGCAAGCAGANGCTACTTCTGTCATGAGCGCTCTTTCACAGCAGCGCATGTTTGCCCAGGCACTTCGCACTGGTGTGGGAACGGCGGGAGTAGAAAGGATACTGGAGGTCGTGCATTCTGAATTTTACGCAATGGGTAATATGCAATTCAGCTTTCTTGCATTTCTTGGCGCTTCGCTCATACCCGGTGTAATCATGGTGGGCGCAATGCTTGGCTTTGTTATAGCCTTTGTGCGTGAGGTGCGCTTAAACAAGATTACTGAATGGTTTGCTTGTGCAGATTACAGCGCATCTGTGGCAATAACGGGCAAGCTTCTTCCACATTATGCGCTATACTGTTTCTTTTTTCTTTTTTACATCGCGCTTTTTTGCGGCTATGGCGGTTTTCATATTGCCGGCTCGATATTTTTGTGGTTTGCGTGTGGCGCATGCTGCCTCGCAGTTTTTGCCGCGATGGCAGTTTTGATAGCCGGTATTTCACCCAATTGGCGATTGGCTCTAGTGCTGGCCTCAGGTTATGCCGCTCCTGCTTTGCCNTACACCGGCTTTTCTATTCCTCTTGATTCCATGAGCGATGCCGCCAGAATTTTTGGGCAGTGTCTGCCATTGACATGGCTGATCCAGGGACAGGCACAACAGTGGACACTTGGTGCAAGTCTTTCAAACATGGGAGCAACATTCCTGGCTCTTGGGATTCTGTTCATTCTACCCGCAAGTGCAGGTTACTTTATTTTTCGTTCCAAAATTTCCTCAGTAACCAGTAGGGGTAAGGCTGCAAGGACATGAATTGTCGTCGTTGCTTTTTCGAAACTTTCCGGGAATGTTGNACAAACCTCGCATGTGCCCCGTTTTTTCTGCTGGCGCTTGTATTTTACTCCTTTTACTATTGCTGGCCTTATACTACTCAACTACCTTATCATATGTCTGTAGCTGTAGTGGATGCAGACCACTCACCCCTTTCTCGCAGAATTACCCTGAGTATGCAAAGCAGTCCAAACCTTGATGTAAAATTTGTCACGCGCAACAGGGAAGAAGCNATTNGGGCTATGAAAAGTGAGNAAATTGTTTCAATAATCGGTATTCCTTCAAATTTTGAAAAAGATATTTTATCCGGTATCCCTACTGCAATGACGCTTATCTCCAATGGCGCATTCATAGTGAAAAGCCGCTCTTCTATTGCTGGAGCAGGTGGTATTTTGACAGAGCTCGCCACAGAAGCGCTTGCAGAGGAATTAACTCGCTATGGCGCGAACCTGTCGAGCATCATAAGGGCTGCCATGCGTGCACCAATACTCATCGTGCAGCCTATGTATAATACTATTGCAGGCTATTTAAATTTTGT
Source organism: Desulfovibrio sp. (assembly GCF_014803725.1). Classification (GTDB taxonomy): domain Bacteria; phylum Desulfobacterota; class Desulfovibrionia; order Desulfovibrionales; family Desulfovibrionaceae; genus Desulfovibrio. The sequence goes on from NZ_JAAVBE010000006.1 coordinate 118,018, forward strand.
GGTTCCGATCGTATTTATGATAATATTCCAGACGCTTATGCTGTGCGGATCTGGAATGCTTTTCTTTATGCTGTTTTCAGCAAAGCCAGTACCTAAGTTTCTTGCTTATGCCATAAAATATCCTATCAATTTGCTATCTATGCAAGCAGCAATCTTTTGTATCTGTTTTTTTTGGACATTATTAATAGAAGGATTGATTTTTTACTTGCATGGGATTAATTCTTTTCAAAATGTATTTTCGACAATTCTAATGGGNCTAACTTTTTCTCTTACAATCAGTTCATTGGGAATTTTACTTGGGTTACTGTTTAGNTCAGTACCGTATATNATTCCAACAGTAGTACTGTCATCTATCCCTAGTGTTTTTATCTCAGGTAATCTTTTTCCAGGTGAAAATATACCGCTTTTGATGCGAATTTTTGCATGGTTCATACCTGCCACACCAGGTTCAACAGGCATGGTGCGTGCGTCTCAAGCAGGTGCCACAGTTTTTGAAATTATGCCCTATATATTCCATCTGCTCATGCTAGCAACGCTCTACTTGTGCGTGGCGTTTTTCATGTGCCATTTTTTAAAACAAAAATATTTGTATTGCAGTAATAATTAAATATATAGTAAATTATAATATTATAAAATCATAGGTATTATCAATGGATATTATATTATAAATTATTTATCCGCCAAATTATATTAATTATAAAAATAATAGGGGCTATCCTAGCTAAGGTTAATATTTTACTTCTTTATTCCAAGAGNTTAGGTGGTTTAATAGCCCCTTATGATTGCCACCATTGATGCGCCATTCACACTCTTTTAGGAACCAGTAAAAGTGTTCAGGCTTAATGCCGTTGACCTTACGCAAATGCCGCGTTGCCTGGTTCCAAAATTTTCCATCCCATTGATATGGTTGCCTTGTTTGGCAAATAACCTTGAATGGCCAATCCTGTGATGGTGGAAGTCGCTTACATCCAGGGCATTATATTTCCAGCATATCCGTGTAGACGATGCTATCGGGCTCGACACGCTCCTCAATGATGTGCATGAGCGTTTCTGTTCTCGCATTGGGAATTATGGCCGTGTAAACCTTCCCGTTTCGCTTGTGTAACCGAAAATCGCTATTTTCACGCAACTCCCCGGCTGCGCTTGCCTTTTCTCACTCCGCCAAAGTAGCTTTCATCGGCCTCAACTTCCCCAGACAAGCGATAACTAGGCAAATGCTTGTCTATTAGACACCGAAGGCGCATGAAATAATAGGTAGCGGTGCTCCGATTTACTTCTGCAATTTTGCCGACAGCTCGCGCGATTGCGGCAGCAACGAAAAACTTTATAAGTTCGCCTTGTTGACGCGAATTTTACCGACATCGTCACTTGTACATACCATATCCTAGCCATTTCTCATTAACTAGGACAGCCCCAAATATTTTATTATATACGTTGCCGATATTATTTAGTTATGCTTAATTATAAAATCTACTTTAATAGTTAAACGAATACTATATCGTCTCATATTAAAGAAAATGCTCTCTATTCAAAACTTATAGAATTGTAACAATAAATCAATTGATATAATACAGTAATTATGGAGTGAGCACCATTCATATTTGTTCATAAAACGTATTTAATTCAAATTTTATCGTATTTACGACAGTCAGTCATTAAAATAATTTGTATACTACACTTGCAAATGCTGCACTGTCAGCCAACTCCTGCATTTTTACTGACAGCGCCATCCCTTAAAACGCAGACATGTAAATGAGGTATTCTATGGACTGGCTCTGGGAATGGGTACAAGCGACCTTCAAGGAATATCCCTCGATCCCCATTTTTCTTACCATCGGGCTCGGTTTCTGGTTCGGCAAGTTCCGCTACAAGTCTTTGAGCCTGGGCGTGGTCACGTCCGTGCTTCTCATCGGCGTCGTCGTGGGCGCGGTCTTCCATGTACCTATTGGCGCGCCTCTCAAATCCCTGTTCTTCCTCCTCTTCCTTTTCGCCATTGGCTACCGTTGCGGCCCGCAATTTGTAAGCGCCATCCGCGGCCAGGGCATCAAGCAGGTCATNTTCGCTGTAGTTATCTGCGGCCTCTGCCTCGCCGTTACATGGGCCTGCGCGAAATTCATGGGCTATAACGCAGGCATCGCCACCGGCCTTTTCGCTGGCGCGCAGACCATCTCGGCCGTCATCGGCATCGGCTCCGACACCATCCAGTCCGTGCTCAACGCGGGTTCCATCACGGCCGAGCAGGCCAAGAACTGGGACGAGATGATGCCCGTGTGCTACGCCGTGACCTATGTGTTCGGCACAGTCGGCTCAGCATGGATTTTGGGCAACCTCGGGCCGGTCTTGCTCGGCGGCCTCGACAAGGTGCGCAAGCAAACAAAGGACCTCGAACAGGAGCTTGACCACTCCAGCCTCCCCGACGACCCGGCCATCGTGGATGGCTACCAGCCCATCGTTTTCCGCGCTTACAAGGCCACGGCCGACCATTTTTCCACCCCGCAGACGGTGAAGCAGATCGAAGCGCACTTCCAGGCGCTCGGCCGCCGCATCTTTGTGGAGCGCGTGCGTGACACCAATGGCAAGATACTGGCGAGCACGCCCGACATGGTCATTAGGCTCGGAGACGAGGTGGTGTTGAGTGGTCGGCACGAATTCATCATTCAGGACGAAAGCTGGGTCGGCCCGGAAATCGACGACGCCAAGCTCATGACCTTCGCCGTGGAAAAGACCCGCGTCATGGTCTCCAAGAAGGCGGCCGGCCTCACCGTGGACGAGCTGCGCGCCAAGCCGTGGATGTACGGCATCATGATCGGTGCCATCGACCGCTCGAGCGGCATCGAAATTCCGGTGCTTTCGCAGACCAAGCTCATGGAAGGCGACATGCTCACCATTGAGGGCCTGCCGCAGGAAGTGCAGGCGGCCTGCCCGGAGATCGGCTATGAAGANAAGCCCAGCGACCAGACGGACGTGGTCTTTCTCGCGCTCTGCATCTTCCTGGGCGCGCTTATGGGTGCCATGACACTCATGGTGCGCGATGTGCCCATCAGTCTCTCCACGGCGGGCGGCGCGCTCATCTCCGGCATCTTCTTCGGCTGGTGGCGCACCAAGCGGCCCACGGTGGGATATATTCCCAATTCCGTGCTCTGGTTCATGAACAACCTCGGGCTCAACATGTTCATCGCCGTCATCGGCATCCAGTGCGGGCCGGTGTTCCTGCCTGGTATCGAAAAGATGGGACTCATGCTCTTTTTCATGGGTATGATCTCCACCTCGCTGCCTCTGCTCATCGGGATATGGCTCGGCGACAAGGTGTTCAAGTTCCACCCGGCCATCACTCTCGGCTGCTGCGCGGGCGGGCGAACCACTACGGCGGCGCTGGGTGCCATTACTTCCGCGCTGGACAGTTCCATCCCAGCGCTTGGCTATACCGTCACTTACGCGGTGGGCAACACTTTTCTCATCCTCATGGGCGTGGCTATGGTGCTTCTCTTTCTCTGATGGAGCAAAGAGTGGCGAGATACCTCTCTTATAACACTTTATCCGCGCACCGACGCGGGAACAGACAGGAGCAAAAAATGAATGCACGGTCGCCCCAGCAAAAGCGCAAGTTCGAGCAAGCACTGGACAAGATGAGCCCCTTTGAGATCAAGAACACCCTCATCGAGATGGCCGAAGAGGAAGCGAAAGCCTCCAGCCAGACCTTCCTCAACGCGGGCCGCGGCAACCCCAACTGGCTGCTCTCGTGGCCGCGCCGGGCCTTCTTCCTACTCGGCCAGTTCGCCATGGACGAATGCGAGCGCATCTCCTATGACACGGCCATCGGCATCGCGGCCTCGCCTGTCAAGAAAGGCTGCGGCGAGCGGCTGCACCAGTTCCTCACCGCGCACAAGGACGACGTGGGCGCGCGCGTGCTGGTGGAGTTCTTCAGCTACATGGTGAACACCTACAGCGTGGACGAGGACGACTTCGCCTGGGAGCTCGTGGACGGCATCACCGGCGACCACTATCCCACGCCGGACCGCATCCTGCCCTATACCGAGCTCATCACCCGCGACTATATCCGCTGGGCCATGGGCGGGGGCAACGACACCACGCAGTTCGACCTCTTCGCCACCGAGGGCAGCACCGCGGGCATGTGCTACGCCTTCCTTTCCCTGCAGCAGAACTTCCTGCTCAACCGGGGCGACAAGGTGGCGCTCTTCGTGCCCTGCTTCACGCCGTACCTCGAAATCCCGGTGCTGGAGGAATTCGGCTGGGAAATCGTTACCATCAGCGCCAACCGGGTGGAAAAAGACGGCTACCACGACTGGCAGTATCCCAAGGACGAGATCGACAAGCTGCGCGACCCCTCCATCAAGGCCGTGTGCGTCATCAACCCGTCCAACCCGCCGAGCGTGTGCATCACGCCNGAAACCCAGGCCCAGCTGCTCGACATCGTCAAGACCGACAACCCCANGCTGATGATCATCACNGACGANGTGTACGGCACCTTCATCGAGGGCTTCACGTCGCTCATGTACGCGCTGCCNTACAACACCATGTGCCTCTACTCCTACTCCAAGTACTTCGGGGCCACGGGCTGGCGCGCGGCCGNCATGTGCCTGCGCAGCGAGGGGAACGTGTTTGACGACCGCATCGCGGAGCTCCCCAAGGACAAGCAGGANGCGCTCATCAGGCGCTACAGCAGCCTGAGCCCCGAGCCGGCCAAGATCAAGTTCATCGACCGCCTCGTGGCCGACAGCCGCATGGTGGGCCTCAACCACACGGCGGGCCTTTCCACGCCGCAGCAGATCATGATGTCCATCTTCTCGGCCTTCGCGCTCATCCACAAGGACGAGCTCCAGCCGAAGCTCATCAACATGATCCAGGAGCGCCTCACCGCGCTNTGGGACACNACGGGCTTCACCCTTTTGCCCGACAAGTACCGCGCGGGCTACTACAGCGAGATCGACATGATGGTCTGGGCGAAGAAGTTCTATGGCGACGACTTCGCGGCCTACCT
>NZ_JAAVBE010000007.1 GCF_014803725.1 Desulfovibrio sp.
GCTCCCAAACCTTGTCAGATATATCGTGGCGACGATGTGCAGTTTCCATGTCTACCTCCTTTTGGAAAAGGATAGCAGAAAGCTACATAAATTAAAAGAGAAATGACGACACTATCTAGGAGAAAAGCAGGAGGTCTAAAAAAACCAAAAAACCGCCGGGCCAATTTTTCCGCCCGGCGTTTTTTTGCGGCTCACCTTGTGCCATTTTATCCGCAAAAGAGTGCCAACTTGCGCGCCCGCTTATTAAAAACGAAATGGGGACAAAATGGGGACAAATCGGGATTTCACGAAAAAAGGACTCACGGGCAATAACCGTAAGTCCTTGCAATCGCTGGAGCCAGCTAAGAGACTTGAACTCTTGACCTGCTGATTACGAATCAGCTGCTCTACCAACTGAGCTAAGCTGGCGTGGCGTGAGCCTGTACCGGGCACTTGTGGCAAAAAACCGGCGCGCTGTCAAGTTGCTCCCGCAGGTGGCGCACCGCGCGGGGCCGGTTCAGCGGGTCACGGGCTTGCGGCTGCGCACCATGGGCTTGCCAAGGCGCAATTCCTCGGCGATGCGCATCACTTCCTCGGCGCGCGCCGCATCGCCGCGCAACAGCACCAGCACCACATAGAGCTTGCCCTCGCGCTGCATGCGCGTGCGCAGGCCGCGGCCCTCGAGGCGCTGGCGCAGGTTGTCCACGCTGTCCTCATCGCGGAAGGCGCCCACCTGGAATACATAATCCTGCATGGGGCCGGCAGGCGCGGCAGCGGGCGCCACGGGCTGCGCTGTGGCGGCCTCGGCCGCCGGCAGTACAGGAGCCGCGCCCGGCATGGCCGCCGGCTGCCCCGGGGGAGGCGTTGTCGCCTCTGCCGGCGCCTGCGCGCCAGGGGACACGCTTTGCACGGCAGGGCGCTGTGGCACCGGCGGCGCTTCCGGCGCGCCGTCCTCATTGCGCAGGGCGCGGGCAAAACGCAGTTCTTCCGGGGAGAGGATGCCGGGGCCGTCCTGCGCGGGTGCAGGGGGGGATGCGGCCGCGCCGGCCGGCGCCACGGCCGCGGGCGCTGGCCGCCCCGCCTCCAGCGACGCCAGGCGGCGCTCGGCGCTGGCCGAGGCGCGGCCGGTCATGACGCCGCCCACATAGGCGAGCGCGATGGCCGCCACGCCCAGAAAGGCCAGCGCCAGGAGCGACGAAAAGCGCAGCCGTAAAAAGGGCGTTCGCCCGGCGCTTCGGGCGCCGCTTTGGGCAGGACTTGCGGGCATCTCGGTCTCTCGGGTTCCGCTAAAGGCTCGTCACCGGCCCGGGGCACTAGGACGCCGTTCCGGCAGGCCGAAAAAATGCGGCCCAAGCATAGCAGCCGCTGCCCCCGGCGTAAAGCGGACGCCGGCGTGCGCGGCCCTGCTTGACAGCCTTCCCCGGACCTCTGGTATACTTGCGCCAAACGCGCTTTTGGAGCCTGCCATGTCCATCCTGTCCCGCGTCTTTCTGTCCGCCCTGATCCTCGCCCTCCTCCCTGCCCTGCCCCGCGCGGCCGGCGCCGCGGCGGAGCTCAGCATCGGCAACCAGACCCGGCAGGACATGCTCAATATCCGCTTCCGCTCCGGGCCAAAGGTCTTCTTCCTGCGGCTCGACATGGCGCCGGGCCAGCGCGCCGAGGTGGAGAACCCGGGCGGCGTGGCCGACATGCGCGTGGACACGGGCCTCGAGCTCTGGGCCTTCCCCGCCGTGCCCGTGGGCGAGGCGCGGGGGATGACCTTTTGCGGCGAGCACACGGCCTGCATGATCCTCGACCTCAAGGACGGCATCTCGCGCCATGTGAACGGCCAGATCCAGGAGCTCGTGCCGCAGCCCGGCAGCCGCCCGGTGTGCGAGCTTTCGCAGTTCCGGCCGGGCATGACCATGAACGATGTGTGCTCCCTGCTGAGCATGGACGCCCCGCGCGACGACAATGACGCCATCCTCGAGGGCCTTGGCTTCGCCGGCCAGCTCTGGGCCGCGCGGCTCATCCCCGGCGCGGCCGAGCCGGAGCCCAGCGATGCGGCGGCCATGGGCCACGAATATCTGGAGCATCTGGAACTGCGGCGCCCGCTGGAACAGGCCACGCTCGAGCGGTTGCTGGCCGTGCTCTACGGCCAGGGCATGACGCCGTGGCAGGCGGAATTTCCCGGGCTGGACATCAATTTTACCGAAATGCCCGACCTCTCGGTGGAGCAGAAGCGCGAACTGCTCGACCAGACCGTGCAACGCTTCCTCAAGGCCGGCCGCGGCGAGGCCAGCTTCATGCTCGCCCCGGCGGCGGAGCTCCCCGCCCTGACGGAGGCCGACGCCCCGCGCTCGGACGTGCAGATCTTCACCATCACCCTCAGGCCGGACTCGGGCACCCTGCTCGTGGACCTCGCGGCCTATCGGGGAAGTTCCGGCCGCTGAGCCGCGCGTCTAGCGCTGCGCCCGCTTGGCCTCGCGCATCCGGCGCAGCCAGTCATACCACGCCTCCATGCCGCTGCCGTCGCGCGCCGAGACCTCGAAGACGGCGAGGTCACGGTTGAGGCGCGTGGCGTGGGCGCGGGCGCGGGCCGTGTCAAAGTCCACATGCGGCAGCAGGTCCACCTTGTTGAGCAGCATGGCTTTCGCCAGATTGAAGAGCAGGGGGTATTTCTCCGGCTTGTCGTCGCCCTCGGCCACGCTGAGGATGGCCACCTTGGCGTCCTCGCCGCAATCGAATTCCACCGGGCAGACGAGGTTGCCCACGTTCTCGATGAAGAGGATGTCGAGGCCCGCAAGGTCGAGCTGCTCCATGGCCGAGAGCACGAGGTTGCTGTTGAGGTGGCAGCCGCCCTCGGTGTTGATCTGCACGGCCTGGGCGCCGGTGGCGGCCACGCGGCGGGCGTCGTTGTCGGTCTGGAGGTCGCCCTCGATGACCGCCATGCGGAATTCGCCGCCAAGGTCGCGCAGGGTACGCTCGAGCAGGGTCGTCTTGCCCGCGCCCGGCGAGCTGATGAGGTTGAGCGCGAGGATGCCGCGCGAAGCCAACTCGCGGCGCACCTCGGCCGCCATCTTGTCGTTGGCTTCCAGAACATTGCGGACAACGGGGATCTGCATCACGCCCTCCCTGGGCTCTCGTATGGGCTCTGGCGCCCGGTTCAACTGGCTTCCACCTCGCGCAGGAGAAGCTCCTTCCCCTGCTCCACCACATGCCCGGCCACCTCGCCGCAGCCGGGGCACGGCGTAAAGCGCGCCTCCTGCCCTTCGCCCCCGAACACAGTGCCGCAGAACACGCAGCGCAGCCGAAGCGGCAGGCAGACGAGCTCGAGTGCCGCGCCCTCGTGCGCGGTGCCGCGCGTGAGCGCCTCGAAGCAGAGTTCGAGCGCTTCGGGCATGATGCCCGCGAGCGCGCCGTATTCCACACGGACGCGCATGAGCCGCGTGCAGCCCTGGCCGGCCGCCGTCTCTTCGGCGAGCGTAAGCAGGCTCATGGCGACGGACATTTCGTGCATGCGCGAGGCTAGCCCATTCGCGGGGCCGCGTAAAGGCCGCCGTAACAAATCTCCATTTTTCGTGCCACCGACCCGCGGGAACGCGCCCGGGGAGAGGCCCGGCCCGGCAATCTTGCTATTTGGGGCGAATAATGTACATTTCTGCCATGCGACAGCCCCGATACCTCGGCGTCTACAGCGAGCGGCCCGATGCCGGCGCGCCTGCGGGCGGCAGATCCGGCCGCAGGCCGCGCTTCTTCGTCTGGGAGCTCTCCCCGGCCGACTACGCCATCCAGGAGCTGGACGGCGCGCTGGAGCCCAATTCCCGCGTGCGGCTTATCAGCGTCGGGCGCCTCCAGAGCGGCTACCAGCTCGAGCCGTCCATCCTCGTGGCGCCCATCGCGCTGCCCGACATCGCCAATGCCGAGCGCGTGCCGGAAACGGTCGAGACCGCCGCGCCGCGAAAGGCGGCGGAGCTCAATGGCGACACCCTGCGTGAGCTCGAGATCGCCCGCCGCGCCAAGCAGATAGAGAACGACCTGCGCGGCGGCTTCCGCAAGGCCATCCGCGGCCTTTCGCGCCCGCGCGAGCGCGAGGCCGCCCTTGAGGCGCTGGCGCAGATCGCCGAGACGACCGACGGCATCGTGCCCGCGCACAAGCATATGTTCCGCGATTTCGGCGTCACCCTGCGCAAGAAGGACCTGCCCGAGATTGCGCTGCGCTGCGGGCGGCGCGTCCTTGAGCTTTCGCCCGACGACGACCACGGGCATTTCAATCTCGCGCGCATCCTTTGCGCGCTGGGCGCCTGGGACAAGGCGGCCGCCCATGTGGAAAGGGCCATGCGCCTTGACGGCGCGGAGCCGGTATACCCGCGCCTGCTCGCCCATATCCGCAAGGAGAGCCGGCGCCCGGGGCGCACCGCGGCGCCCGGTAAACAGTAAGCGGCCCGAAACCTGCCCCGAAACCTGCTCTGGCCATCCGCGGCCCACGCCTGCGGAGAACGAGGAGCCTCACGGCATGAACAAAACCATTTTTTTCCTGATCCTGGCGGTCTGCATCCTGGGCATGGCGCTCATCCTGCTCAACCAGCGCCTCGGACGCGCGCCCGAGCCCAGGCCCACGGCGCGCGCCGAGCAGAGCGTGGTGGCCGATGCCCCCATGACCGAGCCCGCCCCGGAATATCCCGTGCCCGCGCGGGTCCCGAGCCCTGAGGAAGACGCGCCGCGGGCGCCCGCGGCCCTGCCGGAGGCCGTGGAACGCGCGGCCGAAAGCGAGCGCGAGGCCGCCGCGGCCGCTGCCGCGGCTCTCGCCGTGGAGCAGAAGGAAGCCACCGAAGCCCTGAAGGCTGTTCCGCCGGCGCCGGTCACTCCCCCGGCGGCCGCCACGGCGCAGGCGACCCCCAAGGCGCCGGCAGCGAGCGCCCCGGCCGAAGCCCCGGCCCGCCGCGCCGCGAGCGCACCGGCGCGCGCGCCCGAACCTGCGGCCGCGCCGGCGAAAAAAGCCGCCAGCCAGGAAAAGGCCCCGGCCCAGTCTCATGCCGCCGGCCCGCGCGCCATCACGCGCTTTGTGGTCTTCGCGCGCGACACGGGCGCCACGGTGCGCCTCACGGGCAACGGCCCCCTGCGTTACAAGAGCATGAACCTCGAAAATCCCGACCGCGTGGTGCTCGACCTCGAGGGCGACTGGGAGGTCAAGGCCCCGGCGGTGCCCAAGAATCCGCTGGTGAGCGCCGTGCGCGTGGGCGACCTCGACGGTCGCACCCGCATCGTCATCGACCTCAAGGGCAAGCCGCGCACCGCCCGCGTCATCCCGGCCAAGACGGGCGACGGCGTGGACGTGCGCGTGGACCAGTAAGCGGCGTCGGAACGCCATTGCCATCACTAAGGGGAGGCGGCCCATGCGCCGCCTCCCCTTTCCTTTCTCCGCGCGGCCCTTCAGTTTTTCAGCCAGCGGCGCAGGAATTCCCCGGCGCTTTTGCCCTCGTCCACATGTCGCAAGAGGGCGCTCCCGAAAACGGCCGCGTCCGGTCGCGCCTCGGCGGGCAGGTCCTCAAGCTGCTCCGGCCGGCTCAGGCCGAAGCCCAGGGCCAGTGGCAGCCTGCCCGCCCTCCGCGCGCGGCTCATGGTCGCGGCCACGCGCGGCGCCAGGGCCGCGCGCTCGCCCGTGACCCCCATGACCGACACCACATAGACGTAGCCCTCGCCGTCGGCGGCGCAGGCCGCCATCTGCTGCTCGCTGGTATTGGGCCCGACCAGCGGGATGAGCGCGATGCCGGATGCACCCAGCGCCTCGCGCACCGGCGCGGCCTCCTCATGGGGCAGGTCCGGGATGATGCAGCCCGCGATGCCGGCCCGCGCCGCGTCTTTGGCAAGACGCTCGAGCCCGTAGCTCAGGAAGGGATTGAGATAGCCCATGAGCACGAGGCCCGCGTCGCCCGGCCGCGGTTTGGCGCGGCCCTCGCGCCGGGCCGCCAGTTCCGCCAGCAGGTCGGAAAGGTGAAAGCCCGCCTCGAGCACGCGCCGCGAGGCCTCCTCCACCACCGGGCCGTCCGCCACCGGGTCGGAGAAAGGCACGCCGATCTCGATGATGTCCGCGCCGCCCGCGTCCAGCTCGTCAAAGGCCGTCCAGAAGCGCTCCCTGTCCGGGAAATGGGCCGTGAGGAAGGGGATGAGCGCCGGGCGCCCGCTCTCGTTGGCGGCCCGGATCTTGGCTTCAAGCGTGTGCATGCGTCTTCTCCCTGGCGGCGAGCGCCGTTTCGATGATGTCCATGTCCTTGTCGCCCCGGCCCGAGAGGTTGACCACCACCTGGTCGCCGGGCTTGAATTCGTCCGCGTGGCCCAGGACCCAGGCCAGCGCGTGGGAGGATTCCAGCGCGGGCAGGATGCCCTCGGCCCGGCACAGCCGCCCGAGCGCGTCCAGCGCCTCGCCGTCGGTGATGATCTCGTAGCGGGCGCGGCCGCTCTCGCGCAAATGGGCGTGCTCCGGGCCCACGCCGGGATAGTCCAGCCCGGCGGAGATGGAGCCCGAGGGCTCGATCTGGCCGTCTTCGGTCTGGAGCAGGAGCGAGCGGCTGCCGTGGAGCACGCCCGGGCGCCCGAGATTGAGCGAGGCGCAGTTGAGGCAGCCCGGCTCGCCGCTGCCGCCGGCCTCCACGCCGATGATGGCGACCTCCGCATCCTCCACGAAGGGGTGGAACATGCCGATGGCGTTGGAGCCGCCGCCCACGCAGGCCACCACGGCCGCGGGCAGGCGCCCGGTGAGCTCCAGCATGCGGGCGCGCGTCTCGCGGCCGATGACGCTCTGGAACTCGCGCACGAGCAGGGGGAAGGGATGCGGGCCCGCGGCCGTGCCGAAGCAATAATGCGTATCCTCCTGCCGGGCGATCCACACCCTGAGCGCGGCGTTGATGGCGTCCTTGAGGGTGCGGCTGCCGCTCTCCACGGCGTGCACCTCGGCGCCCAAGAGGCGCATGCGGCGCACATTGGCCGACTGCCGCTCCACATCCTCGGCGCCCATGTAGACCGCGCATTCAAGGCCCAGCCGCGCGGCCGCCGCAGCCGTCGCCACGCCGTGCTGGCCGGCGCCGGTCTCGGCCACCAGGGCGCGCTTGCCCATGCGCTTGGCGAGCAGCGCCTGCCCCAGGGTATTGTTGATTTTGTGCGCGCCGGTGTGCAGCAGGTCCTCCCGCTTGAGCCAGAGGTCGAAGCCGAGCTCGCGGGAGAGCGTCGGGCAATGCGTCAGCGGCGTTTCGCGGCCGGCATAGTCGCGCAGCAGGGTGCCCAATTCTTCCTGAAAGGCGGGCGTGGGCATGATGTCGCGCATGGCCGCTTCCACCTCCTCAAGCGGCGGCACGAGCAGCTCGGGCACGAAGCGGCCCCCGAATTCTCCAAAATAGCCGTTCCTCATATATGCTCCCCAGAGGCCCCGGAGGCGGCGGCCAAGGCGGCCGCCAGTAGTTCCGGGGATTTTTTGCCCGGCGCTTCCTCCACGCCGGAATTGAAGTCAAGGCCGTCAGGCGCGCAGGCCGCCACGGCAGACGCCACATTGAGGGGCGTGAGGCCGCCCGCCAGCAGCCAGGGCCGGGGCGAACGCAGGCCCACGAGCCGGGACCAGTCCTGCGGCCGGCCGCTGCCCCCGCCCCCGCGCCCGGCCTCGAGCAGGAACCAGGCGCAGGCCGGGGCATGGGCCTCCATGCCGGCCATAAGCTCCGCGCGCGAAGCATAGCGCTCGGGCCAGAGCACCCGGATGACGCGCGAGAACCCGATGCGTTCGGCGCAAGCCAGGCTTTGGGCGCCGTGGAGCTGGGCGAAGTCCAGCCGGGCCACTTCCATGGTGGCGATAATCTCGTCCACCCCCTGATCCACGAAAACGCCCACGCGCGCCATGCCGGCCGTGCCGATGGCGGCGGCCGCCTGCGGCGTGAGAGAGCGCGGGCTCGCGGGGTGGAAGATGAAGCCGCAGAAATCCGCGCCGAGGCGCGCTGCCGCGTCCGCATCCCGCTGGCGCGTCAAGCCGCAGACCTTAATCCGCATTCGCCACCTCCACCGCGAGCAAACGCCCAAGGGCCGCGCCGGGCTCGCCGCCGGCCATGAGCGCCGTGCCCACGAGGGCCGCGGCATAGCCCGCGTCCGCCGCCTGCTGGAGATGCGCGAAGCTGTCCATGCCGCTCGCCGCTATCCAGATTTCGCCGGAAAGCGGCGGGTGCTCGCGGATGAGCGTGAGCGGCGCATCCCTGTCCACCTTGAGGCTGTCGAGGTCGCGCGCATTGACCTGGATGATGCGGGCGCCACTTTCGCGGGCGAGAGCGAGGTCAGCGGCGTCGAACACCTCCACCACCGCGGCCATGCCGTAGCCCTCCGCCTGCTCGCGCAGGGCGCGCAGCTCCGCCGGCTTTGGGGTGAGGCGCACAATGAGCAGGAGGGCCGAGGCCGGCGTTGCTGCCGTGGCCTCTACCTGCAAGCGGTCGAAGATGAAGTCCTTGCGCAAGAGAGGGAGGCGCGGGGCGCCCGCTTCCTCCAGAGCCCGGGCCGCGCGCCCGAGGAAGGCAAGCTCCCCGTGGAACCAGTCTTCTTCCGTAAGCACGGACAGGGCCGCGGCGCCGGCATCTGCATACTGCCGCGCCACATCCTCGACCGTCAGGTGCTCGCAGATCGCCCCCTTCGAGGGCGAGGCCCGCTTGTATTCCGCCACCACGTTGAGCGGCCCCGCTGTGGGCCGCGCGGTGAGGGCGGCAACAAAGTCCGGCCTGGGCGCGCCCCATGCCGGGGGCAATGCGCCCGCATCGGCGGCGCGGCGCAGGGCCGCAACCTCCGCCGCCTTGGCGGCGCGGAAGCGCTCAAGCCGCATGGAGCACCTCCCGGCCGGCACCGGCACGCACGGCCTCCTTGGCGCGGGCCATGGCCTCGCCAAGGTCGAGCCCGTCCTCCAGCAGGTAGACGGCGAGACCCACGTTGAGGGCCACCATGTCGAGCATGGCTTCGGGCCCGCGGCCGGCCAGCAGCTCCTTGAGGATGGCGACGGCCTCCTCGCGGTTCTGCACGGCGAGGTCGCGGGGCCGGCAGGTGTGGGCGAGGCCGAAATCCGCGGGGTCGAGCTTCAGCGGGCGCACTTCGCCCTCGCGCAGCAGGGCCACGGTGGCCGGACCCATGGGCGTCACCTCGTCATAGCCGCCGGCTCCGCAGACCACGGCCCCGCAGCGCAACGGCGTCTGACGCAGGGTCTGCGCAACAAGTTCCACCAGTTCGGGCCGGGCCACGCCCATGAGCAGGTGGCTCGGGCGCGCCGGATTGATCATGGGCCCCAGGATGTTGAAGAGCGTGCGCACGCCAAGCTCGCGCCGCAGGGGCCCGATATTCTTGAAGGCCGGGTGGAAGCGCGGCGCGAAAAGAAAGGCGAAGTTGCGCCGCGCCACGGAGTCGGCCACCGCTGCCGGGTCGGCGTCGAGGTCCACGCCAAGAGCCTCCAGCGCGTCGGCGCTGCCGCAGGTGGAGGAGACGGCGCGGTTGCCGTGCTTCACCACCCGGTAGCCCATGCCCGCCAGGGTGAGCGAGGCGGCGGTGGAGCAGTTGAAGGAATGGCGCCCGTCCCCGCCGGTGCCCACCACGTCGATGCAGGTACCCCCGATGCCCTCCACGGCCACGGCGCGGGCCAGCGCCGCGCGCGAGGCATGGGCCAGCTCCAGCGCGCTCTCGCCCTTCATGCGCAGGCCCATGAGCAGGCCGCCGGCCTGCGCGGCCGTGAGCCGGCCGTCCATGAGGGCGGCGAAGGCCGAGGCCGCCATATCGGCCGTGAGGTCTTCGCGCGCGGCCAGGCGGTCGAGGATGGCCGCCATGTCGGGCGACGCGGCCTTGGCGGCCTCCAGCGTGCCCGGGAAGTTGGCGAGCAGGCGGTCGCCGTCCGGCGTGAGTACGGATTCGGGATGGAACTGCACGCCCACCCAGGGCCGGTCGCGGTAGCGCAGGGCCATGACCTCGCCCTCGGGGCCGCGCGCCGTCACCTCCACACGCCCGGCGGCGTCGCCGGCCACGCGCACCACGAGGGAGTGATACCGGCCCACGGTGAGCGGGTTCGGCAGGCCCTCGAAGAGGCCCTTGCCGTCATGCACGATGTCGGACTGCTTGCCGTGCATCACCTCGGGCGCAAGCGTGATCTCGGCGCCGGCATGCAGCCCGAGCAACTGGTGCCCGAGGCACACGCCGAGCACGGGCACCGCGGGCTCACGGGCCTCGAGGCGGCGCAGGAATTCCGGGCAGAGGCCCGCGTTTTCCGGGCGCCCGGGCCCCGGCGAGATGCAGACCATCTCAAGGCGCGGGTCATTGGCCATATCCAGGAGGGCCGGGTCGTCGTTGGTCATGACCACAGGCGCGCGCCCGAGGCCGTAAAAGGCCTGCACGAGGTTATAGGTGAAGGAGTCGTAATTATCGATGAGCAGGAACATGGTCATCCTCCCCGCAGGCGAGCGCGGCGCGCATGATGGCAGACTTGTTGAGCACTTCCTTCCATTCCAGTTCAGGGTCGGAATCGTGAACGATGCCGCCCCCGGCCTGCCAGAAGAGCTGCCCGTCCCGCTGCCACATGCAGCGGATGGCGATGCCCATGTCGAGATTGACCTGAGCCGCCGCCTCCTCGGGCGTGGCGGCGTCCCTGTCCGCGCCGCCAAGGCCGATCCAGCCGATGCAGCCCGCGTAGGGGCCGCGCGGCTCGCCTTCCAGCTCGCGGATGATCTCCATGGCGCGGCGCTTGGGCGCGCCCGACACCGTGCCCGCCGGGAAGGCAGCCGCGAGCACATCCACGGCGTCCGGCTTGCGGCCTTCCGCATCGCCGGTGCTCCCGGCGGCGGCGCCGAGAACGGCGGTCACGCGGCTCGTGAGGTGCATGACATGGGAGAAGCGCTCCACCTCCATGAAGCGCTCCACCACGACGCTGCCCGGGCGCGCCATGCGGCCGAGGTCGTTGCGGCCGAGGTCCACCAGCATCACATGCTCGGCGCGCTCCTTGGGGTCGGCGAGCAGTTCGGCGGCCATGGCCTCGTCCTCGGCGTCGGTGCGCCCGCGGCGGCGCGTACCAGCGATGGGCGAGAGCGTGAGCTTGCCCGCCTCGCAGCGCACCATGACCTCCGGGGAGGAGCCGAAGAGCGTGATCCCGGGAAAGCGCATGCAGAACATGTAGGGCGAGGCGTTGAGCCGGCGCAGGCGCCGGTAGCAGTCAAAGGCATCGCCCGCGAAGGGCGTTGCGAAGCGGTTGGACGGCACCACCTGGATGGCCTCGCCCTGGCGCAACAGCTCGCGGATGCGGCGCACCATGGCCTTGTACCGCTCCCCGCCGGCCGTGGCGCCCGCGCCAGGCGCCAGCATGGGCACGCAGCCCGGCGCGTCGCGGGCGGAACGAGGCTCGCGGTGCTCGCCGAGGCTGACCTCGCAAAGCCGGTGATAGAGATGGTCGAAGAGGAGCACCGTGCCCGGGAGCGCCAGGGCGCCTTCGGCCTCCTCCGGGGGGAGCGCCGGGGCGAGCGCCGGCTGGAAGAGCCCGGCCATGCCGAAGCCGAAATACCCATAGAGGGCGCGGGTGATGGGCGGCAGGTCCTGCACCTGGCCGTCCTTGCCCCCCGGGGGCAGGATGCGGATGCGGCCGATGAGCGCGCGCAAGCCTTCCACAAAGGGTGCGCCCTCGAGGTCGCGCAGCGGGGCGAAGCGCTCGTCGCGCACGTCCAGCGCGAGGCGCCCTTCCCGGCAGGAGGCGATGAGCGCCATGTCGCAGCCGAGCACGCTGTAGCGGCCCCAGCGGCCGTCCACCTCGGCGCTTTCCAGCAGGATGCCCTCGCCAGAACCCACCATACCGAGCCAGAGGCTGATGGGTGTGTCCATGTCCGCCGGGAGCCAGCGCGCCCGCTGGCGGATCGTCACCGTGCCTTTCTCCGTGTTCATATTCCTTCTCCGGCGCGCGATGCGCCCGCAAAGGGGAATAAAAAAGCGCCGCCCCCCGAAGGGAGGCGGCGCTGCCATGCACCGATTGAACCGCGAACGCCTATGCCCGCGCCACTCCCTTCAACAAAAGAGAGCAACGCCACCAGAGACGGAACGAGGAAACGCTGCCGCAGGAAAGACCGGCATCAACGCCGGCCGTCATAACGCCACAAGCCGCCGCAGGCGTGGTGCCCGGGCAGGAAGAGCGGTATGCGGATGCGGCAGGAAACATAAAGACCTCGTTCAGTTCGCGTTGAAGCAGCCTAGACGCAAGCGGCGCCCCTTGTCAAGCGCTGCGCGGGGACACGGGCCAAAAGCCCGGAAATCCTTGCGGCAAATAGACGAAAAACGGCCGGGACAAGGCCCCGGCCATCTTTTTCCGCCCTCCCCGCGCAGGGCGCGAAGCGCCTGCCCGCGCGGGGGAAGAGAGGTGCGGCAGGAATCAGTCCTGCCACTCCTTGCCGTCGTAACGGATGAGCTCGTTGAGGTTGCGGGCGCGCACCTGGGTGCAGGGCGCGGAAAGCGCGGCCTGACGCGTGGCGCCGCGGCATTCGAAGACGCGCTCCTGGTAACGGATGAAGCCCACATATTGCCCGTTGGCACCGGGCTTCATTTCCGTGCTCACGTTGTTGGTGTCCACCTCAAGATAGGTCGCCACATACTCGCCGCCGACCTTCTTCACTTCCTTGTTGGCCTTGTTGGGCAACAGGGTGCGCTTGGACTGGTTGACGAGCTTCTGGCCCATCTTGTCCAGTTCGGCCTTGATCTGGGCTTCGGACTTGGCGCCCTTCCTGGCGGCGGTCTTCGCGGCCACCTTGGTGGCGGCTTTCTTGGCCGGGGCCTTGGCGGCCGGCGCGGCGGGTGCGGGCTCGGCAGCCGGTGCCGCAGCCTCCTCGGCAGGGGCGGCGGGGGTGACGGTCTCGCTTTCTTCAGAGCTTGTGAACCAGGCGCAGCCGCCGGCCATGAGGGAAAGGACAACAACGAACACCAGTGCTTTTCGCATCAGCTACCTCGCGTCAGGATGGTTTGAACATAATCAAGGCCGGGCGGCATGCGCCGCCCGGCCGGAATCAGTGCTGGTCGCCAGTCGTCCAGCCTAGTCGAAGGAGATCTCGACGCGGCGGTTCATGTAGCGGCCTTCCTCGGTATGGTTGTCATACTTGAAGGACTTGCCGCAGCCGATGGCCGTCATGCGGCTGGCCGGGATGCCCTGCTTCTCGAGGTAGTTCTTCACGGCATTGGCGCGGTTCTGCGAGAGGACCTTGTTGTAGGCGTCAGAGCCGATGTAGTCGGTCCAGCCCTTCAGGACCACCTTCTTGTTGGGATTGGCCTTGATGAGCACGGCGGCTTCGTTCAGGATGCCCTGGGCCTTGCTGTCGAGCGCATAGGAGTTGAAGGCGAAGTGCACGCCGCGCAGAACGATGACGTCCTCGTCCTGGCAGAAGACGGAGAGCACGAAGCGCTCAACGGCGGCGTCGCTGGTGGCGAGCTCTTCACCGCGCACCACGATGCTGCCGGGGTTCAGAGCGGCCAGTTCCTTGATGGTGGCTTCGCCCTTGGCGTTGTCGGCAAGGGAGATGATGTGGATGGTGAGGTCGCGCTGGCTGGCATAGAGCTGGCGGGCCACTTCCACCACGCTCTCGCCGCGGTTGTTGTCGCCGTCGGTCACGAGGATGATGGCGGAGGGGGACTGCATGGAGCTGATGAAGGGCTCATACTTGTGCAGGCCGTTGCCCATGCTGGTCATGCGGCCGAAAATCTGGAAGCCGCTCTTCAGCTTGTTGATGCCGGCGCTCATGGCAGCGCGGTCCCAGGGGCCCTGGGGGATGATGACGCCGTCAGGCGTGATGGTGTGCAGGCCGCCATTATAGTCGAGGGCAGGAATGGCCGCGTTGACGCGCTGCAGCACGTTCTTGGCGACAACGATCTTGTCCTGCTTGAGCTGCTTGTTCTGCATCATCATGGAGCCGGAATAGTCCACGACGAAGTCGAAGCTGTTGATTTTCTTGTTGCAGGTCGGCGTGGCAGCTGCGGCTGCAACGGCGTACCCGAGCACAAGAACCGCCGCGAGGGCGAGAAGACGAAGCGATTTCATGATGCCTCCCAAAAACGGTTTGTGTGTCGGCCTCAGTTCCTGTTTACCGACAGTTGTCACGGTTTGCCCGCCAGTGTGAACCGGCTCGTCGCCCCGCTCGCCGGAACGCGGCAACAGGTTCTGTATACGCCCCTTTGGAAAAATCCGCAAGTCATATTCGGCCATTGCCCCGCCATTGCCCCGAAGAAGCGCCGGCTGGACACATGCGGAGGCATGGGGCATACTTTTTGCCGTTTCTTCAAGGACAACCCATGCCGGCACTGACTTTTTCCAAATGGAGCTGTGGGGGCAACACCACCCTCTTCCTGCACGATAGCGGCGCAAGCCCGCAGGAGCAGGCGGCATGGGCACGCGCCGTACTCGACCAGGATGTGCTCGGCGCGGAACAGGCGGCCTCCGTCTCGCTGGCCCACCGCAGCCTGCGCATGGCCGGGGGCGAATTCTGCGTCAACGCGAGCCGGGCCTTCGGGGCGCTCCTCGCGCTTGGCGCGGCGCCGAAAGGCGGCGAGTGGCGGGGCGAGATCCGCGTTTCCGGCTGGGAGGGGCCGGTGGCGCTCACCGTCCGCGGGGCCGAACCCCGCTGGGATGTCAGCGCGCGCCTTGAACTGCCGGCGGCCACCCGCCCGGAAAGCCATGCCGGCGGCATCGTGGTGCATCTTCCCGGCATCAGCCATCTCCTTCTGCCGTTGGAGGAGGCCGCGTCCGCGCCCGACCTGCTCTCCCGGGCGCGGTCAACGCTTTCCGCTGCCGGCCTGCTCGGCGAAGCCGCCGCCGGCGTCATCTGGTGGCAGCCAACGCCGGAGGGCGCCCGCATGGTGCCGGTGGTCCATGTGCGCGACGCCGGCACGCTCGTGGCGGAACAGGCCTGCGGCTCCGGGGCGCTGGCCCTTGCGCTGGCTCTGGCGGAGAGCCGGGCCCTTGGGCGCTGCCGGCTGCGCCAGCCCTCGGGCTCCGAGCTCGCGGTGTGCCTTGAGGACACCGATGGCCGCATCACGGCGGAAATCAGCGGCCCGGTGAGCCTGCTCGCGCGCGGGCGCGTCTGGCTGGATGCGGCGGATGGCGCGCACTGAGGGCCGGCCGCTGCGCGAAGGCTTCACCACCGGCACCGCGGCCACGGCCGCGGCCCTCGCGGCCCTGAGCCTCCTTCTCCAAGGTTCGGCGCCGGTAAGCGTGCCCACCCCCCTCCCCCCCATCGCCGAAGGGCCCCGTGCGTGGCTCGACGTACCCGTCCTCGCCTGCGCCCCCGGCCCGGCGCCCGAGCTCGCGGGGCAACCCCAGCTCTGCCCCGCCGGCGCCCCCGCCGCGTACGCCCGCGTCCGCAAGGACGGCGGCGACGACCCTGACGCCACCAACGGCGCCCTCATCACGGCGAGCGTTGTTTTGCAGCCCGAGGCCCCCGCCCCGCGTATCCGTATTGAAGGTGGCCCGGGCGTGGGCCGCGTCACCCTGCCCGGGCTCCCCGTACCCGTGGGCGAGGCCGCCATCAATCCCGGGCCGCAGGCCCAGCTCCGCTATGCCTTAACTCACGCTCTCTCCCAGCTGGCCGGCGAGGGGCCGGCGCTCACGGTGGTCATCAGCGTGCCCGGGGGCGAAGAACTGGCGCGGCACACGCTCAACCCGCGCCTCGGCATCCAGGGGGGCATTTCCATCCTCGGCACGCAGGGCACGGTGCGCCCCTACAGCCACACGGCCTGGCGGGCCACCGTGGCGCAGGGGCTTTCCGTGGCGCGGGCCACGGGCTGCCGCACCGTCTGCCTTTCCACCGGGCGCCGCTCGGAAGTGCTGCTCATGCACCGTTACCCTGAACTCCCGGAGCAGGCTTTCATTCAGGCCGCGGATTTCGCGCGCTTTTCGCTTGCAGAGGCCGGCCGGCTCCCGCTGGAGCGCCTTGTCTGGGGCTGTTTTTTCGGCAAACTTGCCAAGCTGGCGCAGGGGCTGGAATATACCCATGCCCGCGAGGCCCCGCTGGACATGGGGGCGCTCGCCGCCCTCTGCGCTGAGGCCGGGGCCGCGTGCGCGCCGCAAGTGGCCCGTTGCGTCACGGCCGCGCATGCGCTCGAGCTCCTGCTGGCCGACCCGGCGCGAGACGCGGCGCTCGCCGCGGTGGGCGCCAGGGCCATAGCCACGGCGCGGCGCTTCGCCGGGCGCGCGGTGACGCTCCATCTCTTTCACACCGACGGCAGGGAGCTTTTGACACTATGACACGCCCCTTCCCCCTCGTGCCCCTGAGCCCGCAAGAAGCCCGGTCTGCCGGCCCGGCGCCCGAAGCGCCCCTCGCGGACGCCCCGGACTCCGAAAATGACTGGCCGGACAGGGGGCAGGTGCGCTCCTCGCTTTTTGTTTTCATGCCCTCCACGGCGCGGCCCGAGCCCATCACCGTGCTCGGGCTGGATTGCACCGCGCAGACGCTGGACGACGCCCTGACACCGCCCCTGCGCCGCCTGCTCGACGACGCGGACGTGGTGTGCGCGCCCGGGCGCCTCCTCGAGCAGGTGCCGGAGCCCACGGGCCGCATGCTGCGCCGCATCCCGCTCACCCTGCCGCTGGAGCCGCTGCTGCAGCGCCTCGCCAACCTGCGCTCGGCCGGGGCGCAGGTGCTCGTGCTTTCGGGTGGCGACCCGCTCTTTTTCGGCATCGGGGCCACCATGACGCGCCAGCTCGGGGCCGAGGCCGTGCGCGTCGTGCCCGCGGCGAGCTCCCTCCAGGCGGCCTGCGCGCGGCTGGCGTTGCCCTGGCACAAGGTCATCTGCCTTTCGCTCCACGGGCGCGACGACCTTGCGCCGCTCAATGCCGCGGCGGGGCGCGGCGCGCCGCTCTGCATCCTTACGGACGCGCGCATGACGCCGGATGTCATCGCCCGTCACCTGCTCGACCGCGGTGTGGACTGGTTCACGGCCCATGTTTTCGAGCGCATGGGCGCAGAAGACGAAAGCCGCCTCACGCTCAGCCTCGCGGAAGCCGTCTCCGCCCGCTTCGGGCCGGCCTGCGTGCTCATCCTCGTGCCCTCTGCACCGGTGCGCCGCCCGCGCCTCGGCATCGACGACGCGGAACTGGCGACGGACGGCTGCTTCACGCGCAAGCCCGTGCGGGCGGCCGCGCTTTCGCTGCTCGCCATCGGCCCGCGCCATGCGGTGTGGGATATAGGCGCCGGCTCGGGAGCGGTGGCGCTGGAGGCCGCGGCCCTGGCGCACGAGGGGCGCGTCATCGCCGTGGAGCGCGACCCCGGGCGCGCCATCGGCATCCAGGAAAACCGGCGCCGCTTCGGCGCGGCCACGGTGGAGGTCTGCCTCGGGCGCGCGCCGGACTGCCTGCGCGACCTCCCCGAGCCGCAGCGCATCTTCATCGGTGGGGGCCTCTCCGGGGCGGACGGCGCGGCCCTGCTCGCCGCGGCCTGCGGGCGCCTCACCCCGGGCGGCCGCCTCGTGGCAAGCTGCGTCCTGTTGGAGAGCGTGCAGCTCTGCCGGGAGGGGCTCCAAAAACGCGGCTGGCCGCTGGAAATCATGCAGATCCAGGCGTCCGAGGCGCGCCCGCTGGGGAGGGACGCGCACCTCGCGGCGCTGAACCCGGTCTTTTTGCTGGCGGCGCGCAAGCCAGGAGGCAGGGAAACGCAGGAGGCGAAGGAATGAGCGGAAAGGAGGGACAAAACCCCGCGCCCGGCCTCGTGACCTTTGTGGGCGCCGGCCCGGGCGACCCGGAACTTCTGACCATCAAGGGCCGCAATGCCATCGCGGAGGCCGACCTCGTGCTCTACGCGGGTTCGCTGGTGCCGCCGGCCGTGGTGGCCTGCGCGCGGGCTGGCGTGCCGGTGGTGGATTCGGCGCCGCTCACCCTTGAGGAATGCCACGCCCGCGTGCGCGAGACGGCCCTTGCCGGGGGCAGCGTGGCGCGCGTCCACACGGGCGACCCCTCGCTCTACGGCGCCCTGCGCGAGCAAACCGCCCTGCTGGACGGCGACGGCATCCCGTGGCGCGTCATCCCGGGCGTGACCGCGGCCTGCGCGGCGGCGGCCGCCGCGGGCGTGAGCTTCAGCATCCCGGGCCTCCGGCAAAGCCTCATCCTTTGCCGGGCACAAGGGCGCACCCCGGTGCCGGAACGGGAAAGCCTCGCCGCCCTGGCGGCGCACGGGAGCGCCATGGCCGTCTACCTCTCGGCGCCGGCGGCAGGCCGTATGGTGGAAGACCTGGGCACGAAACTGCCCCCCGAAACGCCGGTCGTCTGCGCTCAGCGCGTGGGTTGGCCGGACGAGCGCCTTGTGTGGACCACCCTCGCGGAGCTCGCCGCCTGTGTGGAGGAAAACGGCTTTGACCGCCAGACCATCTTCCTCGTCCTGCCCGGTGAGGACGCTGACGGCGATGCGCGCTCGCGCCTCTACGCGCCGGACTTCCGCCACGGCTGGCGGCCGGAAAAAGAAAGCCCGCTTTCCTGAAGCGGGCCTGACGGAAAGGGTAGAAAGTTCCTGAGCCGGAGCTGAAAATCAGGGCCTGATGGGCGGCGCGTCGCCCCCGGCGGTAAGCAGGGTGCCGAGGTGGCGGCGCGCCAGTTCGAGCTCGTCGTTGGCCACCGAGGGCATGTCGGCCGGGCGGGTGCCCATGTCGTTGCCCTCCTCCACGATGACGAGCGCCGCGGCGAGCCGCCCCATGACGCAAAAAAAACGTGCCGGCTGCCAGCCCTGCGCTGTGACCCATTCGGCGGCCCTGGGCGAATAGAGAAAGTCCGCCTTGCCGGCCCGCACCACCGGGTGCGCCTCCTCATGGCTCTCCCGCGCCCAGGCGCGGAAGCGGGGCAACAGGTCGGCGAAGGCGAGCAATTCCTTTTCCGTCACCGCGGGTTGCCCGGCATAGACATTGGTCTGCGCGGGCTCGGCCTTGGGGGTCTGGGCCTTCTTACCGGCGCTGCGCGTTCGGGCGGCTTTGGCCGCCTTGGCCTTGGGCGCGGGCGCGCGGCCGGCGGCCTCCATGGCGGCTTCCATCTGGGGCGTGGCCGCCGGCACCGGGCCGGGCGCGAGCAGGAGCGTCACCGCCAGGGCCGCGGCGAGCATTGAGCCCACGCCGGCGAGGCGCCGCAAGCTCCGCGCCCCTGCGCGCAAAAAGGCATGTGCCGCCATGGTTCCCCGGGCCTCAGTAGCGCACGGCGCTGATCTTGCCGAGCCTTTCCATATTGTGGAAGGACTCCACATAACGGATGGTGCCGGTCTTGCCGCGCATGACCATGGAGTGCGTCACCGTGTGCCTCGCGCTGTAGCGCACGCCGTGCAGGAAATCGCCGCCGGAGATGCCCGTGGCCGCGAAGAAGCAGTCGTCGCTGCGCACGAGGTCGTTCACCGTGAGTACTTCCCGAAGGTCGATGCCGGCCTCGGTGATGGCCTCTTTTTCCACATAGGACTGCGGATCGAGCCTCGCCAGGATCTGCCCGCCCATGGCCTTGATGGCGCAGGCCGCGAGCACGCCTTCCGGGGTGCCGCCGGTGCCCATCATCATGTCCACCTCGGAGCGCGGGTCCACGGCCATGAGCGCGCCGGCCACGTCGCCGTCGGTATGGAGCTGGATGCGCGCACCGACTTCCCGTATTTCCTCGATAAGGCGCTGGTGGCGCGGCTTGTCGAGCACGAAGACCACAAGGTCCTGCACGTTCTTGCCGAGCGCGCGGGCCACGTTGTTGCAGTTGTCGCGCACGGGCGCGTCCAGATCCACCACGTCACGGGCCTCGGCGGGCACCACGAGCTTCTGCATATAGTAGCTCGGGCCCGGGTTGAACATGCTGCCCTCCGGCGCCACGGCCACCACCGAAATGGCGTTGGGCCGGCCATAGGCGAGGAGATTGGTGCCCTCCACCGGGTCCACGGCCACGTCGAGGCGCGGGCCTTTGCCCTCGCCCACCTTTTCGCCGTTGTAGAGCATGGGGGCGTGGTCCTTCTCGCCCTCGCCGATGATGACCGTGCCGTCGATGTGCAGGCTCCCGAAGCTGACGCGCATGGCGTCCACGGCGGCGCCGTCGCCGGCCTCCTTGTTGCCGCGCCCGAGCCAGCGCGCCGAGGCGAGGGCCGCGGCTTCGGTGATGCGCACGATGTCCAGGGCCAGGTTGCGTTCCGGTGCTTCAGCCATGTGGGTCTCCTCGGCGTGGATGGCGCGGGCATGGGGCGGATGCCGCCCGCTTCGCAAAGCATAGCCCACGGTGCCTCCCCCTTCAAGCAAAAAGCCGGCCGGCGCTCGCCGGTGGGCGCCCCGCGGCCGCGTCAGGCTTGACAAAAGGCCGCGCCGGGACAAAAAAGGAGGTTCCCCGTCGCGGCGGCCCCGCGCACCTCTCCAGCAGCCCATGCAGCAAAGGAAAGAAGCCATGAAAGTGTATTACGACAAGGATGCGGACTTAGGCGCCCTCAAGGACAAGACCGTGGCCATCATCGGCTACGGCAGCCAGGGCCACGCCCACGCGCAGAACCTGCGCGATTCCGGCGTGAAGGTGGTGATCGGCCAGCGCCCGGGCAGCCCCAATTATGACCTCGCCAAGGAGCACGGCTTCGAGCCCGTGTCCGCCGCCGAGGCCGCCAAGCAGGCCGACCTCATCATGGTGCTCGTGCCCGACGAGGTGCAGGCCAAGGTCTATGAGGAGGACATCAAGCCCAACCTCACCCCGGGCAAGGCGCTGCTCTTCGCGCACGGCTTCAACATCCATTTCGGCCAGATCCAGCCGCCCAAGGACGTGGATGTCTTCCTCATCGCGCCCAAGGGCCCGGGCCACCTCGTGCGCCGCACCTTCAGCGAGGGCGGCGGCGTGCCCTGCCTCGTGGCCATCGAGCAGGACGCCACGGGCAAGGCCCTTGAGACCGCGCTCGCCTATGCCAAGGGCATTGGCGGCACGCGCTCCGGCGTCATCGAGACCACCTTCCGCGAAGAGACCGAGACCGACCTCTTCGGCGAGCAGGCCGTGCTCTGCGGCGGCCTCGCCGCGCTCATCCAGGCCGGCTTCGAGACCCTGGTGGAGGCCGGCTACCAGCCGGAAATGGCGTATTTCGAGTGCCTGCACGAAATGAAGCTCATCGTGGACCTGCTCTACGAAGGCGGCCTCGCGCGCATGCGCTATTCCATCAGCAACACCGCCGAATACGGCGACTATGTTTCGGGCCCGCGCCTCATCAACCAGGCCGTGAAGGACGAGATGAAGCGCGTGCTCAAGGACATCCAGAGCGGCAAGTTCGCGCGCGACTTCATCCTCGAGGCCCGCGCCGGCTATCCCATGTTCCTCACCACGCGCAAGAACGAGTCCGAGAAGCAGATCGAGAAGGTCGGCAAGGAACTGCGCGGCATGATGACCTGGCTCAAGAAGGACGGCAAGAAGGATTAACTTCCCCGCCGTTCAACGCCCGTCCAGACAGGAAAGGGAGCCGCAAGGCTCCCTTTTTTGTCAAAAAGCTCTCCCGCGCGCCTTGCCGGTGCCCCGCCGTTGCCCTCCGTTGACTTGGCGTGTGGGGAGGCCTACACCAAAACTGTGGCCGGGAGCTGCATCTTTCCCGCGCCCGCACCTGGGGAGGTGTCAGCTTCCGCCGGCGCCCGCGCAAACAGGCTTTTCCGCTCACTGCCCGAGCCTTCGGGAGCTTTGCCATGAAAGGATATTCCGAGAATCGGCGTGCCCGCCAATGGGTGGAGGAATTGCTGGCCCATGCGGATATCCGCCTTGACGGCGGCCGCCCCTTTGACATCCGCGTGCACGACGAGCGCCTCTTTGACCGCGTGGCCAAGGCCGGCACCCTTGGCGCCGGCGAGGCCTACATGGAAGGCTGGTGGCACTGCGAGGCGCTGGACCGCATGTTCGCCCGCGCCATCAGCGCCGGGCTGGAAAACAAGGTGAGCCGCAACCTCACCACGCTCGCGCTGGCCCTGCGCCACACCCTCTTCAACATGCAGTCCCGCCGGCGCGCGCCCATGGTCGCCCGGCGGCACTATGACTTCGGCAACGAGCTTTTTGAGGCCATGCTGGGCCCCAACATGAACTATTCCTGCGCCTGGTGGTCGGGCCTTGAGGAGGTCAGGCAAAAGAAGCGCGCCCGCGGCACGGCCCGGGACGGGAGGCCGGCGGCCGGGCCTGACGTGAGCCCGGATATGCTCCCCGCCTGCTACCCTGAGCAGCCGGGGGCGCTTCTTGAAGCCGCGCAAAACGCCAAGATGGAGCTCATCTGCCAAAAGCTCCAGCTTGAACCGGGCATGGAGGTGCTGGACATCGGCTGCGGCTGGGGGAGCCTCGCGCGCTACATGGCCCGCAACTACGGCTGCCATGTCACGGGCATCTCCATCTCCCGCCACCAGATAGAATGGGCCAAGCGGCAGGAGCTTGCGCCGGCCGGCCCCGTGCCCCCCGGGCGCCTCACCTGGATTTTGGGCGATTACCGCGAATTGCGCGGCGAATTTGACCGCAGCGTGTCCGTCGGCATGTTCGAGCATGTGGGCCGCAAGAACTATCGGCGCTATTTCCGCACCGCCCGGGGCCTGCTCAAGCCCGACGGGCTCTTCCTGCTGCATACCATCGGCTCGATTTCGCAGCGGGCCGGCTGCGACCCCTGGATCTCGCGCTACATTTTCCCCAACGGCCAGCTCCCCACGCTGGACGCCATCGTCCGGGCCTGCCACGGGCTCTTCGTGCTCGAGGATTGCCACAATCTTGGCGCGGACTATGACCCCACGCTCATGGCCTGGCACGAACGGTTCGAGGAGGGGCTGCGCGCAGGCGCCTTCGACCTCACGGAGGCCGAGGCCCGCATGTTCCGCTATTACCTGCTCACCTGCGCGGCCGCCTTCCGCTGCCGCGATATTGAGCTCTGGCAGATCATCCTCAGCCCCGAGGGCGTGGCCGGCGGCTATGAGGGGGTACGCTGAGGCAAAGGGAACGTACCCTTCGCCGCGGCGGGTCGCCGTCTGGGCGCCGGCGCCCGCTCCCGCTCCTAGCCAATCTCCTTGAGCGTGCGCGCGGGCACGCCGCCGGCCACGGTGCCGGGCGCCACATCGGAGCGTACCACCGCCCCGGCGGCCACCACGGCGCCGGCGCCGATGCGAACGCCGGGCAAAAGGATGGCGCCCGAGCCGATCCAGACATCATCCTCCACCACGATGGGCGCGAGCTCGTGGGTGAGCCGGTCTTCCCTGCGCAGGCCGTGGTTGATGGTCGCCATGAGCACATTGTGGCCCACGAAGACGCCGTCGCCCAGGGTGATGCCGCCCTGGTCCTGGAAGCAGCAGCAGGCATTGATGAACACGCGCTTGCCGATGCGGATGTTCTTGCCGAAATCCGAATAAAAGGGCGGGAACATGCGGAAGCTCTCGTCAAGGGGCTGGCCGGTGAGCCGCGCCATGAGCACGCGGACCTCGGCCATGGGCCGGTAGCCGTTGTTGAGGTCGCCGGTGATGCGGCGCGCCTCGTCCGAATAGTGCTCCATGCACGCATAGGCCTCGGTGCCGACCACAAGATCCTTGCCGGCGGCAAGGTGGGCGAGCAGTTCCTGCAGATCCATCATGGTGTGCGTTCTCCTTCTCGTGTGACGCGCCAGCAGGCCACGCCGTGGCCGCCTTCGCTCCGCATGGGGGGCGCCATTTCGGCGCAGCGGGGCAAAGCCTCGGCGCAGCGGGGTTGAAAGGGACAGCCGGGCGGCATGTCCGCCAGGGCCGGCACCGTGCCCGGGATGGTGGGCAGCCGCTCCGCCCCCAGGGAGGCGCGGCCCGGCGCCGCCGCCATGAGCCCGCGCGTGTAGGGATGCAGCGGCCGGGCGAAGAGCTCGCGCGCGGGCGCGCGCTCCACCAGCATGCCGGCATACATGACGCCCACGGTGTCCGCCATGTCGGCCACCACGCCGAGGTCGTGGGTGATGAGCAGGACCGCCATGCCGCGCTCGCGGCTGCGACTGCGGATGAGGCGCAGGATCTGGCCCTGGATGGTGGCGTCAAGGGCCGTGGTGGGCTCGTCGGCCAGCAAAAGCTCGGGCCCGCAGGCGAGCGCCATGGCAATCATCACGCGCTGGCGCATGCCGCCGGAAAGCTGGTGCGGATAGTCGTCATAGCGGCTTTCCGGCGCCGGGATGCCCACCTCGGTGAAGAGACGCACCACCTCGCGCCGGGCCTCGGCGCGGCCCATGCCGAGGTGCAGCCGCAAAGGCTCTGCCGTCTGCACGCCCACGCGCAAGACGGGGTTGAGCGAGGTCATGGGCTCCTGGAAGATCATGCCCACGCGGCGCCCGCGGATGCCGCGCAGGGCGCGCTCGGAAAGGGTGAGCAGATCTTCGCCGTCCAGCAGCACGCGCCCGCCGAGCACCGCCCCCTCGGGCGTGAGCCTGAGCACCGAGCGTGCAGCAAGGCTCTTGCCGCAGCCGGATTCGCCCACGAGGCAGGTGATGCCGCCGGGGGGCACCTCGAGGTCGATGCCGCGCACGGCCGGGAGCAGCTGCCCCCCTGAGAGGAAGTGGACCGAAAGCCCGTCCAGTTTGAGGAGGGGCTGGAGCGGTGGCCGGCCGGCGCCAGCCGCGCCCGGCGCCCCCGCGGCCTCAGCGCCTGACCTGGGCATTGCGGTAGTTGACGTAGGCCTCGCGCATGGCAAGGTAAGGGTCCACCGCGATGGTCTTCAGGTCTTCATAGGTGGGCAGCACGTCACCAAGGTCATTGAAGCGGAAGCCCACTTCCGCGCCGGTGGAAAGCTCCCATGGCCGCACATAGAAGAGCGGGTCGGTGAAATAGTCGCCAATGCGGCCGATGGTGTCGCGCAGCGAGCTCGGGCCGATGAAGGGCCAGACCACGTAGAAGCCCTGCCCGAAGCCCCAGCGCCCGAGGGTCTGGCCGAAATCCTCGCCCGAGGGGTCCACGGGCACGATGGTCTTTTTGTTTTTCGCCACATTGGCGAAGCCAGCGCTCGACATGGTGTTCATCATGAAGCGGCCGAACTCCACCCCGGCCTCGAAAAAGCGGAATTGGAGCAGGCTGTTGATGAAGCGCGTGGGGAAGAGCAGGTTGTGGAAGAAGTTGCTCAGGCCGCTCCTGAAGCACTCGGGCACGAGCCACGTCCAGCCCGTATAGGCGGGCTTGGCGATATACATGAAGAAGATGTCGTTGAAATGGAACCAGAAGCGGTTCCACGGCTCGATGGGGTCGGCGATGCTCGCCACCGGCTCGTCGTCGTAGTCGTCAAGATTGTCCGCTGTCTGCGCGTCCCCGTCGGGATGCACGGTGATGGCGCCCTCGGGCAGGGCCGCGCCGCCGGCATAGACCACCGAGGGCGCGAAGGGGCCCACGCCCGCCGCGGTGGAGGTCTGCGCAAGGCGCGGGGCCAAGGCCGCGGCCTGGGCCGTGGGGCCGGCCGCGCTTTCGGGAGCCCCCGCCGGCACGAACACGGGGCGGATGCCTGCCTCGGGCGCCGTGGCGGAGGCCGGCGCGTTGCCCATGCTGACGCCGCCCTCGCCGTCCGCCCACGCGGCTGGTGCGAAGCACAGGCAGAGCGCGCACAGGGCGAGCGCCGCCAGCGCGGGCCGGACAGGCAGCGGCCGGCAAAGGCCGCGGGGGCTATTGCTGCGCGCGCACTTCATTGGCTTTTTCCATCACCCGCGCGATGAGCTGGTCGGGCGTGGCGCTGTTGAGGATGTCCTGGAACTGGGTGCGGTAGTTCTTCACGAGGCTGATGTTCTCGATGATGACATCATACACCCGCCACGAGCCGTCCTTGGGCAGCATGCGGTAATTCACCGGGGTCTTCTTGCCGTCCTTCATGGTGACGACGGTGCGCACCTCGACGCGCTTGCCGTCCTGCGAGGCCGTCTCGCCGGTATAGGCCACCTGCTCGCCATTATAGCCCGTGATCTTGTTGAGATAGGTGTTGAGCAGAAGGTCGGCGAAGGCCTGGCTGAAGCGCTTTTTCTGCTCCGGCGTGAAGGAGCGCCAGCGGGGCCCCACGGTGCGCGAGGAAAATTCGCCGAAATCAAAGGCGTGGTAGACCTCGTCCTCGATGCGCTGGCGCAGGGGGCCGCGCGTGGCCGGGTTCACCCAGTCCGGGTTCTTGATTTCCTCCATGACGCGGGTGATGGCCGTCTCCAGCGTCTGGCGCGGCCCGGGGTCGGCCGCGAGGGCGTGCCCCGCCGTGAAGAGCGCCGCCAGTAAAAACGCCGCCAGCAGGGGGAAGGCCGGCGCAAGACCGCGCCGCCACGGGAAGGCCAGTCTCATTTCACACCTCCGAAGGCGTATTTGCTGATGAGCGATTCAAGATCCATGGGCGATTCCGTCTCGGTGATGGTGCCGCCGGGCTCGAGCATGGTCTCCGAGCCGCCGCGCGACAGGCTCACGTATTTGTCGCCGATGAGGCCGCTCGTCTTGATGGAGGCCATGCTGTCGTCGGAGAGCTGAAGGTCATGGTCGAGCCGAAGCTCCACGATGGCCTGGCTGTGCATGGGATCCGGGTCGAGGCGGATGCTCACCACCCGGCCCACGGGCACGCCCGCGAGCTCCACGTCCGCGCCGGCGCGCAGGCCCGAGGCCGAGTCAAAGCGCGCGGAAAGCTCAAAGCCCTTCTGCGAGAAAAGCTCCATGCGGCCGAGCTTGATGGTGAGCCAGGCCACGCAGAGCAGGCCCAGGATGACGAAGATGCCCACTGCGGTTTCACGAAAGCTGTTCATGCGGCGCAGGTTCTCCATGGAGGACGGAAAGGCTCGGAACGCTCCATGCTAGCGGGCGCCCGGGCGGGTGTCAATGCGCCCCGGCTCACGAACGCAGCCATTTTTCGAGTGCGGCGCGCACTTCCGGGTTCGGCGGCTTTTGGAGCGCAAGCTCCTCGGGGCCGGCCTCGCGGTTGAGGAACTGGCGCAGATACGGGTCGCCGCTTTTTTCCAGCTCGGCGAGGCTGCCCGCGAACACGGCCGCGCCGTCGCGCAGCACGAGCACATAGTCCGCGATGCGCTTGAGGCTGGCGAGGTCGTGGCTCACCACCACGAGGGTCATTTCCGCGTATTCCGCGTGCAGGGAGAGCAGGAGGTCGTCCATGCGCACGGCGGTGATGGGGTCGAGGCCCGAGGTGGGCTCGTCGCAGAGCAGCACGCGCG
Source organism: Desulfovibrio sp. (assembly GCF_014803725.1). Taxonomy (GTDB): domain Bacteria; phylum Desulfobacterota; class Desulfovibrionia; order Desulfovibrionales; family Desulfovibrionaceae; genus Desulfovibrio. The sequence goes on from NZ_JAAVBE010000007.1 coordinate 27,069, forward strand.
GCTCGGCGATGATGGCCCGCGCGAGGCCCGCGCGTTTGCGCATGCCGCCGGAAAGCTGGTTCGGGTAATAGTCGGCGAAGCTGTCGAGCCCCACCATGGCGAGCACGCGCAGGGCCGCCTCGCGCAACAGGCGCCTGGGGAGGCGCAGATGCTCGCTGAGCGGAAGCGCCACGTTTTGCGCCAGGGTGAGCGCGCCCAAAAGCGCCCCATCCTGGAAGAGCACGCCCATGCGCCGGCGCACCCGGCGGAAGGCCCGGCGGTCAAGCCTGAAGAGGTCATGGCCGCCGATGAGGATCTCGCCCCGTATGGGCCGCGAGAGGCCGATGATGTGGCGCAAAAGCGTGGACTTGCCGCAGCCCGAGCCGCCGAGGATCACCGAGACCTTGCCGGCGGGGAGCGTCGCGTTGATGTCCTTCAGTACGGCCGTGGCGCCGTAGCCCACGGTGAGGTCGTGAAACTCGATGTCCCAGGCGTCCATGGCATCCGGCTCCGTTGCGCCCTAGAGCAAAAAGGAGGTCAACACATAGTCGGCCGCGAGGATGAGCACGCAGGAAATGACCACCGCCGAGGTGGTGGCGTTGCCCACGGCCTCGGGGCCCACGCTGTCGCGCCTGAGGTGCGCGCAGTAGCCCTGATGGCAGCACACCGTGGAGACCAGGAGGCCGAACACGAGGGCCTTGATGAAGCCCCCGGAAACGTCGCTCATGGTCACGGCGTGGCCGATCTTGTAAAAATAGACGCCCTCGTTGATGCCGAGCATGCACACGCCCGTGAGGTAGCCGCCCACGATGCCGATGACATCGAAGATGGCCGTGAGCAGCGGGAAGGAGATGAGCGAGGCCAGGATGCGCGGGCTCACGAGATAGCCCATGGAATTGATGTCCATCACGTCCAGCGCGTCCACCTGGTCGGTGATGCGCATGACGCCGATCTCCGCGGCCATGGCCGAGCCGGCGCGGCCCGTGAGCATGATGGCCGTGAGCACCGGCCCGAGCTCGCGGATGAGGGTAAGCGACACGGCGGAACCGAGCAGCCCCACGGAGCCGAACTGGACAAGGGTGTAATAGCCCTGAAGCCCGAGCACCATGCCGCAAAAGATGCCGATGAGCAGGATGACGAAAAGCGACTGGTAGCCGATGACGTAGAGCTGGCGCACCGTGCGCGGGAGGATGCGGATATTGGTGAAGATCTGGCAGATGCCGGCCGCCATGAAGATGGCCATGCCGCCCACGGCGTCCACGCCGCGAAGCGTGCCCGCGCCCAGAGCGCGCGCGAGGCGCAGGAAGCCCGCCAAGGGGCCTTTTTGCGTGCGTTCCGGCATCATGGCGCGCTCCTGCGGCGGCCCTTGCCGCCCGTTTTTTCCGCCACCGGCTTTTTTTCGAGCTGGATGGGCCGGCCGAGCCCCATGCCGGAAAGCTGCCCCCTGACCTTCTGCGCCTCCTGCGCGGTGCCGCGCAGGGAAACGAGCACGAGGCGCACCTTGCCGCTCTGACGCACGCTCGCGCGCAGGCCCGCGGCCGCGAGGCGCCCGCGCAGGCGCTCCGCGTCCACGGGGCCCTTGAAGGCCGCGGCCTGGAAGAGATAGTCGAAACGCGGTTCAGCGGGCGCGGGTGGGGGCGCGGCCTTTCGAGGTTGCGCGGACGCCGCGGCCTGTGCTGCCGGTTTTTGCGCCGCCTCTCCGGGCGCGGCGGGCGCGGGGCGGGGCGCCGGTGTCCCTTCCGGGCTGATGCCCCAGGCGGCGAGGCTTTCGCCCTGGGGGCGATTGAAGGGATAGGCGGAAGCCGCGCTCCCCGTTTCGGCAGGTGCCGGGGCTGCGGGGGCTACGGCTTGCGGAGGAGTCTCGGGCGCCGCCTCCGGCGCGCCCTGCCGGGCGGCCCCGCTGGCCGGGGCCGGCGCACTTTCGGGCGCGGCGGGCGTAGCCGCTTCGAGCAGCACTTCCTCGCCGGGCAGGGGCGCGTTGCGCGGCGCCTCCCCGGTTTTTGACGGCGCGCCGGGCCTGAGCAGCCCGGCCACGCTCTCCACGCTGCGCTCGGGGTGTTCGCCGCGGCCCACAAGATAGCCCATGAAGAAGGCCCAGCCCACGGCGGCCACCAGCGCAAGGCCGAGGGCCGCGGCCGCGGCCCCGGAAAGGTCGAGCGTCCTGCGGCGCCCGCCCGAGCGCCCCTCGCGCACGGGCGCCCTCGCGCCTTCCTGCGGCCGCGCCCCGGCGGCCGACTCCGCGCCCGGGAGCAGGTTTTTCTGGAAGATTTTGCGCAGGGGCAGGGCCATGCCGTCCGCCGCTACATGCTGTCCGGCGCGCTCACGCCCAGAAGGTCGAGGCCGTTCTTGAGCGTCCGGGCCACGGCGCGCAACAGGGCGAGCCGTGCGGCGGCGCGGGGCCGGTCATCGGGGAGCAGGATCTGGTGCTTCGCGTAATAGCCGTGGAGCAGCCCGGCGAGCTCCATGAGATAGCGGCTCAGATGATGCGGCGCCAGGTGCTCCGCCGCCTGGGCGACGGTATCCTCAAACGTGGCCATTTGCCGGAGCAGGGCCAGGTCTTCCGGGGTGTCCAGCAGGGCGAGGGCGGCCTCGTCCATGCGCTCCGGCAGGGTCAGGCCCTGGTCGGCCGCGCGCCGCAACAGCGAGCTCACGCGCGCGTGCGCGTACTGCACATAGTAGACCGGGTTGTCGAGATTGCGCTGCTTGGCGAGCTCGAGGTCGAAGTCCAGCGGGCTGTCGCTCTTGCGCGAGAGAAAGAGGAAGCGCGCCGCGTCGGGCCCCACTTCGTCCAGCACTTCCCGCAGGGTCACGAATTCGCCCGCGCGCGTGGACATGCTCACGAGCTTCCCGTCCCTGAGCAGGTTGACGAGCTGGATGAGCACCACGTCGAAGCTCTCTTCCGGCTCGCCCATGGCGGCCACGGCCGCGCGCATGCGCGGGATGTAGCCNTGNTGGTCNGCGCCCCANACATCCACGAGCCAGCGGTAGCCGCGGCNGTACTTGTCGTGATGGTAGGCGATGTCCGAGGCGAAATAGGTGAGGCTCCCGTCGGACTTGCGCANCACCCGGTCCTTGTCGTCCCCGAGGCGCGTNGTGGCGAACCACAGGGCGCCGTCCTTNTCATANGTGTAGCCGGCCTCTTTCAGCGCCGCGAAGGCNGCNTCNACGGCGCCCTTGTCCACGAGGCTTTTTTCGGAGAAATAGTCCCCCTCCCCGAACTCCACGCGNAAGTCCGTGAGGTCCTNCTTGATNCCGGCGAGGATCTNNTCNACNGCNTATTCGCCGCANCGNGCNCGGGCCTCGTCCTCCGGGGCATCGGCGAGCTCCGGCTCCTTNNTGAGCAATTCGGCCGCNAGNTCGCGGATATAGTCCCCGCGNTACCAGTCCTCGGGNAAGGTGACGGGCTTGCCCGCGAGCTCCNGCANCCTGAGCCACACCGAAAGGCCGAGCAGGCGCATCTGTCGGCCCGCGTCGTTGAGGTAGTATTCCCTCCCCACGTCGTGCCCGGTGGCNTNNAGCAGGCGCGCCAGGGTGTCGCCNACGGCGGCGCCNCGCCCGTGNCCCACATGGAGCGGCCCGGTGGGNTTGGCGGANACGAATTCCACGAGCACCTTGCGNCCCTTGCCGGCGTNGCTCNTGCCNTAGGCGTCGCCCNGGGCCTCCACNTCGGTCACGGCGCGCCGCCAGAATTCGGGCCTGAANGTGACATTGCAAAAGCCCGGGCCNGCCACCTCCACGCGCTCGATNTCCGGGCAGAGCGCGGNCAGGCGTTCGGCCAGGGCCTCCCCCAGNTCGCGCGGGTTGCGCTTCGCCGCCCTGGCGAGCAGCATGGCCGCNTTGGTGGAGAGGTCGCCGTGCNTNGCCTCGCGCGGGGGCTCCACCACGAGCTTGTCGGGCAGGGGAAGNTCCAGTTCCTTCAGCGCCGCTTCGATGGCGGCGCGCAACGTGTCAGCGGCGCGCATGGCGTGGCCCCGGATGGGCTCCCCGGCNTGNCGGGAAGGTATTACATGGCATAGTTGAGGATGCCCGTGAGGGANTCGATGAGGTCCACGCGCAGGTTCTCGCTCTGNGCGGCNATGCCGGCCATGGACGGCCCCACCATCTTGCCGAGCACGGCGCGGGGGCTGATCTCCATCCACCAGCGCACGCCGGCGAGGTAGAGATTGCGGATGAGGTCCACCCAGAAGACCGGCGTGACCATCTGCCGAAGCAGGCTCTTCTTGGCGCCTTCCGCGTCGTGCACGGGCTTGCCGTCCACATTGCAGTANACGGGAAAGCGCGGCGTGTGCCACTCGGTCTTTTCGAGCAGGGGCGCGAGCTCGCGGTTGGCCTCCTCCATCATGGGGCTGTGNAAGGCGCCGCTCACCTTGAGCTCCACNCCGCGGCCCTTGCGCTCTTTCGCCTTTTGCACGGCGAGCGCCACGGCCTCGCGNGCGCCGCTCACCACGGTCTGCTGCGGGGTGTTGCGNTTGGCCGCCACAAGNAGGGCGCCGNTCTCGGCCGCGGCCTCGGCCACGAGGGCGNCCACCGCGTCCATGTCCAGCTTGACGATGGCCGCCATGGCGCCCNTGCCCTCNGGGTCGGCCTCGGCCATGAGGCGCCCNCGCAGNGAGGTGATCTCGAGCACGCTNTTGGGCGAGAGCACGCCCGCGGCCGCGAGCGCGCTGTATTCGCCGAGGCTGTGGCCNGCNGCGGCGAAAGGCGTGAANGAAGGCCCGAGNCGGCTGGAAAGNGCGCGCCAGAGATTGCCGTTGACCACGGTGAGCGCGGGCTGGAGNGCGCGGGTGTCGCTCATNNCGGCCTCGTCGCCCTCCCAGTAGATCTCGCGCANGGGAAGGCCGCTNANGCGCTCGGCCTCTTTCCANTAGTCCATGGCCTCGGGGCTCGCNTCNGCGAGGTCGCGGCCCATGCCCGCCATCTGCGAGCCCTGGCCGGCGAAGATCAGGGCCGGNCGCCCGCAGTCGGGCGCGGCCTCCACGGGCGTGGCNTCCACGGTCTGTGCATGTGTCATGTCAGGCTCCGAAAAAATGCGGCAGTCCCGCAGTCTANGCGCTTTTTTCTACGCCATCGGGCCGGGGCTTGCAAGCGCTGTCTCGCCGGGCTATCACAGGNCCGGAAGCANGNNCCCCGCAGACTGGCGGGGAGCNTCNCGGAGGCNNCATGGCGCAACGCCGCGCCCAGAAANAGCCCGCACCGGCNNCGGCCGGCGCCGCCGCGCCCTTCCGGCCCGCGCCGGAAACGCTGGCCCGGCTCCTCCCNCCGGAGCTTGNNGCGNNCACGCCCNNGGCCCTGCTCGANGCNCTNCCCGNNCGCGTGGGCCTGTANGCNGACATGCTCGCCGNCTGGAACGGCGCCATCAACCTNACGGGCGCNNGCCGCCCNGAGGACATCCTCNANCGNCTCATCCCNGACAGTTTCGAGCTCGCCGCCTTCCTCTCCTCCGGCCCGCTCGCGGAGGCCGTGGACGCCGCAGGCCGGGGCAACCCGACGGGCGGCCCGCGCGTGTGGGACCTCGGCGCCGGCGGGGGCCTCCCCGGCATCCCCCTGCGCATGCTCTGGGAGCGGGGGGAATATACCCTCGCGGAAGTGCGCGAAAAGCGCGCCCTCTTTCTCGCCAACGCGCTTGCCAAGCTCGACCTCCCGCGCACGGCGGTCTGGCGCGGGCCCGCCGAACGGCTCTTCACGGAGCGCCCCCGCGGGGCGGACATCATCCTCTCCCGGGCCTTCATGCCGTGGGAGAAGCTGCCCGCCTTCTGCGCCCCGGGCCTCGCGCCGGGCGGTGTCATCATCATTTTCGGCGCCGGCCCCTGCGGTGAGCTCCCGGCGCCGTGGCGCCTGCTCGCCGAGCGGGCGTATACGGTGGACGGAAACCGGCGCTGGCTCTGGGCCATCAGGCGCGAAGACAGCACCGGGAGCGGCGCGGCCCCCGGGAAGGGCGCCCATGCCTGATAACGCCGCCTCCCTCACTGCGCGCCCGCGCGCCCTGCGCCACTGGGCTGGCGGCCTCACCTGCTTCCTCCTCACCGTGGGCCTCGCCTTCGGCCTCAGGATGCTGGAATGGCCCTCGTGGCAGAACCCCGAATACCGCCTCGGCGGGGAGATGCTTCTGGCCACGCACGATGCCTATCACTGGGTGGCCGGGGCCGAGGGCTTCGGCCTCGCCGTGGACCACCCCATGGCCGAGATGCTGCGCCTCGTGGCCGGCATCACGGGCACGCCGCCCGCGGTGACGGCTTTCTGGTTCCCGGCGGTGCTGGCGAGCCTCGTGGCCGGCATCGTCTTTCTCTGGGCCTGGGCCCTCGGGAACATGCAGGCCGGCGTGGCCGCCGGGCTCGTGGCGAGCCTCGCGCCCGGCTTTCTCGCGCGCACCCTGCTCGGCTATTATGACACCGACCTCGTGACCCTGTTCTTCCCCCTGCTCATGACCCTGGCCCCGGCCTGCTGGGCCATGCGCTACATGCTGCTGCCGCAGATGGTGCTCCGCCGTCTGCGCGCGCCCGGCGCCGGCGTGAAGGCCCTGCTGCGGCGCGGGGCGCCTGATGCCCCCCAGCGCCCGGAAATGCCCTTGCCGGACGCCCTCCGGCCCGGCGACCCGCTCAGGCCCCTGTGGACCATCCTGCTCGGGCTTTCGGGCCTGCTCTCCTGGTGGGCGCAGGAATGGCATTCGGTCTTTCCCTATCTCTTGCGCTACAATGTGGCGCTCCTCGCCTGCATGGCGCTGGTCCTGGGGCCGCGCGGGCGGCGCGGGCCGCTCTTTCTCGGGGCGCTCGCCTATGCCTTGCCGGCGCTCGGCGGCCTCCCGGGCTGCGTCTTCGACCTCCTCCTTCTGGCCGCGCGCGCGCCGGGCAGCGCCGGCGGCGAGGGCCGGGGCCTCCGGCGATTCCTCCTCGAGCCGCGCGTGCTCGCCGTGCTCTGGCTCTGCGTGGGGCTCTTGCTCGTGCGCGGCGAGATCCTGACCACGCTCCTCAACCACGCCAACGCCTACCTCAAGCACAGCGGCGACGCACGGGGCGCCGGGGCCGCGGCCCTCGTCTACCCGTCTGTCGCGCAGTCGATCATCGAGGTGCAGGACTTGGGCTTCGCCGCGCTCTTCCCCTATTTCCACCCTTGGATGGAAGCGGCCGTGGCCGGGCTCGCGGGCTTTGTGCTCCTCATCTTCCGCCGGCCGGGCACGCTGTTTCTTTTGCCGCTCGCGGTGCTGGCGCTTTTGAGCACCAGGCTCGGCGGCCGGATGGTCATGTTCGGCGCGCCCGTGGTGGCCCTCGGGCTCACGGTGCCGCTCGCGTGGTTCACGCAGCGCGTGCTCCCGCGCGCCCTGCGCGGCGCCCCGGCAGCCTGGCTTGCGGCCGTGCTCGCCGTGGCGCTCTTCGTGGCGCCCTTCGCGCACATGATCCCCGCGCTCTCGCAAGGGCCGATCATCAACCGCCGCCACGCCGCGGCCCTCTCCCAGGCCCGCTCCATCACGCCGGCGGACGCGCGCCTCTGGCTCTGGTGGGACTGGGGCTATGCGGCCCACTATTTCGCGAGGCGCCCCACCATCGCCGACGGCGCCCAGCACGCCGGGCCGTCGCTCTATCTCCCCGCCGCGGTCTTCGCCACAGACAACCCGCGCTTCGCCCGCCAGGTCATCCGCGAGACCTCGCGCTACGGCAACGAGCCGGGCGCGGTCTTTGCGGGGCTCGACGGCGCGGGCGCACAGGCCCTCATGGAGAGGCTGCGCTCGCCCGCCACGCCGCTGGTGGCCGGGCGCGGGCGGCAATTCGTGGTGGTGAGCTTCGAGATGCTGAGGTTGGGCTTCTGGATCAGCAATTTCGGCAACTGGAACTTCGTCAGCCGCCACGGCGAGGGTGGCGCGCTCTCCATCGTGCCGCAGGCGCTGGCCTACCGGCTCAAGACCGGCGAAGTGCGCCTCATGGACAGCGGCAGCATCATCTACCCGGCCTCCATCGCCGTCTTTGACGAGACCGGCGTCATCCGCCGCAACTATGTGCAGGAGTGGTTCGACGCGCACCCCGACGCCAGCGCGCGGGCGCAGCAGGCCTTCCTCGCCGGGCGGCGCAACGTGCATTTTCTCTTCAACCGCGTGACCGACGAAAAACTCGCCATGGACGAGGGCATCTTCAGCTCGCTCATGGTGCGCCTTTTGCTCTGCGACCCGCAGGACCCGCGCATCTCGCCGTATTTCAAGCTCGTCTACGACAACGTGTTCGCGCGCATTTACGAGGTGCTCCCGGCGGAGGGCGATACGCCCTAAGTCGCCTCAGTGGTGGTAGGGGATGTTGCGCAGGATGCACTCGGCGCGGTAAAGCTGCTCGAGCAAAAGGACGCGCGCGAGCTCGTGCGGCCAGGTCATGGCCGAGAGGCTTATGCGGCGCGGGCACGCGGCCAGCACCTCCGGCGCGAGGCCAAAGGGCCCGCCGATGACAAAGACCGGGCGCCGGGCGGCTTCATCACAACGGCGCAACAGGGCCGCGAGCCCGGGCGAATCCAGCGTCTCGCCGCCCTCGTCCAGAGCCACGGGGGCGGCTTCGCGGGAGAGCGCCTCGAGAAGGCGCCGCCCCTCCTGCGCCGAGCGTGCGGCCGGGGCGAGCGCGGCCTCGCCGTCGCGCACTTCGGCCACCTCCACGCGGCGCCAGCGGCCGAGGCGCCGCTGGTAGTGCTCCGCCGCCTCGCGCCAGAACGGCGTTTTCAGCTTGCCCACGCAGAGGAGCCGCAAAAGGTTGCCAGCCATGCCTTCACATCCTCAAAGCCCGTCGCCCGGGGGCGCGCCGCAACTGCGCCGCCTCGGCCTTGAGGAGGCCGCGGCCATGCTCGCCGCCGGGGGCATCGTCATCTTTCCCACCGAGACCTTGTACGCCATCGGCTGCCGCGCCGACAAGGCCCCCGCCTGCACCCGCCTCTGCGCGCTCAAGGGGCGCCCGCACGGCTCGCCCCTGCCCCTGCTGGCCGCGGATGTGGTTCAGGCCGCCACGGCCGTGCGCCTTGATGCCGCGCCGGCGGCCCTGGTCGAGCGCTTCTGGCCCGGCCCCCTGAGCCTGCTTTTGCCGGCCCTGCCGGCGCTGGCGCCCGAGGCCCGCAATGCCGAGGGCCTCGCCGCCCTGCGCGTCACTTCCCACCCGCTTGCGGCCAAACTCGCGGCTCTCGCGGGCGGCGCGCTCACGGCGAGCAGCGCCAATTTCAGCGGCGCCGCGCCCGCGGCGCACGCGGATGAGCTTGACCCGGCGCTCCTGGCGGCGCTCGCCCGGGAGAGCAAGGATACCGGGCTGCTTGCGGCCCGCTTCCCCGAGGAGGAACCGCGCGGCGGCCTGCCCTCCACCCTCGTGCAGCCCCTGTCCGGCGGCCGGGCGCTGCGGCTGCTCAGGGCGGGCTCCGTCAGCGCCGAAGCCCTCAAGACAGCGGGCTTCCGGCTCGAAGCCTGAACTGCCGGCGTGCGGCCCGCGTGCGCTCCGCTTGCGGATGGCGCGCCGCTGGCATACCATTTTCCCCACCTCTTTTCCCACCTTGAGGAGGGCGCCATGAAAAAGACCGTCCTTTGCCCGCATTGCGGCAAGCCCTACAGCAAGTGGTGCAACCCCACGCCCACCACAGATGTGGTCATCTACGAGCCCGGCCGGGGCGTGGTCATTATCCGGCGCGGCAACGAGCCTCTCGGGTACGCGCTGCCAGGCGGCTTCATCGAGGAGGGCGAGCAGGCCGAAGCCGCGGCCGTGCGCGAGATGAAGGAGGAGACGGGCCTTGATGTGGAACTCACCGGCCTGCTCGGCGTCTATTCCAGGCCCCACCGCGACCCGCGCCAGCACACCCTGAGCGTGGTCTTCACCGGGCGCGCCCGCGATGCCGCGGCGCTCCATGCCGGCGACGACGCGGCGGCCGCGGCTTTCTACCCGCTGGACGCGCTCCCCGAGCCCCTGGTGTTCGACCATGCGCGCATCCTGGCAGATTTCGCCGAAGTGCTCGCCGGGCGGCGCCAGGTGGCCACCGTGGAACCGGCGGGAGACCGCTAGCCGTGGGCTATGCGAGCCTTCAGGACTGCGTGCGCGACCTTGAGGCCGCTCGCGACCTTGTGCGCGTGGACGCGCCGGTGGACGCGCACCTCGAGCTCGCGGCCATCCAGCGCCGCGCCTTCCGCGCGCGCGGGCCGGCCCTGCTCTTCACGCGCGTCACCGGCACGGACTTCCCGGTGCTTGTCAACCTCTTCGGCACCAAGAAGCGCCTCCACTTCCTTTTTCGGGACGGACTTTCCGCCACCGAGGCCGTGCTCGCCGGCAAGGCCGACCCCATGGGCCTCTTGCGGCGCCCGGGCAAGAGCCTCGCGGCCCTCGGGGGCCTTGCCCGCATGCTGCCGCGCCGCGTGGGCCGCGAGCGCGCGCCCGTGCTCGCCGAGCGTGGCAGCCTCGGGGAATTGCCCCCGCTCGTCTCCTGGCCCATGGACGGCGGCCCCTTCATCACGCTGCCCCTCGTCTACAGCGATGACCCGGCGCGCCCGGGCGTCAATGCCTCCAATCTCGGCATGTACCGCATCCAGCTTGCCGGCAACGACTATGCGGACGACGAGGTGGGCCTGCATTACCAGATCCACCGGGGCATCGGCGTGCACCACGCGCATGCGCTGGCCGCGGGGCGCCCCCTCGCCGTGCGCATCCATGTGGGCGGCCCGCCGGCGCTCACCGTGGCCGCGGTGATGCCGCTGCCCGAAGGGCTTTCCGAGCTGCGCTTCGCGGGCCTGCTCGGCGCCCGGCGCGTGCGGCTCGCCCCCGGCGGCGACGGCGTGGGCCTGCCCGTGCTCGCCGAGACGGATTTCTGCATCTCCGGCCATGTGCTGCCCGACACGCGCCCCGAGGGCCCCTTCGGCGACCATGTGGGCTATTACAGCCTGCGCCACGACTTCCCGGCCCTGCGCGTCAAGTCGGTCACGCACAGGAAGGACGCCATCTGGCCGTATACCTCGGTGGGGCGGCCGCCGCAGGAGGACACGGTGTTCGGGGATTTCATCCACGAGCTCACGGGCCCCTTGGTGCCGCAGGTGTTCGCCGGCATCCGCGAGGTGCATGCCGTGGACGCGGCCGGCGTGCATCCGCTGCTGCTCGCGCTCGGGAGCGAGCGCTACACCGCCTGGGAGGCGCAGCGGCGCCCGCGCGAACTCCTCACCCAGGCCCTGCACCTGCTCGGCACCACGCAGACCGCGCTCGCCAAGTATGTGCTCATCGCCGCAGCAGAAGACGCCCCGGGCCTTTCCTGCCGCAACGTGCCGGACTTTCTCGCCCACCTGCTNGAGCGCNCGGATTTTCGCCGCGACCTGCACTTCCTCACGCANAGCACCACNGACACCCTCGACTANACGGGNACGGCCCTCAACGAGGGCTCCAAGCTCATCTGGGCGGCNGCCGGNGAGCCGCGCCGCCGCCTGGCGACGGGGGCGGACNGCNNGGGCNCCCTGCCGGANCTNCCNGCNGGCTTCGGCGCNCCGCAGGTGGCCGGCCCGGGCATCCTCGNGCTCCGNGGNCCGCGCCACACGCAAGCGCGCGGNGAGCCCGACCCGGCCATGGANGAGCTCGCCNNGCGCCTCGGCNNCTGGGACAGGCGGGANAACTTCCCGCTCGTGGTGGTGGCCGACGANCCGGCCTTTTGCGCGGCGAGCTTCGAGAACCTGCTCTGGGTCACGTTCACNCGCTCCGACCCGGCCACGGACTGTTATGGCGCCGAGGCGCGCATCAAGGCCNGGCACTGGNCCTGCGAGGCNCCNTTCATCATCGACGCGCGCCTCAAGCCCTTNCACGCGCCGCCCCTGGAGGAAGACCCGGAAGTGGNCGCCCGCGTGGACAGGCTGGCCGCGCCCGGGGGNCCGCTGCACGGNCTNTGGTAGGNGCGNGCGCANCTCCNGANAGAAGGAAAAGGACATGAAGATCGCCATGATCCAGTGTGACAGCGTGCCCGGCGACGTGGCCGGCAACGCCGCCCTGATCCTCAGAGAGGCGCGCANGGCNAGCGGCGCGGCCCTCTGCGTGACGCCNGAGCTCGCGCTCTGCGGGCCGCAGCCCGGGGAATACCTCCACGCGCGGGANTTCGCNCGCGGNGTGCGCCGNGCGCTGGATACNCTNGCGGCCGAGCTCGCCGNCGGGCCGGCCCTTCTGGTGGGNGCGCCCGCGCCCAGCCTGTCGCGNCCCGGGGGCTTNGCCAATGCCGCNGTNCTGCTCCACGGCGGNCGCTTGCAGGTGGTGTCGCGCAAGGTGCGCCCCAACCAGCGGCGCCANGGGCTNCCCGGCGCCGAGGCGCTNCCNTGGGANGACGGCGTTTCCTGCGGCATCCTNTCGCTCACGGGCTGGCGGCTCGGCGTGGTNGTCTGCGAGGACGCGGCCATGCGCGCNGACGCCTTCTGGCGCCAGCCNCCGCCCGGCGCNCCCGACCCGCTGGGCGACCTCACGCGCCGNGGCGTGGACGCCATCATCCACATGACNGCCTCGCCCTANCGGCCCCACGCGCAGGAAGAGGCCGANCGCATGCTTTCGCANGTGGCNGCGCGCGAGCATGTGCACCTCGTTTCCGTCAACCTCGTGGGCGGCGANGGCGCCACCGTCTACAGCGGGCAGAGCGTGGCCTTNGACCCGGCNGGGCGCCTTTTGGCGCGGGCCGCGCGCCTTCGCNCCGGACCTCGTCNTGGTGGANACNGCCGCGGACGCGCGNGAGGAGGCCGGAANCGGNGNCNAAACGGGCGNCGAGCCCGGCGNNCTCCCNGTCAATCCCGTCGCCCCGGCCTGNGCCGGCGAGGAGGAAAGCTGCTGGCGNGCNCTNGTGCTCGGNACGCGCGACTATGTGCNNAAGNGCGGCGCNNNCCGCGTGCTNNTGGGCCTTTCCGGCGGCATGGATTCCGCGCTCGTGGCCTGCGTGGCCGCCGAGGCNCTGGGGCCGGAAAACGTCACCGGCGTGCTCATGCCCTCGCCGCACACGAGCCGCGCCTCNGTGGAGGATGCNGAGGNGCTGGCGCGNAACCTGGGNGTTTCCACGCTNANCGTGCCCATCGCGGGCCTCATGGAGGCCTTTGCCGNNGCGCTCGGCCCNGGGCTTGAGCGCTTCCCGGCNTGGCCNGGNGACGTGACGCTGGAAAACCTCCAGGCCCGCATCCGNGGCACCATCCTCACCTCGCTCGCCAACCGGGCCCGCGCGCTCGTGCTCAATACGGGCAACAAGAGCGANGTGGCCATGGGCTACTGCACGCTNTACGGCGACGCCGTGGGCGCGCTCGCCGTCATCGGCGACCTCACCAAGACNCNGGTCTACGCCCTNGGGCGCTGGCTCAATGCGTGGAAGGGCCNGGAGCTCATCCCCGAGNCCGTGTTCGTGAAGGCGCCCAGCGCGGANCTGAGGCCNGGNCAGAAAGATACGGACTCGCTCCCGCCCTATGACGAGCTNGACCCGCTGCTGGANCGNNTGCTNNCNCCGCCGCTNCCGGCGCAGGACGGCGAAANCGCGNACGGCGCGGCGAAANCGCCCGAAGCCGNGCCNNCGGNCCTNGAGGCGGATGTGCGNCGNCGCCTCTTCGNCTCCGAATTCAAGCGCCGGCAATTGCCGCCCGCGCTCAGGGTGAGCGGCGTGCCCTTCGGGGAGGACGGCTGGNNGGCNCCCACGGCCGGCCGCTACCGCATGCCCTGNCNNNNGGCGGACCAANCANCCNCNCCATCACACGCAAAANNCCCCGCCGTCNNNCAAGAAGCGCTGNCGGCAGGGGCNTCTCACCGGCGCCCGGCTNGGCCGGCNCGCCAAAATCTTTCGAGTAGAGTATACTTGGAACAACCTTCCTTAAATCCGGCTGGAGCGTAGCGACAGACGGGGGCTGGTGCCGGAANAATCCTAAAAAATAAGATTTTTTGCTGCTGGCAAGAAAGACAAAAATTTCCGAAGNGAGTGTACTTAAGTACTCGACCGAGGAAATTTTTTTCTGACGCAGCCAGCAGCAAAAAGGCTGTTTTTGACGGATAATTTCGGCATTAAGAANACAGCANTNCCCTACCACACACGCNGAAGTNTGCCCACACCAAGAACACCGCCTCCCCTACCCCTCGGGCTGGCGCGAGCGGCGCATGGCCACCGAGCCCGTGCGCGCGATCTCCTTGATGCCGAAGCGCTGGAGNAGCCCNAGGATGGCCTCGAGCTTTTCGTGGTCNCCNGTNGCCTCGATGGTCATCTCGGTGTGGCTCACGTCCACCACCTTGCAGCGGAAGATCTCCACNGTGCGCAAGATCTCGCCCCGGGCCTGCCCCTCGGCCTGCACCTTGACGAACATCATCTCGCGCTCCACGGCCTGGAGCTCGGAAAAGTCCACCACCTTGATNACCGAGACGATCTTGTGCAGCTGCTTCATGATCTGCTCGAGGATCATGCTGTCGCCATAGGTGGTGATGGTCATGTGGGAGGTGCCGTCCTCGAGGGCCGGGGCCACGTTGAGCGAGTCGATATTGAAGCCGCGCCCGCTGAAGAGNCCCACCACGCGCGAGAGNACGCCGGGCTCGTTCTCCACAAGGACGGAAAGCACATGCCGCTGCATCGGGATTCTCCTTCGTGCCTGCTGNAGTTNTCGCCNGGACGGTGCCGCGCGCTCCTAGACCAGGAGCATCTCGTCCAGCGCCGCGCCCGCGGGCACGATGGGATAGACATTCTCCTCCCGCTCCACGCGCACNTCCACAAAGGCGGGATTGGGCGTGGAGAGGGCCTTTTCCAGCTCGGGNANNAGNTCNNNNGCGCGCTCGATGCGGTANCCCTCGGCGCCGTAGGCCTCGGCGAGGCGCACGAAGTCGGGCTGCGCCTCCATGTTGGTGGAGCTGTANTTGCCCGCGTAGAAGAGNTCCTGCCACTGGCGNACCATGCCGAGGTGCCGGTTGTTGAGGATGATGACCTTGACCGGCAGCTTGTTGGCCACGGCGGTGGCGAGCTCCTGGATATTCATNTGCAGNGAGCCGTCGCCGGCCACGGCGATGACCATCTTGTCCGGCAGGGCGAGCTGCGCGCCGATGGCCGCGGGGAAGCCGTAGCCCATGGTNCCGAGGCCGCCGCTGGTGAGCAGGGTGCGCGGCTTNGTNAATTCATAATACTGCGCCGCCCACATCTGGTGCTGNCCCACCTCNGTGGCGATGATGGCGTCGCCGCGCGTGAGCTCGCGCAGGGCCTCGATGACNTCCTGCGGCTTGATGGCGCCGTCNGCCGAGGGCTCGTAGGANAGCGGCTTGCTCTTCTTCCACGAGGCCACGTCCTTGAGCCACAGGGCGTGCTGCGTGGCCCAGTCCTTNTCGGCATANNTGCTTTCGCAGATGTCGAGGATGCCGGCGAGCGCCAGCTTGCAGTCGCCCACCACCGGGATGTCCACATCCACGTTCTTGCGGATGGAGGTGGGNTCGATGTCGATATGCACGATGCGCGCCTTGGGCGCGAAGGCCGCGATCTTGCCGGTCACGCGGTCGTCGAAGCGGGCGCCCGCGCAGANGACGAGGTCNGCGTTGTTGATGGCGAGGTTGGCGGCATAGGTGCCNTGCATGCCCACCATGCCGAGGAAGAGCTCGTCCGTGGCCGGGAAGGCNCCNAGCCCCATGAGCGTGGCCGTCACCGGGATGCGCAGCTTGCGCGCNAGGGCCGNGGCCTCCGCCGCGGCGTCGGCCATGACCACGCCGCCCCCGCAGAGCAGCACCGGCCGCTGCGCNTCGGCGATGAGCTCGGCCGCGCGCCNGAGCTGGTTNGCGTTGGGCTTGTAGGTGGGGTTGTAGCTGCGCATGGAGATGTCGTCNGGCCAGAGAAANTCGGCCGTGGCCTGCACGATGTCCTTGGGCAGGTCCANGAGCACCGGNCCNGGGCGNCCGCTGCGCGCGAGGTAGAAGGCCTGGCGGATGGTNCGCGCCAGCTTTTTCACGTCCTTGACGAGGAAGTTGTGCTTGGTGCANGGCCTCGTGATGCCCACGATGTCCACTTCCTGGAAGGCGTCNTTGCCGATGAGCTGGGTGGGCACCTGNCCGGTGATGACCACGAGCGGGATGGAATCCGCATAGGCCGTGGCGATGCCGGTCACGGTGTTGGTGGCGCCGGGNCCNGAGGTCACGAGGCAGCAGCCCACCTTGCCCGAGGCGCGGGCNTAGCCGTCGGCCGCNTGCACGGCGCCCTGCTCGTGCCGNGTCAGGATGTGGCGGATCTCGGGGTGGCGNGGCAGCTCGTCATAAATGTCGATGACCGCGCCGCCGGGATAGCCGAAGAGGATGTCCACGCCCTCGCGTTTCAGGGATTCCAGGAGGATATAGGCGCCGGTGCGTTCCATGCANNTGTCCTTATGGGGCGGATGTNCTGTCGCTCTCNGGCCCGGNGCGTTCCCGCNGGGGCGCGCCATGNNGGCAGGCGGCGCGNGCGCTGNTTGAGACGGGGCNAGCCCCGGCGNCCGCCGGGAGCGCNGNNCCCCGGCAGCGCGGCCGCGGGAGCGCCGGCNCCCGNCCGGGCCGGAAGGGGCTGCCCTTGCGGGCNNCCGCTAGCNGTTNTCTTTTTTCAGGCGGTCGAGCATGTCCATGAGCTGGGTCTTGTTTTCCAGCTTCTGCTTCTTGAGCTGCTTCAGGGTCTGCTCTTCGGTGGGCGTGCGGAAGCTCTTGCCCTCGAGCTTTTCCACCTGCTTTTCATAGAGCACATGNTCGTCCCANAGGGATTTCAGCTCGGGGTCCTTGGGGGCGTACTTTTCCAGAAGGTCGAGTTCATGCTGGTCCATGACGGCTCTCCAGGGTTAGAAGGTGCGGCGCGGGGCGCGCCCGCGAAAAAANCGGGCCGCNGNTCCCTCAGGGCAGGCCCGCGGCATACTGGGCCAGCGAGCGCACCACGATGCGGTTGCAGAGCTCGATGGCCAGCAGCACGATGATCGGCGANAAGTCNAGCCCGCTCGAATAGGTGAAGGGCAGCCACTTGCGGACGCGGTAAAAGACAGGCTCGGTGAGCTGCCNCAGGATNCGNACGATGGGATTGTACGGGTCGGGNCGGACCCACGTGATGAGCGCCGCGATGACGACGATCCAGAAATANAGGTTGAGCAGGGTGCCGAGNACCATGGCCACCGCGCTCAGGGTATTGGCAAGAACGATCATGCGCGCTCCGAAGGCGTTTTCCCGGNCCGGGNTTNCTCNTCAAGGCCCAGCATCCGCGCCAGCGTGGGAAAATCCGGGGCNGTGAGGTCGCCTTCCACAAGGCCCCCGAAGCCCGCGAAGACCATNCCCGCGCCNCGNGCNGCNNNNCGGTCGTNTTCGCTGTCGCCCACAAAGAGCGCCTGGCCGGGCGCGGCGCCCCAGGCGCGGAGGATGAGNTCCGCGCCCTCGGGCGAGGGCTTGGGCCGGGCGCATGACGCCGAGATTACCGGTTCAAAATAGGGAGGAAGGGAAAAAAAGTCCAGAACCCTCTCGATGCCCACGTCCGTGCGGTTGGTGTCGATGGCGAGGCGGCANCCCGCCGCNTGCAGGGCCNCGATGAAGGGCCGNAANCCGGGCATGAGCCGTATCAGGGGCANCACCGTGCGGCCGTAGTCCACCCGGTTCACGGCGTCCANGATNTCGCCGTGCCGCGCCTCGGGCACCATGCGCCNNAGNGCCTCCATGGCCGTGGCCATGAAGGCGTAGCTNTCCTCNTCCGGNCCCATGGCGGGGAGNNCCATCACGGCNAGCACGCNGTTGTAAAAGGCNCGGTTGGCCTCGCGCGAGTCGATCATCACGCCGTCGCAGTCAAAGACCACGCCGGCNAGCCCCTGCGGGAAGATCNCCGGNGCGATGCGGGGAAANNTCATGGGCGCCCCCANGTGATCCAGACGCGAAGCTCCGCCNGCCCCNCGGGCCGCNGNCGNCCGAGCGCNCGCCAGAGCGGCGCCTCNGCNGCCACNACGCGGGCCGCGTCTNCCGGGGCGCAGCCGAGGCGTTCGCCCCATTCNGGNGCNGGGCGGAAGTCGAGNCTGTCGAGCAGTTCCTCGCGCATGGGGCCTTCCACAAANAANACGGCCTCCCCGGAAACGAACACGGCCGCGCTGGCACAGGCCGGGCGCCACGGCGGGACGAGCCCGGGATGGAGCGCAAGCGCCGGCTCCGGGGCGGCATCCTCCCTAGAGGCGGCATCCGCCCCATCTTCGCCGAAGCCCCGCGCGAGACGGCCGAGCCCGCGCGCGCAGCCCGCGGCGAGGGCTGCCAGCTCGGCGAGCCTTTCTTCCTGGAGCCAGAGCCAGAGCAGGAGCTTTTGCGCCTGTTCGGCGGCGATACGGTCAGGCACGGGCGCCGCCTCATGGCGCGGGCTCACATCCTCTTCGGGGCTTTCCGCAAAGGCCGCGAGGTCGGCCATCTCGCCGAGTTCGCGGGCGCGGCGCTCCTCACGCTCCCGGTCGGCGGCGTCCCGGGCGCCTTCAAGGTCGCGCGCGTCCAGCCCGGCAAAGGCCGCGAGCAGGGCTGCGGCCTCGACGCGGCCGAAAGGATAGCCGTCGGGCGCGTGCCAGCCCGCGGGCACTTCCCCGCCGGGCGGCCGGTGCCCTGGCCACAGCCTGAGCGCCCCCGGCGTCTCGGGCATGTCGGCGGCAGCCTGATCCAGCCCTTCCGGGAGCGGCCCGCGCAACAGGGGCAGCCGGATGCAGAGCGGGGCGGTCATGAAAATTTCTCTCCCGGGGAGGGCCATAATGATTCCTTCATAAATTCTGCCGGGAGGAGGACGATACGCGCCCGGGCGCCCGAGCGCAACGGGGAATTTGCCGGGCCCGCCCCACCCCGGCGCCATATTTACGGGCAAGGGATTTTCGCGTACTGTCGGGACCGAACTCCCATCGCCGGAAGGCGCCCCCCGCCGCCGCCAACGCCGGCGCAGCCAAGGAATATCCGATGAAGGACGAAGTCAGCAGCCGCATGAAGCGCGGCCTGGAAAAGGCCCCCCACCGTTCCCTGCTCTACGCGCTGGGCTTGACGCGCGAAGAGATGGACCGCCCCTTCGTGGGCATCGTCAACGCCGCGAGCGAGATCGTGCCCGGGCACCTGCACCTGGGCGCGCTCGCCGATGCCGTCAAGGCCGGTGTGCGCCTCGCGGGCGGTACGCCCTTGGAATTTCCGGCCATCGCGGTCTGCGACGGCATCGCCATGAACCATGAGGGCATGCGTTTTTCGCTGCCCTCGCGCGAATTCATCGCCGATTCCATCGAGATCATGGCCCGCGCCCACGCCTTCGACGCCCTCGTCTTCATCCCCAACTGCGACAAGACCGTGCCCGGCATGCTCATGGCCATGCTGCGCCTCAACCTGCCTTCCATCCTCATTTCCGGCGGCCCCATGCTGCCCGGCAACATGGGCCCCGGCAAGCGCGGCGACCTCATCACCATGTTCGAGGCCGTGGGCAAGGTGCGCACCGGCGAGCTCGACGAGGAACGCCTCGAGGTCATGGCCGAGCGCGCCTGCCCGGGCTGCGGCGCCTGCGCGGGCATGTTCACGGCCAATTCCATGAACTGCCTCGCCGAGACCATCGGCGTGGCTCTGCCCGGCAACGGCACCATCCCGGCGGTGAGCGCGGCGCGCATCCGCCTCGCCAAGACCGCGGGCATGAAGGTCATGGAGCTTTTGCAGAACGACATCCGCCCGCGCGACATCGTGACGCCCGACGCCGTGGCCAATGCCGTTGCGGTGGACATGGCCCTCGGCTGTTCCACTAATACCGTGCTCCATCTCCCGGCCGTCTTCGGCGAGGCCGGGCTCGACATGGGCCTCGAGGTCTTTGACGAGGTGAGCCGCAAGAGCCCCAATCTCTGCAAGCTTTCGCCCGCGGGCAAGCATTTCATGGTGGATCTCGACAATGCCGGCGGCATCCCGGCGGTCATGAGCGAGCTCGACAAGCTCGGCCTCATCCACGAGAACTGCATGACCGTCACCGGCAAGACCGTGGGCGAGAACCTGCGCGAGCGCCATGCCCGCATCCTCGACGAGGAGGTCATCCACACCGTGGACAAGGCCTATTCGCGCGAGGGCGGCATCGCCATCCTGCGCGGCAACCTGGCGCCGCAGGGGGCCGTGGTCAAGCAGTCGGCCGTGGCGCCCGAGATGATGCGCCGCGAGGTCACGGCGCGGGTGTTCGACTCCGAGGAGGACGCCATGCACGCCATCCTCGACGGCAAGATCAAGGCCGGCGACGCCGTGGTCATCCGCTACGAGGGCCCGCGCGGCGGCCCGGGCATGCGCGAGATGCTTTCGCCCACCGCGGCCATCACCGGCATGGGCCTTGGCAAGGATGTGGCCCTGCTCACGGACGGCCGCTTCTCCGGCGGCACCAACGGCGCGGCCATCGGCCACATCTCGCCGGAAGCGGCGGACGGCGGCCCCATCGCGCTGGTGCGCGAAGGCGATGTCATCAGCATCGACATCCCGGGCCGCAAGCTCGAGCTTCTGGTGGACGAGGCGGAGCTTGAGCGCCGCCGCGGGGAGCTCAAACATCCTGAAAAGAAGAGCCCCTACCCGGTGCTCCGGCGCTACGCCAGGCTCGTGAGCTCCGCGGCCACGGGCGGCCGCTACAAGGAAATCTGAGCGCAGGCTGGGCCATGCAGGAGAGCGTGCGCTACCCGGCGCCGGGCTGCATAGTGGAGTATCTGGAGGGCAATGCCGTCCAGATAGCCATGGTGATGGAAGAGGCGGGCGGCAAGCTGCGCCTCTTCCTGCCCAATCGCCGCGAGACGCGGCTCACGTCCGCGCGCGTGCTGCCGTGGCTCGGGCCGCTCCATGAGGGGGTGCCCGGCAAGGACGAGATGGCGCGCCTGCTCGAGGCCCACAAGGCCCGACGCGAGCAGCTGGCAGCCGCCGTGCCCGTGGACGAGCTCTGGGAGCTGGCGCAGGGCGAGGTGGAAGCCGCGCCGGCGCGATGGTTCGCCGAGCTCATGGAGACAGCCCCGGGCCCGGACGAGGTGGCGGCCTACGGCCGCGCGCTCCTCGCCTGCAAGAGCCATTTCCGCTTCCAGCCGCCGGACTTCCAGGTCTATGACGCCGAAACGGTGGAGCGGCGGCTTGCCGAGCAGAAGGCCCGGGAGGAGCGCGAAGCCCTCGTGGCCGGGGGCGCCGCCTTTTTGCGCCTGCTCTGGGAGGTGGCCAGCGGCCGCAAGGCGCTTGCGCCCCAGGGCGGGGGCGCGTACGCCGCCGAGGGCGTGCCGTGGCCCGCGCCGGAAGTGGCCGACCGGCTCAAGGCCCTTTTGCGGGCGCGCATGATCGACCCGGAGACCCAGGAGGACGACGCCTTGTGGCGCCTGCTCGCCAAGGGCCTCCCCGATGTGCCGCACCTGCCGCTCCAGTTGCTCATGGCCTGGGGCGAGCTTCCGCCGCACCATGATTTCTGGCTTGACCGCGCGGGCTATGACGCCGGCGACACCTGGTGGCAGCCCTTCGCCCCAGAGGTGGCGCAGCTCGCGGCCGGCGCGGGCCCGGAGCTCCCCCCCTGCGAGCTCCCCTTTATCAGCATCGACAGCGCCACCACGCGTGACGTGGACGACGCCTTCTATGTGGAGGAAAGACCCGGCGGCTGGGACGTGACCGTGGCCCTCGCCTGCCCTGCGGCCTCGTGGCCCTTCGGCTCCGCGCTCGACAAGTCTGTGCTCCACCGCGCCACGAGCATCTACCTCCCCGAAGGCGACTGCCACATGCTGCCCGAGCGCCTGGGCACGGATGCATGGTCACTCCGGGCCGGGGAGGAACGGCCGGCCTTTTGCGTGCGCGCGGCCGTGGACAATGACGGCACGGTGGGCGAATGCCGGTTCTTCGCGGCCCGGGCGCGCCTTGCGGCGAACCTTGCCTATCCCGACGCCCAGGCCGTGCTTGACGGCGCCGCGGAGGCGGACAATCCGGCCGCCCCGCATGCCGCGCAACTGCGCATGGGCCTCGCCCTGGCCCGCGCCCGGCAGGCCGCGCGCATAGCCGCCGGCGCCGTGGTCATGGAGCGGCCCGAGCCTCAGCTCGCCCTCGAAGGCGAGGGATGGGACACCACGGTGCGCCTTTTTTGCCCAGAGCCCGCGGCGGACGCGCAGCTGCTCGTGCAGGAGCTCATGATCCTCGCAAGTTCGGCCCTCGCCGAGTGGGGCGCCGTCAACCATGTGCCCCTGTTGCACCGCACGCAGGACGTGGCCGTGCCGCGCGAATACGCGGGCATCTGGACAGAGCCCGAAGACATGGCCCGCATCCTGCGCGCGCTCATCCCCTCCACGCTGGAGGTGACGCCACGGCCGCACGCCGCCCTGGCGCTCCCGCGCTACGCGCCCGTGACCTCGCCGCTCAGGCGTTACCCGGATCTGGTCAACGAGGCGCAGGCCCTGCACATGCTCGCCACGGGCACGCCCCGCTGGGACGCGGAAGCCCTGGCATCCCTGCTCGACCAGATCTCGCCCGCTCTCGAAGGAGCCTCGCAGGTGCAGCGCTTCCGCCCGAGATACTGGAAATTGCTCTATTTCCGCCAGCAGGGCGACAAGGTGTGGTGGCCCGGGGTCATCACCGAGGAAAACGAGGCCTTCGCCACCGTAAACCTGCCGGAACAGGGCCTCATCGTGCGCGGGCGGCGCAAGCTCTTTGACGAACGCGCCGCGCCGGGGATGCGCGTGCAGGTGCGCCTCGGCAAGGTGCAGCCGCTCTACAACGAGATCCAGATCCTTGAGGTGGCGCCGGCGGACGGGGACATGCCCGTCGCCTGAGCCGCCAGACCATACGCCCCCCTGAAGGAGGACGCCATGCTCGTCAAAGCCTGCTGGATACTGTTCGCCTATGTGCTCGGCTCCGTGCCGTGGGGCGTGGTCATCGCCAAAACCTGCTGCGGCATCGACCCGCGCAAGGACGGCAGCCGAAGCACGGGCGCCACCAATGTGTCGCGCCTTTGCGGCTTCGGCTACGGCGTGGCCACGCTGGCCTGCGACGTGCTCAAGGGCGCGGTGCCGGTGTGGATCGCGCTCAGGTTCATCAGCCCCGCGCCGCACTTCGTGAGCCTCGTGGCCGTAGCCGCGGTGCTCGGGCATGTATTTTCCTGCTTCATGCGCCTCAAGGGCGGCAAGGCCGTGGCCACGAGCATCGGCGTCTTTTTGCCGCTGGCCTTCTGGCCCCTGCTCGGCTCCTGCGCGCTGTGCATGCTCGTCATCTGGCGCAGCGGCTTCGTGTCCCTGGGCTCGCTCTCCCTGCTCGCGTCGCTGCCGGTCTTCCTCGCCATTGCGGGCGCGTGGCAGTGGCTGCCGCTTAGCCTCTGCCTCTGCGTCATCGTGTTCGTCAAGCACAGGGAGAATATCGGCCGCCTGCGCGCCGGCACGGAAAAGCCCTGGCTCAAGGGCAAGGCCGGGCGCTGAGGCCCGCGGGGCGATGGGGCTTCCCCGCGCTCGACAAAGGCGCGGCCGCGGGCTACAACTGCCCTGCCGCGCCACCCGCGCGAGAAGGAGCCCCCATGACCGACACTTTTCCCGCCTGGCGCGGACGCCTCGAATACGTCTGCCTTGACTGCGGCGCCCGCTATCCCGCGGACGACCTGCTCTATACCTGCCCCCGCTGCGGCGGGGTTTTCCTGCTGCGGGACCTTGATTTCGACGAGCTGAAAAAACGCCCGGGCGCGGAGTGGCGCGCGCTTTTCGACGCCCGCGCGGCCACGCGCGTGACGGCCCTGCGCGGCATCTTCCGCTTTTATGAACTCCTCGCGCCCGTGCTCGACGAGGAGGACATCGTGTATCTCGGCGAGGGCCAGACCCCCTTGGTGGACGCCGCCCCGCGCTTCCAGAAAGAGGTGGGCTGTAGCTTCGCCTTCAAGAACGACGGCCAGAACCCCAGCGCCTCCTTCAAGGACCGCGGCATGGCCTGCGCCTTCAGCTATCTGAAATGGCTCTGCCGCCGCCATGACTGGGACGAGGTGCTCACGGTCTGCGCCTCCACGGGCGACACCTCGGCCGCGGCCGCGCTCTACGCCGCCTATGTGGGGCTCCCGCTCACCTCGGTGGTCTTGCTCCCGCACGGGCGCGTCACCCCGCAGCAGCTTTCGCAGCCGCTCGGCAGCGGCGCCATCGTGCTCGAGCTCCCCGGCGTGTTCGACGACTGCATGAAGGTGGTGGAGATCCTTGCGGAGCATTACCGCGTGGCGCTGCTCAACTCCAAGAACAGCTGGCGCATCCTCGGGCAGGAGAGCTATGCCTGCGAGGTGGCGCAGCGCTGCGGCTGGGATGTGGCCGGCCTCTGCCTCTTCGTGCCCGTGGGCAATGCCGGCAACATCACGGCCATCATGTCCGGCCTGCTCAAGCTGCGCGAACTCAATATCATCACGAGCCTCCCGCGGATCTTCGGCGTCCAGTCCGAACATGCCGACCCGGTGTGGCGCTATTACGCCGCGCCCGAAGCCGAGCGCGTGTGGAAGCCCGTGGACGTGCAGCCCAGCGTGGCCCAGGCGGCCATGATCGGCAATCCCGTTTCCTTCCCGCGGGTGCGCGCGCTGGCGAAGCGCTACGCCGACTCCTTCGGCGCAGGCGCCGACCGCGCCTTCCAGGTGGTGCGCGTCACCGAGCAGGAGATCATGGACGCCATGATAGCGGCCAACCGCCACGGCCATATCGCCTGCACCCAAGGCGGCGAATGCCTCGCGGGCCTGCGCGTGGCGCTGGCCGAAGGGCTGGTGGGGAGGGACGAGCGCGCGGTGCTCGATTCCACGGCGCACAGCCTCAAGTTCGCGGGCTTTCAGGACATGTATTTCAACAACGGCTTTCCGCCGGAATACGGCGTCACGCCCGACCCTGCGCTCGCCAACCGGCCCGAGCTTTTGCTTCAGCCCAAGGAGCGCGAGGGCCGCGACACGTCCAGCTTCGCCCGCCTCGGCGCCGAGGCCGTGGCCAAGCGACTGGGGCTGCGCCCGCGTGACTGATTCCCCGGTTTCTTAGGAGATGATAAGCTACCCAGCACTGATGAAAAATATTCCTTAATTCCGTCTGGAGCGAAGCGAAAGACGGGTGCTGTTGCCGGAAGAATCCTAAAAAATAAGATTTTTAGGTTCCGGCAAGGAAGATAAAAATTTCCGAAGGGAGTGTACTTAAGTACTCGACCGAGGAAATTTTTCTCTGACGCCGCCGGAACCTAAAAGGCTGTTTTTGACGGATAATTTCGGCGATACAGATACAGCACAGGCACACCACCAACACGAAAGGATAACAAGAGTTTCGGAGCAAACACCATGACCCTGCAAGAACTCTTCGCCGTTCCCGCGCCCGAGACGCGCATCCCCATGCCCTATGTCATCGCCGAGGCCGGCGTGAACCACGAGGGCAAAATGGACATCGCGAAGCGCCTCATCGACGAGGCCGCCGAGGGCGGCGCCAATGCCATCAAGTTCCAGACCTACAAGGCCGAGACCCTCGCCTCCAGGGACTCCCCCGCCTACTGGGACACGAGCAAGGAGCCCACGCAGAGCCAGTACGAGCTCTTCAAGCGCCATGACTCCTTCTGGAAAAACGAGTTCGAGGCCCTGAAAAAGCACTGCGACGCGGCCGGCATCGCCTTCCTCTCCACGCCCTTTGATGTGGAGTCCGCGCGCTTTCTGAACGACCTCATGGACGTGTTCAAGATCTCCTCGTCCGACATCACCAACAAGCCCTTTATCGAAATCCTCTGCGACTACAAGAAGCCCATCCTGCTCTCCACGGGCGCGGCCCACCTGCACGAGATCGCCGAGGCCGTGGAGTGGATCGAGGCCAAGGGCAACAAGCTGGCCCTGCTCCACTGCGTGCTCAACTATCCCACGGCGGACGAAAACGCGGCCCTGGGCATGATACCCGCGCTCCGGCGCATTTTTCCGGGCCACGCCATCGGCTATTCCGACCACACCCTGCCGAAAGACATGCACACGCTGGAGATTGCCACCCTGCTCGGCGCGCGCGTGCTGGAAAAGCATTTCAGCCACGACAAGACCCTGCCCGGCAACGACCATTATCACGCCATGGACAAGGACGACCTCAAGCTCTTCTTCCGGCGCATGCGCGCGACCCTCGCCAGCGTGGGCGAAATTGGCGTCAGGGCGCTCCCGCAGGAGGAGCCGGCGCGCCAGCACGCCCGCCGCTCGCTGGTGACGGCCCGGCCCGTGAAAGCCGGGCACCCGCTCACGGGCGCCGACCTCACCTGGAAGCGCCCGGCCCACGGCATTTCGCCGCGCTGCTATGACGAGGTTGTGGGCATGGCCGCGCGGCGCGACCTTGCGGAAGACACGGTGCTCCAGTGGACGGATCTGGAACGGCCCTGACGACGGAGGCGCCCGCCCCGCACAAGCCCGACGCCCCGCGCCCGGCCTTCCGGGAGCTCGTGCTCGGGGCCATGCCGCGCGGAGCCGACCCTGCGCGGGTTCTGGCCGTGGGGCCTTCCTGCTTTGCGGGCCGGGAAGAATTTTTCCCGGACTGGGAAACCGCCTTCACCTTCGCGCCCGAGCCCCTGGCCGACCACGCCGTCGCCCGCGAGGCCGCGCGGGCTGCCCAGGGGCTGGCGGCGGACGCCATCCCGCGCCTGGCCGCATGGCTCTCGCCCCATGCCGGGGAGCTGCCCGCCGCCTATTGGCAGACCCTGCTCGCCCCATGGGCCGTGGACGTGGCGCGGCAAATCATCGAGCGCCATCTGCGCGCCCGGGCCATGATTCACGCCTGGGGCGAGCTGGAGCTTCACGTGGGGCTGGTCCCCGCGGACATGGATTTCCATTTCGCCGACGAGCACGACTTCACCCTGCGCGGCGCCCTCGGCACGGACTTCAACCACTGGCTCTTCTCCCGCCTTCTTGAGGCGGACTGGCCCCCCGCATGGAAGCGGCACTTCCCCGAGGTCACCGCGGACACGCCGCAAGCCCCTGCGGCCAAGGCCCCGGACGGTGGGGGCGGGCCGGGCGCGTCGCCCCTGCGGCAGTGGCTCAGGCGCACGCTGCGCGCGCTCCTGCTCGGCCTGCCCTTCCCGCGCCTCAAGGGCATGACCCTGCCGCAGGCCCTGCGTTTTTCGCTGGCCCTGCTGCATCCCTGCCACGGGCCGGACCACAGCCTTGATCTTGAAACGGCCTTCGGCAGCCGCGAGGGCAAAGACACGCCCCTCATCCCGCCGCTGCCGCTGGATCCGCTGCCGCTCTTCCAGGCCGCCTGCCCCGAGAGCCTGCGCGCGCTCACGCACCCGGCAACGCTCTCGCGCACCTCGCGGCCCCGGTTGCGCGTGGCCACCATCCTCGCCTATGAGGACGCGGCCTACCGTGAACGGCTGGCCCGCTGGCGCGGGCGCGGGCACCGCCTCGCCTTCGCCCAGCACGGCGGCAACTACGGCATGGAGGCCGTGGCCTGCGAAACGGCCTTTGTGGAATACAGCCAGGATGTGTTCTTCACCTGGGGCTGGACGCGCCACGGCGAGACGCGGGGCAATTTCGTGCCGCTGCCCTCGCCGCAGCTGGCGCGCCTGGAAAACGCCTGGCATGGCGCGAACGGAGAAAATCTCCTCTTCGTGGGCACGGAAATGGCGGCTTTCGCCTACAGGCTCGACTCCCACCCCACGCCCCTGCAACTGGTGGAATACCGCGAAGACAAGGAATGGTTCTTCGAGGCGCTGGGGCGCGAGCTCCAGGCGCGCACCCTCTACCGGCCGTATTTTCCCCTGCCGGGCTGCCTTGAAGACGCGGCGTGGCTCTTGCCGCGCATGCCGCGCCTCAAGCTCTGCACCGGGCCGCTTTTGCCGCAGCTGCTCGGTTGCCGGCTGCTCGTGCTCGACCATCACGGCACGTCGCTCCTCGAAGCCATGGCCGCCAACGTGCCCATGGTGCTCTACTGGAACCGCGCCCACTGGCCCCTCACCCCCGAGGGGGAGGCCCTGC
This sequence comes from Desulfovibrio sp., assembly GCF_014803725.1. GTDB lineage: Bacteria > Desulfobacterota > Desulfovibrionia > Desulfovibrionales > Desulfovibrionaceae > Desulfovibrio. The sequence continues at coordinate 54,873 of NZ_JAAVBE010000007.1, forward strand.
TGGACGAGCTCGCGGCCGCGGGCATCTGGTTCCCCACGGCGGAGGAAGCCGCCGTGCAGGCGCGGCGCGTCTGGCCGGCAGCCGCCTCGTGGTGGCAAAGCCCGGACATCCAGGTCGCGCGGGGGCGTTTCTGTGACGCGCAGGCCCGGCTTTCCCATGGCAAGGAAGTTCCCCTCTGGACGCAAACGCTGAAGGCGCTATGAACACCCTCCCCCGCCTGTGGCACAGGATGCGCGCGGCTCTCGCGCCGGCCCCGAAACTTCTTCCGCTGCTGGCGCTCGCGCTGGTTCTCGCCGTAGCCCTCGCATCTGCCCCGGCTCCGGCGCTTTCCGCCGCCAAGGCAGCCACGCCGCCCAAGGCCGCGCCGGACGCGGCCAGGGATCTCACCGCCGCGCAGGCCGCGCTCGACAAGGGCGACTATGCCGCGGTCATCGGGCTGCTCTCCCCGCTTGCCGAAGCGGGCAATGCCGAGGCGCTCTATGTGCTCGGGCGGCTCCGCCTCGAGGGCAAGGGCGTGAAGAAAAACGAGGTGCGCGCGGCCCAGCTTTTCAGCCAGGCCGCGGAAAAGGGCGACATCAGCGCCCAGAACGCCTGGGCCACGGCGCTGGCCCGCGGCCAGGGCACGCGCCGCAACTATCTCGAGGCGGCGCGCTGGTTCCGCAAGGCCGCCGATCAGGGCCTCGCCGAAGCGCAGTACAATCTCGGCTATCTCTACGCCCACGGCCGCGGCGTAAAAAAGGACGAGAACGCCGCCCTCGACTGGTACGGCCGCGCCGCCAACCAGGGCCTCGCCGACGCCCAGTATTCCCTCGGCTGGACCTACCTCAACGCCAAGGGCGACAACCAGAGCGACACCAAGGCCGCGCACTGGTTCGCCAAGGCGGCGGAGCAGGATCACCTCAAGGCGCAGAACAACCTCGCCTTCATGTATGCGGAAGGGCGCGGCTTCGCGCAGGACCCGGCGCGTGCCGTGCAGTGGTACACGCGCGCGGCCGAGCGGGGCTCGCCCGAGGCGCAGTACAACCTGGGCTTCATGTACGAGCAGGGGCGCGGCGTGCCGCAGGACTACGCCAAGGCCGTGGAATGGTACCGCAAGGCAGCGGAGCAGAACGAGGCCGCGGCCCAGTTCAGCCTCGGGCTCATGTATGACCAGGGCACGGGCGTGGAGCGCAACCTCACCGAGGCGACGCGCTGGTACCGGCTCGCCGCGCGCAATGGCGACCCGGACGCCAAGGCCGTGCTCCGCGCGCAGAGCGCGGCTGCCGCGCCGGTGGTCAAGAGCGCGCCCAAGCCAGCCCCCAAGACGGCCGCCCGCGCCAAGGACGCTCCCAAGAGCCGCGAGGCCAAAAAGCCCTAGCGGCGGAAAAATCCCGCAAGACGCAAAAACGCCGGGCAGCCCCAAGCTCCCCGGCGTTTTTGATTCGGCTTTTTACAAAAACTAGAAGTCTTCCTTCTCCATCACCTTCACGAAGCTCTTGATCGGGCCGGTGTGCTTGGAGGTGGCGACGTACTTGGCGAGGAAGACATCGCCCAGGGTGGCGATGTGGCCGGCGGTCTCCTTGTAGTAGGCGAGGTGGATGTCCTCTTCCGAGATGATGGAATGGAAGAGACCGGCGCTCGTGCTGTCGCCCGCCTTGTGGCAGATCTCGGCAAGCTCGTTGTAGGTCTTGACCGTGTTGGCTTCCATGTTGATGTCAAAGGGGAAGATCTCCTTGACGGACTGGCCCTGCACGACGCCGCCGGCCTTGTCACACGTCGGCGCGCCGCCCAGGGTGTCGATGCGCTCGGCGAAGCGCTGGGCGTGGCGCATTTCGTCCACGGAGATGAGCTTCACATAGGCGCAGAGCTGCCCGTAATCGAGCTCGCTCAGGATGTAGTGCTGGATCATGTACTGGTGGATGGCCTGAAGCTCCATGCTGCGCGCCTTGTTCAGGGCGTCGATGACCTTCTTGGTGTTGGGGTCCATTTTGACAGCCATTGTCCGGCTCCTTGCGGTTTGGAGAAAGTTCACGTTCGCCGGGCCGCACCGGCCCGTGCCGAAAAGAGCCTAACCGCGCCAAAAAGGGCTTGTCAAGCCGCTGCGCCGGTCGGGCGGCGCGACCCCTTGACAGGAAAAGCGCGCCGGCGTATCAAGACCGCCTTGCGGCATCACGCAGCGCGCATCTTTTCGCTCCGCCCGGTCTTCCCCGTTGGCCCGGCGGCGGCGCCACATTTCCCGCGCCAGTGCGAGGGCCGCCCCCAAGGCTGCAATCCACCGAGGAGTTTCTCCCATGAAGACCTTTACCCTCACGCCCAAGGACATCGACCGCCAGTGGTTCGTGGTCGATGCCGCCGACCAGGTGCTCGGCCGCTTTGCGAGCCAGATAGCCAACCGCCTGCGCGGCAAGTACAAGCCCGAATATTCCCCGCACATGGACAATGGCGACTTCATCGTGGTCATCAACTGCGAGAAAATCCGCGTCACGGGCAAGAAGCTCGAAGAAAAGAAATATTACCGCCATTCCGGCTGGGTGGGCAGCCTCAAGACCACCAGCCTCGCCGACATGCTGGCCACCCATCCCAAGAGGGTGATCACCCTCGCCGTGCGCGGCATGCTGCCCAAGAACCGCCTGGGGCGCCACATGCTGAAAAAGCTCAAGGTCTGCGTCGGCCCCGAGCATCCCTACAAGGCCCAGAAGCCCCAGCCCCTGACCCTGCCCTACTAAGGAGCGCATGCCATGAGCGACAAATTTGAATATGGCACCGGGCGCCGCAAGACCGCCACGGCCCGCACCCGCATCTATGCCGGTTCGGGCGGTATCCTCGTCAACGGCCGTCCCTATGAGGAGTATTTCCCGCGCAAGACCCTCCAGATGATCATCCGCCAGCCGCTCACCCTGTGCAAGGTGGCCGACAAGGTGGACGTGCGCGTCAACGTGGCCGGCGGCGGCGTGAGCGGACAGGCCGAGGCCGTGCGCCACGGCATCTCCCGCGCCCTGCTCCTGGTGGACCCGGCCTTGCGCCCGGTGCTCAAGAAGGCCGGCTTCCTCACGCGCGACGCGCGCAAGAAGGAGCGCAAAAAGTACGGCCTGCGCGCCGCCCGCGCCCGCTACCAGTATTCGAAGCGCTGATCCGGGCTTTTCCGGCATGCGGGGCACTTCCCCCGGCCGGCCCCGGTATGCGGCCAGCCGCCCGCGTCCTTTCGTGGATGCAGGCGGCTGGCCGCGCGGCTTCCTCTCCCCTCTTGCTTCGCATCCGCATGACCGCCGACGCCCCCACGCCCGACACGGACGGCACAGCGCCCCTGCGCGAATACGCCTACGCCCACGCCCAGACCGTCGGTTCCACGGGCTATTTTTCCTGCGAGCCCTTGGGGCCTCTTCCGCTGGACGCGGCGCTCGCCGCATTTGAGGGCGCGCCTCTCGACGACTTTCTCCACGAGCATCTCTTGCGCCGACTGGGCACGCTGGACAAGGTTCGCCTGACCGCCCTCGCCGAAAGCTGCCTTCCGCCGGACCCCCGGCCGGCGCTCGCGGCGCTGCTGCTCGAGTGCGTCCTGCTCTTCCCCGAGGCCGCAGACGCGCTCGCCCCCAGGCTCGACGCCCTGCGCACCCAGGCCGCGCCGCCGGCAGAGGCCGCTTCCGGGCTGCGCCTTGCGGCCGCCTCCCGGGACGACCGGGAGGCCGCGCTCGCCTGGGGCGAGCTCTTCCACGCCAACATGGCCGGCCACCGGCCCTTGCCCCGGCTGGAGGAAAGCGACATCCCGCTGCCGCATGGCGCACCCGCGCTGGCCCGCGCCATGGCGCAGGTGACGCGCAAGGACGCGGCCGGCATCCTCGCCGCTACGCATGCCCGCCTCGCCGCGCGGGACTGGCCCGAGGGCTGCCGCCCCCCCGCGCAGGAGACCTATGAGCGCGCCGTGAACGCGCTGGAACGCGCGGGCGTGCTCGCCGGCCTTGAAATGCGCCACGAGGCCTCGCTTTCGCCCATCGCGCTCTTGCGCGACTGGCAGGTGGACGTGACCGTGCGCAACGGGCGCCACGCCCACAGCCTGCGCGGCACGGCAACGGCCTATGGCCGCGGCCTCAGCCTGGCCGGCGCCCGCGCCTCCTGCGTCATGGAAGTGGCCGAGCGCGCCAGCGCCTACGCCTCCCTGGGGCCCGGCGGCGCGCACGGCGACGGCGAAGTGCTCGGCAGGCGCACGCCGCTCCCGCTCAGGCGGGCCACGGCGGCGGAACTCACGCGGGCCGGCCTCCGCCCTCTCGTGCCCGGGTTCGTCGGCAATCATCTCATGGACGCCCCGCTCCACTGGGTCGAAGCGCGCGGGGCCGCCGGCGGCGAAGCCCTGGTGGCGCTGCAAAATGTCCTCCTCTTCTGCAATGCGGATGAGCCGAAGCTCGGCGCCTCCCCCGGCTCCACGGGCCTCGCCTCGGGAAATACGCTTGAGGAGGCCCGCTTTGCGGCGCTCATGGAAGTCATCGAGCGCGACGCCGACGCCACCACGCCCTTCTGCCGCCATGCCTGCTTCACCCTCCGAAGCCGTGACCCGCGCCTCCAGGGCCTGTTGGACGACTATGCGGCGCGCGGCATCCGCGTGCAATTCCAGGACATTACCAGCGAGTTCGGCATCCCGGTGTACCGCGCCTTCGTGACCGCGCGCGACGGCCGCGTGGCCACGGCCACCGGCGCCGGCCTTTGCGGGGCGCAGGCCGCGCTCTCCGCGCTCACCGAGACGCCGTGGCCCTATTCCTGGGCCACGCCCGCGCCCCACGGCGTGGCCTCGGGCCCCGGGCTCGCCGGGCTGGGCACCCGCGTGCTCGAAGAACTGCCCGACTGGACCCTCCCCACGCCGAAAGCCGGCCTCGCCCTGCTCGAAAGCGTGCTTGCCGCGCATGACCGCGAGATATTTTTTGTGGAGCTCACCCGCGCCGACCTCGGCATCCCGGTGGCGCGCGTCCTCGTGCCCGGCCTCGAGCCGCACGCCGATTTTGACAGCGTAACGCGGCCCGCGCCCCGCCTCTTCGCCCGGCAGGCCCTGCTCAACGAAGGCGCGGACGAGGACCATCCCCTTTTCCGCAACTGAAACCCCAACGCGCCACAGAGGCAAAGGCAGGCACCATGCCCAGTTCCAAAAGCGGCCACGGCCGCGCCAAGGCCCAGGCCGCCCGCGACGACCACTCCGCCTATCTGCGCCGCATCCTCCTGAGCCGCGTATATGACGTTGCCGAGGAGACGCCGCTGGACGAGGCGGCCAGCCTCTCCCGGCGGCTCGGTAACCGCGTGCTCCTCAAGCGCGAGGACGCGCAGCCCGTCTTTTCCTTCAAGCTGCGCGGGGCCTACAACAAGATGGCCCGGCTCACGCCGGACGAGCTCAGGCGCGGGGTCATCGCGGCCTCGGCGGGCAACCACGCTCAGGGCGTGGCGCTCGCCGCGCGCAAGCTCGGCTGCGAGGCCACCATCGTCATGCCCGTGACCACCCCGGCCATCAAGATAACCGCCGTGCGCCGCCTGGGCGGCCAGGTGGTGCTCTCGGGCGAATCGTTCAGCGACGCGGGCCGGCACGCGGCCGAGCTCGTGCGCCAGACCGGGGCGGTGTTCATCCCGCCCTTTGACGACGCGGATGTCATCGCCGGGCAGGGTACCATCGGCATGGAGATCCTGCGCCAGCACCCCGGGCCCATCGACGCCGTGTTCATGCCCATCGGCGGGGGCGGCCTCGCGGCCGGTGTGGCGGCGTATATCCGGCACCTGAGGCCCGAGATCCGGCTCATCGGCGTGGAGCCCGTGGACTCGGACGCCATGCGCCGCTCCATCGAGGCTGGGAGCCCGGTGGAGCTTTCCGAGGTGGGCCTCTTCGCCGACGGCGTGGCCGTCAAGCGCGTGGGCGACGAGACCTTCGCGCTCTGCCGCGACCTCCTGGACGAGATCATCACCGTTGATACGGACGCCATTTGCGGCGCCATCAAGGACATTTTCGAGGCCACGCGCGTGGTGGCCGAGCCCGCGGGCGCGCTCTCCCTGGCCGGGCTCAAGGCCTGGGCCGCGCGCGAGAACGCGCGCGACGCCACGCTCGTCGCCATCGTGAGCGGCGCCAACATGAATTTCGACCGCCTCGGGCACGTGGTGGACCGCTCCGAGCTGGGCTCCGAGCGCGAGGCGCTGCTCGCCGTGACCATCCCCGAGCAGGTGGGCAGCTTCCGCCGGCTCTGCGCGGCCATCGGCAACCGCAACATCACCGAGCTGTGCACCCGCTTCGGCGACCCGGAAAACGGCCGCGTCCTCGTGGGCATCAAGACCCAGGGCAAGGCGGACGTGGCCGAGGCCATGGAAGAGCTGCGCGAACAGGGCTTCAAGGTGATGGACCTGAGCGACAACGAGCTCGCCAAGCTGCACCTCCGGCACATGGTGGGCGGCAACGCGCCCGAGCTTAAGCACGAGCGCCTTCTGCGCTTCACCTTCCCGGAGCGGCCCGGCGCCCTGCGCAACCTCATGGACGCCATGCGCATGGAATTCAGCATCACGCTCTTCCAGTACCGCTACCACGGCGCGGATTACGGCCGCGTGCTCATGGGCTTTGACGTGCCTGAGGAAAAACGCGAGGATTTCAAGGACTTTCTCGCGCGCGTGGCCGCCATGGGCTATCCGCATGCGGACGAGACGGAAAACCCCGCCTACCGCATGTTCCTGGGCTGGCACGGCGCGGCCTGAGCGCAAGCCCCGTATTTTCGCTCGACCTTGCGAGGGGAGTCCGCTATGCTTAACACGCGGATTTTCCACAGCAACCGCCAACTCTGCAAACGGCGCGACGCGCCCAAGGAGATGCCCATGCGGATCAGCCTCTTCCTCGCCGTGCTGGCCCTTTGCGCTTTCGGCGCCGTGAGCGCCCATGCCACGGCCACGCCGGCCGTGCCCGAAGGCCCCATCGAGTTCAAGGGCGCCAAGAAGACCGTCATGTTCCCGCATTCGGCCCACGCCAAGGTGGAGTGCGTGGTCTGCCACCACAAGGTCAACGGCGAGCCCAACTTCCAGAAGTGCGCCACTTCGGGCTGCCACGACGACCTCACCGCCAAGAAGGGCGAAAAGAGCCTCTACTTCGTGGTCCACAACAAGGGCGCCGACCTGCGCCACCAGACCTGCCTCGCCTGTCACAGCAAGGTCGCCGAGGAAAAGCCGGACCTGAAGAAGGAGCTCACGGGCTGCTCCAAGTCCAAGTGCCATCCCTAAGGGCCGCTTTCAGGAAGGGCCGGCACCGGCCACTATTTGCGCCGCGTGGCATAAACTGATACAGTTTTTTGCCGTTCTCTAGAGCGACTGCCCGGCGCCTCACAGGCCCGGGCAAGCCGCCCTGCGGCCGCCGCGTCCGCGCGGCCGCGTACGCACGCAAACCGCGAGGTTGCCATGGCCGCCCATAACGCCCCCGTTCATGAAGAGAACGCGGAAGACATCATCGACCTCACCGAACTCATCGAAAGGGGCGACGCCGCGCCCGCCGCTGACGCCGGCGCGCAGCCCGACAACGAAGATGCGGAAATAGAAGCCCTGCTCGCCCAGATGGACGCCAGCGACGGCGCGAGCTTCAGCAAGGGCCCGGCCGCGCCGCTGGACGCCCCGGCTCCCGGCGCCGCCCCCGTGGTGGACCCCAACGAACAGCTCGACATGTCCGACATGGGCGACATCGACAACCTGCTCGCCTCCCTGGACATCCCGCCGCAGCCCCAGGAAAGCGCGTCTACGGCTGCCGCGCCCACAGCGGCTCCGGCTGCCGCGCCGCAAGCCGCCATGCCGCAAGACCTTGACGCCGCCATGGACGAACTCCTCGGCGGCAGCACGCCGCCACCCGCCGCGCCCGCGGCCCCTGCGGCAACGGCTGAAGCCTCAGACACCATGCTGCAAGATCTCGACGCGGCCATGGACGAACTGCTCGGCGGCGACGCCCCCACGCCGCCCCCGCCGCCGGCCGAGCCCGCTGGCGCCCCCAGCGTGGAAGACCTGCTGGCAGCGGCAGCCATGCCGACAGCGCCCAAGGCCGAAGCGCCGGCGGCGCCCGACCTGGAGGCCGATCTCGACGCCCTGCTCGGCGACCCGGCCCTTGCGCCCCAAGCCGCGCCGGCTCCGGCCCCCGCGCCAGGCGAGCCCGACCTTGAAGCCGACCTCGCCAGCCTGCTGACCTCGCTGGACGCCGAGAAGGCGGCCGCGCCCGAAGCGCCGGCTGCCGACACCGCCGCCCCCTCCTTCGAGGACCTGATGGCGGCTGCCGCGCCGCAACCTGAGCCGGCCCCAGAGCCCGCGCCGGAACCGGCTTTCGCCCCGGAACCCGAGATCCCGGCCGCGGTGGTGGAAGAAGCGGTGGCGGAAGAAACCGCCCTCACCGTGGAGGCCGCGGCGCCCCAAGCCGCGCCTGCGCCAGAGCCGGCGCCAGAACCCACGGAAGACCTGCCGCCCATCGAAGCCGAATTTACCGAGATGCCCCCGGCGGACGAGCCGGAGCTGCCCGCCGCCCCGGCAGATGAGGCGCTGCTGCCCGAAGTGGAGGCGGCCGCCCCCAGCCCTGAGCCGGAGCTTGAGACAGCCGCGGCTGCCGTGGCAGCGGAAGCCGCGTTCGTGGCGCCCGCAGACGAGGCAGCCCCGAGCGCCGAAGCCATTGCCGAGCCCGGGGACATGACGCCCGAGGAAAGCCCCGCCGCCGAAGAAGCGGCCCCCGAGCCTGTTGCGGCCGCACCGGAAGCGGCCCCCGAGCCCGAGGCGCCCGCGGAGCCCGAGGCAGCCCCCGAGGCGCAGGCAGGCCCCGGAGAGCAGGCGCCGCCGGCCCCCGAAGCCGCCACCGTACCGGCCTCGGCCCTGCTCGCCGCCACCGAGGATTTTGCCGCCCTGGCCCGCGCCCTTGGCGAGCGCCTGCGCCAGTGCGAGGCCGACCTCGCGGCGGCCCGCGCGCGCATCGAGGCGCTGGAGCACTCTGCCGCCGATTCCGTCTCCCTGGGCGACCTGTTGCGCGAGGGCAGCCCCCTGCACAACGGTTTTGCCGCGCTCATCGCCTCCTCGGTGGGGCAGGCGCTCAAGGACACGCCGCCGCCCGTGCACATGCCCGAAGGGCTGGAGAGCCGTCTCGCCACCCTCGAGACGCGGCAGAAAAGCGTGCTCGCGCGCATGGACGCCATCGAGGCGCGCCTCGACAACCTCGAGCCGCGCTTCAACGAAGAGGTCGGCAAGGCTGCGGCCAGCGCCGTGGCGCGCATCCTGCGCGAAGAGATCAGCCGCCTCGCCGGCGGCTAGGGGCGGCGCGCTTGCCAAGCAGACGGCGAACGCCTATGCTCGCCCGGCCCCGCCTGAGCGCGGGGCGCCCCGGACCTCGCTACGGCCGGGGCCAACATGCGACAACAAAAAGGGCGGGGGCTCCCGTTTCCGTTCTTTTCCCCGTCCAGGTGCGCGACCCGCTGTGGGTTCTGCGGCCATTCCCCAGGGACGGGTTTTTTCCCCGGCTCATGCCGGGCGGATGGCAGAGCCGTGGACAAGGACAGCAGGGAAGCGCTTCAGGTCGCCAAGGAACTGACCGCCAAGTTCATCGAGACGCGCACGGTCTCGCCGGGAAATTTCGCGGAGATCTTCCCGGCGGTCTACTGCGTGGTGGCGCGGGCCATCGCCCAGTCGGCCACGCATGCCGCGGGCGCTGACGACGCCGGCGACACTCCCGAGTCTGCGGCCCCGCATGCTGACGGCGCCCGCAACGCGCCGCGCCGCCCCGGCGGAGAGCGCGAATGAACGGCTCCCAGGGGCTGCCGCAGCCGGGGGGCGGCCCGGGCCATGACCAGGCCGTCGCGGGCATGTTCGGCCGCATCGCGTCGTGGTATGACTTCCTGAACCGCCTTTTGAGCCTCGGCATCGACCAGCACTGGCGGCGCGTGCTCGCGGAGAGCGCAAGGCCCGGCGACGGCCTCGCCCTCGACCTCGCCGCCGGCACGCTGGACGTGTCGCTCGCCCTGCGCCGCGTGGCGCCCAAGGCCACGGTGGCCGCCATGGATTTCTGCCCGCCCATGCTGGCCCGCGGGCGCCGCAAGCTCAAGGGGGCAAACCTCGCGCGCATCCTGCCCGTGGCGGCGGACGCCCGGCGCCTCCCTGTCCGTGACGGCGCGGCCCACTGCATCACCATGGCCTTTGGCATCCGCAACATCGCGCCCCGGGGGGCGGCCTTCGCGGAGATGCTCCGCGTGCTCCGGCCCGGGGGCCGGGCCTGCATCCTGGAATTCGGCTCGGGCCGGGAGCGCATCTGGGGCGGCGTCTACAACGCCTACCTGAACCACCTCCTGCCGCTGGTGGGCAGGGTCTTTTCGCACGACGGCGCCTACGGCTATCTTGCCGAGAGCATCCGTGCCTTTCCCACGGCCGAGGAACTGGCCGGCGAGATGCGCGAGGCCGGCTTTGCGCGCGTGTGGTATAAGAAGCTCACTTCGGGCATCGTGTGCCTGCATGTGGGGGAAAAGAGCGCCTGACGGCGCTACGCGCCGAGCCAGACGAGGAAGAGCCCTGCCGCCATGGCGGCGAGGCCGGCGCCGCGCAGGGCGGCGTCAGGCTCGCGCAAAAGGCGCCGCATGGCCCGGCGCATGCCGCCGGGAGCGAGCGCCCAGACAAGGCCCTCGAAAACCAGGGCCAGGCCCGCGGCGCGCAGGAGCAGGGGCAAGTCGAGGTGCATGCCCCTTGGTGCGGGAAAATCCCGTTTTTGTAAAGCCCCGGGCGCCATCGGCCCGGCAGGGGATGGGACATGATCACGTTTGAGGAACTGGAAGCGCGCAAGCGGCCGCTGGCCGTGGTGGGCCTCGGCTATGTGGGCCTGCCGCTCGCCGTGGCGCTCTCGCGCCATATGGATGTCATCGGCTTTGACATCAACGCCGCCCGCGTGGCCGAGCTCGCTGCCGGCCACGACCGCACCCGCGAGGTCGATGACGCGGCCCTCGCGAAGGCGCATGTGCGCTACACGTCCGACCCGGCGGCCCTCGCCGAGGCCGCGGTCATCATCGTGGCCGTGCCCACGCCCATCGACCGGCACCGCTCGCCCGACCTCACGCCCGTGGTGGGCGCCAGCACCACCGTGGGCAAGCACATGAGCAAGGGCTGCGTGGTCGTCTACGAGTCCACGGTCTATCCGGGCCTCACCGAAGAGATCTGCGTGCCCATCCTCGAGCGCGAGTCGGGCCTCAAGCTCGGCAGCGGCTTCACCGTGGGCTATTCGCCAGAGCGCATCAACCCGGGCGACAAGGTGCACACGCTTTCTACCATCACCAAGATCGTCTCCGGCTCCGACCCGGCCACGGCCGAGCTTCTGGCCCAAATCTACGGCTCCGTGGTGACGGCCGGCATCCACCGCGCCTCGAGCATCAAGGTGGCCGAAGCCGCCAAGGTCATCGAGAACACCCAGCGCGACCTCAACATCGCGCTCATGAACGAGCTCGCCGTCATCTTCGACCGCATGGGCATCGACACCCTCGAGGTGCTGGAGGCCGCGGGCAGCAAGTGGAACTTCCTGCCCTTCCGGCCCGGCCTCGTAGGCGGCCACTGCATCGGCGTGGACCCCTACTACCTCACCTTCAAGGCCGAGGAGCTGGGCTTCCACCCCGAAGTCATCCTGGCCGGGCGGCGCATCAACGACAACATGGGCAAGTATGTGGCTGAATGCGCGGTCAAGCAGCTCATCCGGCGCGGGGCGAAGGTCAACGGCGCGCGCGTGGGCATCCTCGGCTTCACCTTCAAGGAGAACGTTCCCGACCTGCGCAATACCCGCGTGGTGGATGTCATCCGCGAGCTGGAGGATTACGGCGTCACCACCCTCGTCACCGACGCCGAGGCCGACCCGGACGAGGCCCTGCGCGAATACGGGCAGCGACTGGTGCCCCTTTCCGAGCTCAAGGACCTCGACGCCATCGTGCTCGCCGTGCCGCACAAGGCCTACGCGGCGCTGACGCCGGAAGACCTGCGCGCCCGCATGGCCGACCCTGAGCGCGGGGTGGTGCTGGACGTGAAATCGCTCTACGACCCGGCGGCCATGCGCGAGGCCGGTGTGGAGTACTGGAGGCTCTAGGTGCCGGAGGGGGCGCTCCTCGTCTGCGCGGCCACCGCGGCCGAACTGGCCCACGCAGCCCCGGGCCTCGTCAGCGAGGATGGCCTGCGGGAGCTTACGCCCGTGCCCGTGCGGCTCAAGGGGCGGCCGGCGCTTTTCTGCGTCACCGGCGTGGGGCCGGTCAACGCGGCGCTCGCCATGGGCTTCTGCTTCGGCCTCACCAGCGGAAGCGGCGGGGAGGCCGGGCAGCCCGCCGGAGGGGGGCTGCGCATCGGCGCGGTGCTCAATGTGGGCCTTGCCGGCGCCTTTGACCTCGCGGCGACGCCCCTGCGCGCCCTGTGCCTCGTGGAGGAGGAGATCTGGCCCGAATACGGCCTCAATGACGGCACTTCCGTCACGGCGCGGGCCTTCAGCTATCCCCTGTGGCGCAAGGCCGACGGCGCGCCCGAGGATGTGTATGACCGCGTAAGGCTCGCGCCTGCGGAGGCGCTCGGCGCCCGCGAGCCCGCGCCCGGTGCCTTCCTGCCCCGGCGTTCGCTCACCGTGGCCGGGGTGAGCGCCAGTTTCGCCCGCGCGCGGGAGATGGCCAACCGCCATCGCGCGGAGCTCGAAAACATGGAGGGCTTTGCCGTGGCCTATGCCTGCGCCCGGGCCGGCGTGCCCTGCGTGGAGGTGCGCGCGGTCTCCAACAAGGTGGGCCCGCGTGCCGCGGACGAAAAGGACTTTCCCGGCGCACTGGCCGCGCTGGCGGGCGTGTTGCCCGCGCTCGGGCTGGCCTGAGCAGCAGCCGCCTGGGAGGCCGCCGCAAAGGAGAACAGTGAAGACATGGCTGAAACGCTTTTGAAGCAGCGCCTCGCAGAGGAGCTCCCGGCCGTGAACGCGGCCCTCGCCCGCGCGGCCGGGCGGCTGCCCGAGCCTGTGCGCCCGGTGGCGCGGCACATCCTCGAGGCCGGCGGCAAGCGCCTTCGGCCCTTCCTCACGGTTCTCATGGCGCGCCTTCTGGGCGACACGGACGACCGCATCTATGACCTCGCCGTGACCATGGAAATGCTCCACGCGGCCACCCTGCTCCATGACGATGTGCTCGACGACGCGGCCAACAGGCGCGGCAAGCCGGCCGCGCATACCGAGTTCGGCGTGGCCCAGGCCATCCTCGCGGGGGACGCCCTGCTCTCCGGGGCCAACGCCCAGGTGGCGGACTTTGGCGACCCGCGCCTTTGCCTGTGCTTCTCCACGGCCACCAGCGAGACCGCGGCCGGCGAGATACTGGAGATCGCGGCCCAGCGCCGCGTGGACGTGAGCGCCGAGGAATATGCGGCCATCGTGCGCGGCAAGACGGCGGCACTCATCGCGGCCTCCTGCGAGCTCGGGGCGCTGGCGGCCAACGCGGGGCCGGACGCCGTGGCCGCGGCCGCGGCCTATGGCGAAAATCTCGGTATGGCCTTCCAGATCGTGGACGACGCGCTGGATTTCGCGCCCGAGGAAGAGACCGGCAAGCCCACGGGCGGCGACGTGCGCGAGGGCAAGCTCACGCCGCCCCTGCGCTTCTACCGGCTGAACCTCGGCGAGAACGAGCGCGCGGCCTTTGACGCGGCCTTTGTCTGCGGGCTCATGAGCGCGGCGGACGCGGCCGAGATCTCCCTGCGCGTGCGCGAGGGCGGCTTTGACCGCCGCGCCCGCGAGGAGGCCGGGGACTACCTCGAGGCCGCCCGGGGCGCGCTTTCGCGCCTGCCCGACGGCCCGGAACACCAGGTGCTTATGGAAATGACGGACTATGTCCGCGACCGCCGGCACTGAGAAGTAAAACCCGGGCCCACGCCGGGAAGGGAAATAACGAAGAAAGGAGTGGTCATGCTCTACCGTCTGGAAGCGGGGCCGAAGCCCGGCCTGGAGGACGTTCAGGGGCGCAAGGTGGCGGAGCGCATCCGCGCGGCCCTGGGCCTTGCCGTGGGCCAGGTGCGCCTCGTCAAGATCTTCACCGCCGACGGCCTTGACGAAGCCCAGGCGCGCCGCCTGCTCGAGGACGCGGTCTGGCATGACCCCATCCTCCAGCGCGCGGCCCTGGGCACGCTCCCGCCGCTCGCGCCCCTGCCGGACTGGTATGTGGAGGTCGGCTTCCGCCCCGGCGTCACGGACAACGAGGGGCGCACCGCGCGCGACACCGCCGCCATGGTGCTGGGCATCCCGCGCGAGAGCCTTGCCGTCTACACGGCGCTCCAGTACCGCATCCACAACGACGCGGCCGCGCCGCTCGACCGCGGGCAGGTGGAGACCATCGCCCGCGACCTGCTCTGCAATACGCTCATCCAGCGCTTCCGCATCAAGAGCGCCGCCGAGTGGGCCGCGGAGCCGGACTTCCCGCCGCAGGCCGCCCGCGTCACCGGCGAGGCGCGCGCCGAGGTGGCCGTGGTGCCGCTCTCCTCCATGAGCGACGCGGAACTTCTGGCCGCGAGCCGCGCCAACACCTGGGCGCTCAACCTTGACGAGCTCCACGCCATCCGCGACCACTTCGCCCGGCCCGACATCGCCGCCGCCCGCGCCAAGGCGGGACTCCCCGCAGACCCCACGGATGTGGAGATGGAGGCCCTGGCCCAGACCTGGTCCGAGCACTGCAAGCACAAGATCTTCGCCTCGGCCATCGACTATACGGACGAGGACACGGGCCGGCACGAGCAGGTGGACAACCTCTACAAGACCTGCATCCGCGACGCCACGGCCATCCTGCGCGAGCGCCGGGGTGACAGGGACTATTGCAAGTCCGTGTTCAAGGACAATGCCGGGGTCATCGCCTTCATCAACGGCTACGACGCCTGCATCAAGGTGGAGACGCACAACAGCCCCTCCGCGCTCGACCCTTACGGCGGCGCGCTCACGGGCATCGTGGGCGTCAACCGCGACCCCATGGGCACGGGCATGGGCGCGGAGCTCATCTGCAATACCGATGTTTTCTGCTTTGCGTCGCCCTTCTACGCCAAGGAGCTGCCGCCGCGCCTGCTGCACCCGCGCCGCGTGCTCGAGGGCGTGCGCGAGGGTGTGGAGCACGGCGGCAACAAGTCGGGCATCCCCACGGTCAACGGCTCCCTCGTCTTTGACGAGCGCTATCTCGGCAAGCCGCTGGTGTTTTGCGGCACCGTGGGCCTGCTGCCCACCGATGTCTGCGGGCGCCCGGGCTGGGAAAAGAATGCGGAGCCCGGCGACGCGGTGGTCATGGTGGGCGGGCGCATCGGCAAGGACGGCATCCACGGCGCCACCTTCTCCTCGGAAGAGCTGCACGAGGGCTCGCCGGCCACGGCCGTGCAGATCGGCGACCCCATCACCCAGCGCAAGATGTATGACTTCCTGCTCAAGGCGCGCGACAAGGGGCTGTACAACGCCATCACGGACAACGGCGCGGGCGGGCTCTCCTCCTCGGTGGGCGAAATGGCCGAGGACACGGGCGGCTGCGTGCTGCACATCGACCGCGCGCCGCTCAAGTATGACGGGCTGTTGCCGTGGGAGGTGCTGCTCTCCGAGGCGCAGGAGCGCATGACCCTGGCCGTGCCGCAGGCGAAGCTCGACGAGTTCCTCGAACTTGCGAAGCGCATGGACGTGGAGGCCACGGCGCTCGGCGAATTCACCGAATCCGGCGTGTTCGAGGTGCGCTACGCGGGGCGCACCGTGGCCCTGCTCGACATGGCCTTTCTCCATGACGGCGTGCCGCAGCTGCGCCTCGAGGCCGTGTGGAAGCGCCCGGCCTTCCCTGACATCCGCATGGAGGGCCCCGGGGGCGACGAGGGCGCCTTCCTCAAAAAGATGCTCGGGCGCCTCAATATCTGTTCCAAGGAATATATCATCCGCCAGTATGACCACGAGGTGCGCGGCGGCAGCGTCATCAAGCCCCTGGTGGGCGCGCTGCGCGACGGCCCGGGCGACGCGGCCGTGCTGCGGCCGCTGCTGGAGTCGGACGCGGGCCTCGTGCTGAGCCACGGCATCTGCCCCAAGTTCAGCGACTATGACACCTACTGGATGATGGCCAATGCCATGGATGAGGCCATCCGCAACGCCGTGGCCGTGGGCGGCGACCCGGACGCGCTGGCCGGCGTGGACAACTTCTGCTGGTGCGACCCGGTGTGGACCGAGGCCAATGCCGAGGGGCGCTACAAGCTCGCCCAGCTCGTGCGCGCCTGTTGGGCCTTGCGCCAGTTCTCGCTGGCGTTCGGGCTGCCCTGCATCTCCGGCAAGG
The DNA here is from genome assembly GCF_014803725.1 of Desulfovibrio sp. GTDB lineage: Bacteria > Desulfobacterota > Desulfovibrionia > Desulfovibrionales > Desulfovibrionaceae > Desulfovibrio. The sequence goes on from NZ_JAAVBE010000007.1 coordinate 71,120, forward strand.
ACTCCATGAAGAACGACTACTTGGGGGGCGGCGAGCGCATCTCCATCCCGCCCACGGTGCTCTTCTCGGTCATCGGCGTCATCCGCAATGTCACGGCCGCGCAGACCTCGGACTTCAAGCGCGAGGGCGACTTCATCTACCTGCTCGGCGGCACCTGGCGCGAGATGGCGGGCAGCGAGGCCGCCTCGGAGCTCGGCCTTTCCGGCGGCCTCGTGCCCCGGGTGGACGCGGCGAGCGCCCTTGCCCGGTATCGCGGCCTCTCCGCGCTCATGGGCCAGCGCGCGCTCTCGGCCTGCCATGACTGCTCGGACGGCGGCCTCGCTGTGGCGCTCGCCGAAATGTGCATCGGCGGCCGCCTCGGCGCGGACATCGACCTCGACGCCGTGCCCGCCCTCGAGCCCATGAGCCGCTTCGAGCTGCTTTACAGCGAGAGCGCGAGCCGCCTTGTCGTGAGCGTGCGGCCCGACCTCGCGCCGCTGCTGGACGCCCTCGGCATGTGGCAGATATGCCGCCGCATCGGCACCGTGACAGGCACGGGCGCGCTCACCCTGCGCAGCGGCGACAGCACGGTGCTTACAGAAAAGGTGGATGACCTCGCCCGGGCCTTCAAGGCCACGCTGGACTGGTAGCGAGCGGAAAACGCCCCTCAAAAATGCAAAACTTCCCCGGGAATGACGCGGGCCGCGCCATTCCCGGGGGAGTTTTCAGTCATTACAGGTCTTTTCGGGGCATAGGGGCCGGTCGGGCGCCGTTCAGCTCCCGTAGCCCCCGGGGTGAGTCCTGTGCCACTCCCAGGCGGAGGCGATGATGGCCTCGATGTCGCGCGTGGGGCGCCAGCCCAGCTTGCTTTCGGCGAGCTCCGCCGAGGCCACGAGCCGGGCCGGGTCGCCGGCGCGGCGCGGCCCTTCGACCACGGGGATGGCGTGCCCGGTGACGCGGCGCGCGGCCTCGATCATCTCGCGCACGGAAAAGCCCTTGCCGTTGCCGAGATTGCATATCAGGCTCTCGCCGCCGCGCTCCAGATGCGCGAGGGCGCGCAGGTGCGCGTCCGCCAGGTCCATGACATCGATATAATCGCGCACGCAGGTGCCGTCGGGGGTGGGGTAGTCCGTGCCGAAGATGGAGATATGCGGGCGCCGCCCGAGCGGCACTTGGAGGATGAGCGGGATGAGGTGGCTCTCGGGCCGGTGATCCTCGCCGATGGCGCCCCCGGGCCACGCGCCGCCCACGTTGAAATACCGCAGGCTCACGAAGCGCATGCCGTGGGCCAGCGCGGCCCAGTGCATGATGCGCTCCATGATGCGCTTGCTCTCGCCATAAGGGTTGGTGGGGGCGAGCGGCGCGTCCTCGGGGATGGGCACCGCGTCCGGCTCTCCGTAGACCGCGGCGGAGGACGAAAAGACGATGCGCCTGACACCGTGGCGCTGCATGGCCTCTAAAAGGCGCTGCATGCCGAGGATATTGTTGTTGAAATAGTCGAGCGGCCGCTCCATGCTCTCGCCCACGAGGGAGCTTGCGGCAAAATGGAGCACCGCGTCTATGCGATGGGCGGCGAAGACCGCGTCCAGGGCGGCCGCGTCGCGGATGTCTAGCTCATGGAGCCGGGCCTGGGGCGCCACGGCGTCGCGGTGGCCGGTGAGGAAGTTGTCAGCCACCACCACGTCGCGCCCGACCGCGAGCAGCGCGCGGACATTGTGCGAGCCGATATAGCCCGCGCCCCCGCAGACGAGTACGGCCATGCCTCCCCCGCAAAAAAAGACGCCGCGCCGCAGCCCCGTGTGAGGCGCACGGCGCGGCGCGATTTTTGCCGTTAATCCAGCTGCGCGAGCAGCGCTTCGCGGATGGCGTCGATGCTGCCCTCGCCGTCCAGCACGATATACCTGGTCTTGCCGTCGCCCGCGAGGTCGCGGTAGAAGTAGGCGGCGGCCAGGGTGCCGTCCTTGGTGTCATAATAGATGTCGTGACGCTTGTTGATGGCGGCCTCGTCCTGGTCGTCATTGCGCAGCGTAAGCTCGCCGCCGCACACGCGGCACTTGTCGCCAGCGGGCTTGATGGCCTCGATATAGATATTGTTGGGGTGATTGTTGTTGTTCTTGCAGAGGCGGCGCCCCATGATGCGCTTTTTCGCGGTCTCGCGCGGCAGCTGGATCTCCACCACGTAGTCGAGCGGCATGCCTTCCTTCTGCAGGGCCTCCCAGAGCTTCCGCGCCTGCACCATGTTCCGCGGGAAGCCGTCGAGCAGCCAGCCCTTGCCGCCCTTGGTGCGCAGGGTCTCGAGCACCATGGGGATGGTGATGTCGTCGGGCACGAGGTCGCCGCGGTCGATATAGGCCTTGGCCTTCTTGCCGAGCTCGGTGCCGCCGCCGATATGTTCGCGGAAGATGGCGCCGGACTCGATGTGCGCCAGGTCATACTTCTGCTTGAGCAGTTCGCCCTGGGTACCCTTGCCGCTGCCGTTGGGGCCGAAAATGAGAATGTTCACCGGGATCTCCTCGGCAATAGTGTAGAGGCGAAACCGCATGCGCGGCTCCGCGGCGGAGCGCGGGGCCCTGGGAGCGGGCCTGCCTATCGCTTACGGCTAGCCTGAAAGAGGGGTTCTGTCAATGCCTTGCGCGCAGCGGGGCAGCAGTTGCGGGCGCCTCGGGGAGGGAGTTGGGACGACGCTGGCGCCCGGCGGAGCGCCATGCTACGTTGCCGCTCATGCACGACTGCCTCGACCTTGCCCTTGACGGCCTCGCCCACGATGGGCGCGGCATCGGCCACCTCAAGGATACCGACCGCCCCGGCGAGCGCGGGCTCACGGTCTTTGTGGCCGGGGGCCTGCCCGGACAAGTCGTGCGCTGCCGGGTGAAGGCCCGCAAGGCGCGCTTTCTGGAGGCGGAGCTCGTGGCGGTTCTGCGCCCGGCAGCGGATGCCGTGCCGCCGCTCTGCCCGCACGCGGCCGCGGGCACGAGCGCCCCGGGCTGCGGCGGCTGCCCGCTCCAGACCATGCCGTATGCCAGCCAGCTGGAATGGAAAACGCGGCTTGCGCGCGACGCCCTGACCCGCATCGGCGCCCTTGATGCGGGTGAGGTTGCTGCGGCGTGGGAACGCACCGTGCCCTCGCCCGCGCTCACTGGCTTCCGCAATCGCATGACCTTTGCCTTCGGCACAGGTGGGGCCGGCCTTGTGCTCGGCCAACGGAGCCGGGGCGGCCCTGATGTGGTGCCCACGCCCGACTGTGCCCTGCTGCCCCCCGGCGGCCGCGAACTTTTGGGAGCGGCGCAAGAGGCCGCGGCGCAAAGCGGGCTTCCTGCGTGGCGCGCCTCGGAGCGGCGCGGGCGGGGCAAGACCGGCGCGTGCGGCTTCTGGCGCTTTCTTACATTGCGCCAAGGTTGGCTGGCGGGCGAAACTGAGCCGCGCTGGTGGGCGCTTTGCCTGACGAGCCCCGGGAACCGGGCCGAACGCGCCGCCGTGCGCACTCTGGGGGAACGCCTGCTTGCCGTGGGGGGCGTGAGCCGCATGGGCGGCTTCATCCATGAAGAACGCAGCCGGGACGACGCGCTCGCCAGCGGGGAGCGCCGCGTCCTCTGCCTCGACTCCGGGGGTGCGGAAAACAGGGATGCCGCCATCCTGCACCTGCCCCTCGGGGCCCGCTCCTTCGCGCTGGATGCCGCCTCCTTCTTCCAGGTCAATACCGGCGCGGCCGAACTGCTCGCGCAGACAGTCATGAGCATGGCGCCCCAGTGCGGTCGCGGCCTGCTGGATGTCTATTGCGGCGTGGGCGCGCCCGGGCAGCTCATCGCCAGTGACTATATGACGGTTTTAGGCATGGAAAGCGACCGCCGCTGCGTTGCCCTCGCGGAGCGCAACGCAGCGGATGCGGGGCTGGACGGCTGGCGCTATCTCACTGGCGATGCCGGCGCGCTCCTCCAGCGGCTCGCCAGGGGGGCGCGGCTCCCGGCCCTCGACAAGGGCCACAAATTCCCCACATGGTATACGGCCCTGCTCGACCCGCCACGGGGCGGCCTTGCGCCGGCAGCGCTGGGCGCCCTCTTGCACCTCGCGCCGGAGCATATCCTGTACGTCTCCTGCAATCCGGCCACGCTGGCCCGTGATGCCGCCAAGCTCTCTTCGACCTATACCCTCAAGCGACTAACGGCGGTTGACCTTTTCCCACACACGCCCCACCTGGAATGCTGCAGCCTTTGGCGCCGCTGAATTTAAACGATCCGCGGAGAATCCCTATCACGGGGTTTTACTTGCCGGCGCTTAATTTTTCACGGTGCTCAACTTCCTACCCATTATTTACCACATATTTACCGTCGTACCTCCGCCCTCCCCTGTCACCCACATTTGTGATTCCCCCTCTGCCATCGCGGGCCCCACTTCCTCCTCCTCACCCTCAGTAAATTTACCCTTGACACCGCCCTCCACGGCGTATATGTTTACCTACACATGACGCGGGGTGGAGCAGTTCGGTAGCTCGTCGGGCTCATAACCCGAAGGTCGTAGGTTCAAATCCTGCCCCCGCAACCAATAAAATCAGGCACTTACGGTTTTCTAACCATAAGTGCCTTTTCATTTTTCTAACCTATTACTAACCACACACTAGTGTCTGAGTGCTGCAAAGCATGGAATCATGCGGTTTTTCGGATGCGGTGGGAAAAGCTCCAGAACAGGGGATCATGGTAGAATCCTGAAAAAATACCTGCTAACGGCCTCATCGGCCTCGCCAGTTCATGCCCCTCGGATGTCACCAACATTTTTCTAACCAGTTTTTCTACCCCCGGCTGCGAGACCCATGGCACGACTCAAAAGGGAACCCAGTATCGCACCTCCCAAAAAATATTGACATGCCATATCTGAAATTTTAAAATTATTACGGTTCACTATAAGAAGAAGTAAGCGTTTTTCCTGTTCTTTTAATCTGGGGAGGCTTGTGCAATGAAGTCCACAAAATTCCTGCTTCAAACAATTACTCTATTGTTGATCCTATTTTCGTCTACCATCTTCGCTGCCGAAACGGATTTCAATAAGCTCTTGGATGAAGCCAAAAGTGGAGATAGCGAAGCGCAGTATGAAATAGCCTTAAAATATTATAATGGTGAAGATACAAAAAAAGATTTAGTACAAGCCAGAGAATGGCTTGAGAAGGCTACATCGCAGGGAAATATTTATGCACAAATAATGTTAGGAGTTATGTATTTTATCGGTGAAGGTGGCAACAAAGATTATATTAAAGCAATAGATCTACTCTCAGATCCAGCGAATAAAGGGGACTCATTCGCTCAAGGTGCATTAGGTACTATCTATCTCCAAGAAGATTATAAAGATAAAGATTATAATAAGGCAAAAAAGTGGCTAGAAGAAGCGGCATCTCAAGAGAATCCAGAAGCTCAGTATAGGCTAGCTCTCATGTATGATACCGGGCTAGGCGTAGACAGAGACAGAAGTAAAGCTGTAGAATTCCTCGAAAAAGCTGTAGGCAAAAATCATCCAGCGGCCCAAGGATATTTAGGAGGGATATATTTATCTGATATCCGCGACGAAGGCAACCATAAAAAAGGGTTAAACCTGTTAGAAAAGGCTGCTGATCAAAATGATAGTAATGCACAATATTTATTAGGCGTAAATCACTACATAGGTATAATATTTGGAAAGAGAGATTATAAAAAAGCATTACAATATTTTCAACAGTCAGCATCACAAGGCCATCCGGCCTCTAAATCATTTTTAGGCGATATGTATACAAATGGCATTGGAGTTCGCCAAGATTACAAAAAAGGGATAGCATACTATAAGGAAGCAGCAGATTTGGGCGATAATTCGGCCCAATTCGCATTGGGGCTTATATACTATTATGGAAAAGGTACAAAAAAAGATATGTCAAAGCCAAGGAATATTTAAATAAATCTGCTAATCAAGGAAATCCCAATGCGAATGCAGCATTAGGATATATGTATCATGAGGGTATTGGCGTAAAAAAAGATTACAAAATAGCTAAGGTATTTTTTGAGAAAGCTGCCGAGAAACAAAACCCAGGCGCTTTCCTAGCACTTGGAGAAATGTATTATAATGGTCACGGAGTAAGACAAGACACAGCTAAGGCAAAAGAATATTACGGCCTAGCATGTGATAACGGCATACAAGAAGGTTGTGATAAATACGCAATTCTAAATAAATCTAAGAAGTAAAGTCATAAAATGTAGTTGTTCAGACTTGATCTGACAGTTTACTCCGTCTTGGAGATTCTCCCTGTCCGATTAGTTTAGACGTGCGACCATTTCATTCCAGAGCTTTTTCCCGTCAAGCAGGGTTTGCATGGGCGTTCTGCCGCAACACATCTTGCCTTGGTGGGTTCGTTCGGTGTTGTAGTACTCAAGCCATGGATCCAGGTCTGTCTGAAGTTCCTCAAAAGAGTGATATAATTTGCATCGGAAGGTAACCTGATAGAACCCGTGGAGGATAGTTTTGTGGAAGCGTTCGCAGATGCCATTGGTCTGCGATGTCGCGCCTTGGTTCGTGCATGTTCAATGCCGTTTACGCCGAGGTACAGCTGATAATCATGGGTTCCAAGTTTTCCGCAGTATTCCGTGCCGCGGTCTGTCAGGTTGCGGATGATCCCCATCCGCTGGTTGGCAAAGAAAGGCAATACCCGGTCATTCAGAAGATCGGCCCCGGTTATGGGCGTCTTGGTCGTGTAGAGTTCGGCAGCCGCCCACTTGGAGTAGGTATCCACAAAGGTTTGCTGGTAAATCTGGCCCACTCCCTTGATAGTGTCCACATAAAAGGTGTCCTGGCTGCCAAGATAGCCGGGATGGTGACTTTCGATCTCGCCACACGCCTCATCATCCTCCTTTTTGCGTTCCAGAGCCTGTACCTGGGCCTCGGTCAGGACTATGCCTTGGTCTGCCGACATCTTTTCCAACGCAGTCAGCCGCTGCTTCATGGACGAAAGGTTATGGCGCAGCCAGATGGAGCGCACACCTGAGGGTGAAACGAAGATACCCTGCTTTCGCAGTTCGTTGCTGGATCTGACTTGTCCGTGAGCAGGAAAGGCCGTGGCGAACTCGACCACCGCCTGCTCTGTCGCTCCTTCCACCCGGTTTTTCTTGGCTTTCTGCGACTGACTTCAAACAGGGCCTCAACGCCACCGGAATTTCTGGCTACCTGATACCGATAGAACGTATCCCTGGAAAACCCCATGATGCGACAAACCTTGGAGATATTGCCCAATTCCGCCGCCAGGGTGAGAAGTCCGGTCTTGTGCTTGATGACGCTTTGGTTAAAGCTTTCCATTGGGAACTCCGTGGGCATGGTGCCGGTTGATGGGATTGTTCACGTTTCCATCAAAACGGAGTTCCCCGTGCTTTTCAAGGGGCTATTGTCAGATTAAGTCGAACTAGCTCATATAAGGCATGGCAAAAATCCACGCCCGTTTCCCTGCTCTACCCCCTCCCCTCGAATGCCCAAGAACTTCGCGCTAGCCTTCTTGGTTCACGCAAATCGCCACCTAGACGGAAACGGTTTCGATTCCGCCACTCCATGCACGCTTGGGTTCCGGTCGCTCATGTTGCTCGGACCGACACGGCTCCCCGAGATCTTCGGGTATGTCTTCTGCCTTTCAAACCAATGCTTAAGGTCAGGTAAATTTTCGCGTGCGCTTCCTCTACAGAGCCTTCCCTGCTACAGAGCTTCCTCCCCCGGCGATCTCGCTCAATGATGGCTGATTGAAAGGAAATAGACGCAGTTTCGAAAAGCTGAACTGCACAGATCCCGGCGTTATTTGAAAGTACCGCTGATAGTACCGGATCCCTAGTGTTAGCCCGCTCCGCCTTGCGCTCAAGGTTCCACCCCCTGAAACCATGCGTCCGCTTGGAACCGTATCAGAAGTCCGTTCAGCATCTCCTTCACGCTCTGGCGGCCAACCTAGAATACATGCGCTCTATGCTGCCCCATCCACCTCAATGACCTAGACTTTTCTTTTATCCTGTTCTACGCATTCTCCATTTCGCAGTTCTCCTTGCAGATTTGGTGGTGGACAAACCAATCCAATCTATGCGGTGGGCTGTTTTCATTTTTAAATGTGCGAAACTTTCTGTACATTATCTCAAGTGGCAATAGACAAGAGACTTCACGAAGCACGCAACGCCATGCACTGCTTCAACAAATTAAAGCAAAACAACATTTTTACAGAGTAATCAAATAAGTGAAATGCAAACAGCAACATTATTACTGATAGGACTAAGAAGAAGCTGTGGGGGTAAGCTTTTTGAACTGCACTCCTGCGGCAAACGCCTGAAAGGCAAACTCCAGAGCCTGTGCGTCACAATTTCGGAATTTAAGGAAATAAAAAAGAGATTCCAAAAAAGGCCGAAGAACGGGATTATTGAATATATCAATTTTTTCATTTCCACCGCTCAGGAGTTGGATCACACGTAAAAAAATAAACTGTTCATTGCAAAAAGGGAAATTACTATCTGCTCCAATCACCTGTAGGGGCTTGCGCTTCAATAGCCAGAAGCTTTCATAGGCACAAATTTTTGTTTCATTTACTCTTGTTATGCCATGAAATTGTTTAATCCTAGCAATATCACTAAAATAGTCCATGATTGCATAACCTAGAACCACTCTGTTCAACACGACTTTTCCAGTCATATTTTCTTTACTGATGAATTCTTCGTAAATATTTGAGAGTAATTCATAGCGAGATTCGATAATCTCCTTGGTCACATATTTGAAGATATAATCATATGACTCGTAATGGATGCAGCTATTAGGCATATTCAGACCTGTACCGAGAAGTTGATGCTAGCTGTCTACTCAATACCAAAATTGGAGTATAAGCTAGAACGTTCGCAAAATTGTGCTTATTCTCCTTTGGATTAAACTTGTTGGCGGTATTCGTAATAAAACAAAAGGATATGACTCCCATGTTTAACATACCAACCAAAGTCTGAGTATCCACTTTATCAGAAGTAGGGACTATGCTGTGTCGAATTTTTCTAAAAACCCACCAACTTCGTGAAATTATAAAAATAGATATAGAGAATGATAGAATTGCCAAGATAAAAATCAACCCCATTCCATATTCTATATATTGCTCAGGCATCTGATTGCCTCCCAGCTACGGCAATGAACCCTATAAGATTTGTAAAGACAATACTTCCCAACCCTAGCAAATTGAAGTAAATTAAAAATGATTCTGATTTAAATGGATGCGCCAAACAAAAAGCATAGATGACACATATGACAACGTTCACTACCAACATGATTCGGACAAAGCCGCCACCCATATAGAGTGTGGAGCACACAAATGCTGAAGAAAGCGAGAGGCCGACACCCAGCACATTGTTATCACGAAGAACTGTGCAGAATAATTGGCCGCAGATTTTGAAAAACACAAGCCAAGATTCTGCCTGTATTTGCGTACGCACAACAGCATCGAAAAACAAGAAAAGAAATGGTGCGAAAGCAAGAAATCCACAAAGCAGCCACGGGGCTATCGTATGCGTAAAAGAGCCCCACTCCCATCTGGGAGTGCCTGATGTGCATTCTGAGTTGTGCATGACTTCTTGTATTTGAGCCTGAGAACTCATGGCAGGAAATAGTAATTTAGAGCATGGGCGATGTCAACACCTTTACAGCAAATTTCCCATAATCGGCTCCGGGGGAGGAGGCCACTCCTCGGCTGTCTGGCCTTTGCCCAGTATGTGTGCAACCCTACTGCCCGACTAAGAGCTACAAAAAGTCAAAACTCTCAACTGTGGTTGCCGGTATTTTTTTGTCACTTCTTGCAAATATTTTATGCCCTTTACTCTTCACTACGTTTGACCCCGCTAAATATCTTAGACCCTGTCGACATACTCCTCACTTGGAGCTTCACGAGTGGCCTGTCAGGTATTGTTTTGAAGTCACCATATCTGATGGTGGTATTCCTTGAACTTGATCCTCCGTTATTCTCGGCTGAGGCATCATTATTCTTGAGGGTTTCCGTGCACGATGATTTGCCGGTATGTACGGGGGGTGTGTCTGCGTCCTGGGACCCTGCATTGCGACAAGCTGCTTTGAGCGCGGAGCAATGGGAGCTGGGCTCCTGTCTTTTTGTCTTTCTGGTGTCCTTTTGCCGTCGGGCTTCGGCAAGGTACTTCGTGAGCGTTTGCGGTCTGACCTCTATGCCTTTCTCGGCCAGCTTGGCAATAATCTCCGGCAGCTCGAAGCCGCGCTTCTTCATCCGTTCCAGGGTAGGAGCCAGTGCGAAGATCGTCTGCTTGATGCTCAGTTCCCTGTTCCCTGAAAGGGCGACTTCGGGGCGAAGTTTGTCCAGTTCTTGTCGGATGCTTTTAACTTGCTCGACGGTGATGGCCATTTTTTCTTCTCCTGGGTTGTGCGGCGTATGCCACGATTTCTGCCTTTGGCTTTAAGCGCTCAAGCGGCACGCTTGCCCACGGCTTCACGCCAGTGAAGTATAGTGGGCTATATCTTGTTGCAACGCCAAGATTCCTCTCAGATGCCTCAGCGCATCCTCATGCCACGGGTCTGCTTTTGCCTTTCGGCCTCTTGTCGGATTTGCCGTTCATGCTCGGCCCGCGCACGGGACTCCAATGCCTTTTCCTCCATACGCTGAAGCTGAAATTCTTGAAAGCGGAGATGGTTGCCGGAGACCAGGATAAAATCCTGCATGTCCTTCATTTCTGTGGCAGCCTTTTCCTTGGCTTGCGCCATGCGCGTCTGGAGCTTTTTGTTCTCCGCTTCCAGCGCGGCAGTCATGGATTTCGCCATCCGCACGGCTGCCACCGCCTTATCGCGCTCCTGCAAGAGAGTCTGTGCCTGCCGGGCCCGCATGTCCCGCTGCCGGGCCACTTCGTCCTTATCTGCAAGAGCCATCTGATACTCAGCTAGTTTTTCCTGGGCAGCGGCGAGGACATCTTTGTAATTGAAGAAATTCGCGGCTGGTAATTGCGGGCCATTTTTCAAGGATTCCTCTGCCTCCAAGATACGCTTTCTCCAGATTTCATTTTCCTCAAACAGCGCGCGGCGCTCGTTCTGAGCGCGGTTCACCTCTTCCTGGAGGTCAAAAAGAATTGCCTCCAATCGGGCGGCATCCCGCCGCATGGAGGCCAGCATTTCATGCTGCTGTTTATATTCTCTGGTATCCAGATGCTTCTTGGCCGAACCCTTTAACTGCTCCATGCCACGCTCGATGAGGAAGCCACATTTTTGCAGACGCTTGGGTAATTCATCCTGCAATTTCTTCAGAGCGGTCTTGGTGTAAATATCCTTGGCGCAAAGCCTGCCGTCCTTTGTAATGGGCACATGCAGGAAGTGCATGTGCGGTGTTTTCTCGTCCATGTGAACCATCGCCGAGATGACATTTTCCTTGCCGACAAACTCCGTGAGATATGCGGCTGCCTCCTCAAAAAAGTGCTTGGTCTCGTCGGCGTTGAGCTTGTCAAAAAACTCCCTATCTGAGCTGACGACAAGGCCGCACATATGCACCGCATCCTTCCGCACGGCCTTGACCATGAGCAGGTCGTCGATGCGGTTTTGGATGGCCTGCGCATAGTTTTCCGAGGTTCCCTCATGGAGATCGTAATTTTGGATGCTTCGGGCATAGTCGATATCGGGGTTTGAATGGCTTTCGCGCTCGCGTCGATTATGCGACTGGATGCCGCGAACCGCGTCTTTTTTGAACTTGTCCATATGCAAAACGAGAAAAGACATATCCCCTTCTCCCGGTTTCTCTTCTGTGGTGACACTGGTGACAACGAGGACAGCCCGGTATCAGCAAGGCAATCGGGCGTCACCACTCAACTGCGGCACGATGACAACGGTGACATCCATAAAACCTCATCGCTGCTGGGTCGGCATCACTGTCACCGGCGGCACCGCTCACTCTGTCAAGGTTGTCGAAATGGTTTCGTCCTGTTCATCAGGCAAGCACACGATATAGACCCGCATCCGACCGAGGCCCGGAAGACGTTCCTGGGATTTCAGCCTGTTTTTGGCCGTTGTGCGCAGCCAGCCAGCTTCACGTAAAACGCGCACGGCCCTTCTTTCCTCATAGCCCTTGATAACTTCCGCGCGAAAACTTTCCGGCAAAAGCAAATACTCGGTCATGCCGTTGCGGGTGCGCCGAAACCCCACGCGGTTGACACAGGTGGAGATGGAAGAATCTAGGTCCTGGAACCGACTTGCCCCATGTTGTTCGATAAAGAGGCGCACAGCCGCGAGAATGGCCGCGTCTTCTGAAGCACCGATGCCGCCTCGTGTGGTCAGCCAGTCTCCGAAGCAGCGCTCGGCGCAGGAAGCTGCGTCAAAGTCAGCGGGGAGAATCCCCATTTCCACGGCGAGCGCCCCGGCCAGTCCGCAGAGCGCGAAGCGCTGCGCCACTCGGCGCACCTGCCCGTCCGCTCCAGGAGGCACCAGGCGCTCAACCGTGGCGGCAAGTTCAGGCAGCACTTCGGACACAAGCCTTTTCATGGTGCCGGGCTCAGTCAGGTTTTGCAGAAATACGCGGCCAGCATGACCATAATTGCTGGCGGCTATCTCCTTCAGGCGATTGACCACGGCCCCGGCATTGGACAGACCATGCAGCTCCGTGAGCATGGCCGTATCCACGGGCAGCCCCACAAAGCGCACCTCCTGGGCGCCTCTGGATTTCAGCCCGTTTTCCGCCAGCTTTTCGGAAAGCCCCAGCTCGCCGCTGGAGAGAAAGAGCAGCCGCCAGGAGTGGGATTTTCTGAGCGTGCCTTCGCGGCTGGAACGGCCCTTGCCCTGTCCGTTGGCCAGCATATAGGCGCACTCGGCCAGAACTTTGCCGTTGACCTGGCCCACTTCATCCAGAATGAGGACATTGTCATTGTGCAGGGCGGCGATGGTTTCAAGGCCATTGTCGGTGGCGCGCCAACTTCGGACATGTTCCGGGCTTCCCCACACCGATGCGGCTATTTGCAGGGCCGTCGTCTTGCCGGAGGAAGATCCGCCCTCAAAGCTGAAACCGCCGCCTTCAAGCCCGGCCAGCCGCAGGAGCGGCCCGGCAAAGGCCACGCAGAGGGCGAAGCTCAGGCGCGAGTTGCCCACTGCAAGCGCCGCGATTTCGCGCCAGACGTCCAAAGTTCCGGCGGTGCGGTACAGATCGCCATGATGCGCGGACTGGAGCACCACCTGTTCGCCAGAGTTCGCGCCATACACGGCATCCGGCAGGATATAGGCGGACATGTCCCAGCCGGTGCGCGGCACGCAGCGGATGCGCCTGGTCGGCCGGACTGAGGAGAAGAACTCCACGAGCTTTTTCCGGGCAAGGGGATTGCCGAGCCAGCCAGCCGAAACCAAGACGCTGAACCAGTCCGCCCCCTGGCGGAAAAGCAGTTCAATGGGCATGGCCCAGGTATGCTTCTTGCCGTCAGGGTCAGCCCATTCGAGCATGAGGCCCCATTCGTTACCATCGCTGTCGCGAGTCATGCCTTTTACCGCGAGCGGTGGCCCGATGCGGACTTCGCTCATCTCGCCGTCGGGCTTCGTATCCTGCTTGTACAGCCCGGCGCGTCGTCCTTCAGGTACAAGGAAGAATCCTTCGGGCATGGGACAGCCCACGTCTTCTTTACGCGCCGAGACGATGACAGCGCGCACGGCCTCAAGGGAACGCAGGCGGTGCAGGTCGTTGAAGTCCGTCGCCCGACCCTCATGCGAAGGACAGACAGCCAGCTTGCCGCCCACAGCCTGTGCTGCCCTGGACGCCGCATCTTTTCCCGGATTCCACGGCGCGCCGTCAGGCTTGACGGTTTCACAGTCATTATCCGCGCACAGCACCAGTTCTCTTTTCGGGTAGATGCGGCGCGCCATGCGCGCCACGGCCTCCAGATTCCCGGCATTGAAGGCAACCAGTACGGCGTCCCCTGTAGCCAGATGCAGGCTTGCGCCGGTGGCATAACCCTCTGCGATGAGCAATGGCCCGTCCCTTGCTCCGCTCTTTGCCGGAAGCGAATAATAGCCGCCGGACGTTTTGCCGCCCTTGAGGAAAAACTTGTCCGTGCCCTCTGCTGGCTTGTCGGGCAGGATAAATTGGAGGCTTGCAATACGCCCGGAGGGATCCAAGACCTGGACAATGAGCCGCCCATCCTTTGTCTGGCGCAAACCAAGCGCTGGCACCCCTTTCCGCTTCAGATACGGATGAGTGTCCTGCGCCACACCGGCACTGTTCCAGATACTGCCCGCCAGCTTTGCGGCAGCCTTCCAGCGGCGTTCCTGCTCCATCCTGGCGGCAGCGTTGGCAGCGGCGATCCGCTCCGCCAGGGCCTTGCGCTGTGCGGAGTTGAGGTCTTTTTCTCCCTTCGCCGACCACGTTCCTTCGTCCCCGGTGCGCCAATTTTTCCACCAGATGGACGGGGGAGCGTCGAGGAACGCCTTGTACGCGCCATCCTTGCGCCGGGGCCGCTCCGTGGTTCCGCAGCGATGCAGGAGGCCATCCGCCAGAACGGCCTCGACCTCCAGACCTGCCGCGCGCAGACACTCGGCAAAGTCTCGCAGGATGTCGGCGCTCATCCCTTTTTCCTCAGTTGCGGCGCGGAATCCCTGGTATGGACGCGGCGCGACGCGAACCATTCTTCCAAATCTTCGATGTCATACATGACGCGGCTGCCGAGCTTGGCATAGCGCGGGCCGACTTTTTTGCAGCGCCAGCGGGCCAGTGTACATGCCTTCACGCCGTACATGTCGGCGGCTTCCTGTGGGGAGAGCTTCTTGGTCGCCATCTGCATCTTCTCCTGTTCAGGCTTAAGTGTGTGAATCCATCCAGAACCATCTGGTGAGAACGCACCTTATGGCCAGGAGGAAACGCTGAACAGGAGGGGCCTTAGCTCTGGCAAAAGAAAACCTCCCCCTCTTAGCTCTAAGAAGGGGAGGTTAAAATTTCCTGTGGTTTTTTACAGAGTTATGCTTGCCACACACCCAAGACGGCAAACCTAAGCACGCTAGGTTTCTCGTCGTTCAGGGGTTTTGCACTGGCGCTCCGCCATGGTTGATATACTCCTTAGGCATCGCCTTGCGAAAAATCTCAACGTAATTTCCCGGCACGGTTTCAACGCCCAGCGCCTTGCCGATTTCCTTGTATTGACGCGTGATTTCATGCTTTGCGAGTGGATGCGTGAATTCCTTGGTGGCCTTGTTCGCCAAGGTGACAAGGATGTGCATATGTGCTTCCATCTGTTCAATTTCGCGTTTCAACTTTCCTTCTCTGCCAGATGCCGCAGTAAAGTTAGCCGAGGTCTCCCTGCATTTTTTCTTCAATTCCTCAATTTCTCTATTGAATTTTGCAACATCACAGCCTGGAGCTTCTCTGCTTTCGCTACACCAGCGCATCTGATTTTCTTCCACGATTTCAGAAATCTGGGTGGCATCGCAGCAATATTCCGGCGAGCCGAGCGCGAAAAATTTATTGAAGCCAAGGAGCATGGGAGAAAGAAAGTTTGAGACCTCGCGGCACTGCACATCGTCTTTTCCGCCGGCAGGGATTTCCTCAGGGCTCTTGAACACCCGGATATGATAATGCCGGAGTGCTTCAAGCTGTTCCCGGTTCGTGGCGGCATGGAGCCTGTCCACCGCTTCCTTCAAGCGGATTGCGTGGGGCACACAATGTTTGCGCCATCTCCCCACAAACAGCGCGCATAAAGCGCAAATACCCCACACCAGGCCAGCGCCCACCACAGCGCACCAGAGCAAAACCAGCGCCAACCCACTAAGGGAAATCCCCTGGCTCAGTTTGATGACGGCAAACATGGCCGTCAGCCAGGCCACGAGAAAGGCGAGGCAACATCCAAGCGCAGCTATCAGCAGAAATCCGCCAATCGGGCCTTTGGGAACAAATTTCATGAGATAAGCTCCCATTTTCCGCCCTTGCTGGGGCCGGTACGCCGCAGGATACCCTTTTTCTTGAGCGTGGTTATTCTGGCAAGAACCGTGCGCCGGCTAACGTTCAGAGCATCGGCCAGCTCTGCCGTGGTTATGCGCGGATTGGCGATAATGCGCTCAAGGAGCGCAGAAAGTTCTGGTGCAATTTCCGGTGCAATTTCTGGTGCAATTTCTGGTGCAAAATCGGGTGGGTTTGCACCCAAAAACCTCCGTTTCTGGTGCAAATTCGGTGTTTCTGGTGCAATTTCCGGTGCAACAGCTCCGGCTCCTTCTGCCGACCGCCGCGTCCTGCGCACAATGGCCTTGAATAGCGAGCCCTCCCGATCATCTTCAAAATCAATGTCCGGCCATGCCTCAAGAGCGCGCACGATGCCGGAACCGATGCCGTGATAGGGCAAAAGCCCCTTGGCCGCGTAGGAAATCAGGATGGGATTGCGGATATGGGAATTGCCTGTTTTGATGTTGGCAATGGTCAGGTTGTTCGGGAGCGTGCCGGGGCTGACGATTTCCACGCGGTCATCAAAGATGAAAATCCGAATGGGCGCACTGACAAGATAATCCCGATGCACGAGGGCATTGACCAGCAGCTCCTCAAAAACCCGCTCCGGTATTTCCGGTGTACCTGGCGCATTGACGCCATTATCGGCCTGTACCTTATGCAAATTCCGCATGACAAAGGCCAGGGCGTCCTTGAAAAGCCTGCTCAGGGGGCCTTCAAAATCTTCACTGTCGTCATAGCGGTCAGCGTGAATGGCGAGCCCCGGAAAGCGCACTCCTTTTGCCACGAATTGTGGGTACACCCGCTCAGGCTGCTCGGCAAAGAGCAGCACCCCCGCCAAGTTGAGATTGCCATCGCTGGCCGCCAGATTGAGATTTTGCAACAGGCGCAACTGCTCAGCGTGCGTATCCGGGAACTCGCTCCCGTAGCGCTTTTTCAGGAAGTCCCGGAACAGGAGCTTGTCCAGCTTGTCAATCGATGCCTTGCTGGGCAATTCATCGGCATGAAACTGGCTCGTGTACTGGAAAAGCCGCCGCAATTCCTCCTTTGAATTGATGCGCCGCTTGTCTGCGCCCGCTTTCAGCCAGATGACGCCCTTCTTGTCAAAATAGGGCTTGTCAAGCCCGGCGGGCACGGTCAGGGCAATCACCACATTGCCGTCCTCGAGAAGGATATTCTGGGTCTGGACATTCAGCGGGCTGCGCACATGCTGGCTCGCGGCGTTGCTGATAAGCTGGTTCGTCGCCGGCACTTCTGTACCCGGGATGCCGGAAATGCTGCCATCATCCTCCACCCCGATGAAGATGACCCCGCCACTGGCATTGGCAAAGGCTGCCATTTCCGCCGCCAGAGCATCCACGTTTGTAATTTTGGACTTGAACTGGCGGGTGCTGTCTTCGCCCGCGGCTGCTTCGGCCCTGAGTCTCTGAAGCGTGAAGGCCATACTTGGCTCCTTATTCCTGTGCCTTGTGTACATGATACCCGGAAGAGTCGCAAAACTTACCGTTTGGCGGAAAGGATGGCTGCCGCCGCGTTGCTGGCAGCCGCCAGTGTCTCCGGCAGAAACTGGGCATATTTTTTTCTGGTGAAGTCCACATTCTTGTGCGTCAGCATTTCGGAGATCATGTCCATGCTGAATTGCCCGCTGTTGGCGAGGCTGACGGCAAAATGGTGGCGCAGGCCGTGGAAGGGACGAAACTTCGGCGGCAACCCGGCCTGTTTGCGAAAGCGGTCAACGGCGGAGCAGTCCTTGCGCATGTCGCCGTCCTTGCCGGGGAAGAGAAAGGGACTGCCGGGGAAGCTTTCATTGCGCCACTCCATCTGCCCGCGCAGCAGATCCTCCACAAGAGCGCTCATGCCGATGGAGAGGGTCTTTCTGCCCTTGGGGTCACGCAGGCGAATGAGCTTGAGGTCGAACGCCACATCTTCATCGCGCAGCTTGAAAATCTCTCCCCGCCGCATCCCGGTGAAAAATGCCAGCAGCAGCATGTTGCCCACGTCCCGGGCCGGCCATGTGCGCGCGGTATCCAGAAATGCGCGGGTTTCTTCCGGCGTCAGATGCTCGATGACTTCGTTGTCCTTGATCGGCATTTCGATCTGAAAGCGCAGCGCGGGGCAACGGTTCGTCTTAAGACCGAAATTGATGATCCGTCGCAAAAGCTCCAGGGCATTCCAGAGCGTGGCAGCCTTGCGCTCACTCAGGGACATCCGAAGTTCCTCCACCATTTGCGGAGTGATTTCCGAAACGCTGCGCTTGCCGAACAAGGGCTTGAGGTGCTTGAGATAGCGGTTCCTGTCCGTGGTCAGCCCCTTGAGCGTCGGCCCCTTGATGTCAAAATAGGCATCCGCGATTTCGGCAAAGGGCTTGTCCCTTTCCGCCTGTTCCCGACGGATTTCTCTGGCGGTTTTGACTTCCTCGCCATGCCGGATGGCCTTTATCCGCTCGGCCCGAATCTCGGCCGCCACGTCAGGTCCGTAGCCCTCGGAGGTCTTGCCTACCTTTTCCCAAATCAGTCGACGCCCCGATTTAAAGGTGATATAGAAGCAAAGGTCGGGAGAACCGTTAAAAATATCCGACGTTTCATACACATAAACGCCAGCCCATTTCTTGGGGTGGTAGCGCCTTTTTTGCGTAGCCATAAGCTGCCTTGGACTGTGAGTGTGGAGTGTGAAAACGCGTGTTGAGCGGCAAGATTTTTCTAACCTATTTCTAACCACACCGTCAATTTCTAACCATTTCCGTCAATGTGGGTCGAAAAATGAATTTTGATAATTTATTGAAATTGCAAACAATTCAAAACAAATCAATCTGCGTCAAAGCCCGTCAAATCTCTTTTAAAAGGGCTCATAACCCGAAGGTCGTAGGTTCAAATCCTGCCCCCGCAACCAATAAAATCAAGGGCTTACGATGAAAATCGTAAGCCCTTTTGCATAGGCGGGATTTGTTCCCACCACTATTCCCACCACTTTTTTTCAAGTCCACTTCTGGGGTATCATCGCAAAAAGTAAAAAACGCGGCGGGAAAAGTTGCCAAATTTCTTCCGCCAGCGCGCGTGATGCCCGCTGCCATTAAAGCTGCGGCTTTCGGTAGGCCGGATGTAACGCGAAAAGCAATTTGAAAAAAAACGAAACGCAATTTGAAAAATTTTTCGCGGGCCTTGGCGGGCATTGGCACGAATTTTGACGCGAAAAAAATCCGGGCTTGCGCGTGAAGCGTCAGGGCATTAAAACTCAGGCCCATGAGCGCCACGGAACCGCCCAAGGTCAGGCTTGATGACCTGGTAATACCTCACCCCGAAAAAACCTTTTTTGTGCGCGCTGCTGGCGAGTCCATGCTTGGCGCCGGCATCATGCCCGGAGACCTCCTGCTGGTGGAGAGGGCCGAGGACGCGCCCTCGGGGAAGATCGTCATCGCTGCCCTGGACGGCGAGGTCACGGTCAAGCGCCTCTATCGTGGCCGCGGCCGCGTGTTGCTGCGCCCGGAGAATCCCGCCTACCAGGACATCAACATCACAGGGCGCGACGACGCCCGCATTGTGGGTATCGTCATCGCCGCCCTGCATGCCTGCTAGTCCTCGCCCGGCCCTGCCGTAAGCCCGGCAAGCCGCTCCCGGCTTATGGCGTAATACTCGGGCGAAAGCTCGATGCCCATGTAGCTGCGCCCCGTGGCCACGCACGCCTCGCCCACGGAAGCGGCGCCCATGAAGGGGTCAAGCACTGTGGCGCCCGGCTTGGTCACGGCCAGCAAGTCCTCCAGCAGGGGCACAGGCTTGCCGGCCAGGTGCAGCTTGCGGGCGTGGTTGAGGACGTGCGAATACATGCCCGGCAGGCACGCTTGCGAGGGCGCGTCAAGGCGCCCCTTGCTGGCGAAAAGGATGTACTCGCATTGAGGCCGGAAGCGGCCCGGCATGGGCCGGCCCACGCGCTTGCCCCATACCACTATGCCCCGCCAGATCCATCCGGCGCCCTGGAGGGCGTCAGACAGCGCCGGAAGCTGCCGCCAGTCCGTAAACACCATGAGCGGCGCGCCGTCACGGCACAGGCGCCAGCACTCGGAAAGCCAGAACGTACACCAGCGCGCCCAGCTATGTTGATCCTTGACATCGCCGAGCATGGCCGGGAACGGCCGCTTGTAGCCGGTGCTACGGTATTTCTGGGCCGGCTCGCCCTGGCGCTCGCCCAGGGTAAGACCACCACTGGAATAGGGCGGATCAGTCAGCACGGCATCAACACAGCCCGCGGGCAGTCCGGCCAGCACGGCCAGGGCGTCCCCCTGGTAGAGCGCCACAGGCCCGGAAGAGAAAATCTCCACCATATTAAAAGGCTCCACGGGCCGTCTGGCGGCTCGGCGTTGGGGCTCGAGGCCCGCAGGGATTGTGGGGGCGGCGCTAGGCGCCCGGCTTGGGATAGGGCTGCACGGGCAGGCGCAGGCGCCGCCGCCAGTCGGACTTAAGGAAGCGAATGTAGCGGAATTGACGCCACCGCACCTCCTGGGCGCGGTGAATATTGGCGCGCAGGTATGCCGAACGCCCCCCTCGGCCGCGGGCTGTGGCGGCAATCATGTGGTAGATCTCGCCGTCCAGCAGGTAAAAGGTGGTGAGATGGGCGCCCAGGTAGAGGAAGCTGCACGCCTGGTACACCACGCCCAGGCCCTTGCAACGCTCGTCCGAAAAGGACTGTACCCACGCCACGCCCGGGCAGGCCCGGCGTATGTATTTAAGGGCGTAGCTTATGGCGCGGCTCTCGGTGTTGCGCGGCGCGTCGTCCGAAAGCCACATGCGGTTGAGCTCCAGGTATTGCCCCTGCACCGTGCCCGCGACGACCTTGCCGGCGCGGGCGGGCTGGAGCGCGTAGCCCCATTGCAGCACGCCCTCAAAGGCGCCCTCGCGGAAGACGCCCAGGTGGATATAACTGTTGTTGACTATGCTGTGGCTGTAGTGGTGGCGCACTATAACCTCACGCGCCAGGCGCCCGGGGATCTGCGCCACGTACAAGGCGGCGCTGCCAAAGCCTTGCGGCCCTGTGGCGCCCATGAGATAGCCCGGGGCGCCCCCGGCGGGCGGCAAATACGCGCTCAAGGCCGGGGGATGGTAAGGCTTGCGTTGTGCGGGCATGGAACCTCCCGAAGAGGCTCCCGGCCTGCGCGGCAGGGGCTCGCGGCCCTCAAGAGTTAGACTAGCCGGCTTTCGCGGGCTCGGCGGGCCTGGACGGCACGGCCCGCAAGGTGTTGTACGCCCCGCAACGTGGGCACTTGTGGACAATGTGGGCGTCACGCGCCCAGCCCCGGGCCAGCAGCTTGTTGCACTGGCCGCACCTGATCTCTCTGTCTCTTGGCTCCATGGCGTGCCTGGGAGTTGCGCCCCAATGAGCGGCCCGCTAGACTGCTTGCGCCCCCTGCAAAGGGCAAACAGCAGGCGGATACCTTGCGGACGTGACACAGCCGTCCGTGGGGCCGTGGCGGCCCGCCCCAGCGGGCCGTCGGTGGGGGCGTTGCCGCGCCCCCGCCACTGCCAAAGATTCCTCAAAGCCCTCTGCGATTTTCAAAGAACCGGGTCAGCGGCGTGTAAATCCGCAGCACGGGCAGACCCGCATGAGCCGCCCCGCCATCAGCACCAGGCGCAAGGTGTGGCCGCAAACGGGGCACTCGCGCCCCGGGAAGGCGTGCACGCCGCCCCGCATATCAGGCCTCCTGCGCCTTTTTCACAGTGGGCTCCTCGGGCCAGGGCGTGAGCTCGCCGCCGCCGTCCCAAGGCGCCCCCGGCTGGTGGTTCAGCTCCCGGATAGCCTTGCGATAGCTGAACATCGCCGCTCGGTCTGTATCACTAAGAGGATAGTCCGGCTGCACCAGCTTGTCGGTCTCGGTAAGTTTGGCCGCGCAGGCCTGTTGAAGCAGACTGAAGCGCTCAGCCTCGGTATCCGGGTCCGCAAGCCATGCCACCCGCGCTTCCGCCGCCTTCTCCGCGCGGATTTCCAGCCACGCCGCTTCGGAAATCATCCCCTCGGCGAGCTTCGCTTCCGCGTCCTCTTCGCGCCAGACCGAGCCCTGCCCGGTTTCGGGGTCGTAGAGGTTGACGGTCACGGGAGCGGCCGCTACGCGGGGTGCCATCCGCCGGGCCGCAAACGTGGCAGGCGCGGGAGCTTGCCCATTGTCCTTGGCGCGGTTCCAGAAACGAAGGCGCACGGCGCCCTGGGCGCCCTTGGCGGCGTACGATACTCCATCGTTCCACCACGCGCACCCGCCAGCTCCAAAAAACGTCCCTGCATTCGCGGCGGTCGACCCAAGGCTCACGCCACCACCAAGACCGGCGCCAGGTGTGTGGTAAGAACCTGCTGTCCGATTTAGTACCGGGACTTCAGCGGAGCGAAAAGCTGTTTGGCTGTTGTGCATGTCAGTTTCTGGCACTTCCCCCGGGTAGGTTGGCGTCATGTCCTCGAACACGCCCGGAGCGAAAGTCGTCTGGCCGCCTGCGGTGTTGACGCCAGACCCGGGACTCGTGATGGGATTGCCGCCGGCGCCCACAGTGA